>DEYK01000007.1:0-32979 GCA_002364485.1 Phycisphaerales bacterium UBA3160
TGACAAAAAGGGCTACTTCGATCTCGACAGCACATTCGTGACCATCTGCACCTCGCGGGCCGGACGCTCGTTCTCGCCCTTGCGGATCACGTACATGCTGCCATCGAGGGCGGTTGCCCCCGCCAGCACATACTCGAGCACTCGGCCCGTGCTCCTTGACGGCCCCAGCACGATGCGACCGCCTTCGATCGAAACGGCGCGTGAGAGCTCGGTCATGTCGGAGAAGTAGTTGAGCGAGAGGGCCCCATCCGGAGCGCTGACCCACACGACCCCCTGCGTGGCTTCATTCGATACAGGAACCACGCCGCTCAGCCCGTCGTCTCCATCCAGACCAACCCACGCCTCAGGCTGTCCGGACTCGGTGCTGACGTACGCCAGCATGTCGCCACCCGGGCTCCAGCTTCCGTTGCGGAAGATCGCCGGATCGGAAATCAATCTCCTGGAAACGGCTCCCTCCTCGAGGCCGACGACTTCGAGGTATGCATTCTGGGTATCCCATTTCCTTCTGGTGAAGAGCAGTGCATCGGAATCGTCGCTGAACGCCAACGGGGTGAGCTCCTCGAGCTCGGACTGCATCAGCGTGCGGAACTCGTCGTCCTTCGCCATGTCGAACAGGAGGATCCCGACCTCCCGCTTCGGTATGGATGTGTAGGTCTTTGCCGCGGCCATGGAGCCGTCCGAGGAGAGGACCGGATTGAAGATGTCCCGATCCGCCAGTGTCACGAACGGTCTCAGGCGCGGAGGTGACAAGGTCCCCTTCATGAGATTCCACATCGCATTCGACGTGTTGGTGTTCGTCACCAGCAGCGTCCGCCCGTCTCCACTCACGCTGACCATCTCCTCGAGCGCACGCTCCTTGTACGAGAGCTGCGCCAGCTCTCCATCCATTCCATATCGCCAGATCGTCCGCTCTCCCCCCTGAAGCCCTCCGGGAAGGAAGACCAGCGAGTTGCTTTCGCTCAGGTCGAAGTTGCCTCCGGACCACGTGTTCATGGTCCGAAGACCCGACACCAGCGGGCGTTCCAGACCCGACACCATCCTCTTGATCGGGTCGTAGTCGATCACGAAGAGCGTGGTGTCACGGGTGTAGACGATTCTGTCGTCGGCGGCCAACTGGGCGATCGCCGTCCGCGGAATGAGCAATCCCGTCTCGCCGGTCACTGCATCCACCCAATAGAGATCCTGCTCGTAGCCTTCCTTGCCGTAGATGTCGGTTCCCATCAGGAACAGGTCGTCTCCCATGAAATCGAGCATGCGAATGGGGCGGGCGACGACTTCGTCTTCGAACCGGAGCTCGGTACGTCCGATCTCCTGCCCCGTCCGGGCATCGATTCGGACAATGTTGTACGGATTCTCGGTCGCAAAGAGCAGCGTGTCCTCGTCGAGCCAGGTGAATCCGCGCGGATACTCGGAAGCGTAGCCGACACCGAAGATCGCCCTGCTGACGGTTCCGATCTGCATCGGAGGAAGATCCGTCGTCATGTCCAGCCGCATGATCTGAAGCGGCAGATTCTGGTTGCCGGTCTCCACGATGAATACGAAGACGGATCCACTGGGAGAAAATCGTCCCTGCAGTGAACCACGGGAGTCGGGTACCTGGATCGTTTCGAACGAGTCGAGGGCCCGCAGGTGGATGAACGTCGAAAGGACCTTCTCCCGATCGGGACTCGAGTCCGATTCCTGCTCCATGGTCCGCATCGCCACCGTTCTTCCATCCGGTGATATCTGAACCGAGTACAGATCGAATCCCGAAGGAGCTTGGAGGGAGAATGAATCCGACATCCCCGAAGGCGGCTGAACCACGGGTGGCTGCATCACCGGAGGCGCTGACGGTGGCGGTGGATCCGAAGCCCTCCATTCCGGGAAGACGAACAGGAACAGGGCGACCATGACCATGAGAGCCAGTGCTATCCAGCCGCCGTTGAACCAGACCCATCTCTGGACGGGACGATTGCCGTCGCCGGCCGGCGAAGCCTTGGAGAGTTGTGCATTCCTGGCCACCTGGACCTGATCCCGCTCACGCTGGATGATCTCCAACTCGTTGCGGACATCGATCGCCGTCTGCCATCGGCGATCGGGGGATTTCTCCAGGCAGCGACGCACCACCCGCTCGAGCTCGGGTGGAACCTGATCATTCAGATGCCGCATCCCGGGGGGATCATCCTTGATGATGCTCGACAGCATCGAGATCGCACTGTCGCCCGAGAAGGGCGAAGCACCTGCAGCCATCTCGTAGAACACCACTCCGAGCGAGAAGACATCGGTGGAGGGCGTCGTGGGCTGCCCCTGCGCCTGCTCCGGTGACATGTAGTCGATCGTTCCGAGAATGCGGCCTTCCATGGTGGCGTGGTCGATGACCGTATTCATGTTTGCAGCATTGACGGATTCGACTTCGGGTCCGTTCAACTTGGCCAGACCGAAGTCGAGCACCTTCACACTTCCGTCGGAGGCGACGATGATGTTGTCAGGTTTGATGTCACGATGAAGAATCCCCTGCCTGTGCGCCGCGGCGACCGCATCGGCGATCGGCACCCCGAGTTCGAGCACGCGGTCGACGGACATCGGACGCTCGGATCGGATCAGTTCGGTGAGCAAGCGGCCCTCCACGAACTCCATGGCAATGAGATCGACGCCATCGATCGACTCGATCGCGTGGATCGTGACGATCCCAGGATGCTGCAACGCGGCCAGCGCCTTCGCTTCACGGTCAAATCGGGCCTTTCGAGCCTCGTCCTCGGCGACCTCCGGCCGAAGGATCTTGATGGCGACGGTACGACCGAGCGTCGTATCGATCGCCTCGTAGACCTCGCCCATCCCCCCTCGCCCGATCACCTTCTGCAGCGCGTACCGCCCGAACGTGCTTCCGCTTCGATCCTGAGACTGATTCATTCCGCCAACCTTCCATGCCGGCATCGGCACGAACTACCCCACAGCCGATTCGGCTGCCCAGACAAGACCAACCATGATTCGGATTGCCGTCATTATAGAAAGATTCCCCTACCACACGCATTACAAGAACAATGGAAATACGGCATCACCCACACGATGGCGGTGCCGTGGACTGCGCCTCGATTCGATGTGAAATTCGGCATCGATGCCACGATGCCGAAGAAGCCGTCGTAGCGTGGAACGAGGAGACGAACCATGCGACACCGAGAAATCAACGCATCGACATGCAACCTCGCCGTCATCGCGGCTCTGATCTGCTGCATGTCGGACGTGGCGCATTCGAACATCGACTGTCCGCACGATCTGAACAACGACTCGGTGGTGGGCGTCGACGATCTCCTGACGGTGATCTCCGGCTGGGGACCGTGCACGCCTCCATGCGCCGCGGACATCGACGGCTCCGGAACCGTCGGCGTCGAGGATCTGCTCGACGTCGTCGCCGAATGGGGGTCCTGCTCGACGCAGGGCACGGTGCTGCTCTTCGCCCAGGATCTGGAGCATCGATCCGAAGGAACCTACGACGAGGACATGCTGGCCGAAGACTGGAATGCACCGGCATGGTCCGGGGGTGTTGACGATGGACGCGTCTCCATCGTGGAAACCGATGGCGGCAACAAGGCGCTTTCGATCCTCTACCCCGAAGGCGAGTACGGCACATCCGCAACCGGCGCACAGTGGAAGGTCGCGCTGGACGGCTCGCATGAACACATCCGTCTTTCATACCGGATGCGATTCGGCACGGGATTCGACTTCGTTCGCGGAGGCAAACTGCCGGGGCTGATCGGAGGAGAGGGAAACACCGGCGGCGGCGTTCCCGACGGCACGGACGGATGGAGCGCACGGATGATGTGGCGAAGCGAGGGAGCGGCCGTGCAGTACGTCTATCATCCCGATCAACCTGCGAACTACGGAGAGGATCTCCCGTGGACCCGGGGCGGAGCAGCTGCGAGCTTCCTGCCCGGACAATGGCATGAGGTTGTCCATGAGATACGGATCAACACTCCGGGAATGAACGACGGTTCGATCACCGGATGGTTCGACGGCAAGCTCGCCCTCGAGGCGACATCCATGCGATTCCGCGATGTGGACGAGTTCGCGATCGACGGCATGTACTTCAGCACGTTCTTCGGCGGCGGCAGCTCGAGCTGGTCGACCACGAAGGACGAGACGATCCTGTTCGACGACTTCAGGATCGAATGCCTCGATGATGCACCGTTCACGTCATGCGACGGACGCTGAAGGGCCTGTGCATCTCCGGATGGATCCAGGCGTCGAATGGACCCTCGGAAGCATGGTTCCGATCGTCATGATCGGCGGAGGGAATCCGCTTCGGGCAGAAGCCGACCGTGTGAGACCCCAAAATCCATCCCTGAATTTCGGGTTCGATGGTTGACATCCTCGTGCCGTACGCAAAACTTTGTGAATGAGAAATCCACACCTGAAATGCCTGACGATCCTTGCCGCGCTCCTCTGTGCCGCGGCCCCCGCCGCCGCCCAGCAGCAGCTCAACGAGAACATCAGCGTCGGTGGCGTCAATCGCTCCTACATCGTGTACCTACCGGTGAATTTCAGTCCTGCCGAGAACATGCCCGCCATGTTCTTCTTCCATGGTGGCGGCGGAACTGCAAACCAGGGGATCTTCGAGTGCGACTTCCGTTCGCTGGCGAACTCCGAACGGTTCATCGTGGTGTATCCGCAGGCCATCAACAGCACGTCAGGTACCAACAGCTGGGATTGCCTTGGCGACTACCATGGCGGAATAGACGAGATGGGCTTCGTCTCCGTGATGATCGACGCATTGGCCGACAACTACAACATCGACACCCAGCGGGTGTATGCAGGTGGCTATTCACTCGGTGGCAGCATCGTCTACGACATCGCGGCCTATCTTCCGGATCAGGTGGCCGCGATTGCGCCAGTTGCAGCCAACATGTGGGAGTGGACGCTGAGCGACGTGAACTGGTCGACTTCGGTCGCCTGCGTGCATCTGCTCGGTACAAACGACTTCTACGCTCCCTACGGAGGGAACGACTACAGCATCTCGACCGATGCCCAGAACAGTCACTTCGTGAGCCTCAACGGCGCCGAGACGGATCCGCTTGTCGAGAATCTGGGTGGCAACATCACACGCTACACCTGGGCACCGGGCGATGGCTGCCACGGTCACCAGCACTATCGTCGTCAGGGGGGCGGCCATGATGCACCATCGGGATATCCCCAGGGTCCGCAATGGATCTGGGACTTCGTCTCCCAGTACTCGCTCGATGGCGTGCCCGGCTGCAACGATGCCGACTGCCCCGGAGACATCACGGGCGATGCCGCAGTCGGAGTCAACGACCTGCTGGCAGTGATCGCCGCCTGGGGCTCTTCCGACGGTGACGCAGACGGAAACGGCACCACGAACGTCGACGACCTGCTGATCGTCATCGGCAACTGGAACGCCACCTGCTCCTGATCTTCAGGACCGCTGACAGCGTGGACACGCGAAGGTGCTGCGCCCCTGCTGCGTGAAGATCCGGATCACACCGCTGCATCCGCTGCGGCGGCAGCGCAATCCATCACGCCCGTAGACACGGAACGAACTCGGATACGCACCCACCGCCCCGTCGGGAGCTGCGAAATCCTTCAGTGTCGATCCGCCCGCCGCGATGGCACTCAGCAGAATCGACTTGATCGCCGGGGCAAGTCGACGGCACCGCGGAGTCGGCTTCCCGGACGAGGTGGCCAGCGAACCCGCGAGCACACGGGGCGAGATGCGTGCCCGATGCAGGGCTTCGCAGGCGTAGATGTTGCCCACCCCCGCCACGACATGCTGATTGAGGAGTGCGGATTTGATGCTGCAGCGACGTCCCTGCAGTGCCGTGGCCAGTACGAATGCGTCGAAGTCGGCGGCGACCGGCTCCGGACCAAGGCGTCCGATGACACGGTGCGACTCCAGATCTCCGGCAGAGACGATTTCCATGCTTCCGAATCGACGCGGGTCGTTGTAGATCAGCAGTCGCCCGTCCTCCATCGTGATCACGACATGATCGTGCGGTCTGAGCTGTCCCGGGCCATCGTCGAATATCGTGATCGTACCGCTCATTCCGAGATGGACGATCAGTGCATCGCCACCCTCCAAATGAACCAGCAGGTACTTTCCACGGCGATCGAGTTTCGAAATCCGACACCCTTCGAGACGCTGCAAGAAGTCGTCCTGAAACGGCCACCGAAGCCCCGGGCAGTTGAGCTGGGCATCGAGCACGACGGAACCGACGCACTGCGTTTCAAGGCTGCGTCGGACGGTTTCGACTTCGGGAAGTTCTGGCATGGCGAATGGTAGGCTTCCCGACCCGGAACCCGAGGTCACCTCGGGACATGAACGGGAGCCGCTGCATGATTCGGTCAATCGATGTTCGGATCGAACTCGTATTCGTCCTCGATGTCCTCACGAAACTCCCTCATCATCACATTCGTGAAGAAACCGTCCTTGTTGAGAACGCCGAACTGACCTGTGCCCTGCACGACCTGCTCCACGACCGCCGCCGCTCTGATCGTCCGCAGCGTCCGCTCCATTCGCCGATTGGACATCGTCGAGTCGACGGCGATCCAGCCGACGGCGACGGAGATGAAGACGAGAAGGATGACGATGACGGATCTGAATACGCTGTCTGGCATGACATTGCTCCGAAGCGGACGATCGATGGAATCAGCGGACCTGGCACGAACGTGCCTCTGCAAGTGTACTCAGGGTGACGGCGCACGAGATTCGAACAAGGTCAGTTCGCACGGCGGATCCTCAGCAGATCGTTGAACTCGGTGAAGTCGCCCTCCACCCAGTCTGCCGGCATCAGCTCGACCTCGTGCCCATCGGCGACCATCGCATCGATGACCGGCTGGACGAACTCCTGGCGTCGCGCCGGGCCGGTGGTGGCGAACGTGGGAAAGATGCGGACTTCCTTCCCGACCCGAACCAGCTCCCTCACCGCGGCGACATGGAAGTCGAGGCCCATGCTTTCGTTCGACATGAGCCCCCCCCGCTCAAGCGAGGCGTAGATGAACAGGAAATGTCCACTGAGGACCAGGTCGAACGAACGCTCTTCGAAGGGAAGATCTGGGAGCGACGCAGCGACATATCGATCTCTCTTTGAACGATACATGTCGACGAAACTCTCGAGCGCTTCAAGCTTGAGTCGCATGAAGTCGTCGGCCTGCTTCTGATCCCAGGCCTGCTCGGGATCCTCCTGCCACTTCTTCATGGCATCGGTGATCTCCGCATGCCCGCGTTCCCGAAGCACATCCGGATCGAATGCGTACTGCGGATCCGCTGCATGCATGTCGAACCCCTTCGCCAGCCCTTCGGCGACGAGCGCATCAGGCCCGCCAGGACAATCGAGCACCTTCAGGCCTGCCAGCTGCTGCTCTTCAAGGGCATACATGCCGAGGCATTCATCCCAGGTGCGTCCGAAGAAGATGACATGGTCGAGACTGAAGGTCATATGCCGATTGTAATGTTGACACGGATACTCTGCATGGTCTGCGCAACTACGAATCGCCTGTCCGCATACGACTGATCGAATGCGTTGTTCCACCTGTTCCATAAAGACCAGTTGGACTGTCATCAAACGTACGCAAACGTTTGTGATTTCCATGCATCTCGGCAACATAACAAACGTATGTTCATTCATATGCCCCACCTCAAACATCTATCGTCTCTTGCTTCAATTCTCCTTTGCGCATCATGCTTCGGCTCATCGATCGAATACATCGACAACGGCCGGGGATCGGTACCGGTGCACCTTCCATCGAGCTACGACGGAACGGAACCCCTGCCGCTGATCATCTCGCTTCACGGCTACAACGACCCGAATGTCGAGGCGTACTTCGACTTCGTGCCGCAGGTCGATGAGAAGAATTTCATCTACTGCATCCCGACCGGCACCACCAACTTCACTGGAGCGTCGTTCTGGAACGGCACCAACGCCTGCTGCGACATCTTCAACAGCAACGTCGATGACTCCGGCTACCTCAGGCAGATCATCGAACTGATCCAGGCCCAGTACGCAGTCGATGAATACAGCATCCATTTCACCGGAATTTCCAACGGCGCCTTCATGTCCTATCGAATGGCATGCGACCACGCCGACCTGATCGCATCGATCGCCCCCCTGGCGGGAACGACCTACGACAACGCCGATGCGTGCGATCCGAGTGAACCGGTGCACGTTCTTCACATCCACGGAACATCCGATTCCACGATCGAATACGGCGGCGGCTGCTTCTTCCTCGACTGCTATCCCGGCGCGGAGCAATCAGTGTCGACATGGCTCGACTACAACGGATGCAGCTCTTCCGGGGTCGACGGTGGAGCCGCCTTCAATCTCGATTGGAGCGTCGGAGGAAATGAAACCACAAGTACGATCTATCAACAGGAATGCGAAGACGGCGTCACCGTGGAACTCTGGCGGATGGCCGGCTCCGAGCACGTGCCCAACTTCCGCCGCAACAGCGATCCTGTCACGAGCAACCTGTTCGCCAACCGAACCATCGACTGGCTCCTGACCCATCGAAAGGCCGGCGAGATCCAGTGCTCAGGCGACGTGGACGACGACGGCACCGTCGGCGTCGAGGACCTGCTGTCGGTGCTCGCAGCCTGGGGAACGGACGATGCCGCCGCGGACGTCGATCTCGACGGGACCGTGGGCGTCAACGATCTGCTTGCACTGATCCAGTCCTGGGGCGACTGCAACCGATAGCCCGACGCCGTTTCCACTCAGGACTCGACTGCGTCCGGCTCCGGCTCGGGGCGTGCGGTCTGGGCCGCAACCATGTCCCGATAGTGATCGTTGCTCGCCAGCAGCTGCTCATGGGTCCCCTGGGCGATGCACGTACCGTGCTCGAGCACCACGATCAGATCCGCATGCCGGATCGTCGACAGCCGGTGCGCAATCGCGAAGGTCGTTCGCCCTCGAAGCAGACGATCGATCGAAGCCTGGATGAGCCGCTCACTCCCCGTATCGAGATTGCTGGTCGCTTCGTCCAGAATCAGGATTCTCGGGTCCGCGAGGATCGCACGGGCGATGGCCAGCCGTTGACGCTGCCCTCCCGAAAGGCGGACCCCACGTTCTCCGATCAGGGTGTCGAATCCATCCGGAGTCTCCTCGATGAACTCGAGGGCGTTGGCCGCCTCGGCGGCGAGCCGGACATCCTCGGCGCTGGTCTGGCGACGACCGAAGGCGATGTTGTCTTGGATCGTTCCGTCGAAGAGGAAGACGTCCTGTTCCACGATGCCGATGAGGCTGCGATAGCGCTCCAGCGAAATGTCGCGAAGATCCACACCATCTAGACGAATGCACCCCTCCTGAGGATCGAAGAATCTGGCGATCAGATTGCACAGCGTCGTCTTGCCCGCACCAGATGCTCCGATGAAAGCGACGAGTTGACCGGGTTCAGCCGTGAATGTGAGGTCATGAAGAACCGGAACCGCCGACTTGGGATATGAGAAGGCAAGTCCCTCCACTTCCAGGCGACCCACGATCGATGTCCGATCCAGATTGATCGCATCCGGCGCATCGGGCAGTTCCCGGGGCTCCTCCAGAAGATCGAGCACCCGATCGAGTCCGGCCAGGTTGGTCTGGAACGAGGTGGCACTGGAGGCAAGCGTCTCGATCGGCCCGAGCAGCAGTACCAGATAGGTCAGGAACATCACGAGATCGCCCACCGTGATGGTCCCCTCCAGCACCTGAAGTCCGCCGTAGAAGAGCAGCGCCGCACTGGCCACCGGAACGGCCAGGGCCCAGATCGTCTCGGTGATGCGCGACCACCACCATGCATTGATCTCCTGTCGGGCGAGCATGTGGTTGCCCGAGGTGAATCGTCCCGATTCGGTGCGATCACGCCCGAAGGCCCGAACCACCCGCATTCCCGAGAACACCTCGGTCGCATGGGCGTCGATGTTCGAACGCTGCACCCTGATGTCGCGATAGAGCGGACGGATCCGATTGATCCAGGTCCGGTGCGTGAACCAGACCATCGGAAGAATGCACAACGCCCCCAGCAGCAGTCGCCAGTCGGTGAAGGCCAGAATCGTGAGAATGCCGACGAGTTGGATGATCGCCCGCCATGGGTTGTAGATCAATCCGAAGATCAGCTCCGCGATGCCGCCCGCATCCTCTCTGAGCAGACTGGCGACTCCACCGGATCGAAGTTCGCTGATGCGATCCAGGGGAAGACGGACCGCGTGGTCGAACACACGCTTCCGCAGATTCACGGCAAGCAGGCGACTCGCCTTCGTCGCCTGCCATCGACTCGACAACCCGCACACGACGCTTGCGAAGGCGACGACGATCAGGGCACAGGCGATCACGACGAGGAGCCGCCGTGGATGATCATCCAGCTGCCACGACTGCGGCATCCAGTTCGCGACCGATGCCGGAAGCGGATCACCGGTGAATGCATAGTCGATGACGAGCTTCGTGGCCGCCGGAGGCAGCAGGCCGAACAGCGTCCCCATCGTGAGCAGGCCGAGCGCGAATGCGACGGTGCGTCGCCGCCGCCCCAGCATCGTGAGAAAGATACGGAACAGTTCGCCCGCCGAGCGGCTTCGCTTGAGACTTCGCGTCGTCCCACGATGGGTCATGTGGCTCCGGGATTGCTTCGCCTGGCTGCGCCGCTTCCGGGCAAACAGCTTGTAGGCCGAGAACCGAAGGCCACTTGAGCCGCGCTGAAGCGGCTGATCGAGATGGGAGTCCGGAGAAGACATAGGCAGACCATCCTAGCCGCCCCGATCGGATGCAGAAACCCGAATGCCGCGGAAGGTGCCATCGTGATGGCCTTCGACTACTTCGCCTTTCGCAGTGGCCGACGTCCGTCACGGCACGCCTTGGAGCAGTAGACCACACGCTCCCAGTCACGCTCCCACTTCTTGCGCCAGGTGAACGGCCGCAGGCATCTCGGACAGATCTTTTCCGGCAACTGCTTCTGAGGCATCTTCGAACTCCTTGCAGCATTTCCGCATGGAGGGATTCAGTCGCCGGCCGCGAGTTGATCCCAGCGGCGTTTCGCCTCGGAAAGCGATCGTTCCGGATCGACGATCGGCGTCGGACCTCCGGCAAGCCAGGGTGCGTGCCGAGACTCCACGGGAAGCGATCCGATGCGATCACCGAGCCATGCCGCGACGTAGTCGCCGGTCGGATCGTAGTTCGCGGCCTGCCTTGCGACATCGAATCCTCGAAATCCCCTCGGATCCGCACCGACACCCGCCGCATAGGTCCAATTGCCCCAGTTCGCCGATGGGCAGTAGTCGATCAGGCAGTGCTCGAACCATCGAGCCCCGCGTCTCCAGTCGACATCCAGATTCTTCGACAGGAAACTGGCGACGATCTGCCTTCCACGATTGGACATGAAGCCGGTGGTGGACAGCTCGATCATGTTGGCATCGACCAGCGGAACACCGGTTTCGCCGGTGCGCCACGACTCGAAACGGCCTTCCGGATCCCCCCACGCCAGATCGCTCTGCACGGGACCGCCACGAAGGAACATGGAAGGCCCGTGCTTCATCAGATACAGCCGAAAGTACTCACGCCACAGAATCTCGAATCGAAGCCAGTAGGTCGACTCGTTCGCGAGGCGCTGCCGCTCGTAGCGAAGCGTCTCGCTCACCACGAATCTGCCCGACAGGCAGCCATTGGCGAGCCACGGCGAGAACTTGGATGAATAGGCTTCGCCGAGCATTCCGTTTCTGGTCTGCTTGTAGCGTTGCAGATTGTCGTGATCGAACATCCATGAGTGCAGACGATCCAGCCCCTGCGACTCTCCACCCTTGAAATCCATCACACTCCGCTCGTCGGCGTCGACCACCTCGTAGCCGAGTGATCGAAGATCGGGAACCCCACCGACGTCGAAACCGGACGGCAGTTGGGGAATGGCCAGCGAAGATGGCGTCTCGCGAGGCCGGGCGAATGCGATCTTCTTCTCGACATGCCTTCTGAATCGACTGAAGACTTCGGGAAGTTCATCCGCGATCACATCGAGGTCTTCCACTTCAAGCACGGACTCGTACCCGAGTGGCTTCCACTTCGGTCCCAGGGAGGCCGCCAGCAGTCGCTCGATGCCCCGCTCCTCGGTACCCGGCTGGCGGAACGCGATGACCGAGTCCACATTCAACTCCGCTGCCAGCTCGGGAATCACCTGTTCGGGTTCGCCGACACGAACGATCAACTCAGAACCGAGTTCGCGAAGGGATGTCCGGAGCGATTCGACGCTTTCGAGCAGAAACCGGACTCGACGCGAGCCCGCTCGCGGGAAGCCATCCACGAGTTCCAGATGTTCCCGGGGGTCGAAGACCCAGACACCGACCACGGGGCGATCCTCACCACCCCTGCTCTCGAACAACGGCTGATCGTGAACCCGCAACTGACTGCGAAACCACAGAATCGAACTCTCGTAGACGGTCATGACCAATGATTGTTCACATCCGGAACCCCGGCCGGATTTTCCAGCTATTGCCCCCCTCCTTTCCCCGAGAACTTCTCGGAAATCGAATGTGGCCCCACTCGATCGGCGTGCCTAGACTTTCGTCCCCTCATCTACGGGTGCGGCGGATTCCGCCGCGAAACCCTCATTTCAACCACAAGGAACCATCATGTCCGCCAACGAAACACATACCTGGCCCGATCTTGCAATCGGTCTCTACGAGCATCTGACCGGCAAGAACGCCGAGATCATCTACAGCTTCGACAACATGCAGATCGGCATCCCCAGCAGCACTGGTTCCGACGCCAAGAAGGCCTCCTGGCATCTCAACGGCACCGTCAGCATCCACACCCGCACACACGGTGGTCAGTGATTCGTGGGTGTGGTCCTTTCAGGCAACCTGCGGATCCAGTTCGGCCGGCATTCGGTTCGCGTGCATGGTGAAAGCTCGCGACTGATCGCGGATTTTCCCTCACTCGGATCGATCATGCAGTTCCGCAAGGGACTTCCCGACGTACCGGATCACGGTGGTGACCCCATGGCAAGGCTGACCGAGCATCTGGACCTCACGGTTCGGATCAGGAAACGCCGGGTCGCCACGATCACAGCACGGGACGGCCGACTGACCATCCATCGCCATTGGCCGGCGATCCTCCTGAGCCTGCTGCCCCGCGGTGGGACGAATAACGACAGGTGATTCGATCGGGAATCGAGGCGGTCACGCTCGCCGCGGCGACGCGGACGTGCGGCACCCTGCAACACGAATACAGCACCCCCGCTTTCGCGGGGGTGCTGTCGTTGCGTGTCATTCCATCGCGATCGAACTCGTGATCACATGTTGTCGCCTTCGGGATCACCGAGCGTGACCATGCTCTGGAAGTACTCGATCACGGTCGAATCCGAGACGTTGAGCGCGGGCCACTGCGGCCAGTCGAACGTGTCGTTCATGAATGGCTGCATCTGATCCCAACTGAGCACCGTCAGGTGATTCAAGTCGTGATTGATCGCCGTACCACCTTCGATGGGCCGGAAGCCATGAGTTCTTCCGTGCATCCATCCGCCGTAGTGCGGTTCCATCTGAAGCGTGTTGATGAACCGATCGACCAGCCCGTTCTGTTCGAGGTGGTCGGCGTAGCCCTCGTGGCAATGCTGACGGACCATGTCCATCACCTCGGACTTCATCTGGCTGGGGTTGGAGACCAGGCGTGCGGTCCGCTGAATGTCCGACAGGAGCTGCGGGTCGTAGGCATCGTCTCTGATCCAACCGACCTTCGCACCCTGCATCATGTAGTACAGCCCGACGCCGTGCATGTCGCCGCCCCAGGCCTGGTCGTTGTTGGTCAGCGACTCGTCGAAGGCCCACTGACCGACTTCATCCTGATCCAGTTCGGAGAGCCCGAGGAAACCGCGAAGATCGTTGTAGGCGAGCATGGCTTCGGTCGTGATGGCCGTTCGACCACTGACCAGCTCCTCGTATCGGGAGTTGTTGTTCGAGCCGTGGAAGCTGCCCCAGCACGTGATGTCGGTGTAGTAGCCCGAACATGGATCCTCGGGGTCGGTCGGGCATACACCCCAACCTGAAATCACGCCAAGAAGATCGTTCACGTTCACGGCACCAGATTGATCGAAGTCCGCCGGACACGATGCCGGCTGCTCCGGACATTGTCCCCACCCCGCAAGCACTTCCAGCAGCTCGTCGGTGTTGACCAGCTGGTCGCCGTTGAAGTCCGCCGGGCAGAAGCCGTTGGCGGAAATCGCGGAACCAGACAGTGCGACTCCTGCAAGAAGTGTCAGATGAAATACGCTTCGATGTCTCATAGATATTCCTCCTGTGATAGATGGGCGACTTGTGCCCGGACATGTCCTCTCTTCACCAAAGATAGAAGGGAGCCCACCGACTCCCTCCATGTGTTGCCTAAAAGCATTCGTCCGAATCCCAGACCGGTCAATCAATTTGTATTTTGAGGGAAGGCATCGACATGCACCTAATCGTCATTCCAACTTCCACAAGATCGAATGCATTCTGCAACAAGGCTCATGACCACAAATCAGGATCGCCGGCTGACGTTTGCCGGCCGAAAGCAGATGCATGACCGTGACCGGAGTCCCACCGGCATGGGGGACTCTTCGGATCATTGCGCAACTCGTACTCCATGATCATTCGGCGGGCGGACTCGATGTGGCAAGACAAGACGAGATCGACCGTGACCTCTGCGACCGACGCCGCCCCTGTCGTCGAAGCATGTCACACGCCGACTTGTCATCGGAAACTGGGATGACCCATGCGATGTGAACAGCGTGCTGCTTGCGACCGCGGAATGGGACAAACTCCGCCCACAGACCCCTGATGCCGTACTTTCAACGTACATCGATCAGCATCGCATTCGTGCCGAAGAAGCACGATGTCGATTTCAGTTGACAGTATTTCATGAATGCCCTCTAATCGCGGTGTCGATTGACCGAACGCATCCAGGAACGATGCATCAGAGGTGTACCTCTGAACGGCCGAACGACCTTCGCAGCGTCCCCACGAGGGACCAGGACCGTATCCGTCAATGACTGACGGTACACGTCGAGGGAGGGGCACTTCATGTTTCAGAATCTTCGCGCCATGTCGTGCGCAACCGCGATCGCCCTTGCGGGCGGGGCAAACGCATCGGCCGGCACCGTCATCGAGCTCGAGCAGTATCAGGCGTGCCTGATCAGCTGGTCGGGCGGCAACGGGTGCTACTACAACACGTATTGGAATCACGATCCGACCATCTTGTGCGGTGGCTTCTGCTCACTCAATACGCAGACCTACCAGTACGGCGGCAAGCGGATCGGCATGTGGAGTTTCGATCTGTCCCAGATTCCGATGGATGCGGAAGTGGTCGCCCTGACCCTCCGTGCCAGCGGTGGCGATCACTCGTGGAGCCAGGAGGGACGTATCTTCAAGCTGGGCATGAAGACCGGAGTCGGCCTGATCACCGAGAACGATGGACTTGAACTGTTCAATCAGGGCGTCGATTTCGCACAACCGGCTCCGCTGGTCGAAACAGAGTACGTCCTGTCCACGATCGAGATCAACGATGCGATCGGCGACACGGGCTGGCTCGCCATGAGCGTCTCGGAGAACTACAACGAAATGATCGGCGTGCTTGCCCCCGAAGCGACTCTGATCGTGGAGTACGAGACCACGTCCTGCGCAGCCGACATCGACGACAGCGGCAAGGTGGATGTGATGGACCTGCTGACGGTCATCAGTTCATGGGGTCCGTGCATCGCTTGCGATGCGGACACCGACGGAAACGGCGCCGTGGACGTCGGAGATCTCCTTGCCGTCATCGACGGCTGGGGCACCTGCGACTGATGCCCGTGGCGAAGCGCACGGCCACACGACCACTCGAACGAAACCACATACGACGGAGCACACGGAAAATGGCATTTCAACACCGCGACATCCTGAAATCGGCCGCCATCGCACTTGCGGGTACGGGCGCCGCATCGGCCGGAACAATCATCGAAATCCCTAATTACCAGCGAGCCCAGGTCAACTGGTCCGGAAACACCGGCTGCTACTCGGCTTCATGGACGTACCAACCCACCTCCATGCACGGGGGATGGTGCTCGCTCAACACGCTCACCTACACCTACTCCGGCAAACGGGTCTCGATGTGGAACTTCGATCTCTCCGAGGTTCCAGATGATGCCGAGATCGCGTCGTTGGCGATCCGCCTCACGGGAGGACAAGGCTACTACAGCGCCGAGGGGCAGCTGTTCAGACTCGGCATGAAGACCGGGTCCGGCACGCTGAACTCGAGCGACGGCTCCGCCCTGTATGGCCAGGGCGTCGTGCATGGCCAACCCGCTCCCTTCGTTGAAGGCGAGTACGAACTTTCGACGTCCGAGATCAACGGCGCGCATGACACCACCGGCTGGCTCGTACTTGGAATGTCGTGGCCCTCCGGAGTCGGTGTCGATGGCTATTCCTACCTCGGCACGGATGCGACGCTGCTCGTCGAATACGAAAGCGAACCCTGCCCGGGAGACACCAACGGCAGCGAAGCCGTCGATGTGACGGATCTGCTGGCGGTGCTCAGCGGGTGGGGAGCATGCATCGCCTGCGATGCGGATATCGACCAGAACGGCGTCGTGGACATCGCCGACCTCCTTGCCGTCATCCAGGGCTGGGGCGCCTGCGACGGAGTCCCCCCGATCCTGCCATGAAGCACAACAGCACTCCCGCCCCCGCGGGGGTGTTGTGATTGCGGAAGATCCACTTCCCCATGCCTGTTCACCGCTGATCGAGCACCAGGCACATTCCCGATCGCCAGATCGGGAGTTCCATCTCGCATCGGAAGCCGACGAACTCATCAGCTTCCCAGCCATGATGCTCGAACATGTACTGCGCAAGTTCGCCATGCCGGCCGTAGTACGCCGAACCTGCGTTGGCCGTGCCCGGACCGAGCTCCGAGAACTCGAGCGGATCCGAAAAGCGGGTCATCCACAGATCTTCCGGCGGGGCAAGCAGCGACGTTCCCCAGAGGTGGCAGTCGCCGGACAGCGTGTGATGCCGTTCGATGTCCCGATGCAGGTACAGATCGAACGTGCAGTGCCTGGTGGGGTAGTCGATGTACAGCCAGATCGCCTTGTTCCTGCCGGGGTTGCTGACGTTCCACTGGTTGTGCTGCGTGGCGAAGCAGTCGAACGGCTCGCCGGTGGGGATGTGCTCGGGATTGATGATGTGAGCGAGATGCTCTTCCTTGATGACCCGGGCGTCGATGGACGGCAACGGCGTCGAGCAGAACGCCTCGACGAGTTTCTGCGGCTCCCGGGCCGCCTCTTCGCTGGATACGTTGCGGTAGTCGGAGTAGGCCATGTTGATCGGGAGCCGAATGGGCATGGACGAACCGACGGCCCGCATCTGGGAGTAGCCGCGTACGGCGATCTGCTCGAAGTTGAATGCAGGCTGATCGCTCATCCTGATGGCCATCATGCTGATGGTGGCATCGGCCGACTGTCCCGTGACGGTTGCGGCAGCGTCGAACAGGTGCTCCCGCCGCGCGCACAGGCGCTCCGGATCCGTCGCGTCGAAGTACAGCGACAGCGCCGAGGCCAACTTCGTCTGGCTCAGGCCGACGTCGCTCAGGAATCCGGCGAACCCATCGACCGCGGCGGCGGCGCCGGCGAGTTCATCACCCGCGACCCCGGCCTGCTCCATGGCCGAGAGGAAGTGACGAAGTCCGTTGACACCCGGCACCTCCGCCAGCAAGGCTGGCGTGGGCTCGAGATCGCCGGCAAGCTTCATGATGCGCTGGCAGGTCATTCGTCCGACCCCCAACTTGCGAGCCATCACCGAGGCCCGCTCCCCCTTCACGATCGACAACTCCAGCACGGCGGCAAATCCGAGATGAAGCCTGACCGCGACCTGGGAAGCCTCTTCAATGATGCGTTCTGTGAGAATGGCTGGCATGAGGCGTCAAGTACCATTTTTAGTGTCTGAGGAGGTGAAAATGACCAAATCAGTCTTGCAATCATACATGCTGAAGAGATACTGATTAATGCACTCAGTGCATTTTATGGGGTGAGGGAGATCCAACCTATGCGTATCACGATTTTGGCGGTGGTCACCGCCTTGGCCATGACGACATCCGTTTCGGCCGAGACGCACGAAGTCCTTGTCAATGAATCCTCCTTCTCGCCGGAGACGCTCGTGGTTGCGCCCGGCGACACGATCGTCTTTGCATTGACTGCCGGCTCGAGCTACACCGTCGTCCGGTCCGGATCCGACTGCATTCCCGACAACGCCTTCTTCGCAGGCGGCCTGCCCAACGGAGGCATGGAAGGACCACCGAACTTCAGCTTCGCCTGGGAAGTCCCTGCGTACGCATCTCTGGAGATCCCCTACTTCTCCGAGAACTCCTGCGAACAGGGAATGACCGGACTCATCATCATCGATGCCGGCGGAAACACGCTGCAGGTCCCCGACGACTATCCCGTTCTTGCCGATGCGATCGAAGCTGCGCAGGATGGCGACACGATTGAACTTGCCGCCGGCACCTATTACGAACATGACCTTCAACTGGCTGGAAAGCAGCTCACGCTACGGGGAGAAACCACCGCAGGTGGCGACCCCGCCGTCACGATCGATGCCGCCCAACAGGGGCGCGTCGTCGACGTGTACACCAGACTGGTTCCACCCCCGGCGGTGACCGGCCAGGCCGTGCTTGAGAACATCGTGATCACAGGCGGCATCGATGCCGGCGGGCTGCTTGTCGAGCACGCGAGTCCTGTGGTTCGAAACTGCCGGTTCATCGGGAATTCCCGCGGAATCCATGTCGTCTCCGGCGCACCAGGAACACCCACACTCGCCGCGAATCCCCAGCTGATCGATTGCATCTTCGAGGGCAATGGCGATGGTGCGGTCGAGTGCGGACTCGGATTTCAAAACGGGCAGTGCCAGCCGACCCTTTCAGGGTGCCTGGTGACCGGGAACATGGGCAGCTTCGGCGGCGTGCGGGCCGACGAGGGAACCTCGGTCATGGTCTACAACTCGATCATCTGCGGCAACGACGGCGTGCAACTTCTTGGGGACATCCAGCTCGACGGCGATTCCTGCTCCGCACCGATCTGCATTGATGACGATGGCGACGGCGTACCCGAAGGATGCCTGGGTGATCAGGACGGCATCCTGAACGTGCCTGATGAGTACCCGGACATCCAGGGAGCCATCGAATTCGCCAACGACGGCCAGACGGTCATGATCGCAGCGGGGACCTATGCATTCAGCGGCGACGGCGGTGGACCCGGGGCCGATCCCGTGTTCTTCGTTGCAGACAAATCGATCACGATCGCCGGAGAGCGGAACGCGGATGGGAGTCCGGCGGTGACGATCGAAGGAAACGAAGGTGACCCCCCCGCCGGTATCTATGTGTTTGGATCAGAGGAAGCCGTCACCCTCGAGCATTTGAAGATACGCGGCTGCTACATCGGAATCACGCTGGTCGGTGGTTCCCATGCGCTGACGAACTGCATTCTTGAGAACAACTACTTCAGCGGCCTGGCCGTCCAATCCGCCCAGGTTGTCGCCAGCGACTCTGTGATTCGCGACGGCAGCACCGGGCTTCTGGTGACCGGATCAAGCGAGCAGACGGATGTATCGCTCGTCAACTGCCGCATCGAGAACAACACGGGCGGCATCTATTCCGGAGGCATCGAAGTTGCCGATGGCCACCTGTCGCTGGAGCAGTGCATCGTTCGGGGCAACGCCGTCCCTGCCTGGGCTGCGACCGGCGGAATGTCCATCGACTCATCGGCCTCGGCAACTCTGAGTGATACGATCGTATGCGCCAACTTCGTCGGCGACATGCCCGGAGTGCAGATCGAAGGCGACTGGACCGATGCGGGCGGGAGCACCGTATCCGAAGAATGCGGCAGCACGATCCATGTCCCCGCGGACTACGCGACCATCCAGATCGCCATTGATGCCGCCGACACCTTCGACACCATCGAGCTTGCCGCGGGCACGTATGCCCTTGATGGTGATGAATCCGTCCTGGAGATCACGAACAAGACGCTCACTCTCATTGGCGAAACCAATCCCGACGGCACCATCGCCGCAACGATCCAGGGCGACCCGAGCAACTCGACCACCTCGGTGATGGTCCTTGGAGATTCCTCGCACGCCGTCACGCTCTCGCACCTGCGCATGAGCGGGCTCAATCTCGGCATCCAAGGCCCTGCCACGACGGTGACGGACTGCATCATCGAAGGAGGCACCTCCGGCGTGGGCATCTTCGAAGCCGACGTCACCATGGTCCGCTGCACCATCCGTGATCACCACGCCATCGGATTCTGCGGCGTCTACGTCTGGTCCGTAAACGATGTCACGACGCTTGAGCTTGTGGATTGCATCGTCGAGGACAATTCCGCCAACTATGAAACCTTCGGCTGGTGGCCCCCGCATTGCGGGGTCATCGTCTACGGGTCGCAACTCTCCGTGCGCGGCTGCACCATCCGAAACAACCTCGCCTGGGGGACTGGTGGTGCCAGCCCGTTTGCCGGCATCGGTCGAAGGATCTTCAAGGGCACCGGTGCCCAAGACGGACCGTTCAGCCTGCAAGACACCTCCCTCTGTGGAAATCTGGAAGACGGAGAACCACAAGATCAGATCTTCGGTGAGGTGATCGACGGTGGCGGCAACACGATCGAAGACGAATGCACCGGTGACTGCCCCGGTGACTTCGATGGCAGTGGCACCGTCGACGTGAGTGATCTGCTCGCCGTCATCGGCAGCTGGGGCGATCCATACGACGTCGGCGACCTGCTGCTGGTCATCTCGGAGTGGGGCGAATCCTGCCCGTAACGCATCCTCTATTGAACATACGGAACCACAAAGTAGGCACGGAGAGAGACATCAATGCAATCAATCTGCACATCCATCGCGGCCGCACTGGCCATCACCGGCCTTGCCGCCGCCAATGCCGCACACGGCGAACCCACACCTGAGGCGAAGGAGCGGCAGGCGACAGCACAGCCCCTGCCGCCCACCGCCGCCCTCCCGCCGGAAGGCGGGCTGGTCGGAGCCGTCGATCTGGGTGGCCATGTACGCACCGCGCACCGCACGTCGGCAGCGTCGAAGAAGCGCATTCTGCAGAGCATCAGGGAACACTCCCGACGCTTCGGCCCGTTCACCGCACCGGGAACCCGCGGGACATTCGATCCCTTTCCGATCTTTCCGGTCGGAGCCAGGGAATCGGTCGACCTGATCATGAACAACTACGTCGATCTCGACTCCAACGAGGGTGGCATCCAGGACTGGAACTGCGGCTCGTACACCTACGACGGCAGCTACGCGGACAATGGACTGCTGATGAGCTTCGATCATCAACTCGTCGGCGTGCCGGTCTTCGCGGTGCTCGACGGTACGGTGAATGACATCGTCGACAGCGAGCCTGATCAGAATGCGGAATCAAGCAGCATGCCGACCAACTACATCGGCATTCATCATGGCGGAGATCGCTACACCTATTATCAGGACCTGAAGCAGAACAGCGCCCTCGTCGAAGTCGGCCAGGAGGTCCGCGGCGGTGAGCAGATCGCCATGGCCGCCTCCAGTGGTGGCGGCAATTGGCCTGGCCTGGAATTCTCGACCTGGGTACCGAACGGAGACGAGACGTGGGACTACCTCGAACCGTATACGGGCGAGTGCAACCCGGGACCGAGCGGCTGGATGAATCAGGTCGACGTTCCCGTCGATCCCGTCTGTCGCGACTTCGGAATCTCGACGACCAATCTGACGGACTTCTACTCGAACGAAATCTATTCGTGGCGACCACCGACGGAGGGATTCATCACCCTCGACCACGATCTCCTGTGGATGTGGACGCAGTCCACGGACGTCGGCCCCTTCAGCACCTACCAGATGAGGTTCTACGACCCGTCCGGATTCCTGGCCCACGAGACGGGCACGCAGTGGTTCAACTCCACGTGGAACACCTACCGGTACTTCCACACCTATTTCGCATGGAATCTGGAAGGGCTGCACACGACACCCGGTACGTGGACGGTGAACATGATCGTGAACGGCGCACCGTACATCGACTTCCAACTGGAAGTGCTCGAGACCGGCGAGACGCTCGCCAACCGTCCCCCCGAGCCCATCATCGCATCCATCGGAGCCGTGGCCCCCGCAGCCGAGGACATCCTCACCTGCAACGTGTACACCCAGGAGGTCGATGATCTCGACTGGGATCTCGTTCGATTCCAATACGTCTGGTCGATCGGCGGCAAGGTCGTCCGCAACACGATCTCGGCCGGCAAGGCCGATCATCTTCCTCGATTGGAAGGATGCGACGCTGCGGTGGTCCAGTGCCTGGTCTTTCCATCGGATGGCCAGGCCTACGGCCTGCCGTACACGACCAAGGTCCGACTTGCTGGTGAATCCACCGGAGACTGCAACTGCGACGGCAGCGTCGACATCCTGGACCTGCTCGTCGTCCTGAGCGAATGGGGCCCCTGCAGCATCTGCTCGGGCGACCACAACCGGGACGGCCGCGTCGATGTATTCGATCTCCTGGCCGTGATCAGCGCCTGGGGGTGACCCGAGGCCGACGGTCATGCGGGGCATGCCTCGACTTCATCCATGGACGACTCCACAACGCCCCCGTCTTCACGGGGGCGTTGTTGCAGGAGGCATTCGGGGTCGGTGACCGGCGACGTGGGCTGGTGGACCTGGCTCGGAACGAGCATCGGGGCCTGCATCGGGGTGGCCCGTGCCGTGCTGCTGAAAAATAGAGTCTCCCTCCGCTCCTGCGACACGATCGAACTCCACACCGCCCTCGTCATCTCGCGGGTGCTGTTGTCGAGATCGCATCGCTACAATGGGATCCGTATCAGATCGGGCGAGGCGCCGGAAGGCCCCCCCGACCGTCGAACCAGCGATGGCCGACACCACAGTTCGAACACTCCGATGGAGTACCGCCACATGCAGGCCAGAATCCAGTTGATCTTGACGGCGATGCTTCTCAGTGCGTCGTTGTGGGCATTCGATTCGCACGCATCAGCCAACCAGGCTGCCGATACCGGCGACACCGATGCGACTGACGTCCAGGTCCCCGGCGAGGCGCCGCTGCCGAAGAGGGAATCCGAGGAGGAGCACCCCTGGACGATCGTCGAGAAGACACCGCCCTTCGAGAACTCGAGCGAGTCGGTCAAACCCGACAGGCTCGACAGCCCACGCAACCTGATGTGGAGCCTCGGCAGAACGCTGAACACATATCGCGAAATCATCGGCAAGGAGGGTCGGACCTACGAATCCGAACCGAGACTCCGATGGATCCAGGGTCGAATCGCCGAGTGCTTCGACCTCTCCGATGTCGGGCCGCAGTTCCAGGACGATATCGCGACCGATGCCGCCGTCTACCTCCGGGAGATCATGCGTCGAATTCCCATGGCCGCCTGGGAGACCATCCCCGACAAGGACGACATCGAGCAGATGCCCGAGGAGGATCGAATCACCAAGTACCGATTCGACTACGTCCCCATCGAGCTCATGTACATCGAGGACGGCGATCGTGCCGGTGAGTGGGTCATCAACATCGAGACCCGGACCCACGCCGAAGAAGCCTTCGAACACGTCAAGCACGTCAAACCGATCGCCGGCGTGGGCGAACTCTACCGAAGACACTTCTTCGAGCCCGGGTGGCTGATTCCATCCTCCCTGATCAACAACCTGCCTTCATGGACCGGCGAACAGATCTTCCAGCAGGCGATCTGGCAGTGGGCGATCACCCTGGTGTCGCTGACCATCGTGTCCCTGATCATCGTCGTGATGATTCTTCTGCTGCGGAACTACTGCAAGCGCCCCCTGACCATCTCCGGCCGGGCGTTCAATCTCGCGTTTCTGTTCTTCGTCGGCGTGATGTCGGCGGCGCTCATCGAGTTCCTCCAGAAGCACGTATTCCTCAGCGGCAGCGTCCTGGAGATCTTCACGTTCTTCTTCTCCGGGATCATGCTGGTCACGTTCGTGCTGGGGCTCCTCAACCTCGGTGTGCTCATCGCGGAGATCGTGATCGCATCACCTCGGGTCAATCCACAGAGTCTCGACGCCGCGCTGATACGCGTGGGAGCGAGAGCCGCCTCGATCTTTCTCGCGGCGATCGTATTCTTCAAGATCCTGGGCCAACTCGGCCTGAGCCCGACGACCGTCATCGCCGGCGCCGGCGTCACGGGGCTTGCGATCGCGCTGGGCGCCCAGGACACGTTGAAGAACTTCATCGCCAGCATCATCCTTCTCATGGAACGTCCGTTCCGCGAAGGCGAACGCATCCAGATCGGTGACGACAAGGGAATGGTCGAGACGATCGGCCTGCGTTCCACGAGCATCCGGAACCGCTCGGGAAATCTGGTCACGCTGCCCAACGAAGTGGTCGCCCACGGCCGGATCGAGAACATCAGCAGGCGGCCGCACATCCGCAAGGAGTTCAAGCTCGGCCTGGTGTACTCCACGACCAACGAGAAGATCGAACAGGCCATACAGATCGTCCGGGACATACTGAAGACGAATCCGACGATATCGAAGGGGCACCAGCCCATCGTCAATTTCACGACGTTCGACGCCTCCTCGCTGATCATCGACTGCATGTACTGGATCTCGACGACCGATTTCGTCGAAAGCCAGGAGATTGCGCAGAGCGTCAACCTCGAGATCCTCCGTCAGTTCAGGGACAACGACATCGAGTTCGCCTTCCCGACGATGACGATCGTCGACACGGACAACACCGGTACCGCTCCATGACACGCACCTCACGGCACACGGCACCTTCGGCGCCACGGCACAAGACGCCCGCAACGGAAGGTCGTTCGGAGTGTGCTGCTGCTTCATGCCATGAACCGACGGCTCCTTCGCAATCAGTCGTCATCCCAGTCCCGATTCGACACGCAGCCGCCAAGGCGACCCTGGAACATTGCAATGCCTGAATTCATCCGCTCGATTCTGCAGATCTGCTTCGTGTTCGCATGCATGACTCCGCTTCATGCCGGCGAACTCGACGTTCACCCGCTTCAACCGCTGGACTGTTCGAGTCCCCGAGCGACCATGAAGAGCTACATCGTGTCGGTCAATGCGATCTCGGAGTACCTCCAGGGAGAGCATTGGAACGAACCCAGCAAGGAGACGGTGGACCAGATCTCCACGCAGACGCTGGCGCTGATGCGGCTCATCGACACCAGTGGATTTCCTCCGGCAATCCGTCACAAGATGTCCGTCGAGGCGGCGCTTCACCTGGCGGAGGTGATTCGCCGCATCGACCCGGACATCCTGCTGTCGGCTCCCGGGAGTGGATCGAGTCAGCCACTGCCGGACTACTGGACCGTTCCCAATACCGAAATCGGAATCATCAGGATCGAGGACGGCGAGCGTGCAGGCGACTACGTGTTCAGTTCGGAAACGGCCGAACGGGCCGTCGAGTACTACGAACTCATCAAGGACCATCCCGTGTACGGGGAAAGCGACAGCTGGCTCAGCAAGCGGGAGTACCTGACACCCGCAGGCTGGATGCTCTCCTCTCGCTTCATCGAGTCCTTTCCGGACTGGCTCAAACGCTCCTATCTCGGACAAGGGCTGTGGAAGCTCATCGTGCTGGCCGTGTTCATCATGCTCTGGATGGCACTGCTGTTCCTCGTCATCCGGGGCCTCGGCAGCACCCCCGACGACAGTGACATCGCAAGGCATCTTCGAAATCTCGGACTTCCGATCGTGATGCTCTTCATTTCATGGAACGTGCATCAGGTCCTCTTCCAGATCACCTTTGCCGGCATGTTCGCGACGGGACTCGCCTTCACCTCCGCGGTTCTCCTCTACGTCGGCCTCGCACTGCTCTCCATGCCGCTGGCCATGCTCTTCGTTGAACTGATCATCCGCTCACCGCACATCTCATCCGACTGCCTCAACGCCCATCTTCTCAGAATCGGAGGGCGGACCGCCGGACTGGGCATCGCCATCACCTTCCTGTTCCTTCTCAGTGAACAGATCGGCTTTCCGCTCTACGGCCTGATCGCCGGCGTCGGCGTCGGTGGCCTGGCGGTCGCACTGGCCGCACGACAATCCCTTGAGAACTACCTCGCAGGCATCAACCTGCTGAGCGACCAGCCGGTCTCGATCGGAGACTGGTGCAAATATCAGGAAAACGGATCCGTGACATTCGGCGAAGTCCTGTCCATCGGCATGCGCTCGACCCGGATACGGAACTTCGACAACACGGTCACATCCATTCCGAACGGCAACTTCGCGAACATGATGATCACGAATCTGTCGGCTCGGAACGGAATGTACGTGTTCCGCAAAACCCTTCGACTTCGGATGGATACCACGGAAACCCGAATCGACGAGGTGCTGGAGGCAATGCGTACGTATCTCGGCGGACACGACTGCGTCACCGACAGCAGCGGCCAGGCCCATCTCGAGGACATCGGCCCCGATGCGATCAACCTCAGGATCCGATGCCAGATCGACACCTCCGATGCATGCAACCAGTGGGTACGGTTCCTCGACCTCCAGGAGGAGATCCTCGGTCGGCTCATCGCAATCGTGCAGGACGGCGGAGTCGAGTTTGCCTATCCCACCACGATCATCAAGAACATCGGTGACATGAATCGCTCGTGAAGTCCCCGCTGCCGCCTCCGGTCGCAACACCGCCGGCCGAGCACCGGACACGATCCAGATCGCCGGATCGTGAGTTCCATCCCGCACCGGAAACCGATGGACGTGCCCGCATCCCATGCCTGCGTCTCGAGGACGGAATCAGTCCGAGCGATTCGACAGCAGGCATCCGGCGGCACCCGAGAGTGCGCCGAAGGCGATCGCCCAGAACGCAGCAGCGCCGACGGTCATGGACATGCCGTAGGCCGCACCGGCGATCACGAGACCGAGCAGTCCGTACGGGACCGATTCGATGCCCCATCCACAATCTCCATTGCGCTTGATCGCTCGAGCAAGCGATGCACCGGGAATGCATCCGCTGCACCACAGCACGGCGACACCCTCGCGCCCGCTCACCGCGATTCCGAATCCGAGTGACAGAACCAGGTACCAGACGACGACGAGAAGCGAGCCGGCGACGATGCTGACAAGAAGGCGTGTATCCATTCGAACCGCTCCGGAGTTGAGGTCAATCCATCCTAAGACCCATCAAGCCCCGGAAACGATGCCGGCCGGTGAAATGCAGGATTTCCATTGCCCGACATGGGGCGATCTGCTGTAATGATTGTCCAGCGGCAGCCGCCGCCAACACCTTGTGGGAGAGGGAACCAAATGCACTTCATCTGCACGTCCATCGTGACCACGTCCGTACTTGCCGGAACCGTCTTTGCAGACACGATCGAGGTCTGCCCCAGCTGCGTCTACACGAGCATCCAGGATGCGATCGACGCCTCCGGCCCCGGTGACACGATCAACATCGCCGCGGGCACCTACTACGAAGCCGACCTCGACCCGGGCGGCAGGTCCATCACCATCCGGGGGTCACTCGATGGCGCCGGCTCACCGGCCACCAGCATCGACGCCCAGCAGTCCGGCAACGTGTTCACGTTTGTCTCCGGCGAAGACGCCGGGACCGTGATCAGCAACCTGGTCATCACCGGAGGGGGCAACGCGACAATCGATGGCGGAGGCATCTACTGCAACCAGAGCAGTCCCACCATCACCGGCTGCACGATCAACGGAAACCTCTCCAACAACCGAGGCGGCGGAATCTCCTGCTACAACAACAGCGCCCCCACCCTCAGCGCATGCATCATCTCGGACAACACGGCCGAACAAGGTGGCGGGATCCACTGCAACAACAGCAATCCCGACATCTCGGACTGCACGATCACAGGCAACATGGCCACCCAGGAGGGCGGTGGAATCCACTGCTACAACAACGGCAACCCCGCCGTCAGCCGCTGCACGATCGCGGACAACGATGGACTGTCCGGTGCAGGCATCTACTGCCAGGAGAGTGCTCCCACCATCAGCGAATGCTCCATCACGGGCGGCACGGCCATCGAAGGTGGCGCGATCTCATGCTGGTTCGAAAGCATCCCCATCATCACCGGCTGCACGATCTCGGACAACGAAGCCCAATACGCCGGCGGGATCTACTCCTATGAAAGCAATCCCGCCATCACCGACTGCAGGATCTCCGGCAACACAGCAACCAACTATGGTGGAGGCCTCTACTGCCAAACCACCCCCGCCATCATCACCAGTTCGGTCTTCTGTGGAAACACTCCGGATCAGGTCGATGGCGATCCTGCACCTTCGACCGACGGAAGTCTGGTGTCCGACACGTGCTGGTTCGTCGGCAGCACCGGCGCCTGCTGCGTCTCCTCGGGCTGCCAGCCGCTTGCCGATGACGACTGCACGGCGCTCGGAGGCACCTGGCTTGGCGAAGGCGGATCATGCGACGACTGCGCGCCGGCCTGCCAGGGCGACGTGAACGACGACGGCACCGTCAATGTGCTCGACCTGCTGAAGGTCATCGAAGGCTGGGGCTCCTGCCCGTAACCGCACGGATCGCGATCCACTCCCTCTGCACAGGCAACGACAGTACATTGACGGCACGCTGAAACCCGGGTGCGAATAGGCCGTTCGACAACCCGTTCGGTACCATGCCTGACATGCTCAATACATCGCACGCCGCATCCGTCGCGCTGTACGACGACGTCTCGTCTCTCGAAGACAAGGACGCCGCCTGGAATCACCACTGGTACTACGCCGGCTACTTCGAGTCCGTCGTCCGAGGCCCGGTTGGACGACCGAATCAGTAGATCGCACAGGCACGATTCGAATCTGCGATCTGCCGGGGCGATGTGAACACCGACGGCACCGCCGATGTCCTCGACCAGCTGAAGAGCATCGAAGGCCGTGGCGGCCGCCTGCACCCGCTCCACTTTCAGCCCGGAACACCTCTTGTTGCACTTTCACGATATTGATCACACCCACATTGCTGGAATGACCTATGCTTTCCCGACATTCCGGCCACACATTTGAGCCACAGGATGACCAGCTACCGCGCGGCCGCGTATGCCGCGCATCGTGGCGGTTCCGCCAGGCACATCATGGACAACACCATGCCAACGACGTCCGATTTGCCGCAGGCTTCCGGCTCCACCGAAGAATCCATTCTCCCGGAGATCGACCGCCCGACGCTGTCGTTGAAACTGGCCAATTTCACGGCGGTCGTGATCCCCTTCGCGGGACTCGTGGTTGCGATCGTCCTTCTGTGGCACATCGCCTTCAGCTGGCTCTACCTGGCCATCCTCCTGGGGATGTACCTTGCAACCGCCACCGGAGTCGCCGTCGGCTTTCATCGCCTCTTCACCCACCGAAGCTTCAAGACCTCCAAGCCGGTGGTCGCCATCCTGGCCGTGCTGGGGTCGATGGCGGTCGAGGGTCCGGTGCTGCGTTGGGTCGCCACACATCGGCGACACCATCAATACAGCGATCAGGAAAGCGACCCGCATTCACCGCACGGGCATGGGACAGGGCTCTGGAACACGATGCGCGGGATATGGCATTCCCACGTCGGATGGCTGTTCGAGCCGGAAATCGAGGGCCTGGACCGGTACATCGTCGATCTGCGCAAGGACAAGCTCGTCTGTTGGATGAGCAAGCACTTCACCCTCTGGGTGCTCCTCGGCCTCTTGATTCCCACTGTGCTGGGCGGATTGATCACCATGAGCTGGACGGGTGCCCTGCTCGGGTTCATCTGGGGGGGCCCCGTACGGGTATGCCTCTTCCATCATGTGACGTGGAGCATCAACTCCGTCTGCCATATCTGGGGCACCAAGCCGTACAACACGCATGATCACAGCCGGAACAATGCGATCATGGGCGTCGTGGCGCTCGGCGAGGGATGGCACAACAATCACCATGCCTTCCCGACCTCCGCGAGACACGGCCTCCGCTGGTGGCAACTGGATGTGAGCTACATGATCATCTGGACGATGTCGAAGGTCGGACTGATACAGGCGGTCCGGATTCCCACCAAGGATCGTCTCACCGCCAAACGGATGAAGTGACCGGTGCATCCCATCCATACGGAACCACACGACACCTCCGTCTTCGCGGGGGTGTTGTTGAATCAAGTGCGATGAATGAATGCAACCCGGTTCATTCCTTGCTCTTTGATTTGAAGAAGTAACCACCGCCGATTGCGATGAAAATGAAGACAGCGATAAGCCAATAATCATCCATGCGTACATGGTAATCGGAAACCAGGGGGCAGGACGGTCAGGCCAATGTCAACGATCTTCTCACCGTCATCGCCAGCTGGTACAGCTGCCCGCAACCATCCGGGGCATCTCCGCCCCAGATGTACGAACCCACCACACCTCCGTCTTCGCGAGGGTGTGGTTGCCGGCGTCATGCGACTTGACGTCGGCTCTCGGAAATCACACGACAGTGGTCAAGCCAGTTGTCCCTGGAGATGCTCCACGAAGAACGCCGCCGAATCTCGAAGAGCATGGTCCTTGTGCGGCGATGCATAGATGCCGAAGTGATCGCAGTCATAGCTCCGTACCGTGATCGTGTCGAAGCGGCCGGCGAAATCGAGTGAACCCGGTGTCGAGTTCAGTTCATCGTGCCTGGCCACCTGCACCAGTGTCGGGATCGTCACGTCGTCGATCTTCGTATTCGGATCATTCTCGGCCAGATCACCCGAAGTGAGCGACTCCGACAGCACCCCGTTGACCCATGTCTTCGCGTTCTTTGCTTCAACAGTTCGAAAGTCCACGCTGTGCTCGGACATGAACACCGCAACGTCGCCGGGCTGATCTATGACGAGCTTGACCAACTCGGACGAGGGGATCGCCTGCATGCGCGCGGTCTCATCAGCTGTCCGATGATCATGGATCTGCTTGCTGCTGCGGACCAGATCCAGAGCGGGAACCTGGGCAACCGCTGCCGCGATGCGTCCATCCTCCTGAGCAACGAACAAGGTATGCCCACCCGAAAAGGACGTCCCCCACAGTCCGATTCGATCCGGCTCGACGAGTTCCAATGATCGCAGGCACGCAAGAGCGGCGTGGTAGTCCTCCCGCTGCATGGCGACGCTGATGTTCTGGCGCGGCTCGCCACCACTCCTTCCGAAGGTCCGGTAGTCGAAGGCGAACGACACCAGGCCGTGCCGGCAGAACTGCTCCGCTGCATCGATGAGCGAATCACAATCGGCGGTCCCCCCGAAACCATGCGCCAGGATGACTGCAGCACCGCGCTGATTGGAATCGGGAATCCGCAGCGTTCCATGACATGTGTCGTTGCCCGATGGAAAGGTGATCGTCTGTGTGTGCATGGCATGCTTTCGATATGGACCTGGAGAAGGATCGCAGCGGCGGATTCCGACCGCACATCCGTACGGGAGTACTCGATGAGAATAACCCGCTCTGCCCGTGGATGCTCTTTCACAAGGAGACGACTGCGGCCGATGCCGTGCGAATGATCGCGGCCTGCTTCCGGCCGCGGTCCCCTGCCTGCGCATGTCCATCACCCCTGAAGGCGATGCGCAGCGGGCACATCGGGGAGTCTCCTGGGTTCAAATCGAGGTCCGGATCATGTTCGCGGCATTCCTGTGAACCGCTGCAGGATGTATCCTGCGAAGCATGTACTGGATCCCGGTGAACAATTCGAAAGCAGCTGCACATGAATGATTCCCCTGCGTCTCCCTCTGCCGTCTCGGTCATCGGTCTCGGTGCGATGGGCTCCGGCATCGCCCGGACATACATCGATGCAGGATGCCGGGTGTCCGTCTGGAACCGGTCCCGCGGAAAGATCGATGCACTGGTCTCGGATGGAGCCATCGCCTGCGACAGCCCGGCCGATGCCTTCAAGGCCAACACCCATGTCGTCGTCTGCCTCACGGACTACGCAGCCTGGGACAAGATCATCGAGGAGCACGAACTCCGGGATCACTTCGCCGACACCTGCATCATCCAGCTGACGACCGGCATGATCGACGCGGTACGGGAACATGCGGTGCTCATCGAGAAGCATGGAGGTCGCCTGGCGGATGGCGCCGTCATGTGCTATCCGAGAGACCTCGGCACCGATTCCGGATCGCTGCTCATGGCCGGTGCACCGGATGTACTCGAGGCGTGCGATCCATTCCTTCGCATGCTTGCTCCGAACTGGACGAATCTGGGTGATGACATCAGCAAGCCCACCATCCTGAGCCGAGCCTTGATGGTCGATATCGGCATGGCCCTGATCGGCGTCGTCAACGGCGCAGCGATCGCCCGGGCAGGCGACATTCCCCTCGATGTCTTCATGCAGCACGCAACGAACGTCGGCTCGATTCTTGAGACAGAGAAGGTCAGGCTCATCGAGGCCGTTCGAGACGGAAACACACAGGAGACGCAGGCGTCCATCACCTCGTGGGGAGAAGGACAAAAGGCGGTCCGCTCCATTGCACAATCACTGGGGACGAATCTGGTGCTGCAGGATGCCGTGAAGACCGTCTTCGAGGAAGGCGAGCGATTGGGCCTGGGCGACCGGGATCTGTCGGCTCTGGTCGAGGTGTTCTCCTCCAGGCAATCGTAAAGACCCAGGGAGCGGAGATCATCGCTCGAAATGATGAATTTCCATTGCCCGGGTTGGGGCTATCTGCTGTAATGGAGTCTTCGCGGCCCCCGGTCGCCATCTTGTGGGAAAGGGAACTCAATGCGCCATATCTGCACTTCATCCATCGCCGCGCTGGCCATGTCCGCCTTCGCAGCCGCTGAAACCCACACCATCGTCGTGGACGATACGGGCTTCACGCCGGACTCGATCGTGGTTGCCCCTGGCGACTCCATCCTCTTCGACGCCCCCTGCGGCACGCGGGTTCGGACAGGAAACCCCTGTGCATCCGATGGCATGCTGGACATCCTGAATCCCCCACCCACGTGCCCGGGCATGTCTCCGTGGCAGGTGCCGCAGTTCGCCTCGGCCGTGCTCCCTGTCTACACGGAGGGGTACAACTTCGAGTGCGACGGAATCCACACGGCGGAGATCATCGTTGTCGGCGACGGTGCAGTGCACCTTGTCCCGGGCGACTACGCCACCATCGGCGAAGC
>DEYK01000007.1:33376-38404 GCA_002364485.1 Phycisphaerales bacterium UBA3160
CGAACACGACATCGCCATCGAGTTCAAGACGCTGACGCTTCGAGGCGAGGCGAATCCCGACGGCACCCCCGGCGTCACGATCGACGCGCAGCAGCAGGGCCGGGTCCTCGAACTCGTCGGTGGCGGAGACGAGCCGGGCGAGCCCGGATTGATCCTCATCGACAACATCGTCCTGACGGGCGGATCGATCGATGGCGATGGCGGCGGCGTCTCGATCACCAACTGCAGCCCCATCCTCCGCAACTGCACGATCACCGGGAATACGTGCACCGGCAACGGCGGCGGCGCACACGTTGCACGGGCCGCGGAGAGCGCACCGTGGATCACGGCGCAGCCGCGGTTCGCCCGGTCCACCGTCAGTCTCAACCACGCGGCCGACGGCGGCGGCATCTACAGCGTCGGCGACCAGGAAAACGGCGGCTGCCTGACCAGGGTGACAGGCTGCCTCGTCACCGAGAACACCGCAGACGACGGCATCGCCGGCATCTACCATCTCGGTGGCGGCGACACATCGGTCACCTACTCGATCATCTGCGGCAACTACCCCGGACAGCTGGATGGTCAGATCAGCATGAGCTCGTACAACAGCTGCGCGCTGACCAACTGCCTCGACGACGACGACGACGGCGTGCCCGATGGATGCGCTAGTGGCGACGCCGACGGCATTCTGCACGTACCGACCGAGTATCCCACGCTGCGACTGGCCTGGGAGGAGGTCGAGGACGGCAACACCATCATGATCGCCGCGGGAGAATACGGCACCGATGGTGCAAACGAATTCCGGGCCGAGGACATGACGATCTCGATCATCGGCGAGACGAACGACGACGGCACACCGGCGGTCATCATCGACGGCGAGAACGACAGCGTGCAGCTGTACATGGCCATCCTCGGCGACGGGACAGGCTACGCCACCGTCGAGAACATCCATTTCAAGCGATTCGGCGGCGGACTGGGCATGGGCAATTGCAGCGGCGAGATCCGCAACTGCATCATCGAGGACGGCTATGCGAACGTGACCGGGTTGTATCTGCTGAACTTCCAGGGCACGGTGGAGTCGTGCCGGATCAGCGACAACAACTCGAACTTCTTCGCCGCCGGCATCCTGATTCAGGACGACCCGAACAACGCTCCGAGCAACATCTCGTTGATCGACTGTGTCGTCGAGAACAACTACGCAGCGTTCGTCTGGGGCGGAGGATGGGGCGGGGTGACCTGCGGGGATGGGAACGGCACCGTCGACCTGACCGGGTGCACCATCACCGCCAACTCGGGCGCCGATGGCGGCGGCCTACGGGCCTACGCACCATGGGTCACATCCCTCACGGACACCGCGGTGTGCGGAAACGAGATTCCTGAACAGATCCTCGGCGACTGGGTCGACAACGGCGGCAACTGCGTGCAGGTCTTCTGCGACGACTGCGACGCAGCCTGCCCCGGCGACTACGACGGCAACGGCACGGTCAACGTCTCCGATCTTCTCACTGTCATCGGCAGCTGGAACGATCCATACGACGTCGGCGACCTGCTGCTGGTGATCTCGGAGTGGAACACCACCTGCCCGTAGGAAGCAAGCCACCCACTCCATATATACAACCCCACAGCACCCCCGTCTTCACGGAGGTGTTGTTGTTTAGATGGCGAAGATCCCGCATCATGCAGGAGGGTGATTTTACCGAGATGCCCTTCGACGGCGGATCGCCAAGATGGCCAGCACCAGCAAGGGGACAAGAGTGACGAAGGCCTGTGTCAGTTCACTGTTGCTGCCCTCGAACAAGGAGAGGCTGTAATTCGACAAGCTGTGGAGACCGATCGCAATGAATATGTTGTTCGACAGAAGGAATATGCCTGCGAAGGCAAGTCCGCCAGCAAGCCTGGCTACCTGAAGAGCAAAGATCTTCTGCGCCGAAAGATCATGCGCAAAGTCGTGTAGAAGATGAGACACAGCAAAGAGGATGCTGGAGAGAATGATCGCCCAGGCGAGCGCCTTCCCGAAGGTCCACTTCATTCGGTGAACCAGCAGCAGGACAACCTGTGAAATCACAAATGCTCGCCAGAACATCTCCTCGTACAAGGCATTTCCAAGCATCTGCCCCGTAACCGTATTGCTGATCGTCTGAACAATCCGCTCGTGCCAGGCGGGATCAATTGAGATGTCATCAAGATGAGTCAGCACGAAGAACAACTGAGCGGCAAGCCAAGTGCAGAGTACCCAGACGACCGCGGGAAGAAACCTTTGACGAATCAAGCCGAAGTCATTGCAGCGAAGTCGACCAACCAGTACCAGCAGAAGGCCCATGATGATGAAGCATGGGACGTAGTTCAGAAATGTCGGCACAATGACATACCCGGTCGCAGCGGGCAGCGATGGTAGAAGTTCTGAAGGCACCACCACGAGGTTTACGAGATAGGCGAGCACCATGTATACGACGATCGACAGGACAATGAGCCACAGTGGCATGGGTCGCACAGACTGGATCCATGCGCGTACTTCGGGCTGGGCACTTTCACTTGCTGGCATCGCCCACATCTTACTCATCGAACACCCACCGCAACCCCCCCACTCCATACACAACCCCACAGCACCCCCGTCTTGACGGGGGGGCTGTTGCTGGGGGGGCAACACCTCGCGATGAGAGCGGCAAGCGTGGTTCGGGCCGATGAAGGCGAGCGAGGCGGCCCCGCAGTGGGCCGTCGAGTGAGCGTGAAGACGGCACGGGCCGCGATCGCCGCTCGACACCCTCCTGCCGCCTCAAGAACGCCGCCTGGTCTCTGCAATGCAGGATTTTCATTGCCCTGAGCCCGCCCCTCTGCTGTAATGGGCTTCGCGGCCCCATGGCCGCCACCTTGTGGGAGAGGGAATCATGAATCGCATCGCTGCTGCCGTCGCCGGTCTGTCACTGGCTTTCGTTGGTACATCCTCCACCTTCGCGGCCACGATCAATGTGCCGGCCGATCAGCCCACCATTGCGGCGGCGATCAATGCCTCGGTCAATGGTGACGTGATCAACATCGACGCGGGTACCTACAACGAGCACTCACTCAACACGGACGGCAAGGCCATCACCATCCAGGGCACGCTCAATGGAGATGGATCGCTAGCGACCACCATCAATGCCCAGCTAGGTGGCAGCGTGTTCAGCATCTCTTCTGGTGAAGGTCCCGGAACCGTGATCCAGGATCTGGTGATTACCGGAGGATCGGGAACTGATTTGAATGAGGGCTACACCTTAGGCGGCGGGATCTACTGCCAAATGAGCAACCCCACCATCAGCGGCTGCACGATCGAGGGCAACGAGGGTGGAGGCGGCGGCGGGATCTCCTGCACCATAAGCAGCCCCACCATCACCGACTGCACGCTCCAGGGCAACACGGCCTTCTACGGCAGCGGGATCTACTGCTACGACAACAGCAACCCCACCATCAGCGGCTGCACGATCTCGGGCAATACGGCGGACCGAGGTGGTGGCATCTACTGCCACAGCAGCAACCCCACTATCACCTACTGCACGGTCTCGGACAATACGGTCTCCTCCTACGGTGGCGGGATCTTCTGCTACCTCGACAGCAGCACCACCATCAGTGACTGTACGATCGCAGACAACACAGCCGCCATCTGGGCCGGCGGGATCTTCTGCGGCGGCGGCACCACCACCATCACCGACTGTACGATCTCGGGGAACCAGGCCGGGGAAGGCGGCGGGATCTACTGCAACAGCAGCATTCCCACCATTGTTGAAGCCAGCGACTCTCAAATCTGTAGTAACGAACCAGATCAGATCGATGGCGACTGGCTCGACAACGGCGGCAACACGGTCGCAGGTGTTTGTCCGATCAATGTTCCAGACGATTACGAATCGATTCAGGCTGCGATCGATGCATCCGTCAATGGCGACGTGATCAACGTCGCCGCCGGCACCTACAACGAGGCCAATCTCAACCCCGGCGGCAAGGCCATCACCATCCAGGGGACGACCAATGAAGATGGATCGCTGGCAACCACCATCAATGCCCAGCAAGATGGCAGCGTGTTCGTCATCGACTCGGAGGAAGGTGAAGAGACCGTAATCAGAGAACTGATCATCACCGGTGGTACGGGGTCCATCAATTCTATCTTCACAAACGGCGGTGGCATCTACTGCAACGGAACCAGCCCGACCATCAGTGGCTGCACGATTACCGGCAATTCGGTGACTGGAGCCGGAGGTGGGATCAACATCAACGATGGAAGCCCGACGATCAGCGACTGCAGGCTCGAGAACAACAGTGCCGATTCAGGAGGCGCGATCAACTGCGGCGTCGAGAGCATCCCCACAATCACGAACTGCATGATCACAGGCAACACCTCCCTCAGCAGCGGCGGCGGGATCACCTGTGCCGGCTCGAGCAGCCCCACGATCAGCGGCTGCACGATCGAGGTCAATTCAGTTACCGGCAGCGGCAATGGCGGCGGGATCTACTGCGATTTCATGAGCAGCTCCACCATCACGAACTGCTCCATTGCAGGCAATACCGCACCGTCGGGCGGCGGAGTCTCGGCAATCGTGTGCGATCTCGACATCTCGAACTGCTTGATCTCGCACAATACGGCCGAAGTTCAGGGCGGCGGGATCCACAGTTACCTAGGCGACCTCACCATCACCGACTGTACGATCTCAGGGAACACGGCCAGCTACGGCGGCGGGATCGATTTCGATGTAGGCACCCTCACACTGACAGACACGGACGTGTGCGGAAACGATCCGGATCAGATCAATGGCGAGTGGCTCGACAACGGCGGCAACACCGTGGATGATGAATGCCCTGCGGAGTGCCCTGCCGACGCCGATGGCAACGGTGTCGTGGATGTCATCGATCTGCTCGCGGTGATCGACGGCTGGGGCACCGACAGCAGCGACATGAACGGCGACGGCACCACCGACGTGCTCGATCTGCTGAAGGTCATCGACGGCTGGGGCACCTGCCCGTAACCATTTGGGCCATCCCCCACTCCATCCATACAAACCCACAGCACCCCCGTCTTCACGG
>DEYK01000029.1:0-3262 GCA_002364485.1 Phycisphaerales bacterium UBA3160
CGCCGCCGCCGCCACCACCGCCACCGCCGCCGGCGATGTTGCTCCCCTCGGGCTCACCGCGGTAGCAGCCGAGGCCCCATGGGAAGCCGTCGGCGGGAAGGCCGTACTGCACGCCAAGGTCGTAGCTGATGCTGTGATAGTGGTATCCACGAACTCCGTCGTAGTGGCCGTTGCAGGCGTCGAGCTCATTGCTGGAGAGAGCGGCCAGGATGCCGTTCGATTCCCAGGGGCCGTAGATCGGATAGCCGTCGAATCCGTATCCGACGATGGGGGAATGGGCATCGCCGATGTCGCCATCCACGGGCGAGTACTGGTGGTAGTGGTATCGGCCGTCGGGAGAGGGATGACCGTTGAAGTCGTCCATGCAGATGTTGCCGGGTGCCTCCATCGTGCCGCCGTCGTACGGGTTGTAGAACCCGACGCCGTTGCAGTACAGGGCAATGGGGCCGAGCGTATCCAGGACGGAGATGGCCGGCGCATCCGTCGGAACGGGAACGACGGGAATGCGCCACTCGTCGTTCTGGCTTGAAGGTGTGTTGGGGTTGAAGCAGCCGGTCGAGCCGTCGAACGGCCCCATGGCGTGTTCCGCCAGTCCCGTCGCACGGATGATCGCGAATCCGGGCTCGGTCATGAAGTCCACCTCGATTCCCAGAGGATGGTCGTCCATGAACGGATGGCAGGGGCGATTCCATTCGGCGATGACCAGAAGCAGATCGTCGACACCGACCTGGTCCGAGCGGCAGCCGGCCTGGCCCCAGTTGGAGATCACATTGAGAAGATCGTCGACATTGACGCGGCCGTCGAGGTTGCAGTCGCTGTCGCAGCCCAGTCCGGTCTGTGAATCGGCGGCGGCAAGGGACGTCATCGCCGATGCGGCCAGAATGCTGAGAAATCGAGTTGTCTTCATGGTGGTTCTGCCTTGCATGGAATAGCTGAGAGAAATGTCTCGATGCTGTTTCATACGAACTTGCAGTTCAACCTATCTCCAGAAATCCGGGATCTGCGATCTATCATCCTGATCAACAGATATTTATGTCCGAATGGACGGCGAAATCCTTCGTTTTCGGGCCACAGGGCCATTCGACAGATCAGACCGTTCCCGGTACGTTTCTCTGGTTGTGCGGCTGGCGGGGTGCTTGCTGGCAGAAAATTCTATTGGAAGTGGAGATTCATGATGTTGAGTTCACTGTTTCGTTTCGCAGCCGTGCTGGTGTCGCTGACCCCATTGGTCCTCATTGGGTGCGACAAGCCTGCTCCATCGACCCCCACCTCGATGTTCGACGGGCTGCGTGAGTCGATGGTCCAGGACAAGCCTGTGCTTTTCTGGGAGACGATGCCCGCCACCTGGCAGCAGGACGTCGATGGCCTGGTCCACGAGTTCGGGAAGAAGGTCCCCGCCGAGCTCTATGACCGTGTCATGACCACCATGAAGAAGCTCGTGATGGTGATGAAGGACAAGAAGCAGTTCGTGATGAACACGCCGATGATCAAGATGCAGATGAGCTCCATGACCGCGACGGAGAAGGCCGATGCCGAGAAGTCCTACGATGCGGTCGTTGCGCTCGGTGATGCCCTTACGAGCAGTGATCTCTCCAGCGCATCGGGACTCCAGAAGTTCGTCATGACGACGTTCCTGACCAAGTACGGTCCGGAAGCCCACAAGGCGTTGGTGACGCTGCTCACCCTCGCGTCGACGCAGGAGCCCGAGGCGAAGCAGGCCCTCGAGGCGATGGATGCAATCAAGAAGATGACCGCGAAGGTCGACAGCGAGTCGGGTGACACCGCCATGGTGACGGTCGACATGGCTCCGCTTCCCGGCGGCATGGCCCTGCCCAATGACGGCACGCTTCCGATGTCGAAGGTCGATGGCAGCTGGGTTCCGACTCCGATGGTCATGGTCTGGCCCATGATGATGAGCGAGGCTCGGGAGCAGCTTGCCAACGAGGACATGAGCACCGATTCGGCCCAGGTGGCCCAGGTGACGATGGTGCTCGGACTGGTCGATGCCGGGCTTGCCCACTTCGAGAACGCCAAGACCCAGGAACAGTTCGATCAGGCCGCCTCCGGCCTGATGGGCATGATGGGCGGCGGTGATCAGCCAGGCAGCTGATCGGGCGTTCGAACTCCAGATGATTCACGGGCCGCCCCCTCGGGGGGCGGCCCGTTTCGCTTGCATCTTCTACACTGGCCGGCGAGGAGAACTGCACATGATCACGCGCGTCTTGTTTCTTGCGGCAGCAGCAGCATGCTTCGCACCGCTTTCCGCCTGCACGAACGGTCCGGAGCTGATCCTGAACAGTCACATCGACTACAACAAGGCGGTGCGGCAGGTGATGAACGAGGAGCTGCTCCTGAACATCGTGCGGATGCGCTATGCGGAAGCCCCGCAGTTCGTCTCCGTCTCGGGCATCACCACCCAGTTCCAGACGACCGGTGGCGGCGGTTCCGAACTGAGCTGGCCGAATGCGGTGACCGGGCCCACATCGTGGGGCATCGACGGTTCCCTGAGTTTCACCGACAGTCCGACCATCTCCATCGAACCCAGGCAGGGCGAGGAGATCGCCAAGGAGATGCTTGGATCGATCTCCTCCACCAATCTCGCCTATCTCTCCAGTGCCGGGTATCGGCTCGATCATCTCCTCGTGCTGCTGGCTGAGAATGTCAACGGCGTTCGCAGTTTCGATGTCGGCGGCAGTCTTCCGCTTCGCGGAGGGGACGAGGAGTTCGGAAAGCTGGTCAGGGCGATCGCGGAGCTGGAGAAGAAGGACGACATCATCTGCGGGTTTCTCAAGGCCTACGACAACTACGAGGGGACCGTCGAGGCCGGCGATCTGCGTCCTTCCGATCATCTGGCCGCGATCCAGAGCGGCAAGCGATGGAAGGAGAAGGATGACGGTTCCGGCGACTGGGCCCTGCACACCTACGACCTGGAGCCGATCATCTGGATCGACCCCGAGGCTCGCAGAAGCGAAGCCGGCAGGACCATCATCTCCCTGTTGAATCTGGATCCTGATGCGCCCTTCTACTGGTTGGGCAGTCTCAAGTTCCAGACATCGCCGGACGAGCCGACGGACAACATCCGCATTCGGACCCGCTCCTTCTACGGAGTGATGAACTTTCTCAGTCTCTCGGTCGATCTTCCCGTCAAGGACAGGGACGAGGGGATCGTGGTGCCGGGCTTCGTGTCCGGGGTGCTCGCTCGCGAGGCCCAGGAGCATCTGAGGTTGATCCTGCACATCCACGAGGGGAGCGGTCCTCCCTC
>DEYK01000029.1:3657-4611 GCA_002364485.1 Phycisphaerales bacterium UBA3160
CTGGCGTCCAAGCGGGCGTTCACGCTTGCGGTCGAACTGATGAATCTGCAGATCAGCGGAGGGGAGTCGAGTCCGTCGGCTCCGGTGCTGACCCTGCCGCTGGGCTGATCAGGTTCCGGCGAATCGGGGCGACAGGATTCGAACCTGCGACTTCGTGCTCCCAAAGCACGCGCTCTGCCAAACTGAGCTACGCCCCGCGAGGCGGCATTCTATCCAAATGACGTCAGGTCGGTTTCCGGCCGGCTTCAGACGTGGCCACGGCCCTCGTCGAACCTTCGAGGGCCGTGGGACTGGTCGCTGCTCGATGGGGGGGAAATCATGGGCTCCGCTGGGAGATACAGCCGTTCCATGGTCTCCATGCTGGTTCTGCATCGGTTTCGTCGTGGAAACCGCACTCCACCCAAGCTTCGAACAGGGGTTCTGTCGGCGGGTCAATCCGGAGGTGGCAGGCTGCCGGTGGAGGGAGGACTGGGTGATTCGGGCTTCGAAGTGCCCTGGGCCGAATGCTGTGCGGGAGGAGATGGCATTGTGAAATCCTGTCTCTGGTGCGGGTCGTTGCGATTCCGTTTCGCATGGAGCCTGTTCTAACTGTGTATTTCAGGACGCTGACGAAGTACGTCGAAATTTCTTTCAATCGACATTGCTCGTGTCAACTTGGGGAACATGGGTCGGCGCCTGAAGATGGTTTCATGCCAAAACGCACCGCGGCCCTGTCATGGACGGGCCGCGTACGTGCAAAAAGAGCCACGGCCCCCGCCATTGAGCGAGGGCCGTGGTGTGAACGGGTGTGTCGATGCAGGACTTACTCGCACTGTCCCCACTTGTCGATGACTGCAAGCAGGTCGTGGATATCGGTCGTGCCGTCGAGATTACTGTCGGTGCGACAGGATCCGAGTGCATGCAGGACGTTGTCAAGATCCTGCTGATCGATGACGCCATCGTTGTTGGTATCAC
>DEYK01000052.1:0-23589 GCA_002364485.1 Phycisphaerales bacterium UBA3160
CTGGTGCGGGCGAACAAGCGGATCGGACCGATCGTCGAGGCGCTGCGCGGGCTCGGCATTCCCGCGACCGGTCGGGGCGGGGGATCCCTCCTCGACGCCGAGGCGGCCACCGTGATGATTCAGGCGATGCGGCTGGCGGCGGATGTCCGCGATTCACTCGCGGCGGACGATCTCGCGCGTTCTCCGCTGGGTGGGGTGCTTGGGGTCTCGATGCCGGCCGCGGAAGCGCGGCTGTCGATGGCGGATCGGATCGGGCTCGCCCGGTCCCTGCGGGAACGTTTCGCCGATCAGGGGGTCGCCCCCGTGATCGACGGCTGGCGACGGCGACTCGAACCGGATCTCACGGTGCGGGAGGCGGTCCGCCTTCGACAGCTGGTCGAGATCGTCGAAGGACTCGAGGCGGATCCCACGATCGCCCGCGGGCCCGGCGAACTCGCGGCGGTCCTCGGATCGGTGGTGGTCGAGGATCCGGGGGGCGAGGGCGTGGTCGTGATGAACATCCACCAGTCGAAGGGATTGGAGTTCGAGGGCGTGGTGGTGACGGATCTGGCGGGGGGCCTGTTCCGCAATCCGGAAGTGGCACGATCCACGCCGACGTTGCCGACCACGGCGATCGATCGGGTCGCAACCTGGTATGCCGAAGAGGCCCGACCCGACGAGGCGCTGGAGATCCACCGCGACACGACCGACCGCATCGTGCTCGAGGCGTTGTGCGGTTTCTACGTCGCGTTGACGAGGGCGTCGCGGGATCTGGTGGTTCAGGTGCCGGCCGCGAAGTTCGGCAAGACGCAGGACGAGTACAAGAAGAGCTTCTTCTCGACCGCGGGCATCGTGCGACGAGCGATCGGCATCGCGAATCCGCCGGACCCGCCGGATCCGCCGGATCCGACGGATCATGACGGCTAAACGGCGGACGCCGAGACCTGCCTCCCCGGATCGTTCGAACCGCTGGAAGCGACCGAGGTCCATCGCGCCAAGGCATCGGTGGCGGATGAAGCCTCGCCCACGGAACGTATCGAGCGTAAGGTCAGCCAGCGTCCGACCCTCGCCGTCGAGCGTCGGTCACCACGACGTCGTGCGGTGGCGGTTCGGCCACCCTCCGCGTTCCACGCCGATCGGTCGGAACTCTTCCGGGTCGGGGGTGCGGACGCCGCGGACCGCGGCACCGCGATCCACGCGTGCTTCGAACGCATCGAATGGGCCGCCGACCTCGACACGGTCGAGGATGAATTTCTCGACGCCCGGATTCGGAACGCGGTCCCGGGGCGGACGGAAGCCTGGCGGCGGGACTGCATCCGTGATTTCCGCGCAGCATGCTCGAGTCCGGCGATCCGGGGCGTGCTCGAACGGCCCGGCGATGATGCGGTGGTCCGTCGCGAGCGTCGGTTCGTCGCGGTCGGGCCGAACGGGGTGCAGCAGGGATCGATCGATCGACTCCTCCTTCGCCGGGATCCCGGCGGGTCGACCGCCGGCGTCGGGATTCGCAAGGCGTGGATCGTCGATTTCAAGACCGACCGGATCGACGGCGGCCCGGATCAGGTCGCGGGGACGTTGCTCGAACGTCACGCGGGGCAGCTGGCCGGTTATCGGGATGCGGTGGCGGCGATCTACGAACTCCCGGCGGAACGGGTCCGAGCCTCCGTCGTCGGGATCGACGCGGGCGTGGTGGCCGACCTCGCGGGCTGAAGCCTGCCGGGGGGCTGGGGTGCGGAGGCCGGGCCCGGAACCCGGATTTGAATACCGAAACCCATTTCCGGTTTCGTCCGCCGTTGGGGCACGCGGGCCGCGGGACGGGTCCGGGTCGGTCCCCGGGGCCGAATCGGAATCGAATCGGGCCAGGTCGAAGCGGCCCGAATCCGGGCTGCTTTCTGAGGACACCCGCCTCATGGGCCTGATACCATCTGAAAACGTCACTTTTCGTTCTGCGTCGACCGGGAAAGCGAATGCCTTCGATCACCATCAACGGCCAGGCTCACGATTTCGAGTCCGGTGAGACCATCCTGCAGATCGCCCTCCGCAACGAGGTCGAGATCCCGCATTATTGCTATCACCCCGGGCTTTCGGTCGCCGCCAACTGTCGGATCTGCCTCGCCGAGGTCTGGGCCCCGAACCCCCGGAACGAGGGCAAGCTCGAGCCGTGGCCGAAGCTCGTCCCGACCTGCCAGCAGACCGCGTCCGAGGGCATGGTGATCCATACCGACAGCCCCAAGTCGGTCGCGAACCAGAAGCAGGTCATGGAGCTGCTGCTGATCAACCACCCCGTCGACTGCCCGGTCTGCGACCAGGCCGGCGAGTGTTCGCTGCAGGACTATTCGTACCGCTACGGTCGATCGGCCTCGCGATTCCAGGAGCAGAAGATCAAGCAGCCCAAGAAGGACCTCGGTCCGAACGTGCTGCTCTATTCCGATCGATGCATCATGTGCACCCGCTGCGTCCGGTTCACCCGGGAAGTCACGGGGACGGCCGAACTGCTCGTCGAGGGCCGTGGATCACAGGAGCAGATCGACGTGTTCCCGGGCCTCGCTCTGGACAACGAACTCAGCGGAAACGTCATCGACCTCTGTCCCGTCGGCGCGCTTCTCGACAAGGATTTCCTGTTCCAGCAGCGCGTGTGGTACCTCACCAGCACGCCGTCGATCGACGGCATGACCAGTGGCGGCGACAACATCAGCGTCCAGCACAACAACGGCGAGGTCTATCGAATCAAGCCCCGCACCAACCCGGATGTCAATGGATGGTGGATCTCCGACGAGATCCGATACGGATGGTCCTTCGTCAACGACGAGTCGCGTCATCGGCTGCCCCTGCTCAAGGAACACGTTCCCTGGGAACCCGAGGAGGCGGCTGCGGCATGGGCGGAAACGATCGATCATGCCGTCGAGGGCCTGCAGGCGGCGAAGCACATCGCGGTGATCGTCAGTCCGATGCTCTCCTGCGAGGACGCCTGGTACCTCGGTCGTCTCGCGCGTGAACTCGACCCGAAGGCGACTCTGGTCGTCGGTCCGGTTCCGATCGAAGGCGAGGACAAGACCTTCCCCGGTGGATACACCGTCCGGTCCGAAAAGGCTCCCAATGCACGCGGTGTTCGTCGTGTCCTCTCCGCCCTCGGTGGTGATGTCGTCGAATACGAAGCGCTGTCCGGCGCCGTGTCCGGTGCCGACGCCCTGATCGTGACCGGCAACTACCCAAGCGAATGGGTGACCGAAGCAATGCTCGATGCCGTCGGCGACCGCTTCATCGTCCATATGGACACCATGCCGAACCGGCTGGTCGAGCGGGCCGACGTGTTTCTTCCCACCGCCACCTGGATGGAGAAGAGCGGCACCTTCCAGAACGTGGACGATCGGCTCCAGGTCTTCGAACGGGCGATCGATCCGGTCGACTACTGCAAGAGCGAGGCCCAGATCGCCCTGGATCTGCTCGCCCGCCATCGTGGTGAGGGGTCGACCTGGTTCAATGCCGCCCTGGCTCGTCAGCAGATGGCGTCCGAGGGTGGACTCGAGGCATTCCTGTCCGATGTCCATCAACCCGAGGCCGTGAGCCAGGTCGAGTCGGACATGGAGATCGTGGATCTCTGATTCCGATCGTCTCTACAATGCCCGCATGACTACCGCGACCTGGACCAGCAGTGGACATCTGCTCGGCCTCGAAGGCCTGACGCGTGACGATCTCCTCCTCCTGCTCGACGAGGCGGAAGCCTGTCTTCCCGTCCTCCGGGGCGACATGCCCGCAAGGACGGACCTCGCCGGTCGCGTCGTCGCGAATCTCTTTCTCGAGAACAGCACACGCACGAGGGTGAGCTTCTCGGTCGCGGCCCGGAGACTCGGAGCGCAGGTCGTCGATCTGCTCGGTTCCTCCTCGAGCGCCTCCAAGGGCGAAAGCCTCGTCGACACCGCGACCAACATCGCGGCGATGGGCGTCGATGGAATCGTGGTCCGCTGCGGCGCGTCCGGGGGAGCGGCGCTCGTGTCGGAGCACGTCGATGTTCCGGTGATCAACGCCGGCGACGGTCGTCATGAGCACCCGACCCAGGGACTTCTGGATCTGATGACGCTTCGCCAGCACTTCGGTGGAACGCTCGAAGGCCGGACGATCGCGATCGTCGGCGACATCGCCAGCAGCCGGGTGGCGAGATCGAATCTCTGGAGTCTGACCGCGGTCGGCGCGGACGTCGTCCTCGTCGGACCCGAGTCGCTGCTGCCCGCCGACTTCGGTTCGTTCATTCCGTCCGGTTCCGGCCGTGGAAGCGTCACGATCTCCCATGATCTGGACGCCGTCCTGGATTCGGTGGATGCCATGATGATGCTCCGCATCCAGTTCGAACGCCATGACGGCGACGGCATTCCGGACGACTACCGACAACGATTCGGCCTGGATGCCGCCCGTGCGGCACGATTGGGCGCTGGTGTCCCGGTCCTTCATCCCGGACCGATCAACCGCGGGCTGGAACTTTCGGCCGAGGTGGCCGACGGCCCCCGGAGCCTCGTGCTTCGCCAGGTCACCAACGGTGTGGCGGTTCGGATGGCGGTCCTTGCCGGATTGCTGGCCTCCGACGGCTGAAGCTGCCGATAACGGACTTGTGGAAAGCAACCTCCAATCCCTGCTCGGCATCGAGGTGCCGCTGATCGTCCAGATCGCGGACAAGGTCGCGACCGTCGCCGAGGTCACGAGTCTGCAGCCCGGGGTCATCATCGAATTTCCCAAGCAGGCCAGTCAGGATCTGACCATTCTCGTCAACAACACCACCGTCGGCAGCGGACAGGCCGTCAAGGTGGGCGAGAACTTCGGCGTCCGCATCCGTTCGATCGAAACGCCCTCGCAGCGGATCGAAGCGCTCGTTTCGAAGTCCTGAACGGGTCCTCACGCGCATTTCAAGGCCATTTCGAAAGAGAAGGTCCGTTTGGTGCATCCTCATCCGGTGTCCATGCGTATCTCTCGGTACCCATGCGCCGCAGGACGGCATGAAGCGTGGATCAAACACATGGACGACACCACTCACAGCATCATCGACATGCAATCCGCCGACTACGAATCTCGTTCGAGACTCGTGGCGATGGGCCTTCCCGCGTTCTACGCGTCGATCCTGGTCGCCACGATCATCGACGGGATTCTCGGTCGCAGCATGATGGCGTTCTGGAGTCTGCTGCTGGTCATGACGATCGGATGCCTGCTGGTCCAGATCAGTCGACTGGTGATGACGCTGGATTCACGTGCCGCATGGTTGTGGCAGATCGCACGATGCATCGCGCTGTCGGCCGGCATCGGACTCGCCATCGGGCTTGGAATGATGCTGCTGGGTGACGGGACATCGACCACGATTTCACGTGGGCTCGGTCTGTCGTCCTTCTCGGTCCTCTACGGTGTGCTCATCGCACTGCCCGCCGGGTGCGCCGTGGCCATGCTCGATCGTTCCGATCAGCCCTGACCGTCCCAGTTGGCGATCACGATCAGCAGGTCGTTGACGTCCGCCCTTCCATCCCGGTTGAGATCCCCATCGCATGCGATGCAGAGGCCCCAGCTCTGGATCACCGCGAGCAGATCGTCGACGCCCACGTATCCGTCGCCGTTGGCGTCGCCGGTGATCTTGCTCTTCCCGAAGTAGATCACCTGACTGTCCATCGCCACCGGTGCGCTTCGGCCGTGCATCACCCACTGGTCGTAGGCGATCTGGCCGATGCTCGGACCACCCTTCTCGTCGGGTGGGCTGTTGTCCCTGAGGTACTCGATGTATTCCTTCGAGGTGGTCTGGTAGTAGAGCGTCACCTGGGCGGCGATCGCATCGGTCGGGATGTCGTAGATGGTCTCGTCCCAATGCTGCAGGTCCGCATAGCTGTAGCCCACCGGTTCACCCTTGAACGATTCGTAAGCGGCGTTCGAGAAGCCGGCGGGAGGGATTCGATTGTCCTTGATGATCGTATTGGCGAGGGTCAGACTCTTCGTTTCGCCGACGGGAAGGCCGGTGAGGGTGGCCATCTCCGCATCGAGGCCGAGCTTGATCTCGTAGACCTTGGTGTCGTCGAGCAGTGAATCGCCGGTGTCGAAGTCGTACCAGCCGTTCTCCTGCATCTGCGTGCCCTCATCGTCGAAGAAGCGGACGTTCAACCACATCCGGCGTCCTTCCGGGAATCCGGTCGGGAGCTTGTGGCCGGTCCAGTTGGTGACCGTCACGCTGAGTTCATCCTCGAGTTCGACCAGATCCATGTCGGAGGCCGATTGCAGGAACGATTCCGTCTGGGCCGACATGCGATCGAGCGCTTCATCGTTCAGGCCGGTGTCGTTCGGATCCCACATGTCGTGGACCGATCGCAGTACCCAGGTGTTGGCTCCCACGAACGAATGGTCGGGGATGTCGGGGCTCAGTCCGATGCCGTCCACGTACCAGAAGATGCATGACGCCCCGTACTGCTTGGGCATGTGGCAGTCCTGGCACGACTGCATCGTGCCCGTGGGATGGTCTCCACCGAAGCGGCCGTCGGGGAAGTTCACCCCGCCATCGGCGAAGTCGCTGTTGAGCCATTCGCTGTAGGTCAGCTGCTCCGGCATCATGTCGTGGGGACTCTGGGTCGGGTGGGCGCTGTCGTAGGCGTTCAGCGAGTGGCTGCCGTCGGGGTTCTCGCTCATCAGCGGGTTGTGCAGATCGTGGCAGCTCGCACAGTGGGTCGACTCGTTGTGGTGGGGCGATACGAGAATGTCCGCACCATGCATGTTGACGCCCCAGTCATCCTCCGGTCCACGACGAGTGTCGACGGGATCGAAGATGAACCGGCCGTTGCCGGGATCGTCCGGATAGGTTCCGGCATTGACCAGAGCCTGGAGAATGTCGTTGTCCTCGACTGGATTCTCGATGTCGGCGATCGGATCCACGACGCGGTGGCACATGTGGCAGCTGACGCCTTCGAAGTGTTCCGGGTCGGTGAAGTTGCTCAGATCCCCGGTCGTGGAAAGTCCGGCGGCCCAGCTCTGTGGTGCGTGGCAGCGGATGCAGTATTCGCCGGACATCGAGGACTCGGTGTTCGAGATCGCCAGAGCCGCCTGCCAGATGACGTCGCGCGCGGAATGCGCCATCATGCTCGTGCTCCAGGTGTTGAACGGACCCATCACGCGATCGTCGAAGGCCTCGTCGACCTTGTGGCAGTTCGCGCAGTTGTAGATGCTCGAATACATCTGCTGATACGGGTCGCCTTCGATCGTCGTCGGCTGAGGCTGCTGACCCGGCTGGAAGAAGTCGTTGACAGTCGTGGGCAGCGGAAGGGCCGCACCTCGTTGCTGCGGCTGGAGCTTGCCAGCGGCAACACCTGAGGACGCAGGGCGGGCGTGGGCGGAAACGGCAGTGATTCCACCCAAGACCAGCAATGAGGTCCAGAATGCAGATTTGAAATGCCCGTTCATAGCGAGGTGTGCCCTGACTTCCCCATGTAACTTGGGTTCCTACACCCAAAAAGCCGACTCCCAACGTTTCAATGTACCCCTGCGAATGCTTCGGTCAATGTTCTATTTGACCTTGGAGGGTGCTTTCATCTCGTATTTGGTCCAGAAGACCCCTCAACAGCGAATTCCATGGCTGGTAAACTTCCTTGGTGCCATCACTGATCGGTCGATTTACTGCCCTCCTGTGGTCTCTTCTCCTGATTTCAGCCATCTCGGGCTGTGCCGGGGGAAGTGGGCCTGATGTGCTTGATATCCCGCATGACAGGTATGAGCAGGCATTTGATACTGCCGTCGAGGTCTCTCTGGAGCATGGCATGCGGGCGGTGGTCCGTGATCGTCGTGAGGGGCTGATAGAAACCGATCCCGTGATCGTAGGTACGTTTCTCGAGCCGTGGTATCAGGACACGTCCGATTTCTCCCAAAGCATCGACAACACCCTTTCGCAGTACCGCATGAAGGCCAGATTCGAGTTTCTGCCCCGTGGTTTCATGGAATCGGACGATTCCAAGGTCAGTACGGGCCCGGACCTGCTTGGTTCGTCGATGGAATCGAGGGATCTCACGAAATCCGACGAGCCGCTGGAATTACGGGTCTGGGTGTATCGAGAACGGAAACATACCGTGGGACAGCGTCGCAATTCGTGGACTCGCCGGCTCAAGAGCACTTCGAGACATGGAAGCGGCGACACCACCTGGGAAGAGCCTCAGACGTCGTTCTGGACACCCGTATCGCGGGATGAAGCGGCCGAGCGGCGTCTGCTTCGGGAAATTGCGGATGATCTCGAGTTGCCGTCCGGTGGAATCGATTCTGCCGGGCCTTCGGGGACCATTTGATCCGTCTGGGTGATCTGTCCGCCCTGTTTTTCACTTCGAAACATTGCCTTGCCCCCTGTCGGTGGTACGCTTCGGTGTTGGCTTTTACGTGGTTTCGGAGTGCTTGACGGTGCAAATCACACTCGACTCGAAGAGTTCCGTGATCCTGGGGACGCTGCTGCTCGCCGGCTCCTCGGTCCTGGCAGACGTCTCCGAGGACATCGGCCTCGATGCGCTGAGCGAACGCATCGGAGCGGCCTCGATGCCGACGGGACAGGGGGTCGTGCTCGGTCAGGTCGAGGCCGAGGAGACCATCGGCAGCTACGCACCGGACGGGGCCAACAGCCACTTCGCCGGCAAGACCATCCATCTCGAAAGCGGATCGGGTGGGACCTCGGGACATGCGACGAACGTCTGCCAGTGGATGTGCGGCAATGTATGGAGCCCGGCACCCGGCGTGTCCGACGTCCATGCCTGGTCGCTCCAGGACTGGTGCCTCGACGGATTTCTTCGGGCGAACTTTCCCAGCACCACTCCCCCCGTGAACACGCCGAGCTCCATCAAGCAGTTCAATCTCAGCTGGATGGGTTCGTTCGGGAACTCGAACAACGATCAACTCGTGCTTCGCAGGGCCGACTTCGTCGCCCATCGCGACGACGTCCTGATGTGCCATGCCGTCGGCAACGAGGGCCAGTCCGGTCTGGCCCTGATGACGTGCATGTTCAACGGACTCTCGGTCGGGAAGGTGAACGGTGAGCATCTCACCGAGGACACCGCCGACTCCGTCGAAGGTGGCGGCAGAATGCGTCCGGAACTCGTGGCCCCACTCGGAACGTCGAGTGCGGCGACCGGTCTCGTCTCGGGAGTCTCCGCACTGCTGGTGGAAACCGCACGGACCGATGATTCGCTCGATTCCCAGGCCGACGACACCGAAGTCGTCAAGGCCCTGCTGCTGGCTGGAGCGAGTCATGAGACCCAGCAGCCGTGGACGAACGGAGCCGTCCTCGATGGAGCCGATCGCGGCCGAACCGCTCGTCCGCTGGACGACACGTACGGAGCCGGAATTGTCAACGCCGACCGAAGTCACCGAATGCTGACCGATGGTCGGACCTGGGGCGGCTTGAACGCATCCACGGCCGCGGCGGCAGGCCTTCGGGGATGGGACCTCGCGTTCTGCCTTTCGGGGAGCAGTCGTTGGTGGTCGTTCAGTCTCGACGGAAGCGTCTCGAACGCGACCATCGCTGCGACCTGGAACCGGATCGTCCAGAACGACTTCTCCGGGTATTCGCTGGGCAACGTCGATCTCGAGCTCTGGCGGGTCGATCCGGACGGAACATTGCGTTCACTGGTCGGCGAAGCGGGTCAGTCCTTCTTCGAAGGCGGCAACGTGACCTCGCAGAGCGACGTCGACAACGTCGAACTGCTGTCGATCGACGGGCTTGCTCCCGGGGAATACCTGCTCGAACTTCGACACGACCCCTCCGGGGTCGCCTCGATCACCGCGGGGCTCGCCTGGTACTTCGAGGACCCGGTCGTCGTGGAAGTGCCCGGAGATCTGACCGGAGACGGCGTCGTCGGGGTCGAGGATCTGCTGCTGGTGATCTCGGAGTGGAATTGCAGCGTGGATTGCTCCGCTGACGCCACCGGAGACGGGTTTGTCTCCGTCGAGGACCTTCTGGTGGTGATCGCCAACTGGCCCTGACTCTATACTTCCACGCATGCGTCGTCGGTCCATCACCCCCTATCTGTTGTTGGCCGGACTGCTTGCGATCTTCGCGGCATTCCTGATCTATCCCATCTGGCTGACGATCTATTCCGGGTTCGAGTCGGCCGAGGGCGGATTCACGCTGTACCACGTGCTCGATGTCTTCAAGGACGACGCCACGCGTCGCGGCCTGCTGAACGCCTTCGGGATCGCGATCGGTACGACGGCGTTGAGTCTGGTGATCGCGTTGCCGCTGGCGGTGCTCGCCGCCCGTTTCGATTTTCCGGGAAAGGGCGCGATGAGTGCGCTCATCCTGGTGCCGCTGATTCTTCCGCCGTTCGTCGGAGCCATCGGCCTGCATCACCTGCTCGGTCGAAGCGGTGCGATCAACGCCCTGCTGATCGATCTCGGATTCATCGATCAGGGAGTCGATTTCGTCGGGCAGGGCGGATTCTTCGCGATCATCTTCATCGAGGCGCTGCACCTGTATCCCATTCTCTACCTGAACGCGACGGCTGCGCTTGCGAACCTCGATCCTGCGCTCGAGGAAGCGGCGGAGAATCTGGGTGCATCGCCCTGGCGCCGCTTCAAGGACATCGTGCTTCCGCTGATCCGCCCGGGACTGTTCGCGGGCGCGACGATCGTGTTCATCTGGTCGTTCACCGAACTCGGTACGCCGCTGATGTTCAACTATCAGGATGTGACGCCGGTCCAGATCTTCAACGGGATCAAGGAGATGGAGGCCTCCAAGCAGCCGTACGCCCTGACGGCGGTGCTGCTGGGTTGTGCGATCCTCTTCTACGTCCTGGGCAAGCTCGTCTTCGGCGGCAAGGCCTACGTGATGTATTCGAAGGCGTCCATCCAGTCCAAGCCGAAGCGGCTCGGCGGCATGCTCGGTCTCGGAGCGCTGCTCTCGTTCATCTTCGTCATCGGACTGGCCGTGCTGCCGCACATCAGCGTCGTCTTCACGAGCCTGTCCGTCGAGGGATCCTGGTACGAGTCGGTGTTCCCGAAGGGGTGGACGCTGCGTCACTACGACCAGGCCCTGTCACATCCGCTGTCGGTGGATTCGATCCAGAACAGCCTGCTGTACTCGTTCTTCGCGGTGATTCTCGACATCATCATCGGCCTCTTCATCGCGTACATCGTGGTGCGCACGAAGATCAGGGGCCGTGGTCTTCTGGATTCGCTGTCGATGCTGCCGCTCGCCGTCCCGGGACTGGTCATGGCGTTCGGCTACGTGGCCATGACGCTTCGGTGGCCGTTCGCCAAGGGTGATCCGCTCGAAGGGGTCATCAGCGTGATCGGTTCCGATCCCAATCCCGCCCTGCTGCTGGTGATCGCCTACGGCGTGCGTCGACTTCCCTACGTGGTCCGCGCCGCGGTCGCCGGGCTCGAACAGACTTCCGGCGAACTCGAGGAGGCGGCATTGAACCTCGGGGCCAGCCGGGTCCGGGCCGTCCGCACCATCATCGTTCCGCTGATCATGGCGAACCTGATCGCCGGCGGACTGCTCGCCTTCTCCTTCGCCATGCTCGAGGTGTCCGACTCGCTGATCCTCGCCCAGCGGGAATCCGACTATCCCATCACCAAGGCGATCTACACCCTCTTTGAACGCCTCGGGGACGGGCAGTACATCGCCAGTGCGATGGGGGTCTGGGCGATGGTGCTTCTGGCGATCACGTTGATCGGCGCCTCGATCCTCATGGGCAAGAAGATGGGTGCGATCTTCAGGGTATGAGCCCCATCCCGGCTTCGTTTTGGCGGTTTTTACTCCACATTGCCCGATGTGCCTCGTACGATGAATGATCGTCTTTTTCGACGTCATCCGAGGAGAAGCAGAAATGCGGTCATCCAGATTCGGGACGCTGCTTGCGGCATCACTGACAACAGTCGCCATGACGACACCGGGCCTGTCGGAGGTGCTCAATGTTCCCGCCGACTTCCCGTCGATCCAGGCGGCGATCGATGCGTCGACCAACGGCGATGAGATCGTGGTCGGCCCCGGGGTCTGGACGGGTGAAGGAAACGAAGTGATCGATCCATCGGGTCGTTCGTTCACCCTTCGAAGCAGCAACGGTGCCGAGAACACCATCATCGACGGAGAAGGCGTGCGTCGCGGGATCTCCTGCATCAGCGGCGAGTCCGCCTCGCTGGTCATCGATGGATTCACGATCACCAACTGTGCAGGCACCTGGTTCGATCTCGATGGTGACGGGCTTCAGGAAGCCGCGGAACTGGTCGGCGGCGGTCTTCTCAACTGGTATTCGAGCCCCTCGATCCGCAACTGCATCTTCACTGCGAACACCGCGGCCAGCGGTGGAGCGGTCTACAGCAACTTCGCCAGCGGTTCCTTCGAATCATGCGAGTTCCGCGACAACATCGTGTCCGACGCGGGTGGAGGAGTCTTCCTGCAGCTCTTCAGCCAACCGTCCATGGTGGACTGCGCGTTCCGCGACAACGTCGCCGAGTTCGGTGGCGGCCTGTATGCGATCTTGGGAAGCAATGTGGTGCTCCAGTCGATCCTGATGGAAGACAATGAAGCCGCTTTCAACGGCGGCGGGATCTACGCCTTGACCTCTTCGATCGATCTTCGGTATTGCCAGTTGCTGCGCAACAGCTGTGGCGGTTCGGGTGCAGGGATCTACTTGTACGACTCCGCATCGGTGTTCGATGCCTCGGTGTTCACCGGCAACTCCTGTCCGCTTTCGGGAGGAGCATGCCGTCAGGTGGGTTCGACTCTTTCGGTGTCCAGATGCGAGTTCTACAAGAACACGAGCTTCGGCAGCGGTGGAGGCATCTGCTTTCTGGGAACCGGTCTGGACATTTCGATATCGATCTTCAAAGGGAACTTCGGCATCGATGGCGGAGCCATCTTCGTCGATGACTCGCCCGACTGTGTGCCATTCACGATCGATCGGGTCGCGATGACCGTGAACTCCGCGGATTACGGCGGCGGAATTCGTTTCAGCGGCACCTGTGGCCTTGATGTGACATCGAGCGTCATCTGGAACAACTCATCGATCCTCGGAGGAGCCATCTACGGCTTCGGCGACCCGGTCGGTCTCGGAGCAAACCTCTTCTGCGGGAACAGCGCGAGTCAGGAGGGCTTCGAAGACATCTTCGGTGATTGGTCCGAACTCTCGCCGAACAACTTTCCCACGTCCTGTCCCGAGCTCCAGCTCGGAAGCTGCTGCCTGGACGACGAGACATGCATCCGTCTGCCCGCGATTCTCTGCAGCGGCACCTGGGGAGGGGCTGGAAGCGTCTGCGACGATGCCTGCATCACCTGCGAAGGCGATATTGACGGAAGTGGGACCGTCGGGGTCGAGGACCTTCTGGTCGTGATCGCCAGTTGGGGCTCCTGTGGGAGCTGTACGGGTGATTTGACCGGTGACGGAGTCGTCGGGGTCGAGGATCTGCTGATCATCATCGCCAACTGGGGCTTCTGCTCCTGATCGACTTCAGCCCCCCTTTATCGGGGCTGATGACGTCGGGATCGGTATAATGGGACGACTGTTCGTGAAATGCTTCACGAACTCCGCCAGGAACCCCGCATGCCTTTTCAACTCCAACCCGCCGAAGCCTGGGATATCGACGTCGATCGACTCGATTACCTGAAGACGCGGCCCACGGCTGGTGATCGGTGGGTCCTGAACTTCGGACCCCAGCACCCCGCCACCCACACGACCATCCGGATCGTGCTCGAGCTCGATGGCGAACGGGTGGTTCGAGCCACGCCCCACATCGGGTACCTCCACAGCGGATTCGAGAAGCTCGGTGAGCATCACGACTACAACCAGTACGTCTGCACGATCAGCCGGATGGACTACATCAGCCCGATCGTCAACGACATCGCCTGGCACCATGCGGCCGAGAAGCTCTTCGATGTCGATCTCACGCCCCGCTGCAAGGTCGTTCGCACCATTCTGGCCGAACTCGGTCGGATCCAGAACCACCTGCTGTGCGTCGGCGCCGCCGCGCTGGACCTCGGTGCATTCACCGGTTTCCTCTACGGGTTCAACGAACGCGAGCACATCTACGACATCATCGACTACATCTCCGGACAGCGGTTCCATCCGGACTACACACGCGTCGGCGGTGTGATGCGGGACATCCCCGACGACGAGGTCTTCAAGCGGATGGTTCGCAAGTTCATCGACGAGCGGCTTCCTTCCGCCCTGAAGGACATGGAAACCCTTCTGAACCGCAATCGAATCTTCATCGATCGGGTCCAGGGAGTCGGTGTCGTCACCGAGGAGGAGGCCACGGCATGGTCGTTGACCGGCCCGTTGGCACGTGCTTCGGGAGTCCGCCGCGATCTCCGCAAGGACGACCCGTACCTCTGCTACCAGGACAACTGGGACGGCCAGGGTGCCGATCCGGTCGAGTTCTCGGTTCCGATCGCGACGGCCGGCGACTGCTTCAGCCGCTACCTCGTCAGGCTCGAGGAGATCCGACAGAGCCGCCGCATCATCCATCAGCTCATCGACGACATTCCGACCGGCCCGATCAATTCGAATCCGGACGGCAAGATGCACATTCCCGACAAGGGTGATGTGTACGGATCGATCGAAGCGACGATCCAGCACTTCGAGATCATCATGACGAACCGCGGCTGGGCCGCGCCGGTCGGCGAGTGCTACTCGGCGATCGAATCGCCCAACGGCGAACTCGGGTACTACGTCGTCGCCGATGGCGGCCGTTGTCCATGGCGTGTCGCGGTCCGTCCCCCCTCGTTCATCAACTTCGCGGCATTCTCCAAGATGCTGGAAGGCCATCAACTCGCCGATCTCGTGGCCGTCATGGGATCGATCAACGTCATCGCAGCCGAACTCGATCGGTAGGAGGCACCATGTCCTGGAAGGCCAAACCATCCGGCACCATGAGCATCCCGCGTCGGGAAGAGCCCTGGGTGACCGACGAACTGGCGAAGCTGATCCGAGAGGAACTCATGCCGCGGTACGCGGAGCCCATGGGAGCCCTGATGCCCTCGCTGCATGCCGTGCAGGAAGCCTGGGGCTGGATCTCGCATCAGGCCATGGAGGAGTTGGCCGCCGTACTCGGCATCAAGCCGGCCGATGTGCTCGATACGGCCTCCTTCTACGAGGAATACCATCTCCATCCCGTCGGCCAGTGCGTCATCGGGGTCTGCCAGTCGGTGGCCTGCGAGATGTGCGGACACCAGGCGTTGGTCGACCACATCCGCAACCGGCTCGAGATCGAACCGCACGAGACGACCGACGACGGACGATTCACGCTGTTGACGCTCGAATGCCTCGGGTCCTGCGACACCGCCCCCTGTGCCCTCGTCAACGACACCCGCTACGACAATCTGACGCTCGATCAGATCGACTCGATCATCGATCAGGGTTCGAGGGAATGACCGTGCAGCAGAAGAAGCCACTGATGAGATGCCTCGGCGAGTTCTTCGGAAACATCGCCAAGGGAGTCAAGACCGATCCCGCCGCCGAGCGGCGCGAGGTGGCTCGACACGTTTCGGAGAAGACCGAAGGCGATGTCACCCTGCGACGCACCACCATCGACGAGATCGAGATCCATTCCAGTGACGAAGGGAGCGACTGAATGCCCATGGATGGACCAGCCCTGACCGCCCGCATCCCGACTCCCCCGTGGGGCGAGTTCGCGGACCGGCATCTCGTCGGCATCGACGAGTACGTCAAGACCGGCGGATACACCGCCCTGCAGAAGGCGTTGTCGATGAAGCCCTCCGAGGTCATCGAAGCGGTGAAGTCGGCCGAACTCCGCGGTCGTGGCGGTGCGGGATTCCCCTGCGGCATGAAATGGAGCTTCCTGCCCGAGCCCGACGGCGGGCGTCGATATCTCGCACTCAACTGCGACGAAGCGGAGCCCGGCACCTTCAAGGACCGGCTGCTCATCGACTTCGATCCGCATCTCGTCCTCGAGGGCATGGCGATCGCCTGCTGGGCCTGCCAGCTCGATACGGCCTACTTCTTCATCCGGGGCGAGTACCGCGAGCAGATCCCCGTGGTCGAGAATGCGATTCGCGAGGCCTACGAATACGGCATCTTCGGCAAGCAGGGGCTCTTCAAGGGAGCGGTTCCGTTCTCCGTCGACTGCTATCTGCACAAGAGCGCCGGAGCGTACATCTGCGGTGAGGAGACCGGTCTGATCGAGGCGATCGAAGGCAAGCGGGCCTGGCCCCGGATCAAGCCGCCCTTCCCCGCCGTCGAAGGCATCTTCCGGCGTCCCACGATCGTCAACAACGTCGAGACGCTCTCGGCCGTTCCGGACATCCTGGTCAAGGGTGCCGACTGGTTCAAGTCGATGGGTTCCGAGTCGACCATCGGTGCTCCGGCCTCCTACGGTTCCAAGCTCATGGGCGTCTCGGGCCACGTCGTGCGTCCGGGCGTCTACGAATGCGACCTCGGCATCACCGTCCGGCAGCTCGTCGATCAGTACTGCGGCGGCATGCGTGGCGGCAAATCCTACAAGGCCTGCATCCCCGGCGGGGTCAGCATGGGCGTCCTCGGTCGTGACCAGTTCGACGCCGAACTCGACTTCGACATCGGTCGCAAGTACGACCTCATGGGACTCGGCACGGCCTGCCCGATCCTCTGCGACCAGGACACCGACATGGTCGCCGTCGCACGGAACATCTCGCGGTTCTTCCGCAACGAGTCGTGCGGACAGTGCACCCCGTGTCGCGATGGATCCGAATGGCTGTACAAGCTGCTGCTCCGCATCGAGCGCGGCGACGGCTACACCAACGACCTGGACATGGTGCTCGAGATCGCCGGCTCGATGGGAATCATTCCCGGTACCACGATCTGCGGACTCGCCGACGGCAACAACTGGGCGGTGAAGACCATCGTCAACAAGTTCCGGGACGAGTTCGAAGCACGGGTCAAGCCGTCGCTTCAGCCCATCGACGACTCGATGAAGCGGGCGCTGCAGACGGTCACCGTCGGCGAGAGTTGATCGCGATTCACGGTTCCGTACCGATAATGCCCCCCTCCGGCCGCTCTGGAGCGGGGCATGTTGTTTTTGACTGGATCAGGAGTGGTTCGAGTCGTATCGTGTGCATATCGCGGTGTCCGGCCGCACCCCGCTCCGGGTTGGGAGCATCAAGGTTGTCCTTCGACAATGAACACATCCGACCATGCGATCGCCGATCGCGAGGAACCCGGCTCGTCCAGCGAGTCGGAACTCCCTCCAGAACCGAGATTGAATCTTGCCTGCGACGTCGAGTCATCCGACTGCGACGAGGGATGGCTTTCTGCGCATCTTGAATCGATCTGCGGCCACATCGATCGCGAGTTTCATCGTGTCGCGGTGCGGGTCATCGACGATGCGGAGATGGTCGACCTGCACAGTCGGTTCCACGACGACCCGACCCCGACCGATGTGCTGACCTTCGAGGCCAGCGATCCGGGCGATCCGGTGGATGTGGACATCGCGGTCTGTCTCGACGAGGCGCGTCGCAACGTCGTCGATCGTGGTCACGATGTGAATCGCGAACTGCTTCTCTACATGCTCCACGGCCTGCTGCACTGCTGCGGGCACGATGATCACGATGCCGAATCGCACGCGAGGATGCATGCCGAAGAGGATCGAATCCTCGTCGCCATCGGCGTCGGTCCGGTGTTCGGAGGTGACGCATGATCGCCTGGGAGATCATCTGGTGGGTTCTCATCTTGCTGACGGCGGTCTATTCCACCGTCACCATGGCGATCTCCATGATCCTCCGCAACGGAGGTCGAACCGCGATCGAGCGCAAGCTCGCCGAAACGGATCGTGACGGTTTCTGGCGCGACATGGAGCCGCGCCGCGACGACATCGCCCACACCATGTCGCTGCACGGGCTTGCGGCCGGAATCATCTGCCTTGGACTCTGGGTGGTGGACTTCAGCGGGCTTCCCGGTGACGGATTCTCGCTTCCCGGCTTCGTGGTCGGTCTGTCCACGGGGGTGGTGCTGCTCTGGATCGCCATCGATCTCGTGGCTTCGAGCATGGCCCGGCATGCCGCGCCCCCGGTCGTCTCCTCCTGCTTTCCGATGGTCCGCGCGTACGCGATCAGGATCAATGTGCTGCACTGGATGGTCAAGTTCGTGGACGAGGTGATCCGCCGGCTCAGTGGCGCGAGTCTCGACAGCACGGATCAGGCCGAAGCCGAAGCCGAACTGCTTCGAAGCATCGAGCAGACGCACCGCGAGGGTGGTCTGGACGAGGGCGCCGTGGCTCTGCTCGAGAACATCGTGGAGTTCACGAGTACGGATGTCGGAGAGGTCATGACGCCTCGAACCGACGTCGACGGACTCGAGTACACCGACGATCTGGTGGAGATCCGCCGCTTCATCGGGGAGATCGGTCATTCCCGCATTCCCGTCTACGAGGAGGACCTCGATCACATCGTCGGCATCCTCTACGCCAAGGACCTCGTCCGCTGGCTGGGTGAACAGGATCCCGCGTTCGCATTGCGGCCGTTGCTGCGGCGTCCGATCGTGGTACCCGAGACGAAGCAGGTCGCCGATCTGCTGGCCGACTTCCAGCGTTCCGAGGTGCACATGGCGATGGTCGTCGACGAGTACGGTGGAACCGCCGGACTGGTGACGATCGAGGATGTGCTCGAGGAGATCGTCGGGGAGATCGTCGACGAACACGAGCCCGATGATGAAGATCAGCCGGGCCTGCACACGATGACCGACGGCCGATTCGAGGTCGACGGCAACTTCCACATCGACGATCTGAACGAGGCCCTGGAACTCGGTCTTCCCGAGGATGAGGAATACGACACGGTCGGTGGCTGGCTGATGGCCTGCATCGGTCATGTTCCCGAAACCGGCGAGTCCCACGACGAAAATGGGCATCGATTCACCGCGATCGCGACCACCCCCACCCAGGTGGAACGGATCTCGATCGAGCCCCGTGCCCACGATTCGGATTGATGGGCCATATCTCCTCCTGAAACCCCCGTCTCCTCGGATCGCCCGGCAAGCCCGAACCTCTATAAGATGGATGGACTACCACCTATCCACTGGAGCATGCCATGAAGATCCATCTCGTCCTTGCCACCGCATTCCTCGCCCTCCCTGCTTTCGCAGCGGACACCGATTCGAAGGACAGTGCGATGACCAGAGCACTCGAAGCGGAGGTCGCCGCACTGCGGGCTCAGCTTCGAGCCCAGTCGAACATCCAGAGCCAGGATCGATCCCGTGAGTCGAACTCCGCCGCACGCGGCGAACACCATGAGAATGCAGCTCACTCTTCCAGAGTCGAGTACGTCATCGAGATCGACGGGGATCTGAACGAGGCTCCAATGGGAATGATCCGATCCCAGCTCGGCGACCTTCCGTCGCTCGGGGCATCGTTCCGATCCCAGTACGGAGACATGCCTGCGGACAGCAACAGCATGGTCATCGTCAACGGCAAGCGGATCTCGATGGGACGCTTCATGGAGATGACCGGCCAGGCCGGCGGCGGCAACATGCGGAGCATGCCCGGCTTCCTCCCGAGCCTCGTCATGGACCAGATGGACGGTCACATGATGAGCGACGAGGAGCTCGAGGCCATCCACAACAGGGTCCACGAGGTCGTGCTGCGCAACTACCCGGAGGTCGGCCAGCGGATGTTCGACGAGGTGCACGAGGAGATGGCCCGGCACGGCGGCATGAATCCGTTCGAGGCCATGGAGATGCTCATCCAGCGACTGGAAGCACGCGGCATGGATCCCCGACCCATCATCCGTCTGCAGAACGAGATCATGGGATTCGGTCAGGCTCAGGGCGATCACCTGATGGGCCATCAGATGATGGACGACGAGCATCTCGAGGCCATCCACCACGAGGTTCACAAGGTCATGACCCGCAACTATCCCGAGGTCGGCCAGCGGATGTTCGACGAGGTGCACGAGGAGATGGCCCGGCACGGCGGCATGGATCCGTTCGAGGCCATGGAGATGCTGATCCATCGACTCGAGGAACGCGGCATGGATCCCCATCCGATCATCCGTCTTCGCGACGAGGTCATGGGTAGAGGCGATCACGAAGGTGGTCACCACGAGGATCCCTTCTTCCGCGAGGGACACGAGTTCGTGGAGAAGCTCCATCTCTCCAACGACATCGCCGACGGTCTGTCCGACGGCCACGCGGTCGCCATCCTCTGCGTCTGGGAGGCTCGGCAGCATCTGCAGCCGGAGGAGCGCATCGAGGTGCTCTTCCCGATCATGATCGCCGACGAGATGAGCATGAGCGTCCGCAACGCGGCCGCCATGGTGGTGCGTGAATCCTACGTGCAGCTTGGTGATCGCGAGAAGGCGCTCGAGACGCTGCAGATGCAGATCCGTCTGAACGGACGGGACTGAACGGGTTCAGCTCCGGTCTTCGATGATCTCGATCGGAACGTGCTCGACGATGTCGAGTCCGTAGCCGTGCAGCCCGGGATAGGGTCGCTCGGTGTTGGCGAGCAGTCGCAGCTTCCCGAGTCCGAGATCCCGAAGGATCTGGCTTCCGGTTCCCAGTTCGCGTTCCTCGATCGGTCGCGATGATCCGATGCCGTCGGCCCGGGTCAGGTCGGGGCGATCCGGATCGTCCTGATCGGGCCGCTGGATGCTCTGCAGCTGATCGAGCAGGCCGTCGCCCATGTGCTCGGGTCGCAGATACACCAGTACGCCCCGCCCCGCCTCCTGCAGCTGCCTCAGGCATCCGCGAAGCTGGCGGCCGGTCGGTCGGTCGGACGTATCGAAGATGTCGCCGAGCAGATCCCGTCGCTGCACCCGCACGAGCGTGGGTTCGTCCGGTCCGGCGAGTTCACCGGCGACCAGGGCGATGTGCGGCAGGGGATCGATCGCGCTGCGATACGCATAGAGCGTGAACGGACCGTACGGGGTGTCGATTCGTGTTCCGTCGTGCGGCTCGACGCGTTCCACGAGGGTTTCGCGGGCCAGCCGGTATTCGATGACCTGTTCGACGCTGCACATCTTCAGGTCGAGATCGGTGCAGATCCGTTCGAGATCGGGCATGCGAGCCATCTCGCCGTCTTCGCGGACGATCTCGATGATGCACGATGCGGGCTTCAGTCCGGCCAGCTTCATCAGATCGACGCTTCCTTCGGTCTGTCCGGTCCGCACGAGGGTGCCGCCGTCGCGGGCGCGAAGCGGGTTGATGTGACCGGGTCGCACGAAGTCGTCCGGACGCGAAGCCGGATCGGTCAGCAGCTGGATCGTCTTCGCCCGGTCGCTCGCGGAGATGCCGGTGCCGACGCCGTGCCGCGGATGACCATCGACGCTCACGGTGAACGGTGTCGTGCGAAGCGAGGTGTTCACCGCCGACTGGGGCCCGAGATCGAGCCGGTCGCAGGCATCGCCGGTGAGCGAGACGCAGAGGTAGCCGCCGCCGATGCGGGTCATGAAGTTGATCATCTCGACGTCGACGTGTTCGGCGGCGCAGACGAAGTCGCCCTCGTTCTCGCGATTTTCATCGTCGACGAGCACGATCGCCTTGCCCTGACGGAGATCTTCGAGGATGTCCTCGATCGGTGACAGGGCCATGGTGTGCGCCTCGGAGGTTGCTGAAGTGGAAACGGTCGTCATGTCAGTCACGGTTGGCGGCGGCGATGCGGGCCACCAGTTCCACGCTCTGGATGTAGATCCAGGCGAGGGCGACCAGCAGGATGAAGCCGCAGAACCATTCCATCCGCTTCGGCGAGCCGGCCTTGATCTTCTGCTCGATGATTCCGAAGTCGATGATCAGCATCAGCGAGGCGACGATCAGGATGAAGATGTTGATCCCCAGCCCGATGAGCATGCCGCTGCCCTCGGTCGGCGTGGAGAAGACCGAGATGAACGGCATCTGGATGCCGAACAGCATCAGAGGGAGCGAGATCAGGTAGACCATGAAGATGCCGAGCATGCAGGTTCCGACGACGGCCTGGAACTTGCGGGTCGGCTGGATGATCCGGAGCGTGTAGAGGATGAGCATCGATGCCAGGATCGCGATGGTGATCACGAAGGCCTGCAGGGCGACGCCGCCGGCGACGGCGATGTCGGCTGATGCGAGCCACGCATCGACCATGCTGGTGAAGATGCCCAGAAAGCACCCTTGGATGATCGCGTAGAGCGGAGCGAGCGCCACCGAGGCCATGGGCTTGGCCATGGCCGCGAAGTAGAGGCCGAGGGTGACCACTGCGGTGAGGATCATCACGCCGAACATCGCGCCCTGGCCGAGCGATGGGGCGATCTTGACGCCGATGAGGCCGCCGATGACCGCGATCACGGTGAGCATGGCGGTCTTGTTGACCACACCCTGGACGCTGGCGGTTTCGGTTCCGCTGGCGGGGATGAAGAGTTCATCGTGCTTCAGGGCGGGATTGGTGGATTCGGTCAGGCTGAACTTGCGCATGGGTGTCTCCGGGAACGGGTCAGGATTGTCGATTATAGACGGCTCGCTGGAAGAGGGTTCCATGTGGTACAAACAGCCAATAAGGAGCCAATCGTGCCGCATACGATCCAGGATCTCGTCGCCACCATGGAAACCGTCGCGCCCACGTGCCACGGGGCATCGTGGGACAACGTCGGCCTGCTCGTAGGTGATGCGGGCTGGACGCTGCATACGGCCTTTCTGACGATCGATCTCACGATGGAGGTCCTCCTGGAGGCCAAGCGGGCCGATGCCGATGCGGTCATCGCCTACCACCCCCCCATCTTCTCGGGCCTCAAGCGGCTGGTGGCGGGCGATCCGGCCTCGGCGGTCGTGCTCGAGGCGGCATCGTCGCACATCGCGCTCTACAGCCCGCACACCGCTCTCGACGCGGCGCCCGGCGGCATGACCGACTGGCTGGCCGACGGCATCGGCGCCGGCGACGCCACGCCGCTGCAGGCGGCCACCGAACTCGGTGCACACGAACAATGCAAGGTGGTGACCTACGTGCCGCTCGAGTCCGTCGACGCGGTTCGCGGCGCAATGGGTGATGCCGGCGCGGGCACGATCGGCGACTACACGCACTGCTCGACGAGCATCGAGAACGAAGGCACGTTCCTCGGCGGCACGGGCAGCGACCCGGCGGTCGGCGCGGCCGGACAAATGGAGCGGGTCGACGAGCGCCGACTGATGATGGTCAGCTCCAACCGGGGCCTCGCCGAGGTGCTGGCGGCGCTGCGAAGTGCGCATCCCTACGAGGAACCGCCGGTACACGTGATTCCATTGGCCGACCGTCCGATGCACGACACGGGGGTCGGGCGATGCCTGCATCTGGCGGAACCGAACTCGACCGCCGATGTGGTCTCATCGCTGAAGACGCATCTCGGGGTGTCGACGGTGCGGGTCGCCGAGGGCCGCAGCGGCCCCGAGCGGCACGAGCGGGTCGGACTGTGTCCGGGCGCGGGCGGCTCGCTGCTGGATGAAGCGGCGGCCAATGGGTGCACCATGTTCGTCACCGGCGAGATGCGGCATCACGACGTGCTGGCGGCGGTCGATCGCGGCATCACGGTGATCCTTGCCGGGCATACGAACACCGAGCGTGGGTACCTTCCGCATCTGCGTGACCGGCTGGTCTCGGCCATGCCCGGTTGTGAGTTCACGGTTTCGACCCGTGACCGCACGCCGTGGACGGACGTCTGAGTTCTACGGAGCCGCGGGCTCTTCCATCCCGGATGTGATGGCATCG
>DEYK01000052.1:23922-75066 GCA_002364485.1 Phycisphaerales bacterium UBA3160
TCGCCCCCGATGATCGTGGCGTCATCGGGTCTCGGCGTGTTGTCCGGTTGTCCGGTGCCCTCACCCATGAGGACTAGGGTAACGCGGAGGAATCAGTTGGGCTTGATGACCACTGCAGTGCCGTAGCAGAGCACTTCAGTGGCGCTTTCGCCGATCTCAGCGGAGTCGTAGCGGAACCCCACCACGGCATTGGCGCCCAGTTCGCCGGCATGCTCCAGCAGATGGTCGAAGGCGTCCTGTCGCGCCTGTTCGCACATGTTGGTGTACGCGCCGATCTTTCCACCGATGACGGATTTGAGTCCGCCCAGGATTCCCTGGGAAATGGTGGGTGATCGGACCACGATGCCGCGCACGACTCCCTTGTATTCAACGATGGTGTGACCATCGAAGTCGAACGTCGTCGAGATTGGTATGGACATGATGGGTCTCCTTGATGTGATTCGAGGACGGTGTTGTGTTGCCGACTCGGCTTCGGCAGTGCTGATCGGGGATGCGCCACCTACTCCGTGTGTTGTCCGGATGCCGCATCCAACTGCGACTTGTATCGTTCGGCGATGGCATCATGGCCTGCGTCGGGTTCGGCTTCGTGCCACTGGGCATGCAGATCCCGAAGCCCGGTGATGGCCTTGACGGTCAGTGGATGTGTCGGGCCGCTCGTTTTTCGGCGGCTGCTCAACCATTCCTCGAAGTAGGGTCGAGCCTCGGCGAACTTGCCCTGCTCCTTCAGAAGAAAGCCCATCATCTCGACGGACCAGATGGTATTGAAGTGTTCGTCGCCCAGGACCTGCCTGAAGCCGTCGAGGGCTTCGGTGAAGTACGGTTCTGCTTCCACGAACTTGCCCTGATCCTTCAGAAGGACGCCCATCGCGTTGATGGTGAACAACGTGAGCGCGTTGCGATTGCCGAGCTTTGCGCGGCGTATCTCGAGCGTCTCCGCGTAGCGGGGCATCGCTTCGTCGTACCGGAGCTGGCTGTGCAGGATCACTCCGAGGGTGAAGTTCGACTTCAGCGTATCCGCATGTTCATCTCCGAGAATGATTCGCCGGGCATCGAGTGTGTTCTCGCAGAGCGACTCGGCCTGCTCGAACTCCCCCTGACTGTGGAGAAGTCGGACCATGTTGTTCGCGGCGGAGAGTGTCCGGGGATCGTTCTCCCCCCATTTCGTGCGGCTGCTCGCCAGAGCCTCCTCGTAATACGGCGTCGCATCCTCGAACTGCCCGAGGGCACGAAGCAGGATCCCCATCGCACCGATCGATCGGATCGAATCCGGGTCGTCGCGGGAAAGCTGCTCCAATCGGATCGCCAGAGCCTCCTTCTGCGGGGCCAGGGCCTGCTTCGCCAATCCGAGTCCGACTCTCGTACTGGCGATTGTCTGCAGCAGCTCTGCGCGTACCAGCGGCTGGTCTTCGAGTTCCGTGCCGATCAGCTCCAGAGTTCGTTCGAGAATGTGATCGTTGATCAGTTCCAGTGCGATTCCCGTGAAGTCGATGCCGTCGAGTCTCTTCGCATCGCCGTCGAACACGTCGAGGATGTTCCTGCGAAGCGAACTTCCCATCATCGTGATGTCGATGCCCGAAATCTGGTCGGTCTGGAAGTTGGTGACGGTCTCGAGACTTCTCGTCTTCTCCTCGGCCTGCTTTCGTGCGAACTCGGCCGCATCCCGCTGCCTGCCCGCTTCGAATGCGAAGAGGATGGATACCACCGTCGCTGCGATCAATGCGAACGCTACGACCGCCGCGGCGATCGAAGCGGTCTTGTTCTTTCGAATCAGCCGGTGGAACTGTTCGGCCTTCGTCGGAGGTCTTGCCAGAATCGGTTCGTCTTCGAGGTATCGGCGGAGGTCCTCCGAAAGATCGCCGATCGACTGGTATCGCCGGTTGCGATCCTTCTCGAGCGCCTTCAGGCAGATCGTTTCGAGATCCCCCTTCAGATTCGCCTTGATGTCACCAAGCCTCTTCGGCTGCATTTCGTTGATGAGCCGTCCGGCCTTGGTCAGGCTGACTCCCGACAGGTCGTACGGGAGCTGGTCCGTCAGCAGTTGAAACAGGATCACTCCCAATGCGTAGACGTCGCTTCGTGTATCCAGATCGCTCGGATCCAGTTCGACCTGTTCCGGGCTCATGTACTGGAGGGTTCCGATGAGCTGACCCGCCTCGGTCGCAAGCGTCGCGTTCACCGAATCGCTCTCGGTGCTCCGCGCGACGCCGAAGTCGATGATCTTCGGACGACCCTCGATGTCCACGAGGATGTTTCCAGGTTTCAGGTCGCGATGGATCACGCCTCTTCGATGGCCGTACTCGATGCCCTCGCAGGCAGTCCGAAAGAGTTCGAGTCGCTGCTTCGTATCAAGGGACTTGTGCGAGACGTAGTCGCCGAGTTCCTTTCCGCTGGAAACGTATTCCATGGCGAAGTACGGTCTCGCTCCGGAGCCGTCGTCGTACGTTCCCGCCTCGTAGATCTGCGCGATCGAAGGATGCTGGAGCTTGCCGAGCGTCTGCGCCTCGAACTCGAATCGTCGAAGCGCCTTTGACGACACGACGCCCGGATTCATGATCTTGATGGCGACATTCCGTCTCGGACTCTCCTGCTGGGCCAGGTAGACGCTTCCCATGCCTCCTGCTCCGATGGGTCGCTTGATGCGGTAGCCCTCGATCGTCTCGGGCATGGGCCCGGCGGCACGTTCCCTCGTGGCGGAAGCGTCTTCTCCGATGACCGTGGCGTCTTCGGGTCGAGGCTGCTTGTCCGGTTGTCTCTTCCCCTCATCCATGCTTCTAGAATACCATTTGAGATTCAGGAGCCCCTTGCATGCCGACCCGGCACGTCATCACAACCACCTGCCCTGCCAAGCTGAATCTGCTGCTGGCCGTCGATCCTCCTCGTGAGGACGGCATGCATCCGATCGCATCGTGGATGGTCACCCTCGACTTCGTCGACGACCTGGAGGTGACGCAGCTGGAGCCCGATCGGTTCTCTCGCTACGCGATCCTGTGGCACGAGGACGCACGACGAACCAGCGACATCGACTGGCCGATCACGTCCGATCTGGCGGTGCGGGCGCATCAGGCGCTCGAATCGCATGTGGGCCGGACGCTGCCCGTTCAGATGAAGCTGCAGAAGCGCATTCCGGTCGGGGGTGGACTCGGGGGAGGATCCTCCAACGCCGCGGCCATGCTTCGAGCCGTGAACGTGCTCTACGAACTCGGTCTCGATCCCTCGCAGCTCGAAGCGATCGCATCCGGTCTCGGCAGCGACGTGCCGTTCCTCGTTCGAGGCGGGAGTGCGATCGTCGAAGGAACGGGCGACAAGCTCGTTCGTCACGCGGATGTTCCGAAGTTCCACGCGGTGCTGGTGCTGCCCGACATGGCCTGCCCGACCGGTTCGGTCTACGCGGCCTTCGACGACGAACCACCGGTGGTTCGTCGCAGCGCCGAGGTCCGCGGGTTCGACGGGACCTCGGTCCCGGGATTCGAGGCCTTCTTCAACGATCTGGCGGATCCCGCGATGCGGGTCGCCCCCGACCTGGCCCGGGACAGGGATCGTGTCGCCGCAATCGCCGAGGGTCCGGTCCACGTCAGTGGCAGCGGCTCGACGCTCTTCGTACCCTGTTCCGATGCACTGCATGCCGGTCACCTGGCCATCGCCCTGCAGGATCAGCTTGAAATGCCATCCATCCCCGTGGCCGTCCGCGGGATCGAAGACCATCATCTGGAAGAGATCAAATGACCACCTATCCGCTGCCAAACGACTTCGTTCCCACCGACATCGACGGCCTCGACTGGGCCCAGCTCGAGCCGCTCTATCGTGCCCTCATCGAACGTGATCTCAAATGCGCAGGCTGCCTCGAGCAGTTGCTGCTCGATCGCAGCGAACTCGACGCCGCGGCCAGTGAAGCGCAGGCGAACGTGTACATCCGGATGACCTGCCACACCGACGACGAGGACGCCAAGAATGCATTCCTCGGTTTCGTCGAGCACGTCGAACCCAAGCTCAAGGACGTGTCGTTCCAGCTCGATCGACGAATCGTCCAGTGCCCGTTCGCGGACGATCTCGATCAGGAGCGCTACGGGGTCTATCTGAGGAATCTGGACGCCGACGTGCATCTCTTCCGCGAGGAGAACATTCCGCTGCAGACCGAGGACACCAAGATCGGTCAGCAGTACGACGAGATCAACGGCGCAATGACCGTCGAGTACCAGGGCGAGGAATACACGATGCCGCAGATGGCCCGGTTCGTTCAGGAGAACGACCGCTCCGTCCGCGAAGCCGCATGGTCCGCGATCGTGCAGCGCCGCTATCGCGATCACGAGGCCATCGACGGTCACTTCGACGGCATGGTCAAGCTGCGTGATCGCATGGCGGCGAATGCCGACCACGAGAACTACATGGAGTACGCCTTCGCGGCCATGCATCGGTTCGACTACACGCCGGCCGACTGCCAGCAGTTCCACGAGGCGGCGCGGACGATCTGCGTTCCGATCTACCACGAGCTCAACGCCCAGCGGGCCGACGCCCTCGGCGTCGACAGCCTTCGTCCGTGGGACCTCGACGTCGATCTCAAGGGGCGCGATCCGCTGCGTCCGTTCAAGACCGCCGACGATCTGGTCGAACGGACCTCGTCGCTCTTCCATCGCATGGACGGATCCCTGGGCACGATGTTCGATTCGCTTCGTGGCGGCGACTGCCTCGATCTGGAATCCCGCAAGGGCAAGGCGCCGGGCGGCTACCAGTACGACCGCGATCGCAAGCGTGTCCCCTTCATCTTCATGAACGCGGCCGGCATGCAGCGGGATCTCGAGACGATGGTGCACGAGGCCGGGCATGCGTTCCACGCGATGCTCTCTCGCGACGAACCGCTCGTCGCCTACCGGACCCACTTCCTCCCCATCGAGTTCGCCGAAGTCGCCTCGATGAGCATGGAGCTGCTCGCCCATCCCTATCTCGACGAGTTCTACGACGAGGATGCGGCGAACCGCGCTCGACGCGCCCACCTCGAGGGAATCGTTCGGACACTCTCCTGGATCGCCACCATCGACGCGTTCCAGCACTGGATCTACACCCACCCGAACCATACGCAGGAGCAGCGCGACATCTACTGGCTCGAGCTCGACGGCCTGTACGGTCCGAACGTGGACTGGACCGGATTCGAGGCGCAACGGGCCAAGCAGTGGCACCGTCAGCTGCATCTCTTCAACGTCCCCTTCTACTACATCGAGTACGGCATCGCCCAGCTCGGCGCACTCCAGCTCTGGATGCAGTACCGGCAGGACCGCGGTCAGGCGATCGAGAACTACCGGAAGGCCATGACCCTCGGCGGATCGCGTCCCCTGCCCGAACTCTTCGAGGCGGCCGAGCTGACGTTCGACTTCGGCCCGGCGACCATGAAGCGGCTGATGGACGAGGTACAGGGCGAACTGGCCACCCTGCCGGCCTGATCACGATGGAACCGCTGCCCCATGATGTCGTGAGCCTCGACGAGTACCGTCGATCGGGGCACAAGGTCGTCGACTGGATCGCCGACTACCGGCGGAACGTCTCCGAGCTGCCGGTGATGGCGTCGGTCGAGCCCGGCTCGATCTACGACGCCCTGCCCTCGGAGGCTCCCGAGGATCCCGAGGCGATCGATGCCATCCTCGCCGACATGGACCGCCTGGTCGTTCCGGCGCTTTCGCACTGGCAGTCCCCGAACTGGTTCGCGTACTTCCCATGCAATGCGTCCGAGGCTTCGCTGCTGGGTGACATGCTCTCGACCGGCATGGGAACCCAGGGCATGCTCTGGTCGACCAGTCCGGCCTGCACCGAAGTCGAGATGCGCATGATGGACTGGACCGCCCGCGCGCTCGGTCTGCCCGACGCGTTCAGATTCGACTCGGACGGCCCCGGCGGCGGCGTGCTGCAGGACACGGCATCCAGCGCCGTGCTCTCGTGTCTGGTCGCGGCTCGTGAACGCGCCACGGAAGGACGGACGGCGACGGCGGGGCTCGACCAGTCCGCATCGCCGCTGGTCGCCTACACCTCGCAGCATTCGCATTCGAGCATCGAGAAGGGGGTGCGCCTCTGCGGAGTCGGCAGCGACCACCTCCGGCTCGTCGAGAGCGATTCGGAATTCAGGATGTGTCCGGACCACTTCGAGCGGCGACTGCTGGAGGACCTCGAGTCCGGAGCACGCCCGTTCTTCGTCAACATCACGCTCGGCACGACCGCGTCCGGAGCGTTCGATCCGCTGGCCAGGATCGCCGCGATCGCGAGAGCGCACGGGCTCTGGGTGCACGTCGACGCGGCGATGATGGGAACCGCCGCCCTGTGCGAGGAGCATCGGGACATGCACGAGGGCATCGAGCATGTCGACAGCTGGAACTTCAATCCGCACAAATGGATGGGGGCGGCCTTCGACTGCAGCTGTCTCTGGCTGCGCGACACACGTTTGCTCGTGTCCGCCATGTCCATCATGCCCGAGTATCTCAGGAACCGCGCCACCGAAAGCGGCGAGGTCATCGACTACCGCGACTGGCAGATTCCGCTCGGGCGGCGATTCCGCGCCTTGAAGCTGTGGTTCCTGTACCGCGGCATCGGGCTCACGGCGCTGCGGACGATGGTGCGGGACCATGTCCGGTTGACCGAGCAGTTCACGTCATGGGTCGAGGCGTCGGCCGAACTCGAGCTGGTCGCCCCCCGCTCGTTGAATCTCGTCTGCTTCCGGCACCACGGCGGCGACGCCGCGACGAAGACGTTGATGGATCGTCTGAATGATTCCGGTGCGATGAGTCTGACGCACTGCGAACTCGGCGGCCGCATCGCGCTTCGCGTCTGCATCGGTCAGTGGCGGACCACGATGGATCACGTCAGGAGTGCGTGGGATCGGATCGACGAGGCGGCGAAGGCCGTCGGATGATCAGCGGAGTGCCCGCTTCAGATCGCGATCGGTGGTGCAGAGCGACAGCACCTTCTCGAGCTTCACGATTCTCAGCAGATCGTTCAGCTGGTCTCCGACGTGTGCGAGCACGATCTTCATCTTGCGCTGTCCCGCACGGTTGCGCAGATCGAGCAGCATGCCGATTCCCATGCTGGAGATGAACGAGACGTCCTGCATGTCCAGTACGAGGAACGTGCTGACGTCGTCGGCCTGTTCGATCTCCATACCGGCTTCGCTGGTGATGATCTGAGCCTCCCGTTCGTTGATCGAAGGTCCGCGCAGTCGCAGCCACAGGGCCCGCCCATCCACACGAGGGGTCACGAAGAGGGAGTTGGTCGTTGATTCGTCCGTCATGGAGGGCATGCTACCACGGCTTCGACGTGCCCCCCTCGGGGTCGTTCAGATTCCGGTGCGGGCCAGCTCGCCCAGCCACGCCAGATCCTGGAGCATCTGGTGGACGTTCTGGTATCGATGCTCCGGTTCCTTCTCCATCGCCATCTTGACGATGGTCGCGCATTCCTTGGGCAGGGTCGGGTCGATCGCCAGCGGATCGGGGACCGGTTCCTCGATGTGTGCGTGGAGCAGATCGTGCAGCTTCGGTCGTTTCGGATACGGAGGCTGCGACACCAGCAGGTGGTAGAACGTGCCGCCGAGGGAGTAGATGTCGCTTCGATGGTCGACATCGCTTCCCCGGCACTGCTCCGGACTCATGTAGTGGGGTGTACCGACGATGTGGCCGGCTCCCGCCACGTCCTCGGTGTTCGGTGCGAGGGCGAGACCGAAGTCCGTCAGCTTGCCGGATCCGTCACTGGTCAGCAGGATGTTGTCGGGCTTGATGTCCCGGTGGATCAGTCCGCGCCGGTGCGCAGCATCGAGGCCCTGGCAGGAGTCGCTGATGATCTCGACCGCTCTGGGCCACGGGACGCGATCGCTTGATTCGATCAGCTTCAGGGCGGTGCCGCCGTCGCCCTTCTCCATCACGAGAAAGAGCGAATCCTCGATCTCACCCACGTCGTAGATGCTCACGGTGTTGGGGTGGTTGATCTGCCCCATCGTGCGGACCTCGTGCATGAACCGGTCGCGTGCCATGGGGTGCCTGTTCACGTCGATGTTCACCATCTTGATGGCCACATCCCGGCCGATCAGGTCGTCGTGCCCGTTGAGGACGAATCCCTGTCCCCCGATTCCAAGCACATCGGTGACGCTGTAGCGTCCGATGGTCTGCCCGACGAACGCGTACGGATTCTGCTTCTCGCTCTGCGTGGATCCGTAGGCGTGGCTGTCGTTCAGATGGGCCGGAATGGCGGGCAGAATCGTCTCGGCGAGGGAATCGATCGCGGGGCTGGCCACGATCGTCTCGGCGAGGTTCAGCTCGTCGTCCGATTCGAAGAAGGCGAGCGACAGCGATGCCGCGCAGCGTGGAGCCAGTTGCCGGACCATCTTCAGGTGGCCGAAGTCGAAGGCGCCGTCGCGCTGGTTCAGCACCTGGGCGACGCCGATGGGCTCGCCATCGTCGGTGTGCAGTGGAAAGGCGATGACGCTGCGGGTCCGGAAGCCGGTCCGCTGGTCGATGTCCCGGTTGAACCGGTCATCGAGGTAGGCGTCGTCGACGTTGATGATCTCGTCGTTGACCAGGGCGGCTCCGGCCAGTCCGCGGTCGGCCGGCATCCTGATCAGCAGGGACTCGTCGCTGCCGGAGGTCTCGTCGCGATGCGCCACGACGGTCAGCAGTTCGTTTCTCGGGGCATCGAACCGGTAGACGGTGGCCCGTTGGGCGTCGAGCTTGTCCCGCAGGATGTCGCAGATCGCCCGGAGCTTCCGGGCGCCCCCGACCGCCTCCTGCAGCCGATGATCGACGCCGGGAAGATCCAGTTCGGTCATCATGTGGACGGTGGTGTCGTGTTCGCCCGCCGGCAGCGGCATGTTGCGAACGGCGAGCAGCGCCTGGATGCGTGCGAGCAGGACCGGGAAGTTGACGGGTTTGGTGACATAGTCGTTCGTGCCGTGACGGAACGACTCGACCACCACGTCGGCCTGATCGCGCGACGAGGCGATGATCACCGGAAGCACCGCGGCCATGAACCGCTTGCGAATCTGCTTGAGCAGTCCGAATCCATGCCCGGTATCGAGGTCGGTATCGAGGATGACCAGGTCGATGTCCTGGTCCTCCAGTCGCAGAAGCGCCTCATCGGCTCCCTCGGCGAGTTCGATCTCGTATCCGCTTGAGGTGAGGAAGTCGCTCAGCATCGCGCGACTGACCGCGCCCGGATCGATGATCAGGATGCGTCCCTTCGTCTGATTGTCTCCCGTTTCGGGCCCGGCCTCGGTCATGTGGGCATGCTAGTCGAGGAGCATCGACCCGTCCTCCGCGATGACGTACCATTGGCGAGGAGATTCACTGTGCGACGCGTCAAGGCTGCCGGCGGTTGGCCGGCCATTTTCTACACCCTGAAACAGGCCCGGGCGACCGGCGGCTTCCTTCGAATGTGGAAGGCGATGCGGAGCCGCAACGCCTGCAAGACCTGTGCGCTCGGGATGGGCGGGCAGCGTGGCGGCATGGTCAACGAGGCCGGTCGATTCCCCGAGGTCTGCAAGAAGTCGGTTCAGGCGATGGCGGCGGATCTGCAGGGAGCGATTCCGGAGCATTTCTTCGACGACGTCTCGATTTCGCGGATGCAGTCGATGACCCCTCGCGAACTGGAGGCGGCCGGCCGACTGACCCAGCCGATGTGCTGCGGTCCGCTCGACGACCGGTATCGGCCCCTGTCCTGGGACGAGGCGATCGACCGGATCGTGGACAGATTGCGGGTCACCGCCCGGGAGGAGTCGTTCTTCTACTTCTCGGGCAGATCCTCCAACGAGGCGGGATTCCTCCTGCAGCTGCTGGCCCGCTGCTGGGGCACCAACAACATCAACAACTGCTCCTACTACTGCCATCAGGCTTCCGGGGTCGGGCTCGGCTCCGTGACGGGATCCGGCACCGCCACCGTCGTGCTCGAGGATCTCCACGAATGCGATCTGGTGGTGCTGATCGGGGCGAATCCGTCCTCCAACCACCCACGACTCATGCGATCGCTCGTCGAGGTCCGCCGGCGTGGGGGCAAGGTTGTGGTCATCAATCCCCTTCGCGAACTCGGTCTCGACCGCTTCAAGGTCCCCTCGGACGTGCGGAGCATGCTGCGTGCATCGCACATCAACGATCTCTACGTCCAGGGACACGTCGGCGGCGATGGATGGCTGCTCGCCGGCGTGATCAGATCGCTGATGGACCGCGATGCCGTCGACGCCGCGTTCGTCCGTGATCATGCGGAGGGATGGGATGCGCTGGCCGATTCGGTGAGCAACCTCGAGCCCGAGGAGATCGTGCTGCGCAGCGGCGTGGATCAGGAGACGATCGACGCCCTTGCGGAGATCTGCGCCGACTCGAAGCGGACGATCTTCTGCTGGGCGATGGGCATCACCCATCATGCCCACGGTGTCGGCAACGTGCAGATGATCGCCAACCTCGCGATCGCCCTGGGGCAGCTTGGAAAGCCCGGCTGCGGACTGCTTCCCCTGCGTGGCCATTCCAACGTGCAGGGCATCGGTTCGATGGGCGTCGTGCCCAGGCTCAAGGACGCGTTCTTCCGCGAACTCGAGCAGGCCGTCGATGTTCCGATGCCCCAGTCCCCCGGGATGGACACGCTGGCCTGCATGGAGTCCGCCCGCAAGGGCGACGTCCGGTTCGCACTGTGCCTCGGCGGCAATCTGTACGGTTCGAATCCGGACGCGACGTTCGCCGCGGAGGCCTTCCGGTGCATCGATCAGGTCGTCCACATGTCGACCACGCTCAACACGGGACACGCCTGGGGCTGCGGTCGTGAAACCATCGTCCTCCCGGTCCTGCCTCGCGACGAGGAATCCCAGCCGACCACGCAGGAGTCGATGTTCAACTTCGTCCGGATGAGCGACGGCGGCACGCCGCGTCATGCCGGACCCCGCAGCGAGGTGGATGTCATCGTCGACATCGCCGCCCGGCTGCTCGGGCGCAGCGGCCGAATCGACTGGGAGTCGCTTCGGTCCCACGCGGCGATACGCGAACTCATCGCGAAGGTCGTTCCCGGATACGACGAGGTCGGCGACATCGAATCGTCGCGAGGCGAGTTCCAGATCGAGGGCCGCACCTTCCATTCCCCGAAGTTCGCGACGGCGACCGGACGTGCCCATGTCCACGACGTGTCGCTGCCTCGTGAACCGGCGCTGGCCGACGACGAGCTGCGGTTGATGACGATCCGCAGCGAAGGGCAGTTCAACACCGTGGTCTACGAGGAATCGGATCTCTACCGCGGACAGGATCGACGAGACGTCGTGCTCATGCATCCCGACGATCTGCGTCGTCTGGGGCTCGAAGCCGACGACCGCGTCACCGTCTCGACCGGGATCGGTCGACTCGAGGTGCTCGCCAGGCCAATCGACATCCGTCCCGGAAACGCGGTCATGTACTACCCGGAGGCGAACGTGCTGATTCCGCGTCGCGTCGATCCGGAATCACGCACCCCGGCCTTCAAGGGGGTGCCGGTGCGCATCGAACGAAGTTCAACCGCGGTCACGTGACGCGTTCCATGCCTTGAGGTCGTCGATGTCGTTGATGTTGAACAGTCGATCCTCCGGCGGAGCCGGGACCGTCTCGGGACCGTGACGGTCGATGAATCCGTGCAGTGAACGGTCCTCCGATTCGAGGCGTTCCGTGAGATCCGTCGCGACCCTCGTGTGGAACACCGCGGGAAGCGAACGCGGCATGCCGTCCGACTCGGATTCGAAGACGACGATGTCGCCGTCGCATTCCGTCAGTCTCGACAGATCCTCGCCGCGCAGTCCGGGCATGTCGCAGGGAACGAGGAGATAGCGTTCGTCGAGTCCGCTGGCGAGGATGGCCTCGAGGCCGGCCAGCGGCCCCGCTCCGTCACGGCGGTCGGCGATGTGGGGGAGGTCCGGGAGGATGTCGCCGGGACCCGATACGACGATGCGATCGGTCACGCACCGGCAGGCCTCGAGCACGAAATCGATCATCGTCCGACCGTCATCGAGGACGAGGTCGTGCTTGGGGCGACCCATTCGTCGTGACGACCCCCCGACGAGGATCGCAGCCGTGATCGGTGTTGATTGACCTGCCATGCGTTCCTCCGGTGCCTGTGGGAGTTCGTCCCCGAAATTGACGATGGTTCGTGGCCGTCGAGGTCGATGAGTGTACTCTTGTCCATGAGCAGTTTCGTTTTTCCCGGAGCATCCGGATGACCACCGGTCGATCGGCATCAACCCCATCCCCGCGTCGCGCCCTTCATGGGGTGCTGATGCTGTGCATGCTGTCGGGGATCGTTTCGGCCGCATCGGCGCAGGAGCCGCTGCACCAGGAGCTCGTTCCCGTGGATTCCTTCGTCGAGGACTCCTCCGATCTCTCCACGAGCCTGCGGCAGGTGGAGTACGGGATCCAGATTCCCTACGGCTTCGAGCAGCTCATGCAGGAGAACACGCCGGACGGTCGCTTCGTGCGTCGCGCCGCCGGACTGTGGGCGGTGTTTCCCCGATCGGAGTACATCGCCACCGGTTCGGGCTACATCGCGACCTGGCCGGCCGGCACCTACTTCCACATCGGACCACCCCGGCGAAGTACCGCGGCATCCGTTGCGACGCCTTTGATCGGATCGAAGGAACGCGTCGATCCCGGAAAATCCGAGGAGGGCCTCCAGGCGGAATCGATCGTGTCGAACGCGATGATCGCCGAGAGCAGCGACGGCCGTTTCACCACGGATCCGGTGGACGAGAATCCGACCGACGAGTCGACCGTCTCGATGCCTGCCCCACCGCGCATTGAAATGGTCAGAGTCCGATTCCTCTCGGACTCCGTGTACCGGAACGCTCGGTTGCAGTCGCTGGTGGAATCCGCTCAGGCAGCCCGGGGACCGTCGGAATCCTCGTCGAAGTGACCCAGGCAGTCGAGCATGCTTGCAAGATTCTGCATGCGTCGATCGGCCAGTTCGAGTGCCATTTTCGCAAACTGGATCGAGTCGAACATCGGCGAGGACTCTCCGCCGCATGCCGCGGCGGTTGGAAACGGAATCGGGTTTCCGAGGTGCTCATCGTTGGCTGGTTGTTTTCGGCTTTCAAGCATCGTCGTGCTCCAGAAGGACGATCGACGCAATGGCCCGATCACTTCGCCCGGTCCTGCAGTTGAGGCGAAATTTCCTCCGCGGCGGCCTCAGAATCCGAACATGGCGGCCTCAGTCCGATAAGAGCGGCGTCGATTCGAGGATCGGATCATCGGCATCGTCGACGAGTCGATTCGCTTTCGTCAGTCGGGAGAACACGACGAGGCCGATGATCAGGCACGCGATCATCGCAATGCCGAACACGAGCAGACTGGTCCGAAGCCTGGTGTCGTCGATCGGTCTCCCCTCGCTGCGAGCGAGTCGTTCACGACCCGATTCGGTGTATCGGTTCCGTACCTGGGCGAGAATCGGATTCGGCCGGCTGCGGGCCGTCCGTGCGGATTCGCTCACGAGCGTTCTCGCGAACGCATCCAGCCAGTCGCGGGTTCCGTCACCGGATCGCCCCACCATGGAGAACTGGATGGCGTCCGTTTCGGTTCCGTTGGTCTCCATCACCTGCTCGATCCTTCGCTGCACGAGCTGGGGGTCGATGGCGATCCCGGTCTGTTCGGTGTATCGCCTGGCCAGTTTCCGGGGGAACCCTTCACTGTCGACGAGATCGATGTGCCAGTTCTTCCAGTGTTCGATGACTTCGGGTGCGACGGTCTGATCCGCCGGGACGGCGGGTTGGACGACGACCGTCGAACGCATGCTCGGCGGATCGAAGGTGTCCGCGGCGAGCCAGCTGCCTGCGCCCAGAAGCATCATGAGCAGGATGATCCAGCCGGTGACGTGGATCGCCCGTGACGCAGCCCACTTCCGGATCATCCGTTCCTCCGAGGCGGTCAACACCCTTCGGACCTCGTCCAGATGATGCTGCTGTTCCATGAGCTGGGTTTCCTGTCTTCGTCGGGCAGCTTCCAGCTGCGCGACCTGAGGCAGTCTTCGGGCCTGCTCGCGCAGCAGATGCCGGAATCGAGCCAGCCTCGATCGTCTCCGTTGGAGGTGCGCAGTCGCAGCGGGATCCGCTTCGGCGGGAACCTCGACCTCGACTTCGACCACGACCGGTTCCTCGCTCGAAGGTCGGTTTCGGGTCTCGATCAGTTCTGCTTCCAGACGCCGCATTCTCGACCGCAGCTTCTCGGCCTCGACCATCGCCGCCGCACCTTCCTCCATGCGGTCGGTCTGTTCCTGGAGCAGTTCGGAGAACTGCCTGATCTTGGACGCGGCGATGGAGAGTCGCTGCTCCTGCTGCTCGATGGTGTTCCGGTCCGATGCACGATTCTCCTCGGCCTCGTCGTGCTGGATCCGGACCTCCTCGCGTTCACGGAGCAGTCTTCGAAGTGCGTGCCGCATGCCCTTGAGCCGGCGTCGCATGCGGTGTCGATCGAGTTGGGCTCGTTCCATCCATGCATCGAATTCCCGGAGTCGACGACCGCGTCTGGCGATCGTGAAGGAGGCGATCTGCAGGGCTGCAAGGTGGGATTCGATTTCGTCGCGACGTCGATCGTCGCGAAGACTGAACTCGTCCTGCAGCTCGATTTCCCGCTGCTGAAGACGGCTTTCGGCCTGTTCGAGTTCCTCCGACCGGGTGGTCAGGTCCCGAACCACGTCGTCCTGATCCCTGCGAAGGGAACGGATCCGGTCGAACTGGGACTCCACCTGGGCGAGTAGATCCATCACTTCGTCGGATCCGTTGCTGGAGGATGTGGTGCCGTCTCCGGCGGTGTTTGCATCGATGTGCGGGGACATTTTCGCCTCCACGGGACAACCCGGTTGTGCCTCCCCGGCATCCGACTTCATCGGTTTCCTTGCCCATCACCTCAAGGAGGGTTTTCGGCATTTGAGCCTTCAGGGCCGATTTGGACGTCGTCCTGAAGGAGTTGTCGCGTGCTTGAGGATCTTGTCGCTTCGGAGGGCCGGTTGATCGATACAATCGCCATATCCATGACCATGCTTTCCACCAATGATGTCTCTCCCGACCGATTGATCGAACATGTCCGCGATCAGGACATCGTGCCGATCGTGGAAGCCGTGATCGCCGGTCGTCGCCTCGATGCCGAGCAGGGAATGGCCCTGTTCACCACCACGGACATCTGGACGGTCTGCTCGCTGGCGAATCTGGTCCGGCATCGTCTGAACGGCGATGTGGTCTGGTACAACGTCAATCGCCACCTGAACTACTCGAACATCTGCGCCCTCAGCTGCAAGTTCTGCTCCTTCTATCGCAAGCGTGAGCAGGATGGCGCCTACGAGTACTCGCTCGACGACATCCGCGAGGAGGCGATCAAGGCCATCGACGCCGGTGCGACGGAGATGCACATCGTCGGTGGACTGCACCCGTGGCTTCCGTTCGAGTACTACGTCGACATGCTGCGTGCCATCCGCGAGACGGCACCCCGCGTCCACATCAAGGCATTCACCGCAGTCGAAGTCGTGCACCTTGCCCGCATCGCGAAACGGGGTCGTGACGGTGCGGAAGGAATCCGATGGGTGATCCGCCAGTTGAAGGAGGCCGGCCTCGGTTCGCTTCCCGGGGGAGGTGCGGAGGTCTTCGACGACCGTGTCCACTCCGAGACCCACCGCGGCAAGATCAGTGGAGACCGCTGGCTGGACGTGCATCGCATCGCCCACGAAGAGGGACTGAACACCAATGCGACGATGCTCTACGGTCACGTGGAGACGTTCGCCGATCGAATCCGCCATCTGCAGCTGCTTCGTCAGGAGCAGGATCGGACGCTGCTCGAGTGGGCCCGCAACCATGGTGCCGAAGTCCAGACGGGAATCGATCACGAAGGCTCGAACCATGACGCGGTGGTGCTCACGCATCCCGACACCGCCGCCGCCGGACTGCAGCCGCTTCCCTCCACCTGCGACACCGGCTACTACCAGACGCTCATTCCTCTGCCGTTCATCCCGGACGACAGCGAACTCGAGCATCTCCCGGGGCCGATGGGACTCGAGAATCTCAGGACGATGTGCGTGTCCAGGATCATGCTCGACAACTTCCCGCACGTGAAGGCGTTCTGGATCATGCAGACGCTCGAGATGGCGCAGTTCATGCTGCAGAACGGGGCCGACGACATCGACGGAACCGTGGTCTGGTACGACATCACCAAGGTCGACGGAGCCGGAACGCATCAGGAGGTCACGCAGCGCGATCTTCAGCGTGCGGCCCGCGAAGCCGGATTCCGTCCGGTCGAACGAGACACGCTCTATCGGCCGGTCGAACGCGACGGACGCGAGTGGACCGTCCAGGCGGACTAGCGTCGTCCCAACGCCCAGCGGAGTTCCGGCATCGCCAGCAGTCTGGCGCCTCCCCCGTAGAGCACCGTTCCGACCACCACCAGCAGCAGCAGTCTGATGATCTGACCCGCGAAGTCTTCGGAGGGTCCCATGAGGGTGTACGCCCACCAGACGCCTCCCCCCATCACGGCCGAGAGCAGCAGGGCCCGCAGGGCGCACCCGATCACATCGGCGTTGATCGGATGCTGGACGTGGCGTCCCGCGGCCCGCATCAGCAGGACGCACTGGAGTATGGCGCAGATCGCCGTCGACCAGGCAAGGGATGTCTCGCCGAGCGGTGTCCAGATCAAGCCGACGTTGAGTACGAAGTTCAGCACGACGACGCCGATTGCGATGCGGACCGGCGTCATCATGTCCATCTTCGCGTAGCAGCTCTTGGTGAAGACCTGATTCATCGAATAGGCCCAGATGGCCGTGGCGTACCCGAGCAGGACCGCCGCGACCCGCTGCACGTCCATCGCGGTGAACGCTCCTCCCTCGAGGATGCATGCCGTCAGCGGCTGTCGAACCAGTGCGAGTCCCACGCTGGCGGGGACGCCGATGAAGAGGACCAGACGAAGTCCCCGTCGCACCGTGTCGGCGAACGCCTCGTTGTCGTCCGACTTGCGGGCAAGCAGCGGATAGATCGCCGTCGCGACGGAGATCGCGAACACGCCCAGGGGGAACTGGTACAGGCGCTGTGCGTAGCTGACGATGGTCATGGCGCCTTCGTCGAGCGGATAGGTGGTTCCGAAGATCTGGTCCGTACCCATGATGGCCGGGTAGCTGGCGATGATTCCGTCGAGGAACGTGTTCAACTGCAGTGCACCGAGTCCGAGGATCATGGGCAGAGCGGCGCGCAGCACCTGCTTCAGAGGATCCAACGAGGCCGCCGGATTCCAATTCCACTGCGCATCGGAGCGAAGGCTCCACAGCATCCATCCCACCTGAAGCAGTCCGGCGAGCACCATCGAACCGGCCACGCTGCCGATGCTGATGAGTCGCGCCTGCTCCGAATCCCCGAGGGTGAGAGAGAGGACGACCGTGACGACGATGATGCATCCGTTGAGCAGGATGGGGGCCGCCGCGGGTGGTCCGAAACGGCCCATCACCTGAAGCATGGCTCCGAGGAACGCGACGAGGCAGACCAGCGGCATGTACGGAAGCGTCACCATCATCAGCCAGATCGCGGTGTCGTCGTGATCGCGTGCCGCGGACACGAGAAACAGGATCGATTCACCCAGCAGGAGCATGCTCCCGAGGAACACCATGAGCACGGCGACGAGCGTCGTGGCAAGTTGTGCGGCCTGAACGGGATTGCGGTCCCGAAGCTTCGTGTAGACGGGAAGAAACGAAGCGGTCAACGCTCCCTCGCCGAACAGCCGGCGGAACAGGTTGGGGATCAGGAACGCGAACCAGAATGCACTGGTCAGTTCGTTCGCGCCGAAGCATCGACTGAGCACGCCGTCGCGCACCAGTCCCGCGACTCGACTGACGCCGGTGAGAACCATGACGGTGCGGGTGTTTGATTCGAGTCGGTCAGTCATTCTTCACGGCATCGAAGGCGGCATCACCGTCGCCTTCCACCGTGGCGTGGCGGGCGAATTCGGTGCGGCAGTTCGGACACGTTCCGATGCCGCCGATGCATTCAATATCGGTCAGATCGGCCCGGCATCGGGCACATTGTTCACCACTTCGTTCCAGGCTCGTTCGCCGCCGGGTCCGGCGCCACTGCCAGATCATGGCCAGGCTGACGCCGATGCCCGTGTAGAGGATCGCGGAAGCAAGGCCGGCATGACCGCTCATGAGCAGGGCGATCGGTCCGATCACGACGGCGATGATCAGATAGAAGACCAGGCAGACGAGCCCCACCGGACCGTCGCAGTTCAGAAGCTGCTGCATCGATGCGTTCGAACTCGACAGTGTCGTCCACTGCGATGCGTGGACGGCGTGTCCGCAGGAGGGGCAGGTGCCGTTGCCGAGATCGTCGAGTGCGACTTCGCGGAGTGATTCCCCGCAGTCGAAGCACGGATGATCCCGCTCGACGCGTTCCCGGTACGGCGCAACGAGCCGCAGCACCATGCCGGCGCCGATCATGGCCCCGGTCGCGAGCCCGATCGTCAACGCGATGTTGCCGATGCTGAGTGCGGCGACGTTCCACGCCAGAAGGTAGATGGTCAGGGATACGAAGACGGTCGGAATCCCGAACGCGGCTCCGATGAGAATCCAGTTCGTGGGGCTGCCCATCAACTCGTCGAGGATGAACCTCGACCTCAGTTCCTGCTGCCGGACGATCAGGTGTTCCCTGGTTCCGAATGTGGACATCCAGGCGGAGGCGGTCATCACCCCGAGAATCCCCGCTGCGATGTCGAGGCCGGACGCCTCACGGTTGACCGAGAGCAGCGATTGCGTGGCCTCGGCCAGGATCGTGAACGCGAGGGCGATCAGGGACGCCGCCCAGAATCGACGAAACCATCCGGTCATCCAGAGCAGGAGTGCGAATCCCCCGAAGCACAGGAAGTGCATCAGCTTGTCCGGTGAGTCGAGCCCTTCTCCGGGTTGTCCGGAACCCGGCCAGTGGGTGGCGATCACGAGCAGCACCGCGTACGCGAGAAACACGATGCGCCACGGCCATGCGGCATTTTCTCTACGAATCGCCGCGGGATCCGAAAGATCGATGCGTGTCACGAGGTCTTCCGGGCGCTCGAGGCGTCCGTTGCGACGACCTGGTCTTCCGTCTCGACGACCGGAGGTTCGTTCGGTGCCGCGGCATCGGATGTTCCGTTCCATCCATCGATCACGAACGACGCCAGTGCCGTGTAGTCGGTCGCGCCGTGACTGGCCGGTTCGTACTGGAAGATCGTCTGCCCGAAGCTGGGCGCTTCGGCGAGCTTGATGTTCCGTCGGATCGGCGGCTCGAGGACCCGGCAGTTCCGCCAGGGCGCGTCGGTGCCCCGGCTCTCCTCGAAGAAGGTCTTGAGGTCCTCGACAACCTCCCGGGCGAGATTCGTGTGACGTTCGTGCATGCACAGGATGATGCCCGTCACCTCGAGTCCGGGATTCACCGACTGGCAGACGAGTCCGACCGTTTCCAGCAGCTTGCTCACTCCCTGCAGAGCGAGAAAGTGGGCCTGCATGGGTACGAGCACTTCGTCGGCCATGGACAGTGCGTTGATCGTGAGCACTCCGAGGCTCGGAGGACAGTCGATCATCACGACGTCGTAGCGGTCCTCGATCGACTTGAACGACTCGGCCAGAATGCGTTGACGATCCGAGTGCTGGGAGAGTTCGGACTCCGCGGCGGCGAGATCCGTCTCGGACACGATGGCGTCGAGGCGTTCATCGACATTCACGACGGCCTCGGCAGCGGATCGGGTCGGATCGGTGAACAGGTCGTAGACCGTGCATTCGATCGCCTCGGGATCGAGCCCCACATGAAGCGTCATGTGGGCCTGCGGATCCAGGTCGATCAGGCAGACACGCTGCCCTGAGGCGGCAAGAGCGGCGGCAAGATTCACCGCCGACGTGGTCTTTCCCACGCCGCCCTTCTGGTTCATCATTGCGATCACCCGGGGCATGGGTCCGAGTATAGCCCCCCTGCCTTCCGGGAGCGTCTTTCGCACGGGGCCACTTCGATACTGCGTGAACTTCGGCACCCGTGTACGTGCTACAGTTCGTTGCGTGTCAAGCATCACCGAAACCGCCATCTGCCTGCGTTGCTGGGATTACTCCGAAACATCCCAGACGGTGAGTCTGCTCACGAGGGATCGGGGAATGCTTCGAGGCATCGCCAAGGGGGCCAAGCGTCCCAAGGCGTCCTTTTCCGGTGGATTCGATCCACTGACCTGCGGTCAACTGGTCGCGATCATCAAGCCGGGACGGGAACTCGCACTGCTGACGGCATGGCATCTGCAGGAGGTCTTCAGGGCCCTGCGTCAGAATCTGGCGGCCAACCGTGCGGCGCTCTACATGGCCGATCTCACCCATCGACTGCTGACCGATCAGGATCCGCATCCGGACGTCTTCGATGCCCTCTTGTCATCGCTTCAGCGGTGCGGCCTTCGAGGAGAATCGTCTCGCGCTCTTCTGGCATTCCAGTGGCAGATCCTCGATTCGTGCGGGTACCGTCCCGAGCTGCAGCACGACGTGGTGACCGGAGAACCCCTCGACGAGGACGCCGAGGCGATCGGATTCAGTGCGCTCCACGGCGGCACGGTCGAGGACACCGGTCAATCGGATCGCTGGAGGGTCCGACCGGCCACGATCGAACTGCTTCGCTCCCTTGCCACCGGCTCCTCGATCGAGGATTCCGGTTCATTGGACAAGGCGAACCGGCTGCTTGCCTGCTATTCGCGTGAAGTCCTGGGGGAAGAGCCGCCGGCCATGCGATGGGCATTTCCGGATCTTGCCCCGCATACGCAGACGATCCGGCCCTGAGAGGCCGCACGCATTCCATGTTTCCAGCGATCCCACTGGATTCACCGACCGAAGCCGTCGATTGAAATGGTGTCGGGATCGATCACCCTGTGTGGTTATCGGTCCCTCGTGAACCCATTTCGAGGACGACAACGTGTCCAGTCACAAGACGATCCAGGAAATCATCAACGGCCATCGACTGCCGACGCTTCCCACGGTTGCGGCGCAGGTGCTGGAAATGACCTCGGCGGAGGACATCGACATCCGTCGCATCGCGGAGGTCGTCCAGATGGATCAGGCGCTGGCCGCCAAGGTCCTTCGCACGGTCAACTCCAGCTTCTACGGTCTGTCGAGACCATGCGGGACGGTCAGGCAGGCAATGGTCTATCTCGGTCTCAATACCGTGAAGACGCTGGTTCTGAGCTTCAGTCTCGTCGAGACGGTCGATGGGCGGGGAGCCGATCGCAACGGGTTCAACTTCACCGACTACTGGCGTCGATCCATCCACACCGCGGTCGCAGCCCGCGAACTCGCGAGGAAGACCGGAGCGTGGGACCCCGAAGAGGCGTTCCTGGCCGGACTCATGCAGGATGTCGGCGTGATCGCGCTCTACCGGCAGTTCGGCTCGCGCTATCTCGAAGGCATCGCATCGGCCCGCGGCGACCACTCACGTGTCGCCGAGTTCGAGCGAAGGGAGTGGGAATGCGATCATGCGCAGCTCAGTGCCGCGATCGCCGAACGCTGGCAGCTGCCGCAGTCCCAGGTCGAGGCCATCCGGCATCACCACGACGCCGGACCAGCACCGATCGAGTTCAGATCCCATTCACGCATCATCGATCTCGCCGGACGCCTCTGCGTCGCGCTGGACAGTGCGACTCCGCGTTCGTCGCTGGCCGAGTGCAGGACATTGGCGAGAAACTGGTTCGACATCGATTCCAAACGTCTGCAGGCGATCATCATCGAGGTGACGGATGCCATCAAGGCGATCTCCTCGCTCTTCGCGGTCAACACCGGCTCCTCGCCCGGTACGGAGCGACTGCTCGCGACCGCGGAGGAGCAGCTCGTTGCGCATCAGCTCGACATGGATCGAAAGACCGCGGTACTCCAGTCGGAGAAGGCCGATCTCGAGGAGCAGGTCATGACGGATCCCCTGACGGGGGCCTGGTCGAGACGCGCGCTCGAGGAGACGCTCGCCATGCGGCTGCAGGCGGCGCAGGACACCGGGCGACGCGTCGCCGTTCTGTTCTGCGACGCGAACAAGTTCAAGCAGGTCAACGACGTGCACGGCCATCTCGCCGGTGATGCGGTCCTGAAGCACATCGCCGAACTGCTCGATACCCATACCCGGGAGGAGAGCATCGTCGGACGCTACGGAGGAGACGAGTTCGTCGTCGTCCTCCCCAACTGCGATCTGGACCAGGCCACGCAGGTCGGGCACCGACTCCAGGAGGTCATCACCTCCACTCCATGTCCATCCGGCGAAGGATGGCCCGAATTGGAGGCGAGTGTGAGCATCGGGGCCGCATGTTCCAGTCCTGAATCGCCGTGCCCCGCCAAGGAACTCATCGATCGTGCCGACCAGTCCATGTACGAGGACAAGCAGCTCGATCGACGAGACGTCGTCGGTCGCATCGACCACGCGGCCTGAACCGACCGAATCATCCAATGCGACAGGCCGGCCTCCGGGAAGGGAGTCCGGCCCGTCGCGGATGCAATCGAACTCATCGCCAGAATCGATTCCAGTACGGGATGGTGTGGCCCACCCGCTTGAGCTTCACGGTCCAGGACGACCCGAAATCGAGGACGTATCCCTGATACTCGTCCGTACCGTGCTGGTCTCCGTGCACCATGACTCTCACATCGTCGAGGCCGAACCAGGACATGTAGAACGATGATCCGGCGTGGTAGCCGTACCTCGCCTGGGTCCGGATGACCTCCACGTGAGGGTAGTCCTCGATGATGTGGCCCTCGGGAGCGGTGTAGATCGCGTAGGTCTTGACCGATTTGAACTGGGAGCGGTCGCCGCCGTTCTCGTAGCTGTGGTAGTAGACGTCCATCATCAGCCGCTTCTTGTCGACCGAGAGGAAGGTGTGCATCCCCACCGTGTAGTAGATGTTCTTTCCCCAGCACGAGTAGAGATCCCTGTCTCCGCTGAGATGCTCCACAGGATGCAGACCGGTGGTCAATGCCGGAACCTCGGCCGTTGAAGAGGTGGATGCGGCCTGAGCCGGGGTGGTGACGCCGACGAGCAGCAGGGAGGTGGCCAGAGCGGCCTTGGCCACGAATGTCCGTGTGTGGTGAATGATCTTCATTGCAGTCTCCTTTGCGTGTGAATTGTGTTTCCTCGGGCCAAGAAAGACGGCTCCCGAGGGCTCGTGCGCAAAGACTGCAGAAAAATGTCGAAGGGGGATCAGACGCCCAGTCGGTTCGTCCACCAGGCCATGAACCGACTGATCGCCTCCGGCGGGCATCCGTAGGCACGACACGACTGGACTGCCGATTCTCCCAGCAGTTCGGCCCGTTTTTCCGCATCGTTCGTCTCGTTTGCGGCCCGGAACGCATCGGCCGCCTTGTCCCAGTGCGGGCCGGGGCGGGGAGCTGGAAGCGACAGGACCTGCGAAGCGGCCAGTTTGATCGCCTGCGAGGAGCGGGCCACGCCGAAGTAGCGTGCCGCCGCGGTCGCCGTGGTGACCGGGGAGGTGAGGGCCGCGGCGATGTGCCAGAGTCGATCGGGATCACGCGGGACGACGGTGATCAGCGGGGTCATCGGAAGCAGTTCGCCGATTTCGTCGACGTACGCCTCGAGCACCTTCGTCTGCGTTGCCAGCAGGATCTTCGGCACCAGCCTCGCATCGGCCCACGGACCCAGTTTCGTTTCCAGGGCCAGTGCGTGCAGATCGACCTGGGGACGCATCCATTTCCGCCGGTCGTAGCGCATCGTGCGTCGCCCCCAGTGCGACGCGGCCGGATCGATCAGCCCGGTGGTCACGAGTGGAACATGCCCCGCGTCGGGCCCGTCCTCGGGAGCTTCGCTGACCATGCCTCTGAGGCCGTAGTACTGATCCCGGAAATCGGCGGTCGCGTCGGCGAGGTCGCCGATCATCGTGGTCGTCCGGCCGGGGTTGGACGGGGGACGGGGGATGCCGACCAGATCGCTCACCAGAAGCGACCAGGTCGCCTCCTCCGCGAGCGCGTCCATGTCGACGTCGAGTTCTTCCATCCGGGCGAAGTCTGCTCCGGTGGATCGATGCAGCCGGGTGATGCGTTCATCGGTGCGTTCGAACACCGGAGCACAGACGTGGACCGCGGCATCGAACACATGGTCGATCGCCAGCCACAGGTTGGTCAGCCGCGTCGTCTTCGCAAGGTCGCGTCGAATTCCGAGCGTGTCCCGCGCCGCAAGCATCGACTGCGGCTGGATCATGGCGATGCGGCCGCCGGGACGGGCCAGGTCCATCGACAGCCGAAGGAAGATCGCGGCGGGATCGGTATAGCTTCTGATGGCGTCGCCGAAGCGATCACGAAGCAGCGACGTCGCGTTGCGGGCGAGGCTCGTCTTTCTTCCCAACTGATTGAGAAACGGCGGATTTCCGATGACGAGATCGAATCCGCGTTCGAACACGATGTTCCAGTGCACCGGTCGTACGAGTTCGAGTTCATCGTCTCCGAGATGGGAACGGCACCATCCATCGGCGGCGTCGATCGTCGTCATGCGGATCGGTGCGCCCAGCAGACCCGAGCCGTGATGGATCCTGCGATCGTGGTGCGACGGAGGGAGCTCGTTGTCTCCACCGAGACTCCACAGCCGTCGGCGGCACACATGCACGCTGATCGGATCGATCTCCGATCCATGAAGGCAGTCGCGAAGGACCATGACCCGCACGCGAGCGAGGTCGTCCTCCGATGCGTGTCCGGTGGCCCTCGCCACGATTCGCTCCGCGGCACGGGCCAGAAAGTGTCCGGTGCCGCATGCCGGATCGCAGATTCGGATCGCAAGCAGCGATCTCAGTGGATCATCCTGCTGTTCCGCGGCATCGAGGAGCGGATCGAGGGCCCGATCGAGCAGCCCGTCGATGATCGCATCCGGCGTGTAGAAGGCGCCGTTCTGATGCCGGCGCTGTCGTGCGGTCCTCTCGATGTGCAGCCGGCGCGTCTCCGGATCGAACGCAGGAACGAACTCGAGGATCCGCTCGTGCATCTTGGCCAGCGAGTCCTCGGTCGCCGTGTGTCCGTTCGCATCGGAGAACACGACGTCGATGAATCTCTCGGCGTCCGATGAGAACGGACGGTTGCGCCGCTCGGTGCGGAGGCCGTGCAGGTGCGAAAAGCAGAGGTCGTATCCCGTCACCAGCAGCTCGCGCCATGCCTCGTCCGCATCTTCGGAGAGCCGCATCGAATCCTGCAATGGCATCAGTGCCTCGATGAACATGCATTCATCGAGTTCGACATCCATGTCGGCGGGCTGCAAACCCCTCGTGGTTGTTGTTGAGGTCATTGCAGGTGAATGCAGAATACATGAGTTGTCGAATCCGGGGGTGCCGGTGGTCGATTCGTGGGCGGGTCGTGGGTGAGTGGTTCACTCCCCCGCCGGGGCGAGGTGTCCGGTGACGATCGGCTTGAGGGGGAAGGCCTCCGCGGTTGCGCGGAGATCGTCGATGGTGACGGACTGGATGGCATCCAGTTCATCTTCGAGGGGCCGATACGTTCCCGTACTGGTGAGCAGTCGACCGAGTCGCTGCATGCGATCCGAGGCGAGTTCCCCGGCGAGGGTCAGGCCGGTGGCGGCCAGGCTGCGGACCCGCAGGAGATCCTCCTCGGTGAGGTCATCGAGGATCCGCTGCATTTCGCCCAGAACGGTCTCGTGGCATCGTTCGGCATCTCCGGGAGCACAGCTGCACCACGTCAGATACTCCCCCGTGTTGTCGCGGGGATCGAAGTGGCACTGCGCCTCCTCCGCGATGCCGGTTTCCACCAGGGCCCAGTAGAGGCGGGAGCCTTCGTAGTTGCCCAGGATGTGGGCCAGCATGCCGGCGGCGTAGCGCCGATCATCCTGCAGGGACGGGGCGGGGGCCGCCATGCAGATGTAGTGCTGGTGAATCCGGTCCGTCTCGTCGTGGAAGTCCGATTCCCGTGGAACCAGCTGGTCGTAGGTTCGTTCGGCTCCGGTGCGCTTCCAGTGCCCGCAGTGGCCCTCGATCCGCTCCACCATGGCATCGAAATCGATGTTTCCGGCCAGGGACACGATCGTGTTGTCGGCGGAGTAGCGGGTCTGGAAATACTCGTTCATCCCATCGCGGGTCAATGCGGTGACCGTTTCGTTGGTCCCCAGCACCCGATGGGACAGGCGGTGGTCTCCGTAGAACCGTTCGAGGGTCTTTTCGTACAGCCCCCAGAACGGCTGATCGGCGTACATGGCGATCTCCTCGAGGATGACGGGCTTCTCGTCCTCGAAGTCGTCCTCGCGCAGCGACGGACGAAGGATGTCGGAGAGGATGTCCTCGGCGTCGACGAGGACGTGCGGCAGGCAGGTGACGTGGAACGCCGTCATTTCGGCGCTGGTCCATGCGTTGTGCCGCGCACCGAGATCGTCGAACTCGCGATCCACGTCCGCCGCGGTGCGGCGTTCGGTGCCCTTGAACATCATGTGCTCGAGGAAGTGACTGACTCCCATCTGCTCCGGGGATTCGTCGCGTGCGCCGGTACGCACGAAGAATCCCATCGCGGCCGAGTGCGCCTCCTGGTCGATCTCCGCCGCGATGCGGAGTCCGTTGGGGAGAACATGTTCGCAGTGCTTCACTGGCATGGAATCGGTCTCGGGTCGTCGATCAGGCGTTGATGATTCGGTTCTCGGTTCCGAGTGCGGATTCGTGGATGGACTCCGCCATGGTCGGATGCGCATGCATCGTCGAGATGATGTCCTCGGCGGTTGCTTCGAGTCGGATTGCCAGTGAGAACTCGTGGATGAGTTCCGATGCATCCTTTCCGATGATGTGCGCCCCGAGGATCTCGCCGTACGGCTTTGCCGTGATGATCTTGACGAAGCCTTCGGTCTGTCCGACCGCGATGGCCTTGCCGAGCGCGCTCATGGGGAAGGTGCCGGTGTCGTAGTCGATGCCCGCTTCCTTGGCCTTGGCCTCGGTCATGCCGATCGATGCGATCTGCGGGCTGGTGTACGTGCACCCGGGTATCGCGTCGTAGTCGACTCCCAGCGTGTGCTCTCCGGCCATGCGTTCGACGCACGTGACCGCCTCCTCGGACGAGACGTGGGCAAGCCACGGAGGCCCGATCACATCTCCGATCGCGTAGACGCCGGGGACGTTCGTCTCGTAGGTGGGCGATTCGCAGTGGTAATCGACCTTGATGTGGCCACGATCGATCTCGAGTCCGAGGCCGTCGTCGAACAGTCCGTCGAAGCGGCCTCCGACGCCGATGCCGACGAGGACGACGTCCGCATCGAGCTGCTGGGCCTTCGCGTCGTCTCCCGCATCGACGATGGTCACGGTCGCGCCGCCGTCACGGGGTTCGACCGCGGTGGTCTTCGAACCGATGTGGAAGGTGATGCCCTGCTTCTTGAACGCCTTCAATGCGGCGACGGAGACGTCCTGGTCCTCCACCGGGAGGATGCGGTCCACCATCTCGACCACGGTGACGTCGGTTCCCATCGCGTTGTAGAAGTACGCGAACTCCATTCCGATCGCACCGGATCCGATGACGACCATCTTCTTGGGCTGCTTCGGAAGGGTCATGGCATCGTGGGACCCGACGATCGTCGTGCCGTTGAAGGGCGCGAAGGGAAGTTCCTTCGGTGCCGCTCCGGTCGCGATCATGATCTTCTTCGCGGTCACCGTCGCGACGACCTCCGAACCGGTGCCGTGGTAGTAGTCGTCGTCGGCCTTGGAGACCTCGATGACACAGGGAGCGTCCCCGGAGGCGCCGGAAGTGATCTTGGCATGGCCTTCGATCAGATCGATGTTGTTCTTCTTCATCAGGTAGCCCACGCCCTTGTTGAGCTTGTCCGCGACACCGCGGGATCGACCGATGATCTTGTCCCAGTCGATGGAGACGCCCTTGAAGTTGATCCCCCACTGATCGCCGTGGTTGACGGCTTCGGAATAGAGCTCCGCATTGTGAAGGAGCGCCTTGCTGGGAATGCATCCCCAGTTGAGGCAGACGCCGCCAAGCCGGTTCCGCTCGATGACGGCGGTCTTCATGCCGAGTTGAGCGGCCCGAATGGCTCCGACGTATCCGCCGGGGCCGGTTCCAATAACAACCAGGTCGTACTGAGCTGTATCTGCCACGCTTCACACTCCAGTATCAGGGGGTCAAAGTAGAACGGCATTGTAACCCTCACGTGGCCCGGATGCGGCACTTGGAAGATCTGGACGGCCTCCCGCACTCGTCACCGGGGGGTCGGGGGGGTCTCTCCCTGAGGCCTTCCGGCCGCATCGTCGACTTTCATCCGCCCGATCGCGTTGACGGTCCACAGGGACCCACTTAGCATCCACCGTTCACGATTTGGGAGACCCCAGTGCGAACCGCCATCATCAGTGATATCCATGGGAATCTTGAAGCCCTCCAGGTGGTCCTGGCGGACATCAAGCAGAAGCAGTGCGATCGGATCATCTGCCTTGGAGACATTCTGGGCTACGGTCCGGATCCGGTCAGTTGTGTGGATCTCATCGCCGAACACTGCGACTGGTCGCTTCTGGGCAACCACGACTACGGAGCGCTCTACGAGCCGACGAACTTCAATGTCGCCGCGGAGCAGGCGGCCTACTGGACGAGGGCCCAGATCGAGAAGGAAGAGGACGACGCGGCTGCGGCCCGACGTTGGGAGTTTCTGGGTCGACTGAAGGTACGGGTCGGTTTCGGCGATTTCCTCTGCGTCCACGGGTCTCCACGTCGTCCCATCAACGAATACATATTCCCCGAAGACGCGATCAACTCTCCCGTCAAGATGCAGCAGGTGTTCGAACGCGTGCAGACCTACTGCCTCGTGGGACATACCCATGTTCCCGGAGTGTTCACCGACGAACCGGATTTCTACCCACCCGAAGATGTCGAATCGGTCTACAAGCTCAATGGCTCGGATCGTCTGATCATCAACCCGGGTTCGGTCGGCCAACCGCGTGATCTCGATCCCCGGTCCAGCTATGCGATACTTGACGAGGATCAGCGACACGTCGAGTTCTTCCGGCTGCCCTACGACGTCGAGAGCGTGGTCAAGAAGATCCACGCCATTCCCGAACTGAGCAATTGGCTCGGGGACCGTCTTCTCGAGGGCCGTTGATCCCTCTTTCTCCTCGTCATCCCCACTGATTCAGGCCCTCTCCCCATGCCACAGCCTTCGAGCAGACTGCGATTGATCGTTCCACTGGTGGTCGGTGCCCTTGCACTGGTCATCATCCTCCTGGTGGCCACCGGAGAAGGTGGGGCCAACAAGGTCGACCTGTCGACGAGGGCGAGCTCCGATGATTCGGCGACGGCCGCCAAACAGGCCGAGCCTGCCGCACCCGAGGCCGAAGAGAAGACCCGGACCGAGTCTGCCGGCGAGAAGACCGGGGCCGAGCCGAAGGCGGCGGACAAGCCGGCCGAAGCGACGACAACGGATTCCGAATCGGCCGAGGATGCCACCGCCGCCAAGGACGCGACGCAGCCCCCGAAGAAGGTGTCCGACACCCCCGCCGCATTCGAGTCGCTGCACATGAAGGACTACCCGTACTCCTCGAGCGAGGAAGTGCAGACCGTCGGTGATCTCGATGATCCCGACCAGTGGTCGATGCAGCTCGTGTTCACCCGCAATGGTGCCGGACTCGCCCAGATCCCGTTCTCGAACATCTGGCAGACGGCGGCCGCCCGGCGGCAGGCGCTGATGTACTTCGATGCGAAGGCGTCCGGCGACACCACCGGGTACAGCCTTCCCCCCTGGTCGGAACGGTACATCCTCCTGAACGAGGAGAAGGTCGCCTACTCCGACGCCGAGGGGAGGAGGCAGGAGACGCTGATCTCGATTCTCGGTGCGAACAATGTGACCATCGTGACTTCCGGCCAGGCCGACATCGTGCTCGATCTCTACAGCCCCGAGCACTGGTCGCAGACGAAGCCGGGCGAGTTCGAGGCGATGATCCTGAACGAGAAGGACGAGCCGGTCGCTCGGATCCATCGTCATTGGAAACTCGGTTCGGGCTACGACATCACGCTCCACCAGACCTTCGAGAACCTCGGATCGGACGCCCTTCAGTTCAGATGGGCGCAGTACGGTCCTCCCCTGCTGATTCCGGATCGAAGCCGTTACATGGATCGTCGCCGGTTCCGCTTCGGCTACGAATACCCCGAGTCGTTCGATCCGAACCACGTCGCGGACGTCATCGCCGGCGGGGACATGGTGATGGAGCTGTCCGACGCGGCGGATCCCGAAGAGCCGGGATTCTGGCCCAACCCGCTCAGCGAAGAGGAGGGGTTCACCCTGTCCTGGTTCGCTTCGACGAACCGCTACTTCGGACTGGCGGTGCATCCCGTACTCGGACCCGACGGCGAGGGAAACCGTTCGCTCGCTCCGGTGGTCGAACAGATCACCAAGTGGAGCCCCTCCGATCAGCTCGTGTTCTCTGGGCTGCAGAGCCCCCTCGTCGAAGTGGCCGCCGGCTCCAAGCACGATCTGAGCATCGGTGTCTTCGCCGGACCGCTGGAACGCGAACTGCTCGAGGACGACGAGCCCTACTCCGCGCTGAACATGCGTGGCCTGATCCTCTACCAGATGTCCGCCTTCTGCGCGATCTGCACCTTCCAGTGGCTCGCGGACATCCTCGTCGTGGTGCTTTCGTTCCTCGACCACTACATCCTCTTCGACTGGGCGCTCTCCATCATCGGTCTGGTCATCATCGTGCGGACGTTGATGCATCCGATCACCCGCAAGTCGCAGGCGGGCATGCAGCGGTTCACCCGCAAGATGGGCAAGCTCAAGCCGCAGATGGAGAAGATCACCAAGAAGTACGGCGACGATCCCCGACGCAAGCAGCAGGAGCAGATGAAGCTGATGCGCGAGCACGGAGTGAATCCGCTCCAGATGCTCGGCTGCCTCCCGATGTTTCTGCAGATGCCGATCTGGATTGCGCTCTACGCAGTCCTGTACTTCGCCTTCGAGCTGCGGCAGCAACCCGCCTTCTGGGGCGTGTTCCAGTTGTTCTGGGATTGGCCCTTCCTGGCCGACCTGAGCAGTCCGGATCACTTCTTCGCAGAGTTCAAGGAGCCGGTGTCGTTCCTGTTCTGGAATCTGACCGGCATCAACCTGCTCCCGATCCTGCTCGGCTTCCTGTTCTTCTTCCAGCAGAAGTACATGTCGCCTCCGTCGACGACCATGACGCCCGAACAGGAATCGCAGCAGAAGATCATGCGTGTCATGATGATCGTCCTGTTCCCGCTCATGCTGTACTCGGCCCCGTCGGGACTGACTCTGTACATCCTGACCTCGTCCTCGATCGGCATCATCGAAAGCCGCTACATCCGGCGGCAGGTCGAACGCGAGGAGGACGAGGCGGAACTCGTCCAGCGACCCACTCCGACGCCCGACAAGAAGGCGAAGGATCCGCAGGGCAGGGCCTACGCGAAGATGCTCGATCGGCGCAAGGCCGAAGCCAAGAAGAAACAGGCGAAATCCTTCAAGAAACGCAAGTGAGGTAGTGATCCGAGTGGACACCACCGCCACCATCCTGGCGGTCAGTTCTTCTCCCGGTCGTTCCGCTCGAGGCCTCGTTCGGATCAGCGGACCGCGGGCCTTCGATCTGATCGCGCGTGAACTCCTCTCCGCATTCCACGCCGAATCCGTACGTCGGGAGATCCGCCCGGCCCGCCTCCGGTTCTCCGGCTCCGAACTGCCGGTGCTCCTGCTCACCGCTCCGGGACCGACCACCGCGACCGGAGAGGATGTGGTCGAACTCCAGGCCCCCGGCAATCCCCTGCTGCTCGCGGGGATCGTCGACGCGCTCGTCGAGTCGGGGCGTTCGGCGGACTTCGACGTCCGTCTCGCCGAGCCGGGCGAGTTCACCGCCCGCGCGTTCTTCAACGGTCGGTGCTCGTTGACGGAAGCCGAAGGCATCGCGGCGACCATCGCGGCGTGTTCCGATGCGCAGCTGCGGGCCGCCTCGATGCTTCGGACCGGACGTCTTGGAACGGTGGCGAGGGAACTTTCCGAATCGATCGCATCGATGCTCGCCCTCGTCGAGGCCGGCATCGACTTCAGCGACGAGGAGGACGTCGTCGCGATCCCGCCCGACGAACTCGTCTCGAGACTCGAGCCGATCCGCGACGTCATCCACGGCGTGCTCGATCGTTCCATCGGCATGGAGTCGCTGCAGTCGCTTCCCCACGTCGTGCTGTGCGGGCCGCCGAACGCGGGAAAGTCGACCCTCTTCAACGCGCTGCTGGGTCATGAACGGGCGATCGTCTCGGACCGACCCGGGACGACGCGGGACGTGCTCAGGGAACCGATGGATCTGTCCGTCGGGAACGCGGCGACGCGGGAGGTGATGTTGATCGATCTCGCGGGAATCGATCCGCTCGATCCGTCTCCGCTGAATCACCACATGCAGGACATGGCTCGCGATGCGATCGAGCACGCCGATCTCCTGCTCGTGTGCCGACCTTCCGGGAGCGACTTCGAGATGGCGGATGACGACCGTGTTCTTCGCGTCTCGACCAAGTCCGATCTCGAGGAAGCCGATGCCGACTCGGATTCGATCGGGGTCAGTGCACGATCCGGCGTCGGCATGGAACCGCTGCGTGATGCGATCCGAACAAGGCTCGACGACCGCATGGTGCATTTCGAAGCGGATGCGATGGCGCTGCAGCCCAGGCACGAGGCGGAACTCCGCGAGTCCCGCGACGGTCTGGATCAGGTGCACGACCTCGTTGCGCCATCGCGCGGACTGCGGGCACTGCCGCATCCGGAACTCGTCGCGGCCGCACTGCGCAGGAGCCTTGATGCGACCTCCTCGCTCGCGGGCGAGCTGACTCCCGACGACATTCTCGGGCGCATCTTCTCGTCGTTCTGCATCGGCAAGTGACAGGACGTACCCTGTTCCGCATGGAACATGCAATCGAACTCAGGGCCAGGTATCAGGAATGCGACCCGATGGGCGTGGTGCACCACACCGTGTACCCGGTCTGGTTCGAGATGGGACGCACCGAGCTGCTTCGATCACTCGGTGGTTCGTACCGTCAGATGGAGGCGGACGGCGTCCTGCTCGTCGTGATCTCACTCGAGGTGCGCTACCACTCCCCCGCACGCTACGACGACCTGCTTTCATTGCGAACTTCGCTCGCCGGCGGGAGTCGTGTCAAGCTCGAGCATGCGTACGAACTCCGGCGGGACGGCACGAAGCTCGTGACCGGCCGAACCGTGCTTGCATGTCTTGATCGCGACGGACGCCCGCGTGCGCTTCCGGACTCGCTCGTCCCCGACGTCTGAGTCAGCGCACGCGCACCTTGATGTCGGCAACCGTGATCGAACAGCAGCGGCGAAGATTCGCGAGTGCGCCTTCGCGCAGGAAACGGTCCACCTCGAACGCCACTGCGGAGTTGTCCGCACGCACGTAGATGGTTCCTCCCCGGACGGAGTCGATGTTCGTGCGGACCGCGATCTCGTCCGGAAGCAGCTCGTACCAATGTTCGATGAAGTCGCCCAGGTGACGGTGCGTGCGTTTCGCGTCGCGTTGGATGCGTTCGAGGGCGACCTGATAGACCGAAGGACGCTGGCGAGGTCCTCGCCATTCCTTCAGCTTCTTCAGGTGGTCAATCGTCATCATCGACATTTCGTGTGCATCCCCAGTCGGTCCCGGTCGAACGGCCATCCTATCGGATGAACGGTTCGCGACTTCCATGTTCCTTCGTACTTGGTATCGTTTGCCAGTGATGAACTCGATCAATCTTTCCGCAATCCGAAAGCTCTACGGCACGACCACAGCAGTGGACGGCATTGACCTCCTCATCGAGCCTGGAGAGCTGTTTTTCCTGCTGGGGCCTTCGGGTTGCGGCAAGACCACCCTGCTCCGCATGATCGCCGGCTTCATCGAGCCGACGGGCGGCTCGATCCATTTCGACGACCGGAACGTCACGGCCACCCCTCCAAACCGTAGAAATACGGGAATGGTCTTTCAGAGTTATGCACTGTGGCCCCATATGACGGTGGCTGACAATGTCGCCTACGGTCTCGTCCTCAGGAAGATTCCTGCAGCGGATCGCCAATCACAGGTCATGAGGGCCCTGGACATGGTTCAGATGGGCGAATATGCCCAGCGGAAGCCAAATGAGCTCTCAGGTGGTCAGCAGCAGCGAGTTGCCTTGGCCCGTGCGCTCGTGGTGGAGCCTGGCGTGTTGCTGCTTGATGAGCCCCTTTCCAATCTCGATGCCAAGCTGCGTCTTGAGATGCGAACGGAAATCCGCCGTATCTGCAAGGAATCGGGCATTACCACGGTGTATGTCACTCATGATCAGGATGAGGCGTTGTCCATGGCTGATCGTGTGGCGGTTCTTCGCCATGGCAAGGCTGTTCAGGTTGGCGATCCAAGAAGCCTGTACCGACAGCCTCAGACCAGGTTTGTTGCCGAGTTCCTTGGCGAGACCAACTTCTTGTCGGCTGAAGTCGTCGGCGAATCAGCTGCTGGCGTCGAGTTGCAAACGTCTGTGGGCAAACTGGTTGCAGCGAAGGGACAGGATGGAGCCCCTTCTCATGGGAGTGTTACCTGTTCAATTCGACCTGAGGCCCTGCAGGCGTGCGACGCAAGCGACGACTGTGCGATTGTTGGTGAGATTGAAAGCCATATATTCCTTGGGGACCAGGCTCAGTATCAGCTTCGGCTTCCGGATGGTTCAGTGCTCAGGACGCTTCAGTTGAACCCCAGCCACCCTGCAGTGGGTTCCTTGGCTGTCAAGGCGAGGCCAGAGGATGTCGTTATCCTAAGGGACTAACGAATCTCTGCACGATCAGCGCAATTAGGATACGTAGACGAAATTTAGGCGTCAAATCGACGCAGTACGCGTATTTTATTGTTTAAATTGAATCCTCAGCACGTCCTGGTGTGGCTGCCCCCTTTGTCTGGCAGCCTTTGGCGTTGTTTTTTTATTCCTCTCTCCATGTGAGTGACGATTTGATCAGTGTTCCACGTGGAACACTGGTTCATTGGATCTGCTTTGGTTCCACGTGGAACATCCGATTTGAGCTTGTCGGTGGATGACACGGATTGCGGTTGTATTGGTATGGTTTCATCTGGAACCACTTTCAATCCTGATAGGAGATAGCACGGATGGCTACAGCAAAGAAGCGGCGTTTGGGGCGTGGCCTTGGGAGCATGATCAGTGCGCCCGTCAAGGTTGATATTCCGGAGTCTCCATCTGAGAAGACTTCGGAAGTAGCGAAGCAAGAGGCCCCCGCTGCTTCGTCTGAAGCTCGGTCTGATGGACTTCTGCAGCTCCCGGTCAAAGGTTTGGAGCCGAATCGGTATCAGCCCAGGAAGGTGTTTGATGAGGCCGCTTTGGTTTCACTCGCTGACTCGATCCGGACTGCTGGCGTCATGCAGCCAATCGTGGTTCGGACGGTTGCTGGTGGTGGATATGAGCTGATTGCAGGTGAGCGAAGGCTGCGTGCGGCAGAGATTGTTGGCCTTGATCGAATACCTGCTGTCGTCCAGGATGTTGATGATCGTACGGCTGCCGAGTGGGCGATCATCGAAAATGTCCAACGCGAAGATCTGAATCCAATGGAGCGGGCTGAGGCATTCCAGCATCTTCAGGATCAGTTTGGATTGACGCATCAGGAGATCGCAGAAAAGGTCGGCCTCAACAGGTCGTCGGTTACGAATCATCTGCGACTGAATGAGCTGGACGAGGCTACAAAGGAAGCGGTACGTACGTCGGCAATCTCAATGGGCCATGCAAGAGCAATGTTAGCGATTGCAAACCTGACAGCACGGGCAAAGATGCTTCGCCAGTGTATGTCTAACCACTGGTCTGTAAGGGAGTTGGAGCGAAGGGTTCGTATGGTTACGGACGGTTCGTCCGCAGCTGGAAGCGGGACTGGAACGACTGCAAGCCCCCGGAAGTCCAACCTCGAAGACCTGCAGAAGAAGCTCGGTGAACACCTTGGGACAAGGGTTCAGATTCACCAACAGGTAAAGAAGCCTGGGCGAGGGCGGGTTGTCATCGAGTTCTACGATCTGGATCAGTTCGATGGGCTCCTGTCTCAGATGGGCTTTGCCAGCACCTGATCAAATGCATCTTTTTGCGCAGGAATGCGCACGAAGAGCAAAGTGACATGTCATTTGGTCCGATCTCGGCCCTGGAAGCTCGATCCATAGGGGATTGATTCCGGCCCAGCATTTGCTGGTAGGAGATTGGATATGCAGTACGCATCTGATGACAGCACTTGTAAATCGCCGATCTCATCCGGTAACAATGTTAAGAACCCCGTTGAAGAGGCCCAGGCGCTCTTCAGGCGAACTCTCAGCAGCTGGGTTGGCGACCTACTCGTCTTGAGGCAGTCTGGACTGCTCGAGATGACCTGGGCGGAAACGGACTCGGACCCCGAGTATCGAATCGCCGCCTGAACGATCCGCGTGGATCAGGGTGTGCACTGCAATCCTCTTCGAAGGGATTGTCGCGCGCATGGGCAGCTTCACAACCGGCATCGGACTCTTCAGCGGCTTCGACTCCGCGTCGTTGATCGAACAGATTCTTCTCGGTGAATCCCGGGGGAGGTTGCGTCTGCAGGGGCAGATCGCCTCGTTGCAGACCAGGCAGTCCTCGATGCTCGAGATCAATGCTCGTCTGCTCGGACTGCAGTCGGCGATCGCATCGCTGGGATCCTCCACGAGCTTCGGCGCCATGATCGCATCGTCGAGCGACGTCGACGTGCTGTCGGCTTCGGCATCGACGGATGCGCTGGCAGGGGACTGGACGTTCATCGTCGAGTCTCTCGCATCACGTCACCAGTCGTTGTTCGGCGGCGCCTCGTCGCAGGATGTTGCGCTCGGTCTGGAATCGTTCTCCATCGAATTCGGCGGCGACGTGCGACCCGATGCGTTGTTGTCGAATCTGAACGGCGGCACAGGCGTCGAACGCGGTCGACTCGAAGTGACGATCGGAACAGGTGCCGATGCGCAGACGCGCATCGTCGACTGCACGGACTGCACGACGATCCGGGATGTCATCGAACGACTGGAGGCGGCCGACGCTTCGCTGCGTGTCGACATCGACGATGCTTCGTTGCGACTGCGCACGACCGACGGACGTGCGATCGCGGTCGCCGACATCGACGGTACTGGTACCGCAGCCGACCTCGGACTGGGTGCCGACGGTTCGACGGGAACGCTGCAGGGTGATCCGATCGCGACGATCGGACGTGATACGCCTCTCGATGCGCTCAACGACGGAACGGGCGTGCTGATACGAGAAGGCACTCCGGACTTTCGCATGCGACTTGCGGACGGACGTGTGTTCGATGTCGATCTGCCTGATGAAGCGGACACGGTGGGGGACGTCCTCGATGCGATCAACGCCGCGATCGATCTCGACGGTGCGGCCAACGACGGCGCGGTCGTCGCACGAATCGCTTCGGACGGTCTGCGGATCGAACTGATCGATTCGTCCGGGGACGGATCACTGTCCGTATCGTCCACTGCGGGCAACGCCTCCGCCGCGGCGGATCTCGGCATCCTCGGCACGTCCGATGCGTCCACGCATTCGGGTCTGCGCATCCTGGCCGGTCTCGAATCGGTCCTGCGTGCGAACCTCAACGGAGGGGACGGTGTCGTGGACGGTGAGATGCAGGTGACCGACGCCACCGGCCTTCAGACGACGTTCTCGCTGGACGATTCCGTCGAGACGTTCTCGCAGATGCTCGACCATCTCAATGCACAGGCGGAATCAGCTGGATCGTCCGTTCGATTCGAATCCAACGAGGCTGGCAACGGACTGCGCATCGTCGACACGGCGTCCGGTGGTGGAGCCGTCTCGGCCAGTGGATCGCTCAGCGTATCGCTCGGACTCGACGGCGCCGCCTCCGGTTCGATCATCGAGGGCGACAGTCTCCAGCATCGATACGTCGACGAAAGCATGTCGCTTGCGATGCTCAACGGAGGTCGGGGAGTCGGCTTCGGTACGTTCACGATCCGGGATGCCACCGGACTGGTGGCCGACGTCGAAGTGGGCTCGGGCATCCAGACCGTCGCCGACCTCATCGATCTGATCGAATCCCGGGGACTCGCCGTCTCGGCACGGATCAATGACCGTGGTGACGGATTGCTGCTCGAGTCGACGGCCGCGGAATCGGCATCGTCGGTTTCGATGCGTGTCCAGTCGACGACGGGTTCGACCGCGATGGATCTTCGACTGGAAGGGGAGGCGGCCGCCTCCTACGGTTCGGATGCGATCATCGACGGGGGATGGGAACGTGTGTTCGACGTCGATGCGTCCACGACCCTCCGTCAGTTGCGCGACATGATCACGGACTCGGGCATCGGGGTGTCGGCATCGCTGCTCAACGTCGGTGAAGGCGACGATGCATGGAGGTTGAGTCTTTCCAGCGACCGGATGGGCGCGGCCGGCCGCTTCACCACGGACGCACGCACGGTCGAGGGCGATTTCGTGTCGTCGGAGACGCTCGTCCACGGTGGTGATGCAAGAGTCGTGCTTGGTGACGATCCCACGCAGGGCGTGGTGTTGACGTCGAGTTCGAACACGATCCTGAACGCCATCGACGGACTGTCGATCGATCTGCACGAGGTGTCGACGTCTCCGGTGACGGTCTCGATCTCGAGAGACCCCGGAAGCGGACGCGACGCGGTGCGCGGATTCGTCGATGCATACAACCAGGTGTCGGATCTTCTCAGAAGCGTCGATTCCTACGACGCCGAGACCGGAACGCGAGGGGCGCTGCTGGGTGACCCGACCGTCGCGAGAGTCAGTCGAGCGATGTCGTCCCTGGTGCTGCAGCGTCTGGACGATCCCGAATCGATCGCGGGTTTCCAGGGACTGTGGGAGATCGGCATCGGCATCGGATCGGGCGGGCGACTGGAGATCGACGAGGAGCGTCTTACCGAAGCGCTGGCAACGGATCCCGACGGAGTGGAGGCGCTCTTCAATCGGGATGAGGGAATGCAGCGTGGCTATGCGGTCAGATTCGACGAACTGCTGGAATCATTCACCGACGAGAACGGCGCAATCGGAATCGCGGACGAGCGGTTCAAGAATCAGATCGAACTCGCCTCGTCACGAATCGGCCGAATCGACTTCCGGCTCGAGGCCAGGCGGATGGTTCTGATCGAACGTTTCGCGGCGATGGAGCGGGCGCTGGCGACATTGCAATCGCAGAATGCCGCGTTGCTCTCCTTCCAGTCATCGACGATCTGATGCGAAGGTCGATTATCGGAACCGATCCGGAGTTGCACGATCGCGATGCGCTCAGCCGATAGTCAACTCCATGAACAGCACCGCCGCCGTCTATCGAGAAACCGATGTGACCACCGCAACGCCGTCGCATCGACGGCTCATGCTCCTCGATGGAGCGGTTGCAGCCGCCGTCGCGTTGCGGGACGCCTACCGGTCGAACGCGTTCGAGGCCATCGCGGAGGAGGGAAGCCGCTGCAGGGCGATCCTCATCGCGCTCATGACCGAACTCGACGCTTCGAAGGATCGACGTCTCGCCGAACAGCTTTCTTCGATCCACGCATGGTTGTGGCAGCAGGTCGCCTCGGCCCGGTGCGCTGACGATCTGGATGATCCGATCTCCACGCTGGAGCAGCAGCGGGACGCATGGCGGGAGGCGGTCGATCTGCTTCGGACCGCACCCGTTGACGCGGAACCGGCGCCAGGCCCCCTCGATGTGGCCGGCTAGCGTCCAAAGTCGCCATTTTGCGGCCAAATGCTGACTTTGAGAGCTGCCACGGTCAAATCACGTACATGACTTCGTATTGGTATCGTGCAACATCGTCAGGTCGAAAGACCCGTTTCGAAGTTTGGGAGCAGTGCTGTGAAGGTATGCATCACCGGTGGATCCGGTTTCATCGGATCCTGGTTCTGTCACGAATACGCTCGACGCGGAGTCGACGTGGTGATCCTGGATCTGATCGAACCTTCCTCCGATCTTCCCCACGATCGCTTCGTGCATGGTGACGTCCGCGACGTCGAGGCGGTCCGCGAGGCGCTCGCCGGTTGCGACGGGGTCCTGAATCTCGCCGCCGCCCATCACGACTTCGGAATCGAAGAGGAGACCTACTTCACGGTCAACAAGGACGGCGCCGCCGTGCTCTGCCAGGTCATGGATGAGGTCGGGATCCGGCGTGCCTGCTTCTTCTCGACCGTGGCCGTGTACGGTTCGGCCTCGCCTCCGCTGACGGAGGAGACCCCTCCGCAGCCCGAGAGTCACTACGGACGTTCGAAGCTGGCCGGCGAGAAGGTCTTCGAGGCCTGGACCCTCGAAGGGGACGACCGACGCTGCCTGGTCATCCGTCCCACCGTCACCTTCGGTCCCTACAACTTCGCGAACATGTATTCGCTGATCCGACAGATCGATCGCAAGCAGTTCTTCCAGGCCGGACCCGCCACCAACATCAAGAGTCTCTCGTACATCGAGAACATCATGGCCGCGTCGCTGTGGTTGTGGGAGCACATCGGCGAGGACGATGCGTTTGCCGTCTACAACTGGGTCGAGAAGCCGGACATGGACAGTGCGGAGATCAGTCGGACGGTCGCCGACGCGCTGGGCAAGTCGTTCCGCCGCATACCGCTTCCGCTCGCGTTGGCCATGGCCAAGCCGTTCGACATGCTCATCGCCGTCACCGGCAGGAACTTCCCCGTTTCATCCGCCAGAGTCCGCAAGCTGTTCGTCGATCAGACCAAGTTCGAGGCGGACAAGGCCCGCAGGGCCGGATTCACTCCCGACATCGAACTTGCCGAGGGCCTGCGTCGAATGGTGAAGTGGTATCTCGATGGTGGTCGGGAGCAGTCCGCGGAATGGCACCAGCCCCCGGCCGAGATCATGCGGCGGGGCGGCGAGTGATCCTGGCCGTTCAGAGATTCCTCTGAGCCTTGTCGAGCACCTTCGCGTACTGCCTTGCGCACGCCTGAAGGGTGTAGTCGCGTTCGAACAGTTCTCGTGCGGCTCTTCCCATGCTTCGGACCTTCTCGGGGTCCGCCGCGAGTTCGCGAACGGCCCGCACGAGACCATCCGCGTCTCCGAGTTCCACCCACATGCCGCAGCCGCTCTCCTCGACGATGGTGCGCAGCGACGAATGGGGCTCGCAGATGGCGATGATGACCTTCCCGACGGCAAGTGACGTGTACAGCTTGGAAGGGAAGCTGATGCCCTCGATGTCCTTCGCGATGGTGACGAACGACACGTCGCAGGCATTGAGCGATTCGTTGAGCGTGTCGAACGGCTGGTGGGGGAACATCATCGAGTTGTCGAGATTGCGCTTCTCGATCTCGTCCTCGATGCGGCTCCGGACGCCGCCTCCGCCGATGAACACGAATCGCACGTCTTCACCGCGAAGCAGGGTGGCTGCGTTCAGAATCGTGTCGAAGTCGTAGTAGAGCCCCATGTTGCCGGAGTAGAGGAGCGTCAGCGGTTCGACGAGATCGTGTTCGATGGCGAACGGCGAGTCGGCCTTGTCGATCGGATGCAGGAACTCGCCGTCGGCCCAGTTGGGAATGACGTGGACCTTTTCGGGATCGATGCCGTAGGTGTCGCAGACGAGGTCCTTCGCCGCTTCGCAGAGCACGATCGTCTGCTTGGCGCGGCGGTACATCCACTTGTTCAGCAGGTGCCAGGTCCGGTCGATCAGTCCACCCTTGCGGATCTTTCCGACCCACACCGCCATCTGCGGGTACGCGTCGTGGAGCAGGACGACGTAGCGGTGCCGGCGAACCAGGCCGACCATCGTTCCGACGACCCCCAGATACGGCGGATTCGTCGTGTACAGGAAGACTTCTCCTCGCTTCATGCGGAACATCATCCGTGCGGCGAGCGGCACGAGGAACGTGATGGAGTTCACGATCCGACCCACCATGTTGTCCTTGCTGAACCGTGTGGCCAGCATGCGACGCACCATGACGCCGCTGGCGTCCCGCTCCTTGCGGGGACAGGGTTGCCAGGTCTCCGGCGGTCCGTAGGACGGACGGCATGTGATCACATCGACATCTTCGCCGTTGATCGAGAGGTCGTTCGCGAGTTCATAGAGAAGGTGTCCGGTCGAGGCGACGTCCGGTGCGTAGTACTGGTTGAGAATGACGACCTTCACATCTTGCTCCCTCGACCGTTGAAATCCGGTCGGATCGATTCAACCGTACTTTTGGCCCAACCTGTGGTCGATGCCACATCTTTCGTCAGAAATGTGCCTGATTCCATGTCGATCGGTCCGAAGAGACCTCGAAGCCCAGTCTTAGAGGTGGAAATCGGACGCTGCGGGGTCGAATGGGGGAGGTTGTTCCCGATGCCCTTTCCCTCGGCATCAAGCCCGTCTACGCTTCATCCACCCACGATGAGGAGTCGTGCATGCCCGAACAAGACCATCGAGATCAGCAGAACAGCGCAATGGAGTCGGCGCCGCCTGCGCGACGTTCGGCCTGGACGACGAAGCAGAAGCTGGTGCGTCTGGTCTGGGCGACGTTCGGACGGCTCCTCTGGCAGATTCCGTTCCTTCGGACTCCCGTCCTGCGGATGTTCGGCGGATCGGTGGGTCGCAGCTGTCGATTGTCCCGAACCGTCGACATCATCATTCCCTGGAACATCTCGATCGGCGACGGTGTGCAGGTCGGAGATCGGGTGATTCTCTACGGGCTCGGTCCGATCACCATCGGTGCCGGTACGGTCATCGATGTCCGCGCCCATCTCTGTGCGGGTTCACACGACATGCGCGACACCAGATTTCCGCTGACGCGTCCTCCGATCTCGATCGGTTCGGACTGCTTCATCGGCGTCGATGCGTACATCGCTCCCGACGTCGAGTTGGGGGATCGCTGTCGCGTGCAGCACCGTGCAAGCGTCTACCGCTCGTTTCCGGGCGGAACCATGCTCGAGGGGAATCCCGCACGACCGGTCGGAGCATCTTCATGACCGCGGCCCGGCGTCTGTTCTGGACATGGTGCGCGAGGCCGTTGTTCCGATGGAGTCCCCACACGGCGTACGGATTCAGGAGGTTCCTTCTGCGTATCGCGGGGGCTCGACTGGGCAATCGCGTCCGCTGTCGCCGCTCGGTCGACATCGATCGGCCATGGCAGTTGCGACTGGGCGACCTCGTCATGCTCAGCGACGAAGTCGTCATCCGTGCCGCGGCGCCGATCGAGGTGGGAGCCCGGTGCGTCATCAGCCAGTACTGCATGCTGCTGACCGAGGTCCGGAATCCCGAGCAGTCCGACCACCCGCCGATGCGGGGACCGATCACGGTCGGTGACGACTGCTGGATCGCCACCGATTCGGTGGTGCTGCCCGGATCGACGCTGGAATCGGGCGTGGTCGTCGGGGCACGGGGCCTCGTGGACGGCCGGCTCGAGGCATGGCACATCGCCACCGGAGAGCCTGCACGGCCTCGTCATCGCCGCGTGCTTCATGGATCGCCTGACACCGCGTGATTCTCGGACGTTCCGGGTCAGGCTGGATCGGGTGGGGTCTCCAGTCGATAAGAGGTCTACGATTTCCAGTTCCAGGAAGACTTCATGATCGATGTTCTGATCATCACCAAGGACGAAGAGAAGAATCTTCCACACTGCCTGCGTGCGCTGGCGGGGTGGACGAATCGGATCTTCGTGCTCGACAGCGGTTCCACCGATCGGACCTGCGAACTCGCCGTGGAACTCGGTGCCGAGGTGGTGGAGCACGCGTGGGAAGGCTACGCCGCCCAGAAGAACTGGGGGCTGGACAATCTCCCGCTCGAGGGCGATTGGATCCTGATCGTCGATGCCGACGAGGTGATCACGACGAAGCTGCGCGATCAGCTGGTCGACATCGCCTCGCGTCCCGTCGAGGCCGTGCCCGAGAACGGCTTCCACATCAACCGGCTCTTCTACTTCCTCGGAAAGCCGATCCGGCACTGCGGCTACTTTCCCAGCTGGAATCTTCGGTTCTTCAAGCGTGGCCGCGGACGCTACGAGGAGCGTGCGGTGCACGAGCATCTTCTGGTCGAGGAGCCCGTGGGCTGGATCAAGACTCCGATGCTCCACGAGGATCATCGCGGACTCGAACACTACATCGCGAAGCACAACCACTACTCGACGCTCGAAGCCGCCGCGATCGCCTCCGACGACGGCGATCTCGATGCGCGGCTGACCGGCAATGCGCTGGAGCGACGCCGGTGGATGAAGAGGCACGTGTACCGTCGGCTTCCCGCGAAGTGGCTGTTCCGCTTCATCTACATGTACGTGCTGCGTCTCGGGGTGCTCGATGGTGTGAACGGAATCCGCTTCTGCCTGTTCATCTCGTCCTACGAACTGCACATCGGACTCAAGCTGACTGAACTCCGGAAGGAGCGTGCCGCATGAGTGGCGATGCAGACCGTCATGTCAGCCCGTACACGATGCGCGAGAAGATGGCTCGCGTGCTGTGGGCGACCACGCAGGCGACCTTGTTCCGCCTCAGCTTCCACAACTGCTACGGCTGGAGACGATTCCTTCTTCGTCGGTTCGGTGCATCGATCGGTCGCGACTGCATCGTCCGCCGCACCGCACGGATCGAGTGTCCCTGGAATCTGGTCATGGGGGACGACGCGTGCCTCGGCGACCGTGTCAACGCATACTGCCTCGGCAGGGTGACCCTCGGTCGCCGGGTCTCGGTGTCGCAGGATGCGCAGCTGTGCGCAGGAAGCCATGACCACACCAGTTCGGCCATGCCGCTGCTTCGTCCTCCGATCACCATCGGCGACGACGCATGGATCGCGGCCGGCGCATTCGTCGGTCCCGACGTGACGATCGGCGATGGAGCGATTCTCGGCGCGAGAGGGGTCGCGATGCGCGACCTCGATTCGTGGACCATCTATTCGGGCAACCCGGCCACGGAGATCCGACGCCGGGATCACCCGGACGGATCCTGACGAATCCGGTCGATCAGCGATCCGAGTCTGGCATCGAACACGTCTTCGGGGGTCAGTCCGAGCAGTTCGCCGGCGAGCGACACGTCCGCGCACGAGTGCCGGATGTCGCCCGGACGCGTCGGAGCCTGCTCGACTTCTGGATCGACTCCGATCCACCTGGCGATCGAATCGAGCACGCCATGGATGCTCCTCGGGATTCCCGAGCCGATGTTGCATGCGGTTCCTCGCAGCGGCGATTCGATCAGGCAGCAGGCCATGACCGCTTCGGCGACGGCCCCGCAGTCGATGAAGTCGCGTGTCTGCAGCCCATCGCCGTCGATCCGGACCGAACGATCCGACAGCAGCGCGGAGACGAAGGCGGGGATCACCGCGGCGTAGTCGGAATCGCTACGTTGACGGGGGCCGAACACGTTGAAGTAGCGGAGGGAGACGGTGTCCATTCCGCCTCCGGCCCCGCGGGCCAGGCGTTCGGATTCAAGCTTGCTCCGGGCGTATTCGGATGCGGGATCGGGGACGCACGACTCCGAGACGGGTTCGTCGCCCTGGTCGCCGTAGATGGCGGAGGACGAGGTGTTGACGAGTCGATGCACCCCTGCGGCGGCGGACGCCTCGACGACCTTCCGTGTGCCGTCGACGTTGATTCGTCGACACGCCTCGGGATCGAGTTCGCCGGCGGAGACCGATACGAATGCCGCGTGGTGCAGGACGAATCGGCATCCGGAGACGGCCCGAGCCAATGCATCGTCATCCAGAATGGATGCTTCGAACAGTTCGATGTCGAGTCCGTCGAGATTGGCTCTGCGTCCGGTGCTGAAGTCGTCGAGGATCCGGACGCGTGCGCCGGCCCCGACCAGACGATGGGCCAGATGGGATCCGATGAACCCGCCTCCGCCGGTGACGAGGACGTCGACGTCCTGAAACGCCCCGTCGCGGATCCTCGTAGAATGTTCCGTACTCAGCATCCGGGGCCTTCTCCATGCCACTTCGACTCTACAACACGCTCACCCGCGAGCAGGATGAGTTTACACCGCTCGATCCCGAGGGAAAGCTGGTGCGCTTCTACACCTGCGGGCCGACGGTCTACGACTACGCGCACGTGGGCAACTTCAGGGCCTTTCTCAACGCCGATGTGCTGCGTCGGACGCTCGAACTGCTCGGATACGAAGTGCATCACGTGATGAACATCACCGATGTCGGGCACATGACCGACGATTCCAATCCCGACGGCGGCGGTGAGGACAAGATGCAGGTCGCCTCCGAGCGGCTCCTCGAGGCGAAGAAGTCCGGCGCCCTGCCGGACGGCGTCGAACTGGACGCCGACGATCCGATGGCCATCGCCAACTTCTATGCGGACGCCTTTCTGGACGATGCCCGTCTGCTCGGCATGCGGGTGGCCTTCGAGGCGGTCGATCATCCGGAACTGCTGCCTCGTCCGACCGCGTACGTCGAGGGGATGATCGGGCTCGTCCAGAAGCTGATCGATTCGAATCATGCCTACGTCGCCGACGACGGAGTCGTCTACTTCGACGTCCAGTCGTTCGCGGACTACGGCGAGCTCTCGGGCAACACGCTCGAGGCCCTCCGGAGCGGCGAGGGCGGACGCGTCGACATGACGACGCAGGCCGTCAAGCGCAATCCCGCCGACTTCATGCTGTGGAAGCCCGATTCGAGTCATGTGATGAAGTGGGACAGCCCGTGGGGCGAGGGCTACCCGGGGTGGCATCTGGAATGTTCCGTGATGGCTTCGGAACTCCTGGGCCAGGACACCGACGGCATGATCGATCTTCATTCCGGCGGCGAGGACAACATCTTCCCGCATCACGAATGCGAGATCGCCCAGTCGCGATGCGGTTCCGGATCGGAATCGTTCTCTCGCTACTGGTTCCACACGCGGCATCTGATGGTCGACGGCGCCAAGATGAGCAAGAGCGCCGGGACGTTCTTCACGATCCGTGATCTCCTGCAGCGGGGTGCGTCCCCGGCCGCCATCCGGCTGGAGCTCGTCAAGACGCACTATCGACTGAACTCGAACTTCACGTTCCAGGGACTCCGCGATGCGCAGCGTCAGGTCGATCGCTGGGCCGTGGCCCGCGACTGGCTCCTGTCGCATGCGGAATGCGCCGGAGGCGCACCGGGTCCGCTGTCGAAGGCGATGCCCGCGTTCGAGGAGGCCCTCAGCGCGGATCTGAACGTCGCGGGCGCCATGGGCATCCTGAACACGGCGCTGTCCGAACTTCCCATCGGTTCCGAGGCCGCGCCGGACTGCGACGTCGCGGGGGAACTGTCCACGCTCGAGCGGATGGACAGCGTGTTCGGAGTGCTCGATCTCCAACGCGAAGCGGAATCGGACGATGCGGTCGACGAGGCCGCGATCCTTTCGCTGATCGACGCCAGGACCCGGGCGAGATCGAGCAAGGACTGGGCCGAAGCGGACCGGGTCCGCGACGAACTGCTTGAAATGGGAATCGCAATCAAGGACGGGTCGGAAGGCACGACCTGGACGAAGGTGCTCCAGTGACGGGCGGTGTTCGTCCTCCGATCATCGGAATCGTCGGTGGAATCGGTTCCGGAAAGAGCGCCGTGTCGAAACTGCTGGCCGACGCGGGATGCCTGGTGTCAGATGCCGATGCACTCGCCAACCGGTCTCTGGACGAGCCCGAGGTTCGCGACGTCCTGGTCTCGTGGTGGGGGGATTCGCTGCTCGACGACGACGGACACGTCCGGCGATCGGTGATCGCCGATCGGGTCTTCAGCGATCCCGAGCAGCTGCGGCGTCTCGAGCAGCTCATTCATCCGAGGGTGGATGCCATGCGTCGGGCGGCCTTCGATTCCGCTCCCGAAACGGTGCCTGCGCTCGTGATCGATGCTCCGCTGCTGCTGGAGGCGGGATTGGCATCCGAATGCGACTGCATCGTGTTCGTCGATGCGCCGCTGGACGTCAGATTGGAGCGGGTGGCGGATTCGCGTGGCTGGGATGCGGCCGAACTGACCCGGCGCGAGGACCGACAGCTGCCGCTTGACGAGAAGCGGTCCATGGCCCATCATGTCGTACTGAATCACCGGCGACTCGAGGACCTGCGTGAGCAGGTCGATTCCCTCCTGGAAGCACTCGGCCGCCTGTGAACCTCCCGATCGATTCCTCTCGAACCGCAGGCACCATCGCCCACCGGCATCGAGCGACACCCGCAGGTGATCGATGATCGGGGATACCCACCATTTCCACGCACGCAGCAAGCGTGCACAATCACAACACATCCAACATCAGGAACCGCCGAGGCGGACACGTACTGATCCCATGAATACAAGAGCAAGACCAATGGCCAAGAAACGACGTCGACGCAAGAAGGGTTCATCCGGAGGCGGCAGCGCTCCCGTCATGAACCTCAGTCCGGGTGAAGTACCGACCGACGAACAGTTGGAACTGGAGGCCGCGGAGCTGGAGAAGGAACTCGATTCCAAGACCCAGAAGCGGTTCGACGACGCCAAGAAGGAAGGCCTTGATCTCGCGTCCCTTCAGCAGATGAAGGGCGAGGAACTCATCAAGATCGCCAAGAAGCACAAGATCGACGGTGCGTCGACGCTTGCCAAGCAGAAGCTGGTCTTCGAGATCCTCAAGGCCCGTGCGAAGAAGCACGGCCTGCTCGTCGGTGAAGGCACCCTGGAACTGCTGCCCGACGGATTCGGATTCCTGCGCAGTCCCGAGTACTCGTACCAGCCGTCCCCCGACGACGTCTACGTCAGCCCGTCGCAGATCCGTCGCTTCGGCCTGCGTCGCGGCCAGATCGTGCGGGGCATCATTCGTCCGCCCAAGGAGTCGGAGACCTACTTCGCCCTGCTTCGCGTCGAAGCCGTGAACGAACGCGATCCCAAGGAACTCGGCAACCTGGCGACGTTCGAGAACATGACGCCGCTGCACCCCGAGGACCGGATCATGCTCGAGACCGCGGCCGAGCCGCTCGAGACGCGGGTCATCGACCTGGTTGCACCGCTCGGATTCGGACAGCGGGCCCTCATCGTCGCGCCCCCGCGCACCGGCAAGACGGTCCTGCTTCAGAAGATCACATCCGCCATCGCACAGAATCACGACGATGTGCACGTGATCGTCCTGCTGATCGACGAGCGTCCCGAGGAGGTCACCGACTTCCGCCGGAACACGCCCGACAAGGTCGAGGTCGTCGCGAGCACGTTCGACGAGCACGCATCCCGCCACATCCAGGTCGCGGAGATGGTGATGGAGAAGGCCCGCCGTCTCGTCGAGTTCGGCGAGAACGTCGTGGTGCTGCTCGACTCGATCACACGTCTCGCCCGCGGCTTCAACAACGCGACGCCGAACAGCGGCAAGATCGGCACCGGTGGCGTCGACAGCACGGCGCTGATCAAGCCGAAGAAGTTCTTCGGTTCGGCACGGAACATCGAGGACGGCGGTTCGCTGACCATCATCGCCACGGCACTCGTCGATACGGGTTCGAAGGCCGATGAAGTGATCTTCGAGGAGTTCAAGGGCACCGGCAACTCCGAACTGCACCTGACCCGGAAGCTGGTCGAGAAGCGCATCTGGCCTGCGATCGACATCGCGGCTTCGGGCACGCGTCGGGAGGAACTCCTCCTTGATCCCAAGGAGATGGATCTGGTGGTCCGTCTCCGGAAGGTCGTCTCCGACATGAGCGTGGTCGAGGCCATGGAACTCCTGCGTGGCCGACTTGCCAAGACCAAGTCCAACGCTGAATTCCTCATGACGATGAACCTCAACTGAGCCGTTTTTGACCGATTGATCCTCGTCAGCACGTCCATTCCGCCACTCGGGCTGGTTCCGGCCCTGATTGGGGATATGCTTCATGAGGAAACGAAGTGTTCCGTTGGAGCCGATGCAATGCAGAAAACCAAGCCTCGACACGCCTTCACACTGACCGAAGTTCTGGTGGTGATGATGATGCTGGCGATCCTGATTTCGCTGGTCCTCTACGCGAGCAGCGGATTCAGCCAGTCGGATGCCCTGCTCCGATCGCAGAACCATCTGCGCGAGGTCAATCAGTACATGCAGAACTACACGAATTCCAACAATGGAAGAATCGTGCCCAGCCAGTTCAACCGCTACGACGAGGAAGGCGATTCGATCGGCGGGGCCGCTTCCCGCATGGCCTATTCGCTCAACGGCGAGAACGTCGAGTGGATCGGCGTGAACAACCCGTATCAGTCGCTGGACGATCCCGCGCAGGACCTGACGCATGTGGGTACCTGGGCGGATCTCATCTGGGTCGAGAGCAATCTGGGTGATTCGCTCACGGTCGCGGACATGCCGATCGACGATTGGGGCAGCGGATCGGGCGAGCTGTATCGATCATTCAAGTACAGCGCGCCGGATCGCACCTTCTACAAGGAAAATGACCGCTGGGAGAAGAATCCGCTCCGCAGCGTGGCCGTCAACACCTGGAACTGGCCACGTTGGGATGCCAACGGTGATCAGACCGATTTCAATGCATCCATCGCGGGAACGGACGTCGACGGTGGACTGGCGGGGCTTCCCGTTCCGAGAGGGAGCGGAGCGTGGGAACGGAACATGCCCGGATTCTTCGCGGCCAACAACTTCTTCGATTCACGCAGCCTTCACGACGTCACGGGAAACGAGGATGACTCCCGGACCGACCGATACTGGTCGGAAGGCCAGATCAAGGCGCCGGCGAGATCGGTCTACCTCGTCGATTCATTCGCCGGCGAAACCATCGGCGGCACCCCGGGATTCCTCGGATCAAGCGATTACGCGACCCAGCAGGGCGATTACTACGACGATACGGTCGACTCGTTCTACGCCTTCGGAGAGGAACTCGAATCGATCGGCGGAGACTCCACGGAAATCGATACCGGCATCTGCACTCAGGAAGTCGATTTTCGGTATGGAAAGACGTGCCTGATGCTGTTTCTCGACGGTCATGTCGGCCAGGAGGAGCAATGGGGGTCCTTGTGGGATCTGGAAGGCCGGGAAGGCAATCCGGGTCGATCCATCCGAATTCTGGATCTGGACAAGCGTAAAGCCAATCCTGATCTCGCCAGCGGAGGCTGAACCCTCGATTTCAACCAGAATTCGCCCCCTTCGGGCCGTGGAAGTCCGTATGGACCCATGGCGTCTGGCGAGCCTCTGCGGGGGCTTGAATCGAGCCTGATTTCGACTACAATCCTCAATCTACCGTCCCGAGTCCGGGGCGGTTTTTATTCGGGAACCGGGTACCACCATCGGCCGGTTTCTCGATGACTTCACGATGTGGAGTCGATGGCGTGACGTCAGTCTCGTCAGGTGGGTCACGGACGGTAATCCCGCCACCGTAGCTCAGTGGTAGAG
>DEYK01000052.1:75369-90896 GCA_002364485.1 Phycisphaerales bacterium UBA3160
GTAGCTCAGTGGTAGAGCACACCCTTGGTAAGGGTGAGGTCACGGGTTCAAGTCCCGTCGGTGGCTTCAGGAACCTGTCGCGGTCGTTCTGCGGCAGGTTGAAGATAGACAGGTCGAACTGCTCGATGGCAGCGATCTCGGGTCATGTGACCCGGACAAGTTGAAGACAAGCCCCCTCGAGTGCGCCGGACGCATGAACAGGTGGGACCCGGATTTCGGAGACAGACTGCAATGGCCAAGGATACATTTGTCCGCAACAAGCCCCACGTCAACGTCGGCACCATCGGTCACATCGACCATGGAAAGACGACCCTGACGGCGGCAATCACCGCACGCCAGGCCCACAAGGGTCTCGGTGAGCTTCGTGCATTCGATCAGATCGACAATGCTCCCGAGGAAAGGGCGCGTGGTATCACCATCGCGACCAGCCACCAGGAGTACGAGTCGGAAGCCCGGCACTACGCCCACGTGGATTGCCCCGGTCACGCCGACTATGTCAAGAACATGATCACGGGTGCCGCCCAGATGGACGGCGCCATTCTCGTGGTCGCTGCGACGGACGGCCCCATGCCCCAGACGCGTGAGCACATCCTGCTTGCCCGTCAGGTCGGCGTGCCCAAGATCGTCGTGTTCATGAACAAGTGCGACATGGTCGACGACGAGGAACTCCTCGAGCTCGTCGAGATGGAGATTCGCGAGCTTCTGAGCAAGTACGACTTCCCCGGCGACGACATCCCGATCATTCGTGGTTCCGCCCTCAAGGCCATGGAAAGCCAGGGAGCCGACGATACCTTCGGTGCCCCCATCGACGAACTGATGGAAGCCCTCGACTCCTACATTCCCACCCCGGAACGTGCCGTCGACAAGGACTTCCTGATGTCCATCGAGGACGTCTTCTCGATCAAGGGCCGCGGCACCGTCGTGACCGGTCGTATCGAGCGTGGCATGGTCGAAGTCGGTACCGAGATCGAAATCGTCGGTCTCAGCGAAGAGACCCGCAAGACGACCGTCACCGGCGTCGAGATGTTCAACAAGATCCTCGAGGATGCCCAGGCCGGCGACAACGTCGGATGCCTGCTTCGCGGCATCGAGAAGGAAGACGTTGAGCGCGGTCAGGTCCTCGCCAAGCCGGGGTCCATCACTCCGCACACCAAGTTCGAGTCAGAGGTCTACGTCCTCACCAAGGAGGAAGGCGGCCGACACACGCCGTTCTTCTCCGGTTACAAGCCGCAGTTCTACTTCCGAACCACCGACGTCACCGGTTCGCTGGAACTCGTCGGTGCCGAGATGTGCATGCCGGGCGACAACGTCCAGATGAACATCGACCTCGGCGACAAGCCGATCGCAATGGAGGAAGGCCTCCGTTTCGCAGTCCGCGAAGGTGGACGTACGGTCGGTTCCGGCGTCGTGACCAAGGTCGTAGAGTGATCTGCTGACGTATCTTCAACTGGTCCGGAGTGCCTTTCCCGCTTGATTCGGGAAAGGCACTCCAGGGCCATGTCTTCTTCGGGCTCGGCCCGTGGAGAAATCAGATGGCCAAGAAGTCGACAGATCGTGAATACGTCTGGCTGCAGTGCACCGAGAACGGTGATTTGAACTATCGGACGAGCATCCGCGTGAAGGGTGGCATCGACGAGAAGGTGAAGGCTGGCTTCAAGAAGTTCAGCCCCCGACTCCGAAAGCACACGCTTCACAAGATCAAGCGGAAGTAAGTTCGTGGAGTGGCGGGAAGTCCGGCTTCCCGTCCAGAACGCCGGTAGCTCAATTGGCAGAGCAGCGGATTCCAAATCCGCAGGTTGAGTGTTCGAGTCACTCCCGGCGTGTTCTGAAACGCCCCTGTGGGTGGGCGTGCAAGGAAAGGAAGACAGTACTGTGGCAAGTGGAATCTACAAGAGCGGTCAGGGGTACTGGGTCAGGCTGATGTCCGCCATCGCCTTCGGCGTGGTGATCGCCCTGGGCCTGAAATGGCTCTGGGACTTCATGGACACCCTGACCTTCGGCGAGATCGAAGCGACGTACGTCAAGGTCGCCGTCATCCTCGTCTGCGCATTCCTGTTCGGTCTACTCGGATTCTGGGTCATCGGCTCGAAGCGACGAACCGTCGAGTTCATGATCGCGACCGAAGGCGAGATGAAGAAGGTCAACTGGTCGTCGAAGCGTGAACTGCAGCGTTCGACCTGGGCCGTCATCTTCATGACCTTCTTCCTGGCCTTCTTCTGCTTCTTCTTCGACCAGATCTTCTACTTCATCTTCTATTCTGCTGGCGTGCTCGACGCCTCCAACTGATCCGGGAGCCGGATGCAATGATCGACGATCAAACGAGTGATTCCAGCCAGGCAGACCTCGAGGCGACGACGGAGTCGGCGCCCATCGAAGGAGCCGTCGCTGCGGAGTCCCCGGTCGACGAAGCGAAGGTGGCCGACGTTGCCGAGGGTGAGGACGAGGCGTTCGATCCGGCGGTCGACATGCCGATGTACCGTTCCGGCATGGACTGGTTCGTGCTTCGTGTGGCCTCCAACAAGGAAAGCTACGTCCGCGACACCCTCCAGAAGAAGGTGCAGATCGAGGGACTCGAGGAATCCGTCGGTCGCATCATGGTTCCCACGGAGAAGACCCGCACGCTCAAGGGCGGAAAGACGCGGATCACCGAGGTCAAGCTCTACCCGGGCTACATCTTCGTCGAGATGAAGCTGGACCCCGCCGGTCGCATTCCCCAGGATGTGTTCTTCCTCATCAAGGAAACCACCGGTGTCGGCGACTTCGTCGGGACCGCAGGTCGTCCGACCCCCATGTCCGCGGGTGAAGTCGAGAAGATGCTCTTCGACTCCCGCATGCCCGAAGAGGATCCGACCGTCAAGCTCGAGTTCGAGAAGGGCGACAACGTCACGATCCAGGAAGGCCCCTTCGAGAACTACGACGGCACGGTGGACGACGTCATGCCCGAGAAGGGACTCGTTCGCGTGCTGGTCACGATCTTCGGTCGTCAGGCCCCGGTCGAACTGGAGTACTGGCAGATCGCCAAGGCCGACGAATAGGCGGAGTGGTTCGTTCCGCTTTCGGGAAGAGCCGCAGGCCCCTACCATGGGGGCATGACACTCGACCAGTCGGACATCAAGCAGTTTCGTGACGACCACGCTCGTACGCGTGAGCAGATCAAGCGTGCGATCGTCGGACACGATGCGATCATCGACGGCGTGCTCATCTGTCTGTTCGCAGGCGGCCATGCGCTGCTCGAAGGTGTTCCGGGTCTCGGCAAGACGCTGCTGATCCGATCCCTCTCCGACGCACTGCGTCTGGACTTCTCGCGGATCCAATTCACTCCCGATCTGATGCCGGCGGACGTCACCGGAACCACGATCGTCGTCGAGAACGAGCAGGGCAGGGAGTTCAGCTTCCGGAAGGGCCCGATCTTCGCCCAGATCGTGTTGGCCGACGAGATCAATCGTGCCACTCCCAAGACGCAGTCGTCCCTTCTCGAGGCGATGCAGGAACGTTCGGTCACCGTCGGTGGAGAGACCTATCGACTGGACAAGCCGTTCTTCGTCATGGCGACGCAGAATCCGATCGAGCAGGAGGGCACGTATCCGCTGCCGGAAGCCCAGCTCGACCGCTTCTTCTTCAAACTCAAGGTCGGCTACTCCACCCGTGAGGAACTCGCGGAGATCCTGAACCGCACGACATCCGGCGAGGAGACGGAGCTCGAGCCGGTGCTCGATGCCGAATCGATCCGTGCGCACCAGGACCTGGTGCGTCGGGTCGACGTGCCGGCATCGGTGCAGGACTACGCCGTCCGCCTCGTCATGGCGACCCATCCCGGAGGCGAACTCGCGACGCCTCAGGTCAACGCCTATCTCCGATTCGGAGCCTCGCCTCGCGCGGCACAGACGCTGATACTCGCCGCGAAGGTCAATGCACTGCTGGCGGGCCGCGATTCGGTCGTCGCCGACGACATCCGGGGCATCGTGCTGCCGGCGATGCGGCATCGCTGCCTCCTGAACTTCGAAGGTGAGGCCGAGGGCCTGACCACCGACAACGTCATTCAGAATCTTCTCGACACCCTGCCCGCCGACATCGGCTCGCTCAATACCTGAAATCGGATTCCTCGATGCTTCAACTGCTGACCGCCGCCCTTGCTGCTTCGCCGTTCGCTCCGCTTCCCCAGGCGGTCGATCAGGACATGCTCGCTTCGCTCCAGGTTCCATCCCTGGCGATGATGGAGGATGGCGAGAACGATGTGGTCGCCGTTGCCGAGGAGGACGTCCCCGAATTCGCGCAGAACGTCGACTGGACGTCCGGAACGCGGTTGTCGTTCACGTTCCACTACGCGCATCTCTTCAACACGAAGATCGACGACGACATGGGCGAGTTCGACATGGATCAGCTGCGCTTCCGGGTCAAGGGAAGCACTTCGATCACCGACACCTTCTCCCTGTCCTACGGATTCAGATTCGAGTACGACGGCTTCAACTTCGCCGAGTCCGGATTCTTCGGCAACGGTCAGCCGTGGAGCGACATCTACACGACGCAGTTCAACCTCGGCGGCTTCTGGTCGATCGACGATCACTGGTCGGTCTTCGCGGGTGGCGTCGTCCGGTTCGCCCGTGAAAGCGAGGCCGACTGGGGAGACAGCCTCGAGGCGGGTGGCGCCGCGGCGGTCAGTTATCGCTTCAGCGACACCCTGACCATGGGCGGTGGCCTCGGTGTGATCACCCAGCTCGAGGACGATCCGCTCTTCTACCCGATCATCATCGTCGACTGGGAGATCATCGAACGTCTCGTGCTCACCACCCGCGTCTCGACCGGGTGGGCCAACGAATCGGGTGTGGAACTCGTCTATCGGTGGACCGACAATTGGGACGTCGGTGTCGGTGCGGCCTACGACTTCCAGCGGTTCCGGATCAACGACGAGGGACCCATCGCGGGCGGGGTGGGTGAGTTCACCGCACTCCCGTTCTTCGGATTCGTCAACTGGAAACCGATGCCCGCCTTCAACGCCTCCCTCTACGTCGGTGTCAACACCTACGGCGAACTCAAGGCGGTGCGAAGCAACGGCAGCACCGCGGCCAGTTCCAACTACGGCATGGGCTTCGTGCTCGGTGCCCAGGGCACCATCTCATTCTGATTCCTACTGTCGCCGTCGAGGCGCCGGAAGGATGAAGTCGCTGCGGGTCCACGTGGAGATGTCCAGGTGGACCGGGTCGACGTGCATCGACCAGGGCACGCTTCTGTTCGGCGAGGTCTCGAAGTTCTGGTTGTCCCCGTGCGTCCGGATCATCGACAGCAGCATCGAGTCGGAACCGTCCGGAAGCCAGTGGTAGGGAAGCACGAATCGGGCCAGCCATCGATCCTCGTACGAACGCACATGCACCTCCGGGGCGTCGTCGTTCGGCCCGATGATGATCTGCGGTTCACCGACTTCTGGAATGCAGATGCCGTATCGGGACGGAGCCCTTTCGTGACGAGGTGGCCCGATCAGAACGGTGACCGCCTCGATGCCGCGAAGCTGATCGAGCGATCTCATGAACGAGGAGAGGCGTCGACTGCCGGTGCCGCTTTCGGGTCGACGGCATTCGATGAAGAGTTCCCAGCGATCGGAAAGCTGCCGGATCTGGCACCAGGTGGATCGTCGGGGGGATTCGACGGGGGGCGTCTGGTTTCTCGACGAGTTCATGGTCACCGGCGGCTGAAACGGGCCCAGCAGCGGGCCGGGGGGTTCGGCCTTGATCTCCTTCGGTCCGAACGCCAGTGACATGACATGGTTGCGCACGACGACGTTCAGATGCTGGAGTTCCTGCGCGTCGATCTCGGGATAGAACTTCGTGATCAGACTCTGGGATGCACGCGGGAGCGTCACCCTCGTGACGACCCCCGGAGCAAGGGATGCTCCGGTGGGGACCGAGTTCTGGTTTCGCCAGATCACCTGGGCGAGTTCGGGAGTCCGATGGGGATTTCCGATCGCAACGACGATCTCCTCGCCGAACGCCTGTTCGATCCACACCACCATCGGTATCTGACGATCCGCCCACGCGAGGGCGAGATCGACCAGTGCTTCCTCGTTGTCCGCATCAAGCAGGATGCCGAGCAGTTCGTTGATCGACGTGATGTCGCTGATCCAAGCCGCGAATTCGTCGCGACCGTCGCGGCAGGTGCACGTGAGCAGATCCCGGCACTGCGATGCGACCCCTCGACTGCGTCGAGCCAGACGGTCGAACCCGATGCGCCACAACTGGGCGAGATGTTCCGAAAGCATGCGCTGGACATCGCTGGCGTCCGGCGGGGGAGGGGGTTTCATGTCGAGGCGATTCGCAAGCAGCGTCCATCGCCACCAGGCGAAGGCGTTGTCCGGCTGCGGGCGGGCGGGAGAGGCATTCATGGAAAGTTCGTGCCGTGGAGCCTGCGCCCTGCCGAGTTGGAGGATGGGGAACGCCTCGGGCAGTTCCATCCATCGCAGGGCGACCCGTTGACGTCCCAGGATCAGATCGCCGGTCCCGTCGTCGGGCAGTTCGACGAGCAGGTACGGCCCGTCGGCCGTTCCCCGCGTTTCGAGCTTCGCAGTGTCGTCGGTCGGCAGCGGCGGCCTGATCGTCCGGATTCTGTCACCGACGCTCCAGCGGGGATTCCCGGATCGGATCGAGGTCTCGATCCACCCCAGACGACCGGTCAGCGGCGTGCGTTCACCATCGTCGTCGAGCATGACGGGGATGTCGATCGGCCATCCGGCGGTCGCATTCCGCGACACGAGCGGCATGACCAGAACGCCACCACGGGGTGCGATCAGTCGATCACCGACGACACGAAGATCCTGCGCATCCAGTTCGGCGTGCAACGTCGGAGTCGCGATGCACGACGCCAGGAGGGCGAGACAGGTGGACCAACGCGTCACGCGAGTGTTTCCCTTGGACCCTGCTGCATCCGCCCGGCGATCAGTGCGCAGGCTTCCTCGATGGCGTCGTCCAGGACCGAGTTGACGACGAAGGCGTCGTACAGATCGTGGGTCGTGGCAAGTTCGATCTCGTGCGTGGCTTCGGCGAATCGCCTCTGGATCGCCTCCTCGTCGTCGCGTCCCCGCGATTCGAGTCTGCGATGCAGTTCCTCCTCGCTGGGAGGAAGGATGAAGAGCATGAAGGCCTCGGGCATCGAACGCCTGACCTGGCCGGCACCCTGGACGTCGATGTCGAGAATGACCAGCCTTCCTTCGGAGAGTCGTTGCCGGACCGGGTCGCGGGGAGTTCCGTAGGCATGCTTGCCGAAGACCTCCGCGGACTCGAGGAAATCACCGGCTTCGAACATGGCCTTGAACTGCTCCGGTTCGACGAAGGTGTAGTCCTGCCCGTCGACCTCATCCCGTCCCCGGGGTCGCGTCGTCACCGAGACGCTGAAGATGCCGTCGAACCGCTCCAGAATCCGATGCGCAATGGTGGTCTTTCCCACCCCGGAGGGGCCAGAGATCACCAGAAGGAGCCCGGTTGAGCCTGAATCGGTCATGAAGGGCAGTGTACGACAGATGCCGTTGCGGTTCAGTGAGACCGCGTACAATGCCCGTCTCGTGACGATGCCGAAGGTAGCCATCGTGGGTCGCCCCAATGTGGGGAAGTCCAGCCTGTTGAATCGGCTGGCCAGGAAGCGTGTGTCCATCGTGGACCCGACGCCTGGTGTCACGCGCGATCGTGTTTCGGTCTTCGTCGATGTGAATCCTCCGCTGGACGGCGGGGTCGGTACGGTCCCCATGCCGGTCGAACTCATCGACACCGGCGGGTGGGGCATCTACACGACGGAAGAGGGCCGGTTCGACGATGCGGGAATGGATCTCAGGTTGCTCCGGAAGGACATCGAGCATCAGATCAATCAGGCGATGGAGCGTGCCGATCTCATACTCTTCCTCGTCGACTGCCAGTCCGGATTGATGCCGCTCGATCAGACCGTGGCCGACATGCTGCGTCGCCGCAATCTGCTGGAACGCGTCGTCCTCGTCGCCAACAAGGCCGACAGTGAATCGTGGGAATCCCATTCGCTCGAAGCGACCGCGCTCGGCATCGGCGATCCCGTCTGCTTCTCGGCCAAGAACGGCTACGGAGCGACCCAGCTCAACGACCGCATCTGGCGGGATCTGCAGCATGTGGAAGCCCGGGAGCAGCGCGACGATGAGATGAAGCTCGCCATCGTCGGCAAGCGAAACGCAGGGAAATCGACGCTGATCAACGCCCTCGCCGGCGAGGAGCGTGTGATCGTCTCGGAGATCGCCGGCACGACCCGCGACTCGATCGACGTCAGATTCGAGATCAAGGACAGGTCCTTTCTCGCGATCGACACCGCCGGCCTCCGCAAGCGCAAGAGCTTCGCGGGAGACATCGACTACTACGCCTACCACCGGATGCTCCAGTCGATCCGACGTTCGGAAGTCGTCCTCTTCATGGTCGACGCGACCGAGCCGATCTCGAAGGTCGATCAGAAGCTCGGTCAGGAACTCCAGCGTCAGTACAAGCCGACCGTCATCGTGGTCAACAAGTGGGACAAGGTCGCTCCCGGCACGTCGCCCGAGGACTTCCTCGACTACCTCACGAACAATCTTCGTGGCCTCGACTTCGCACCGATCGTGATGATCAGTGCGGCCGAGAAGCAGGGCCTCGAGGACGTGGTCGCGATGGCCTTCAATCTCTACGAGCAGTCGGGTCATCGCGAGCCGACCGCCCGGGTCAATTCCATCGTCGACGCGATTCTGAAGAAGCGTGGTCCCTCGTCCCGTCTCGGGACGCAGGCGAAGCTCCTCTTCGCGTCGCAGGTCGACGTCCGTCCGCCCACGCTGGCCCTGGTCGTCAATCGCCCTCAGCTGTTCAAGGGTCGCTACGAGCGGTACCTCATGAATCGGCTGCGGGAGGAGCTTCCGTTCTCGGAGGTTCCGATTCGATTGGTCTTCTCCAAGCGGAAGCGGATCGATCTTCAGGAACTCAAGGAAGGCAAGAACAGGTCGGAATGAAATCAGGCCTGACGGCCCGATAGGGCGTTTCGGGCCCGTTCCTTTTGGCCTTCTCTCCGGTTTCGGGCTTGCCTGACTCCGGGGGTATGCTCCAATTGAGGACCATTCCCAGGAGGCGAAGAGTTCCATGTTGATCGCACTCATGCTGGCTTCGGTCCTTTCGACCGCGGCCATCGACGAACCGGCATCCGTATCACCGATCCTCGTTCCGCTGACGGCGGACAAGGTCCCCGCCCGACCGGGCAAGGAAGTGCGGATCGATGTTCCCCTTCCCGGAGGGGATTCCGTTCCGTGCATCCTGGAACCATTCAGCGTCGTGACGCCTGAAACCAGATTCGTGATCGGCAGTCGCAGCGGAAACGACGTCGATCTGCAGTTCGATCCCACCTCGGTCAGGCTGCTTCGTGGAGCCGTCGAGGGTGATCCGGATTCACATGTCGTGCTCGCCGTGCACGGTGCCCATCTGCGCGGCCGCATCCATCGCGGGGACGGTTCCATCTACCACCTGGCCGAGACCACGGAGCCCCGTCTTCCGAATTCCAGACCGCCGCACCTTCCGATGTGCGGTCTCGATCACTCCGAACACGCCCATGTCGGCGCTCCCACGGGTGCGCCGCGTGGAGACGACGAATCCCCCGATACCGCGATCTACCGGCTGCGCATCGCGGTCGAGACCGACTTCGAATACCGCCAGCTGTTCGAGAGCACCGACGAAGCGGCGGCCTACGCGGTGCTCTGCTACGGGCTCATCGGCGACATCTTTCTCCGCGACGCGGGCGTCCGGGTCGAGATGACGTACCTGCGGCTTTGGGAGACCGAGGACGATCTCTTCAACGTCGAGGATCCACTGTCCGAGTTCAGGCAGTACTGGAACCAGAACATGGATGATGTGCCGAGGAACCTCGCGCAGTTCTTCTCGGGACGCCGTGACATGCCCTACGGCGGGGTCGCCTGGCTGTCGGCGATCTGCCGCAGCTACGGCTATTCCGTGATGGGATACGCTCTCGGATTCACCGGTGACATCTCCCGGCCGGACGTCTTCAACTACGACGTGCACGTCGCGGCCCACGAGATCGGCCACAACTGCGGTGCGTGGCACACGCACAACTACGATCTCGACGAATGCGATCTCCTCGAATCCGCTCCGGTGCGCGGCCCGATCATGAGCTACTGCTCCCAGACGAACAGCGGTGGCAACGCCATGACGGACGTGCGGTTCCACGTCGTCGTGCAGCAGGCGATGAGGGATCACTTCAAGGTGGCGAATGCCGAATATCCCGCGTGCTTCTTCCTCGACTGCAACGGGAACGGGCTCTCGGACACCGGCGACATCATCTCCGCCGTCAGCGAGGATCTCAACGGCAACCTCGTGCCCGACGAATGCGAGGACTGCAACGGCAACGGAGTGCTCGATCCCGAGGAGGTGCAGGGGACGCTGCTCGATCTCAACTTCAACCTCATTCCCGACGAATGCGAGCCGGACTGCAACGGCAACGGGTTTCCCGACGACCGGGACATTCTCGACGGGACCAGCATCGACCTCTGGGGCAACGGCGTCCCCGACGAATGCGAAGAGGACTGCAACGGCAACGGTCAGTCCGACTACAACGAGATCCAGGCCGATGCGGAGCTCGATCTCGATCGGGATCTCGTGCTCGATTCGTGTCAGGACTGCGACGCCGACGGCGAGCCGGATCTCGAGGAACTCGACGGTGCGTGGGCGACCTGGGTCGGCTCGGATGCGCCACCGCATCACGATGGACGAAGCGATGGTCATGGTGCGGTGAGCCGCATGCATTCGATCGTCGGGACCCGGACCGGTGGCGTGCACGGCGGAGACGTGCCGACCACGTGGGAGGTCGTCATCACCGACGACCGGCGAGTGCTCGCCACCTCGCCGACGGACGACCGGGTCGTCGAGTTCGACGATCACGGCGACTGGGTCCGGGACCTGGTCACGGATGCGCAGGGACTGGATGCGCCGACCGGCATGGCATCGACTCCACAGGGCACCCTGCTCGTGAGTTCGACGGGAACCAGCGAAGTGCTCGAGTTCGACATCGAGACGGGCGAGTTCATCGGTGTCTTCGCTTCGGGAAGCCCCTGGACCTTCGTGCCCCTGAACATCCATGTCACGTTGGACGGGCGTGCCCTCATCGCCTCCGCGGTCGGAATGGTCGAGTCCTACGATGTGTCCACGGGAACGCACCTCGGGACGCTGATCGGCAAGAACGACAATGGGGGAATGGCCAGCCCCCGCGGCATCGCAGAACTGCCCGGCGGAGACATCGTCGTTGCCAGCATGGGGACGAGGCAGATTCTCCGTTTCGACGGAACGCACGGCGACTTCCTGGGGGTCTTCAACCAGGGGGGGACCGAAATCGCCTTGACCCTCGACGAGCCATGGGGGCTCCGGCTCGGCGCCGACCGCAATCTCTACGTCTCCCGCCACGGTGCGTACCGGGAAGGCGAAGGTGACGGGCACGATCATGGTGACGATCACGACGACGATTCGGACGACGGAGTCGACGGGGACATGCAGGACGGCGAGGATACCGGCGACCTGCACATCAACTCGACCCGCATCTACATCTTCGACGGTTCATCCGGCATCTTCATCCGTTCGTACGTGACCGGGCACGACACGGATCTCTGGCAGCCCACCGGATTCGACTTCATGCCCGGATCGGGCACCGACTGCAATCGCAACGGACGTCCCGATGCATGCGATCTGCTCGACGGATCCAGCGTGGATCTGGACGGCGACGGAACGCCCGATGAATGCCAGTGCCCCCTGGATCTCGATCGCGACGGAGCCGTCGGTGTGTCCGAGCTGCTCGCGGTGCTGATGAACTGGGGTCCATGCCCTCATTGTGACGGAGACTTCAACGCGGACGGCCGCGTCGACGTCAGCGACCTGCTCGAGGTGATCGGCGTCTGGGGAAGCTGCCTCTGATCGTCACTCGAAGACGACCACCCGTCCGGGGCCCGGCAGGATCCGGTCCTCGAGATGCCATCGGACCGCTCTGGCAAGCACCAGTCGCTCGACGTCCCGCCCCTTGCAGGTGAGATCCTCGACCGAATCGAGATGGGAGCAGGAGATCACGTCCTGCGCGATGATCGGCCCCGCGTCGAGTTCGCTGGTCACGTAGTGGGCGGTGGCCCCGACGAACTTCACGCCCCGCTTGCGCGCCTGGTGGTAGGGACGGGCGCCGCTGAAGGCGGGCAGGAACGAATGATGGATGTTGATCAGCGGACACGGTGCGTGTTCGATGAACTCCGGGGTCAGGACCTGCATGTACCTGGCGAGCACACCGAGTTCGATCCGCTGCTCGACCAGCAGGTTCCTGATCTGCGCTTCCTGCTCGCTGCGATTCTCGTTCGAGACGGGCAGGAGGTGGAACGGAACGTCGAAGGCCTCGGCGGCCTTCCGACCTTCCTCATGGTTGCTGATGATGCATCCGATCGAGCAGGACAGTTCGTTCCACCGATGTCGAAGCAGCAGGTCCCACAGGCAGTGGTCCTGCCTGGACACGAGGAGGGCGACCCGCTTCGGCTGATCGTCCCAGGACAGCCTCCATTCGAGTTCCTGTTCGGACGCCAGATTCGAGAAGCCCTCGGCCAGGCCGTCCCGATCCGCGCCTTCGCCCGAATCGAACGAGATCCGTTGGTAGAACAGACCCGTCTCCGGATCGGAGTACTGGTCGGCATGGAGAATCGTGCAGCCGTTCTCGAAGAGATGGCCGGACACCGCCGACACGATGCCGGGTCGATCGGGACACCAGAAGAGAAGCGTTCCATGCATGGAGAAGATGGTATCGACCTGTGGCCCGAAGGTGGGCAGGTCAGTGCGGTGTGTTCGTGGACGGATTCAGTCCGAGCCTGTCCCCGTCACGGCGCAGGGCGTCGATGCAGCGTTGGATGTGCTCGGTGGGATCGAGGCCGAGGGCCTCCATCCCCTCGCGGATGTCGCGTCGATCGCATCCGGCGGCGAAGTTCTCGATCTTGAGCTTCTTCTTCACCGACTTGGGTGCCAGATCCGCGATGCCGTTGGGTCGGACCTTGCAGCACGCAACGAGGAATCCGGCGAGTTCATCGACCGCGAACAGGTGGTGGGCCATCTGCGTCGTGCGGGGCGTCCCGCTGTATTCGGCATGTCCCAGGATCGCCTCGAGGATCTCCTCGTCGACGCCGCCCCGTTCCCGGAGGAACGTCACCCCCACGAACGGATGCTCCTCGGTCGTGGGATGCTTCTGGTAGTCGAAGTCGTGAAGCAGGCCGGCGATGCGCCATCGATCCTGCTGCCCGGGTTCGACCGTTTCCGCGTAGGCGCCCATGCAGCATGCAACGGCTTCCATGTGGATTCGCAATGCGTCGCTGTCCACCCATTCGTGCATGAGGGCGCGGGCATCTTCGATGGTGATCGGATCGTTCATGGTGTCAGTGTACGTGCGCCTCGCCGCGAGGTCACACCAGGATGTAGTCCCGGATCCTGGATGCTTCGTCCGATCCCCGCATGGCTTCGACGATCGCGAGCGCGAACTCGATCGCGGTACCGGGTGTCTGCGAGGTGATGACGTTGTGTTCGGCGTCCACGCACACCCTCGCATCCGGATCGAACTTGTCGCCGAGCCGACTCGTGAACTCGTCGGGGGGCCATGCGTGGTCCGGCATCCGGATCGGCTTGGGGTTGCATGTCGCCCGTGCGGACTGGTCGAGCACGCCCGCCGGCTGCAGGACCAGCGCGGGCGAGAGGCAGATGGCGGCGATCAGACGTCCCGCGGCATGTTGCGATACGAGCATGTCCCGAAGCAGCGTACTGTCGCCGAGGTTCATCGCTCCGGGAATGCCGCCGGCCATGACGATGGCGTCCCATTGCGATTCCGACGCCTGCTCCAGGGTGCAATCCGGAATGATGCGCAGGCCCATCTGGAGCCGAACCGGATCGATGGATCCGTCGATGCCGGCGATGACCACGTCGAGGTCGCCCCGGCGGAGGACATCGAAGATGGCTGTGAACTCGATCTCTTCGTTTCCGGCGCTGACCGGCAGGAGTACTCGCATGGGTTCAGTCATTCTGCTGCATGCGGTGTTCGATCCGATGCAGCGTGTCCCGGATGTCCTCGAGCACCGATGCGTCGTCGCCGAGCGACGTCGCGGATACGGATCCACCGTGCGACTTCCGATCCTCCAGGAGGTCTCGCTGGGCGAGGACCTGGTTCCTGAAGTCGATCACATCCACGATGCCCGTGAGTCCCACCAGGGCTCCACTGCCCGCTGTGGCGCCGCTTGATCCGGCGGTTTCGATCGTGAGCGTATGCAGCTCCATCATCCGCATGATCGGTCCCTGCTTCAATGCAAGGTCCGTGATCTTCTCAAGCGGTACGGTCTTCTCGATCCGATTGAACAGGCCCTTTCTCACCACGAGACTCTTCTCGGTCAGGGTGCAGCTCATTCGTTCGAGGTATTTTCTGCTCACGGCGAGCCCGATGAGAAGCCAGATGGGCAGCAGCACGATGCCCACCACGGTCACCATCAGCACAATCGTGCCTCCCAGAAGCCAGTAGTGGCAGACCTTCGGGTTGAATTCCGCCTCTTTGAGGATGATCGGTTCGCTCATGATGGCCCATGGTAGACTCTGGTTTCAGTTGATGCGTTTGAAACCCCTCATCGGACCAGGCTGACGAGGGGCCTCCAAAAACCCCCCTGGTGACATCCTGAGTGCCGGTTGATCCCGAATCCCCTTCAAGGATTGAGGGATGCATCACTGAACCATGCCAATTCTCCCATTACCCGTATATGAAGAAGACGTCGATCCCGCCAACCGCGATGCGTTGACGCTCGAGGAGCAGCTCGCGAAGCTCGAGGAACCCAAGACCATCGCCGTCCGCTTCGGTCGCATGCGCATGGTCGGCGAATACAAGAACGCCATCGGGATCATCCCCGGCTGCGGATCCAAGCTGGTCGTCCGCACCCATCGAGGCATCGAACTCACGGAAGTCATCACCACCACCTGCGAGAACGCCGGGTGCGGGAAGTCGGTCACCCGCAAGGAGATGCTCGACTACATCGAGAACTCCGGTGGGCGGGACTATCCCTTTCATACCCGGGGCAGGATTCTCCGGGTCGCCACGACGCAGGATCTCTCCGACCAGGAAGCACTGCAGGCTGAGCTCGGTCGCTACAAGCGGGTCTTCAAGGAGCAGGTCGAGTACTACAACCTCGACATCAAGTTCGTCGCCGCCGAGCCCATTCTCGGTGGTGAAATGGTGACCTTCTACTACATGTCCGAAAACAGGATCGACTTCCGTGAACTCGTCCGTGATCTCGCGGCGGAGTTCACGGCCCGCGTCGAGATGCGGCAGGTCGGTGCTCGCGACGAGGCTCGCCTGGTGGCGGACTACGAACGATGCGGACAGCACTGCTGCTGCAAGAACTTCCTCAAGGTGCTTCAGCCCGTCTCCATGCGTTCCGCGAAGGTCCAGAAGGCGACGCTCGATCCCCTGAAGATCTCGGGTCGCTGTGGCCGACTCATGTGCTGTCTTCGATACGA
>DEYK01000052.1:91290-92140 GCA_002364485.1 Phycisphaerales bacterium UBA3160
GTCGGGACCAGTGAAGGCCCCGGCATCGTGAAGGACTCGAAGATTCTGACGCAGCTCGTGCTCGTTAAACTCGAGTACGATAATCGCGAAGTGGCGATCCCTCTCGAGGAACTCATCGATCCGGACACCTGTCCCACCAGGGAAGAAGTCGAAGCCCAGCGAATGGCCATCCAGCAGGTCCTGCCCGAGTTGGAACCACCGGCGAAGAAGAAGCGTTCCCGAAGAGGTGGCAAGGACGGCGGCAAGGGTGGCGGCAAGGGTGAAACCGGGTCCGAAGGGACCGGACGCAAGCGTCGCCGACGTCGAAGAGGCAAGGGAGGTGGCGAAGCTTCCTCGGAAGCCAAGCCGTCCGCATCCCAGGGTGGTTCGCAGGAAGCCTCGAAGGGGGCCTCCGGGGGAAGCGGCAAGAAGCGTCGTCGCCGGCGTCGTCGCCGCGGCTCCGGCGGATCCGGCAAACCGGGTGGCGGAGAATCCTGATCCGGTTTTTTTCGGGGTTCGAGGCTCGATCTCGTCGACGACAGCATCAGGGACACGCAAACGCACTGGATGGACATGAACGACGGAACCACAGGAAGCACCGCAGTCGAAGAAGGAGGTTGGATCGATACGGTCCAATCCCTGATTCTCGCATTCGTGCTGGCGATGACCTTCCGGGGGTTCGTGGTGGAGGGATTCGTCATTCCCACGGGCTCGATGGCTCCGACGCTGCTCGGTGAGCACTGGCTCGTGGAGTCGGATCAGACCGGATTCATGTCTCCCGTCGGATTGGACGGTTCCCGTTCGTCCCGGCCGAGTCCCGGTCGGATCGAGGATGCGGCGCTCGGTCGCGGCCAGCCGCTGGATGGATCGG
>DEYK01000061.1 GCA_002364485.1 Phycisphaerales bacterium UBA3160
AAGCTCCGGTGAAAGATACGAACCAGGCCCTCGCCAGAACAGGCGACGCCGATCCTCGTCGTTGAAGCGAGCGAGCACACCACCAACGTCCATATGCGGACTCGAGATCACCGCCGAATAGAACTCACGCTGCTCCTGATCAAGTGAGTCACACACCACACATGTCTCCCCGTCGTAAAAGACCGAGTCGATGTTCTCACGTACGAAGCTGATAAAGCCGCCCTCCGCCGCGAAATCGCCACAGCCCACGGTCAAGATCGGCGTCTTGCCTTCGTTCCACAACTTCGTCGCCTCCTCCGAAGCCTCGACATCTGCCCAGGACACTGGAGTTCTGTTGGTGCAGTCATTGGGCGCACTGCCTGGCCACCCCTCAAACTGCACGTTGATACGCTGACCATCCTCAGCCGGGCTCAAATGGAAGTACTCGCAGTCGCCACAGGTGCACTTCGCCGCACACGGCCCGATCTGAATCGAGCACGAGTGCCACGGTTCGATCAGACCACTGTCTTCACGTGACGTTCGCTGATTTGTCATAAGATCATTGGCCCTCTTCTTCAAGCTCGGCTAGGTCCACAACGTGATTGCACAGCGGGCATGTCGCAGTGCAGCACTCCTGCAGGTACTCCTCGTCATCCATCCCAGGATCAAGATCGAGGTTGATCGAGTCCCGGCACCAGTCCTGGTACAGGTGTCCGCACCCTGGACAACACACCTTGATCTGCCTTGGAGGCGATGTCATGGCACTCATTCTATAGAGTTATCCAGCCCTGAAAGATCATCCACCTAAGCCTTACAATGGCAGCTATCCATTGTTCAAAGAGCATGCAATGACCATTCCACCCACAACTGATCAACACGGATCGGCATCGCAGCTGAAATCCTGGCACTCCTGCATGATCATGCTGGGCACATGCACACCACCCTGCACCTGCAAATGGTGCGAATACTTCACGCTGACGCCATCGAATGATGGCACACGCGTTGATGTGACCTTCTCCGGCTACCCCGCTACGGACTTCTGTTGGTTTTCACCATTTAGCATGGAAGACATTTATAATTCAGAAGAGGCCATGGAAGCATTTCACAACGCCGACGGGCCACTGGGCGCGTTGATGACGGCGGCATTTCCCAGCTTCGATACGCATACCGGCTTCGCCGGATTTGTTCGAGCCTGCGTCATCTCCGAAAGTGGTCGTCAATGCGATGGCGTCGTCATCACATGTGAAGAGCTGACTCTGGAGGAGACAGAGTTTCTCCAGGAAGCCATCACATCACACCGTGGCGCGTTTCTATCCCACTTCAGCGATGAAGACCGAACACGCTGCTTCTGGCGAGGCCCGGGGACCTACACCAGTGATGCGTTCATCGATTTCATTGACAACTTCGCGTTCGTGAATGGCGGCGATGCGGTTGAATACAGCGAAGATCTTGTGCTCGACATACCCGATGATGTCAGCGATCCCTCCATCGAACTGATCCGCAAGCTGCTCGATGAATCCTGATCGGCCGGACTCGTATCCAAGAGAGACACCACATGACCACCCACAACTGGATCAGATCCGACCTGGCCGATGTCGAAGCACTCTGGACGTATTCCGTCGATGGCGGCAGCGGTCCCGGCATGGGGTGGTTCATCGGCTATGAAGTGCTCGAGACGACACACCCCGATCTGGTCGTCCTGCTGATCTCAACCGATGAAAGCTGCATCGACATCGATAGCCTAAAGCCAGATGACGAAGTTCCCGTCGATGAAACATATTCCTACAACTTCTATCTCGACGACGGCACGTGCGAGGTCTGCGAAGGCGACATGTTCCGCGAACTCAAACGCGACACCTGGATGACCGACGTCCTCGGCTGCATCGAAGGCGATGTCCCCGAGGCCGAACGCCCCGGAAAATGATCAGCAGACCGCAAACGCACCGGCACTACCCGAACTCCGCCTGCTGCCAGGCCGGCTTCGAAGCCTTCCACTGCTCGAACCGCTCGTCATGCCAGGCGTTCAGGCCTTCGTAGTACTCCGATTCGAACACGAACCACTCCCTGATCGAATCGAAGTCCTCACGACCTTCCCCGTGCTTGTACTCCCAGTAGCCGACCAGCTCGGGTCCGTCACACTCATCCCACCGGAACGACCACAACAACACCGTCAACTCGTGGAAACTCAACGGCCGGGTTGACTGGACCGGTACGACCACCTGATCGAGCTCGTACTCGTTGACCATCCGGTAGACGTATGCATCGCCGTCACGTCGAACCCGCAGGCTCATCAGATCGCCCGTGGTCGAACGCATCTTGATGAGCACGATCTCGACCTCGCCGTCTTCATGCGGAGGCAGCGCCTCCGGCACGATGCCGACGGGAGCCGCCGCCAATCCCCGGGTGCAATCATCGAACGGATTGCCCTGACCACGACCGTCCCAATAGGTATCAGGCCGCCACTGGCCCACCGCTGTCTGTTCACTGCTCATGATTGATCTCCATTGTTCGTTTCAGGTTTCATTCCAATCACCGACTTCGATTCAGAAGTCCCAGTACACCTCGACCTGATTGAGAACCATTTGGACATACTCCGGGTCGTCGGGACGCTCCTCCTCCAGTCGCACCCGCCATGCTTCCATGATTTCAGGCGGACACGGCGGCCAGCCCTCAGCCTCCTTCATCGCCCGGCGGCTCGTGTACCCGCCGGCATTGCGCTTCATTGCTTTTTCGATCGTTTCGCCCGATCCACTCATGACGCCCCCTCCCTTCCGGTTTCGATCAGCAGCGCATTGCCGCCACCGATGTCGATGTGGATGGTCGGACGGCACGCCAACTCACGCCGCAGGTCCTCGACCTGCACCCGCTCCTGACCCCAGTCCCCGCCACGGCGGGACCGAAGACCGCGAAGCGCCGCCACGACCATCTCCTTGCCCAATGGAGGCACCGGGTGTGATGCCTTCAACTGCACCATCGCCTCAACCAGGCGACCGCCCTGGATCGAATCCAGCACGTCCACCAGGCCACCCAGCACATCACGTCCGATGTGCACGCCTCTTTCACCCTGAGCCTGCTCAGCCATTGATGTCCTCCTTCTTTCTGGTGTCCGGCGCGAACGGATTGCGAAAGCCCCCGATGATCACCACCGACTCGTCACGCTCCCCGGGTGGTCGCTCCACGATCCGGATCGGCGAGTCCTCCATCCCCCAGACCTTCCGCCAATGCGCTGCGTTCGGATGCTCCGGCAGCCTGCTCGATGTGCCTCCGGGTTGGTTCTTCTTGTCCGACATGACCGTCTCCTTGCTCAAATGCGAGGAGAGTCGACGCCCACGGCTGCGTGCACGCGACGATCGCACGCACGCAACAAGGTCCAAAAACGAAGCAAGCCCGCTTCGTTGCCTTGCGGCCGCATCCCGGAGTCTTCCGGATCCACCTTGCCCGGGCGGGCAGGTTGGCAAGGGCGTCAGCCCTTCTCTTGATGCACATGCAATTGTACTCGCCGGCAAATGGGCGTCAAGCCAGATCACTCAGCAATCGAGGGTTCCACCCGGTGAATCGCCTCCAGGCATTCGTTGATGAAGTCCACCATGATCTCCAGCTGCCGCTCCCGCGGGGCCTCGAAGAACCCCTCCAGCGAGCCCAGGTCCAGCGAGTGCTCCCAGCGACCACCGATGTGATCCTCGTAGACCCGGCCGAACGCTCCATCATGCAGCGATGGATCGATCGGCGGATAGCACGTCTGGTAGATCACCACCTCCGGTGCATCGAACCACAGGTAGAACATGTACTTGAGGCGATCGATGTTCCAGCCGATCCAGCCCCCGCGATCCGCCCCCGCGCTCATCGTCAGGCTGTGGTGCCCCCAGCTGGAATGCTCGATTGCACGGTGCATTGCCGTCAACAGATCCGCCAGCGGCTCCAGTGATTCCTCTTCCCGCATCCGCTCCACGCTTCGCACCTTGCCACGGAACAACAGGGCATCGTGCCCTTCCTCCTCTTGGTACGACCGGATACCCGCCGACACACCGCTTCGAACCGGGAGAATCCCCATGCCGCGATACGACAGGAACCCCCGGAACTGCTCCACGAGGTGATGGGAGATCCCCGAGCCAAGGTCCAACATCGCCCGCTCGAGCTCCTCTTCCATCTCGTACCACCGAACGCGGCGAACCAAGTCGGAAATCGAGTCCGGGGCAGGGTAGCGAGTCAATACCACCAACTGCGTCACCATCGAGTCGTCCACATCCTTCAGCGCCCGCAGGTACGCCTCGGGCTGGGCCCGCTCCAGAGCCGCTTCGACCTTGACTTCCACGAAGATCACCGACGTGCGTGTCACGATCCGCATGTCCGGCTGCCCGTGGGGCGTGACCACTTGGGTATCGATCACCGCGCCAGACCATTCCTCGTCCACCAAGTTCAGGCCCGTAAGCCGACGCAGGATCACGCCCGCCACCACAGGCGCAGCCGATACCAGGTGCGACAGCAGGTGCGCAAAGGAATCGGTCGTGAAGTTCTCGTCCTGGCGATGGGCCCAAATGTGCAGTTGGACCAACAGGTTGTTCTCGTGACCACGCATCAACAGATGATCGTGGACCAGACCGTCGCGATCAACCCCAGTACTGGATCACCGCTAGGAGGTCGTCCACGCCCACCATGCCGTCGTCGTTGGTGTCCGCCGGGCAATCACCTTCGAGCGGCACCACCTTGCCCGGGCAGGTAGGTTAGCAAGTGCATGGAGCCCCCGAACCGGCTCAGGGACAGTCGCCGCCCCAGCCGGCGATCACCGCCAGCAGATCGTTGACGTCCACCAGCTGGTCTCCGTCGACATCGCCCGCACACGGTCCATCGGACGCGCACTCGCCCCAGCCACCGATCACCTCCAGCAGGTCCACCACGTCCACCGTGCAATCCCCGCTCAGATCAAGAGGACACGGCTCGGGCATCGCAAGCGGCTGCGTGCCGTCGCTGCCACCGCCCTGGTAGTCGCCGCTGCACATGAACGACCACCACGCATGGGCGAAGTACGGAGCGACGCAGGCGTCACCGTCGAGCCGCAGCCCCACCGCCTCCCGACTGCAGTTGCCGAGGTCCACCTGGATGTCATCCACCTGCAGTACACCCAAGAGATCATTCGAGCCTTCGCCCAGCATCGAGAACACCACTCGCGGAGCCAACCTGGCCACGTCGTAGTCGTCGAGCAGGCCCGAACCCAGCGGAACACTCAGACGACATGTCGCCCACTGCCCCTGCGTGTCCTCGATGAACATCGACTCCGACCACAGCTTCACCGGCGCCGAACCGGGCACGGAACGATCGTGCACGAACAGCTGCACCGCAAAGGGATCGCACTTGTCGTTCGCCGAAACCATGCGGGCCCGGAACGTCAGCGTCACGGCATCGGTCGGAGTCATCGGCAGTCCCAGCGGACCCGCGGACAGCACCTGACCGAACGTGAACCCGTGCACCCATGCCTCGCAGTCGACATTCAACTGAACCAGTTCCAGACAACCACCCTCGTCGTCGTTGAACACGCCTCGGTACTCGATGGGCAGCAGACTCTCGGGACCGCCGTGACGGCCGAACCACCGACCGCCCGGACCGGCGCTGCTGGAGGTCGACTCCGTGAACCCCCCGTCCCAGATCACCCGATCCAGTCCGCCTGCGGGGTAGGAAGCCAACTCGTCCCAGTACTCGTTGTTCTCGGGCTCCACCTGCAGCGAAATGCCGTTGCACAGCCACGGCGGACCGTAATCGGACATCGCCGATGCACTCAACAGACCTGCAACGCCCACGGTGATGACGACACGATGCATGCGCGCTCTCCTGATCGCCTGCGACATACCCACACCCACCTCCGTGGCCCGCGGCCACGCGGCCGGTTCCACTCTTCGATTGAACCATCAAATCATTCGAACGGAAGCATCAATCCCGTGATCCAGCCGGAAGTTGCCCGTTGCTCAAAGAAGTCCTTGAACAGTCGCCGGATCAGATGAAGATCAGCGCAACGTACGAGGCGAAGAGCACCATGTGCATCGCCCCCATGAGGATGTTCGTGCGCCCCGAGTCGAGGTTCGTCTTCAGAAGCAGCAGGCTCACCGCCAGCAGCACCATGGCATCGGCATCGAGGCCGAGGATGACGAACTCGTTGGTGATCAAGCTGATGATCAGTACCACCGGAATGGTCAGGCCGATCGTGGCCAGACCGGACCCCAGGCAGATGTTGATCGCACGCTGCTGGTTGTTGTGGCGGGCTGCCTGCAGCGCCGCCATGCCCTCGGGGGCCAGGATCAGCAGCGCGATCACCAGGCCGGCCAGTTCCGCGGGCACGCCGTAGACGACGATGTCCGCGTTCAGCACCACCGCCATGCCCTTGGCCAGCAGCACCACGGGAATCAGGGTCAGCAGCAGGAGGATCGAGTGGTACATGCCGCCGAAGTCCGAGCTGCCGTGTCCGTGATCCTCGGCCGCCCCGTCGGGGCGGCGGTATTCGAAGAAGCCCCGGTGCTCGACCGTCTGCACCCACAGGAACAGACCGTACATCAGCGCCCCGGCCACGATCAGGAAGTAGTGGAAGCCGTCCTCGGCGAGCATCGGCATGAAGGCCGGCAGGAACAGTCCCAGGCCCACCAGCAGGATCAGCATGCTGATGTAGGTGTGCGACGACTGGATGTTGTAGTCCTGCTGCCGGAACTTGCGGGCTCCGACGAAGATCGCAAGTCCGAAGAGACCGTTCATGACGATCATCAGCACCGCGAACATGGTGTCGCGGGCCACGGTCGGCACGTTCTCGCCCGTGACCATCACCGTGGCGATCATGATCACCTCGAGACCGATCACCGACAGGGTCAGGATGAGGGTTCCGTAGGGTTCACCGAAGATCGTGGCCAGGCATTCCGCGTGCCGGACCACCGAGAAGGCGGCCAGCAGGATCACCACGAACAGCCAGCAGAACATCGCGATCACGGTCGAGGCCGCATCCAGATCGCCCATCATCTCGGAGCCCCAGATGAGCAGGACCGCCAGCGAACCGTAGCTCACCAGCAGGGACCATTCCTTCTTCAAGACGGTCATCAGCATCGAATGGGGTTCCTCACGAGGGGTTTCGGGCCGTTGAAGCCTACCAGATCGCCCATGGGGATGAACCCCGCTTCGGCCACGTATCATCGTCATGGAGACCCATTCATGATGATGCAACTTCCCCTCCTGCTCGCCCTGACCATGCTCGGCCAACCGTCGCCCGGTGCCCCCGGAACACCCGGCAACCAGGGAGCTCGCGGCGAACGCGGCGAACGCGGCCAACGCACCCCCGCCGAACGATTCGATCGGATGGATCGGAACAAGGACGGCGTTCTGACCCGCGACGAACTGCCTCGACCCCAGATCTTCATCGCAATGGACGCCGACAAGGACGGCAAGGTCACCCGCGAAGAGGCCGAGGCCTGGGGCAAGGCCAACCCCCGTTCTCAACGCAACCGGCGCGGCAACCGCCAGGGCAACGCACCCGATGGCGGCAACGCGCCCATGCAGGGCGAAGAACCTCGCCGGCGCACCACGCCCGCAGCCGAACCGACCAGAAACCTCAAGGACATCGTGTACGTCGAGCAGCCTTCGAACGCCAAGCGGCAGTCTCTCGACATCCACAAGCCAGATGGCGCCGGACCGCACCCGGTGCTCGTCCACATCCACGGCGGCGGATGGGCCGCCGGCGACAAGAAGAACAACGCGCAGGCCAAGGCCAAGGTCCTGGACGACATCGGTTGGATGCTCGTCACCCCCAACTACCGACTCTCGCCCGAGGTGCAACATCCCGGCCACATCATCGACGTGGCCGCCGCCGTCGCCTGGGTCCACGACAACATCGCCGACTACGGCGGCGATCCCGAACGCATCGTGGTCATGGGCCACTCCGCCGGAGCCCATCTGGCCGCCCTCGTCGCCACCGACCACGAACGGCTCGCCGTCCACGGCAAGTCCCCGAGGATCCTCGACGGGGTGATCCTCCTCGACGGCGCCGCCTACGACATCCCCACCACCATGAGCCTGCCCACGGGCTATGAACGCATGCAAGGCATGCACCGACGCTGGGTCGGAAACGATCGAAGCGACTGGATCGACGCCTCGCCCATGCTCCAGGTCACCGCCGACGTCGGCACCCCGCCCTTCCTCATCCTGCATACGGCACGGGCCGAGGCCACCGCGATATCGACTCGACTCGGCGAAGCCCTCCAGCGGGCCGGCTGCGACGCCCTCGTCCTGGAATGCCCCGACGACGACCACGGTTCCATCAACAACAAGCTCGGACAGCCCGATCACCGACCCACCGAGGCGATCCGAATCGTGCTCGAGTCGATCAACGAGCCGAAATGAGCCCCGGTTCGTGCTAGCCTGCGGTCATGAACGACGCGACGAACCAGCACATCACTCCAGCCAGACGCACGGCCATCCTCATCGCCTGCGGCCTCGCCCAGTTCATCGTCGCCGCCGACTACTGGTCGGTCGCGGTCGCCCTGCCTCCGATGGCCGAGGATCTCGGGGTCCGCGCCGTCGACCTGCAGTGGGTCGTGTCCGGGTACATCCTGAGCTTCTCGGTGATGCTCGGCATCGCCGGACCCCTCGGTGATCGCCTCGGTCGAAAGCGGATGCTGCTGATCGGCATCGCCGCATTCGGAATCGTGTCGGTCTTCACCGGCATGGCCGACTCGCCCGGCATGGTGATCGCCACCCGGATCGCACTGGGCTTCGGGGGGGGGCTGCTGCTGCCGCTCGGGGCCGCGATCCTCGCCAACATCACACCCAGCGCCGGGATCCCCCGGGCCATGGCCATGCTGACGGCCATCAACGCGACGGGCGTTGCGATCGGCCCCGCCCTCGGCGGCCTCCTGACCGACACGCTCAACTGGCGATGGATCTTCTACCTGAACATCCCGTTCTCGATCCTCGCCTTCGTCATGGTCGCGACCATGGTCCGCGAGTCGCGCGACCCGGATTCGAGCGGACGCATCGACGTGATCGGCATTCTTCTGATCATGACGTCGCTGGGACTGATCTCGATCGGCATCGACCGCATTCCGCACTGGCCGACCGGCGAATGGGCGGCTGCGATCGCAGTCGGCCTCGTCTGCCTGGGGGTGTTCGTCCTGCGCGAACTCCGGATCCCGAAGCCGATCATCGACCTGCGTCTGCTCGCCAACCGCACCTTCGCCGGCTACACCCTGGCCGGGATGTTCTCGAACTCATGCTGGTGCCTGCTGGTGATCATCACGACCATGCTGCTGCAGAAGGTGGACCGCTACGACGCCCTGGATGCGGGACTGTTCTTCCTGTACCTGAGCGTGTCGGTGGTCGTGTCGAGCACCCTCGCCACCTACCTGACCGGCCGGTTCGGACCGCGGCCGCTGACCATCGTCGCCCTCTTCTTCCAGCTGACCGCGATGGTGCTGTTCTTCGTGGACGATCGCCTCACTCCACTGGCCATCGGACTGCTCATCGCCGGAGTCGGCTGCTCGTGGGGATGGGCCATGCCGCAGGCCGGAGCCATCGGCACGCTTCCCAGGGAGAAGGTCGGACTCGCCAGCGGCTCCATCCTCACCGTCATGGTGATGGTCGCCAATCTGATGTTCGTCGTCAGCGCCACCATGATGGATGCGATGTCGGGGCCATCGGGCGACGACTACGAACCGGGAATCCACGCGTCGTACCTGCTCGGCATCTGCCTTGCCGCCGCCGGACTCGCCGCCGCGTGGATGGTGATACCCCGCTCGCCGGCCTCCACCGCCGAAGCTACTTGAGCCGGATGCCGAAGCGGCGCAGCATGCGCTTCTCGATGCGCCAGAAGTAGGTGACCTGCCCGAAGCAGGTCGCCACGATCATCAGCAGGGCCTGGTAGCAGAGCGTGACCATGACGATCCGAAGCGGCCAGTAGAGCAACGGGTGCAGCTGCTCGCTGCTGACGCCGATCAATGCCATCAACGGTCTCGACACGAAGATGGACAGGGTCCCGGTGATCGAGAACACGATGAAGACGATCGCCAACTGGCGATTGGAATCGACCTTGAAGATGCGTCGCAGGCGGTCCACGCCGGGCTCCTTCCAAAGGCTCATGGTAGCCCCAATACGACGAAATGACCTTTCTTGTGGCCAAGGAGCCTTTTTTCGAAGCCAAGTGTGAGAACCGGACCCGGGCGACGCATTGGGGGCGAGGACTCTCCTCGGAAAGATGATTTCTCCCCACCCCTCTACTTATGGAGCTACAGAATGAAGATCAACACAAACAACCTGCTTGCCGCGACCGTCGGCAGCGTGCTGCTCGGCACCAGCCTGCTGGGCACCGGAACCGCCGCCATGGCCGCCTCCGGCGACCAGGGCACGAGCATCGAACTGATCAAGAACGATCCCGGCTACACCCACATGAGCCTGACGTTCCCGACCCAGGTCTCGATGGACGAAGTCGAGATCGACGGCGAAGGATTCGTCAAGCTCGGTGACATCAAGGGCGAGGTCGTCTCGGAACACCGGGCCGGAGCGCCCGGAATGCCCGCTGCGGTCAGGCGGCTTCGAATCCCCAACAAGAGCATGATGCATGTCGAGATCGCTGACGCGCAGTACTACGAACTGCAGGGCGTCAATCTCGCCCCGTCCAAGGGACCGATCTCACGCGAACTGGATCCGAAGAAGGTCCCCTACACCTTCGGAGACGAGTACCAGAAGGACGAGTTCTGGCCTCGCGACATCGCCCAGCTCGGCGATCCCTGGGTCATGCGTGATCAGCGCGGCGCCGATCTGAAGGTCACGCCCTTCCAGTACAACCCGGTCACCAAGACGCTCCGGGTCTACACCAGCATCGAACTGGTCGCGTACGCCGATGGCGAGGACGACACCAACGCCCTTGCCGAGAACGCGAGATCGAGCAATCGGCTCGGATGGCAGGAGCAGTACGCCGAGACCTTCCTCAACTGGGACCCGTACGACATCCCGGTCCTGGTGCCCATCAGTCCGGAGATGATCGTGATCACGCCCAAGAAGTGGAGCGATCTCGTGCAACCCCTGGTCGACCATCACAACGCCAACGGTCTCTGGACCGTCTCGGCCGAGACCGAGGTCGTCGGTGACAGCACCGAGGAGATCCGCGACTTCATCGCCGAGCGATACGACACCTGGGACATCAGCTACGTCCTGCTCGTGGGCGACTTCGAGCACATCCCCACCGAGATGGTGGATTACGTCGACTCGACCGGCGGCACCGATCCCACCTACGGATTCATCGAAGGCGACGATCACGAGCCCGAGGTCCTCATCGGCAGGTTCTCTGCGGAAACGGACGAGGACGTGACCACCCAGGTCCAGCGGACGATCGCCCACGAGAACCAGATCGGCGTCTTCAACCAGTGGCGTCGGCGTGCTCTCGGCATCGGTTCCGACGACGGCTCCGGAGGCGACGACGGCGAACTCGACTGGGAACACCTCGACGAGATCCGCGACGACCTTCTGGCTTCGGGCTACACGAACGTCGCCCAGGTCTACGAGCCGAACGAAGACGAGGCGGATGTCAAGGCGGCGATCGAGAACGGACTGGGCGTGATCAACTACACCGGACACGGAAGTGCACGATCGTGGGTCACCACCGGATTCAACCGTGAGGACGTCGACGATCTCGAGAACACCGGACAACTGCCCTGGATCATCTCGGTGGCATGCGTCAACGGCCAGTTCCACAACGACGAGGACTGCTTCGCAGAGCGATGGCTCCGAGCCACCGATTCCTCGGGCGATCCGACCGGTGCCGTGGCGGCCTTCATGTCCACCGTGAACCAGCACTGGCGTCCGCCGATGGAGGCCCAGGACGTCATCGGCGACCGGACCGCCGACCGGAGCATCAAGCGATTCGCGAATCTCTGTGCCGCCGGAACCGCCTCGATGGTCAGTGCGTACGGAGAGTCCGGACGCGAGATGATCGAGACCTGGACCATCTTCGGCGATCCCGCCCTGAACCTGACCCCTCGTCCGCTCATCATCATCACGAACCCGTGGGCCGAGTGGAACTTCAATCTGAACCTGCCCGAGTCGCTCGAGCCCAGGCTGATCGAGTTGGCCAACAACAGTCAGGATCCCCGGTTCGTCGAGATGGACTGGAGCGAGGACTGGATCCACGTCGAGCCGGCCGTACTGATGATCGAACCGGGCAAGACGGCACAGGTGAAGGTCTACGCCGACCTGACCCGCAGCCAGCTCGCTCCGGGGGCGTACACCGCCTCGATCGTGGCCCGTGACCTCAACGAGGACACGGCCGACCAGGGCAAGCTCGTACGCCTCGAGGTGACGGATGCCGACTGCGAAGGAGATCTGGATGGTGACGGCCGCGTGAGCATCACCGACCTGCTTCAGATCCTCTCCCAGTGGGGTGCCTGCGGCGACTGCACTGCGGACCTCAACGGCGACGGAACCGTGGACGTCACGGATCTCCTGACCGTGCTCGCAGCGTGGGGTTCATGCTGACCCCGCGAGTGGACGGCACGCACTCCGGCACGGGTGCAGGTCGACACGAAGCCCGCCGGATGTCCTCGGACATCCGGCGGGCTTTCTCATTACCATTCAGACCAGCAGCTCATGAACACCACCCAACAACCAGACGTGCTGATCTGCGGAGCAGGACCGGTCGGACTGACGCTGGCGACCCAACTGATCCGGCACGACGTCCCGTTCCGGATCATCGACCGGAGTCCCGCCCGCACGGATCTGTCCAAGGCGTTGTCGTTGTTTCCACGAAGCCTCGAACTGCTGCAGACGGGCATCGACGCGCATCCGTTCGTGCACGACGGTACCCCGATCGAACATGCGTTCTTCTACGCATCGGGACGTCCACTGAGCAGACTGCCGATCCGCGGGGCTGACAGTCCGTTCGGAAGCGGCATCACCCTGCCCCAGAACCGGACCGAGGAGATCCTCGAGGACTCGCTGGCCGCGATGGGCGTCTCCGTCGAACGGAGCATGGAACTGGAGACCTTCGACGATCTGGGCGACCGGGTGCGGTGCACCCTCACCGGCCCGGACGGATCGGAGACCATCGAGCCCTCGTGGCTGATCGGTTGCGACGGTGCCCACAGCGCCGTCCGGCACGGGCTCGGGCTCGAGTTCCCCGGCAGCGCCGACGACGACCGCTGGCTGCTCGCCGACTGCATCCTCGAAGGCATCGACCCGGATCTCACGATCGGCGTCTGCTTCCATCACGAGGGGCTGCTCGCCGTCTTCCGGATCAAGGGGGACCGGTTCCGGGTCACCGCCAATCTCCCCTCCTCGGATTCCCGCAACGACCCCACGCTCGAAGACATCCAGGAAGTCCTCGATCGGCGCGGGCCCAACGGATGGAGAGCCCACGATCCGACGTGGCTGACCGAGTTCCGCATCAGCGAGCGCAAGGTCGACTCGTACCGGCACGGGCGATGCCTGCTGGCCGGCGACGCCGCCCACATCCATTCTCCGGCCGGTGGCCAGGGGATGAACACGGGAATGCAGGATGCGTGCAACCTCGCCTGGAAGCTCGCCCTCGTGCAGCGGGGTGTCGCCACGGACGCCCTGCTCGATTCCTACGACGAGGAACGGAGCGAAATCGGTCGGCAACTCCTTGCGAACACCGGGCGCATGTTCAAGGCGGCGACGATGCGGTCCCGACTCGCGTCGGGACTTCGAAACACCGTGCTCCGGTTCGCCATGAAACGCACCTCGGTGCAGAATCGCTTCAGGGACTTCCTCACCGAACTCGGACTCTCGTATCCACCGACGAGTCTGGGAGGGGGCGACCATCGCGATGCGGGACGCGGACACGGAACCGCCCCCGGCCGACGCGTTCCGGACATCGTCATGACGTCCGAGCACGGAGCGGACACCCTCCACGATCACCTCGCCGATCCCAGACTGAGCCTGCTCCTGCACATCGAGGCCGAGGACGGACTGCAGCAGGTGGCGACGGTCGAGAACTCCATTCCCCGCCACTGGCGGTCGTCGATCCAGGTGCTGAAGATCATGAGCGACGCCCCGCACCCGACCGGCAGCTTCCTGCACGCCGACGCCGGGGATCTGCAGCATCGGATCGGCATTCCCCGAGGCACGTTCGCCCTGGTGCGACCGGACGGCTACATGCTGCTGCTGGGGTCCGCGGCCGATCCGACTCCTCTGCTCGGTTGGTGCAATCGATACACACCCGCTTCCCGATCGAACTGAGTCAACGGTCGAGGGCATGCCCCCCACGGTCATCCGACGGAAAAGAGAGCCGGAGCCGGACGAAAGTCGCCCGGCTCCGGTCGTGGTGTTCCCACCGTCTTCGATCTCTCCTCAGCGGGACCGGCAACTGGATTGGGGGAGTGTGCATCCCCCCCCGTCCGGCCTCTCAAGCCGGTCCGTCATCGCACCTGAAACCAACCTACGCCGACTTCTTGCCGAGGACGTCTTTTCCTGAAATGATGAAGGAAATCACTCCAACCGCAGGAACCACCCATGCTCATTCGAAAGACCGATCCGGCCACCACCACCCCTGTCGACATGGCCGGTGTCAAGGACACCAGCATGCAGATCATGGTCGGCCGCGATGACGGGGCTCCGAACTTCGCCATGCGGCACTTCGTGGTGCAACCGGGTGGACATACCCCGCATCATCAGCACGACTACGAGCACGAGGTCTACATCGTCGAAGGACGAGCCGAGGCCGAGTGCGACGGAGAGACCGCGGCGGTCGTCGCCGGCGACGTCCTGTACGTCCCGGCCAACGCGATGCACCAGTTCAGAAACGACTCCGATGCCCCGATGCGGTTCCTGTGTCTCGTCCCGGTCACCTACGACTGCGACAAGCCCGTCCCGGGATCATGATTCCGCAGGGTCGGCTTCCGCATCGGACGGCCTGAGTTCCTTGGCCATGTTGAACCGCTCGCGGACCCACTGGATCACGACGTAGAAGATCGGAACCAGCAGCAGGCTGAGGAAGGTCGAGGCGATCATTCCACCGAAGACGGTGGTGCCGATCGAATGCCTGGCTCCCGCTCCCGCACCGGATGCGAACACCAGCGGCATGACACCGAGGATGAACGCGAACGCGGTCATCAGGATCGGGCGGATCCGAAGCCGGGCCGCCTCCACCGCCGATTCGACGATGCTCCTGCCCTGGATTCGAAGTTCACGCGCAAACTCCACGATCAGGATCGCGTTCTTCGCGGCGAGGCCGATCAGCATCAGCAGGCCGATCTGGCCGTAGATGTCCAGCGGCATGCTCCGGATGCCCAGTGCGATGATCGCTCCCAGCACCGCCAGCGGTACCGACAGCAGGATCATCAGCGGCATCGCCCACGACTCGTAGAGCGCGGAGAGGATCAGGAAGATGGTCATCAGGCCGAGGATGAAGATCAGCGGTGCGTAGCTGCCGGCGATCAGCTGCTGGTAGACGAGTCCGGTCCACTCGCCGCCGAATCCGGCGGGCTGGAGCACCGACTTCTCGATCTTGATCAGCTCCTGGATCGCCTGACCACCGCTGTAGCCGGGGGCGGGGCCGCCGATGATCTGCGTGGATGTGTAGAGGTTGTATCGCGGGATGTTCACCGGCCCGGTGGTGTAGGAGATGTCCATGAACTCCCCGAAGGGAACCGAACCGCCGCCGGAACTGGTCACGCGGAGCCGAGCCAGATCCTCGGGTTCGCTGCGTGCGCTGCCCTCGGCCATGATGTTGACCTGGTAGACCTGGCCGTACTTGTTGTAGTTGTTGATGTAGATCGAGCTCAGGTACGCCTGGATCGTGGTGAAGAGACTGCCGACATCGACGCCGAGCACCTCGGCCTGCGCCCGATCGATGTCCATGAACAGTTCGGGATAGTCCATCTCGAAGTCGGAGAAGGCCTTGCCGATGACCGGTGATTCCATCGCCTTGGCGACGAACTCCTGGGTGATGTCGTAGAGCGCCTGGGGCCCCTTGCTGTTGATGTCCTCGATCTGGTACTGGAACCCGCCGGTGGTGCCCAGCCCAGGAATCGGCGGTGCATTGAAGGAGACGCTGACCGCACCCTCGATCTGCTTGTCCAGATCGGCCTTGATCACGTCGATGATCCCGGGCACCTGCTGTTCCGGGGTCGTCCGTTCGCTCCAGGGCTTGAGAATCGCGATCGCGAACCCGAAGTTCGAGACGTTGATGCTCTCGAGGAAGTCGACGCCGTTGACCTGGATCACGCTCTGGACCGATGGATTCTGGAGAATCACCTCCGTCGCCTTGTTCACGACCGCTTCGGTGCGGCTCAGCGATGCGCCGGGAGGCAGTTCGAAGATGGTGAAGTACCAGCCCTGATCCTCCTCGGGAACGAATCCGGTCGGACGTTCCATGGTGAGGTAGACGGTCAGGAAGAACAGACCTCCGAACACGAGCATGACGACCCACCAGGCGCGTGCGAAGACGTGCATCAGGTTGCCGTACCCGTTGGTGAGCGACTCGAAGCCCCGGTTGAACCATCGATAGAGGAAGAACTTCGTCTCCCCTTCCCGAGGCTTGAGGAGGCTGCCCGCCAGCGCGGGACTGAGGGTCAGCGAGTTGATGGCGGACAGACCGACCGAGAAGGCGATCGTCAGCGAGAACTGGTTGTACAACTTGCCCGTGATTCCGGGCATGAACGCGGCGGGCACGAAGACGGCCATCAGCACCAGCGAGGTGGCGATGATCGGGCCGGCGACCTCCTTCATCGCCTTCTCGGCGGCGCGCTTCGCGTCCTTCTCGCCGGCCTCGAACTGGCGTTCGACGTTCTCGACCACCACGATCGCGTCGTCGACCACCAGACCCACGGCCAGGACGAGGCCGAGGAGCGTGAGGAGGTTGATCGAGAATCCGAATCCGGCCAGCACCGCGAAGGTGGCGATCAGCGAGACCGGAATGGCGATGATCGGAATGAGCGTGACCCGCCAGTTCTGCAGGAAGACGAAGACCACCGCGACCACGAGGAGGATCGCCTCGAGCAGCGTGACGACGAGCTCGATCAGCGACTCCTTCACGAACTCGTTGATGTTGAAGGTGACTTCCCACTCCACGCCTTCGGGGAAGTTCTTGGCCATCTGGGCCATCGAACTCTTGATCCCCTCGGCGACCTGAAGGGCGTTCGCTCCCGGGAGCTGGTAGATCGCCATCGTCGCGGTCGGCTTCTGGTTGAGGGTCGTGGAGGTGGTGTAGTTCTGCGCCCCCAGCTCGGTTCGGCCGATGTCGTCGATGCGGACGACGGAACCGTCGTTGTTGGCCCGCACCACGATGTCGCCGAACTGCTCCGCCGACTGCAACTGCCCGAGGGTCGACAGCTGGTACTGGATGGACGGGCTGTCGGGCACCGGCGGCTGGCCGATGTTGCCGGCCGCGATGTCCTTGTTCTGGTTCTGGATCGCCGTCTTGACCTCGTCGATCGTGATCCCCAGGGCGGCCAGCTTCTCCGGCTCGAGCCAGATGCGGATCGAGTAGTTCTGCAGTCCGAAGATCGTGATCGAACCCACGCCGTCGACCCGCGAGAGCGGATCCATCAGATTGATCTGGGCGTAGTTCCCGAGGAAGGTGTTGTCATACCCCCCGTCGGGAGCGGAGAGGGACACGATCAGCGTGATGTCCGCCGACTCCTTCAGAACGGTGATGCCCGCCTGCTGGGTCTCCGTCGGCAGCTGGGCCTCGGCCGTCTGGACGCGGTTCTGCACGTCGACCGATGCGATGTTGAGGTCGTAGCCGACGTCGAACGTCACCGTGATGGTGGACGCTCCGTTGGTCGTCGAGTTCGACGACAGGTAGATCATGCCCTCCACGCCGTTGATCTGCTGCTCCAGCGGCTGGGTGATCACCCGCGCCGTCGTCTCGGCGTTGGCCCCGGGATAGCTCGAGGTCACCTGCACGGTTCCCGGCACGATGTCCGGGTACTGCGAGATGGGAAGCGTGAGGATGCTCACGGTGCCGACCAGAAGCATCAGCAACGCGATCGAACACGCGAAGATCGGGCGATGGATGAAGAAGTTGATCACGAGGGATCATTGCTCCGGCTCTTCAGGCTGGGAGGCGGATTCGTCGACGGCTTGTCCGAGGTGGCGTTCGAGGACGACTTCTTCGAGGAGTTCGAGTCGGAAGTGCCGGAACTCACCGCTTCGGCATCGCTCTCCGACTTCTTCTCCTGCGTGACCCAGGTCTTGGCGTCGACGAGGTTCACCTGGACCTTCGCCCCCTGCTTGACCTGCGCGGGATTGCCCTTGACCACCACCACGTCTCCAGCCTTCAGCCCGGACGTGATGTGCCGGAAATTCTCGTACAGCGATCCCGTCGTCACGGTGCGTCGCTGCAGGGTCTGCTTGGAATCGACGACGTAGACGTACTGCGAGGTCGGCGTCGAGGCCATCGCACTGTCGGGAAGCATCACCGCACCGTCGATGGTGCGAAGCCGGACCCGGACCGAGACGTACAGGCCGGGCAGGACGTAGCCCTTCTCGTTCGGGAACACGGCTCTGGCGAGGAACGTCGAAGTCGACTGGTTGACCAGATTGTTCACGAGATCGACCGCACCGTCGTAGATCACCGGACTGCCGTCCTGTTCCTGGATGGTCAACTGGACGAGGACGGTCCCGGACTTGCGGGCTTTCAGGAACTCGATGAGTTCGGTTCCGGCCGGCTCGAAGACCACCCGCATCGGATCGAGCATGACCAGCGTGCCCAACGTGCTGTTCTCGAGAGGTCCCACGAGATTGCCGACGTCGACCGCGGTCTGCCCCATCTGACCGTCGAACGGAGCGACCACGTCCGTATAGGAGAGGTTCAGTTCGGCGTTGAGCACCTTGGCCTGGAAGGACTCGACGTTTGCGATCGATTCCTTCAACCCGGCCTGGGCCTCTTCGACTTCGTAGACCGTCGCGGCTCCGCCGGCATAGGCTTCCTGCACGTTCCTGAGCGTCAGGCGGCTGAAGTCCTCATTGGCCTGGGCATTGAGCAGATTCGCCCGGGCTTCGACCAGATCGGCCTCGTACTCCTCCTGCTGGATGAGATAGAGCCGCTGACCGGCCTTGACCATGTCGCCTTCGATGAAGTTCATGGCCTCGAGATAGCCCTCGACCCGCGCCATGATGTCGGCCTCGAGCACGGACTGGGTGATGCCCGGGTAGTAGCGGTAGTCCGGAATGTCCTCGGCGATCGCCTTCACGCAGGTGACCTTGGCCGGAGGCGGCTTCGGCGGTTCCTTGGTGGAATCCGACGAGTCGCACCCCGAAAGCACGGCAATACCTGCGAGCAGCGGAAGCATGAGGCACTGAGGACGGATATTCGGCATGGGAGGGGTTCTTTCACCTGAAGGGTCGAGGCACAGAGCCTACCCCTGCCGGCATATCCCGGCAAGCAATCAGGCGTGTCGATCCCCAAATGAATGCCGCCGATTGCCGAGGATCACTTGCGGCCCAGCATGTCCCGGACCAGTTCGATGACTCCCCAGACCACGAAGCCGCCTCCGAGAACGCCGACCAGTCGCCAGTCCTGATCGAACATGGAGAGGACCACGGCCAGGATGATCAGAAGACCACCCAGAAGCAGATCGAATCCGGCCCAGAATCTACCATTCATCGATCGAATGCTCCTCGCACCTCGACGCACCGTGGAACGCCGGACATGGTCAACCGAACATCGTACGCACCAGCGCACGGACCGTCTTGAGCGGCTCGTCCCGGTCGATCTCGAGCGGATCGGCCGACTCGGGCAGGTACCGGGCGATGGCGGCTTCGAGCCAGAGGATCAGGAACCGCTTGCCGTCGCGGCCGCAGTCACGGATGGCATTGGCATTGAGTTCGATCAACTCGGGCTTGCGTTCCGCGACCCATCCGTAGAGCGTGTCCGGATCCTCGAGATCGTTGGCGTAGATCTCGAACGGCGATCGCCGTTCTTCGGATGTCGTGAAGAGCAGGGCGGACATGTTCACGTCACCGACGAAACTGCGATCCGATGCATCGCCGAGCCCTTCGGTCTGCTTGGCGAAGAGCGAACCGACGAGCTCGAACAATTCGAGGTCCCTGGGGTTCTGCTCACGGAAGACCTCCTCGACCCGCCCCCACTGCTCGTCGCGTTCCGGTTTGTAGAGGCTGATCCGATACCGGGGAAGCTCTTCGTTGAATCCGTATCCGCAGCGGTGTTCGATGTTCTTCGTGGTCAGCTCCATCTGGTGCGTCAGTCCGAATGTGAACTGTTCGTCATGCAGTCGAGACAGGAGGAACTGGAACTCCGCATCGGACACCGGTTCCTGGTCGTACAGATCGCGTCCCAGGAGGAACTTGGTGATGCTTTCCGACGCCCCGCCGAATCCCACGTATTCGAGCATCGTGGCCGGGTAGTCCTCTCCGGTCTGCCGCTTCCAGAGCTCGCGGAACTCCTCGCGATTCCCGAGGAAGCCGAACTCGGACTCCAGACGATCGAGGGGATTGCGGACACACAGGATGATCTGTCGCCCCTTGTAGCGCTCGACGCCGTCCGCCGTGAAGATGTCGCCTGCATTCGAATGCATCATGGTCTTGTCCTCGTTCCAGAGGACGTGCCGATACCGGTCGTTGGCCTTGGGCGGCATCTTCGCTCCGGTCACGGCCATGATCAGGGTCGTTCCCCCGCACTTGGGCACATGCAACAGGATGGGAAGATTGCGCATGGACAGAATGTACCACACCCCAAACGACATGGGCACCGCCGAAACGGCGGTGCCCATGGGAGAACACGATCGATGCGGATCCCGATGGAGGATCAGTCCGGAACGTACTTGAACTGCTGGCCGCCGATGGCAGCCTGCAACTTGAGTCCCTTGTATCCCTGGGTGAAGACGGCCACGCCGTTGGAGTAGTTGACGTTCCCACCCGTTCCGCTCTCGACGGCGACCGCCGAGCCGGAGGCCTGGAACGCGAACTGGCCGGCGGCGAACTTCTGGAAGGTCCACTTGTCCTGGAAGAAGATGATCTCGGAGTAGTTCGAGCCGCCGATCTGGGCGCCGATGGTGCCCTCGGTCACGCTGACGAACCCCACGACCTCTCCACTGCGGAAGGCCTGACCGCGACCGAATCCTCCACCGAGCCCGGCGCCGCCGGTTCCGATGGCGGGAAACACCGCGTAGGCGTAGGCGGAGTCCATGAAGTCGCCGACCTGGGGATCCGCCGCGGTCATCCGCGAGATCGTCTGCTGGACATCGACGGCGAGCTTGGCACGATCACCCGGAGTCTCGGGAACCGTTGCGCAACCGCTGGCGAGCACGGCGAGCATTCCTGCGGCGAGTATGGATTTCATCAAACGCATCTGCGTTCTCCTTGAACTTGGACGACGACGGGCCCATCCCGTCACGGAAAACGTACCCCGACGCCATGATTGCTGCAAACCCACTTCTTCTTCCGCCTTAGACTGTCCTGCGATGAACCTTCGTTCCCCCGATCGCATCCGGATCCCGACGATCGCACTTGCGTGCCTGTCGGCGACCGCCCTCGCCGCGGGCCAGCCGAACATCGTCTTCATCCACGTCGACGATCTCGGATGGCAGGACACGTCGGTTCCCATGCACGACGAACCGACGCCGTTCAACCGACGCTACCGCACGCCGTCCATGCAGCGACTGGCCGACGACGGAGCCGTCCTGACCGCGAACTACGCGGCGGCACCGGTGTGCACACCGAGTCGCACCAGCCTGATGACCGGACAGTCCCCCGCCCGCAGCCACATCACCTACTGGACCCTGCACCGGGACCGCGACACCTCCCGCACCCACCCCGTGCTGCAGGCTCCCGATTGGAACGTCAACGGTCTGCAGAAGGAGGACGTCACCCTCCCTCGGATCCTCCGCCAGGCGGGCTATCGAACCATCCACGTCGGCAAGGCCCACTTCGGAGCCCACGGAACCAGCGGCGCCGATCCGAAGCATCTCGGCTTCGACGTCAACATCGCCGGACACGCCAGCGGTGCTCCGGGCAGCTATCTGGGAATCCACCGATTCATGAACTCGAGGGATCCCGGACGGTTCGATCGCACCAGCGTGTGGGACGTCCCCGGACTCGACGCCTGGCACGACAGGGACGTGTATCTGACCGAAGCCCTGACCGAAGAGGCGGTGCGCGAACTGGATCTGGCCCTCGCCGCGGAAACCCCCTTCTTCCTGCACTTCGCTCCCTACGGGGTGCACACTCCGATCATGTCCAACGACAGGTACGCCGAGCACTACGAGTCGCTGCCCGCACGCGAAGCCGCCTACGCGACGATGATCGAATCGGTCGATGCCGCGGTCGGAGCACTGCTCGATCGCCTCGACGAGCACGGCATCGGGAACGAGACGATCGTCGTGTTCACTTCCGACAACGGCGGACTGTCGGCCCACGGACGGGACGGTCCTCCGCACACCCACAATGCACCGCTTCGCAGCGGCAAGGGTTCGGCCTACGAGGGGGGGACGCGGGTACCGGGAATCGTCCGGTGGCCCGGAGTGACCGAACCGGGAACCAGGGTGGACACCCCGATCGTGACCCACGACTGGTTTCCCACGCTGATCGATGCCGCCGGCGCGAACTCGTTGATCTCCAGTCTGCATCCGGTCGACGGAAGAAACCTGCGCGACGCGCTCCGGGGTCGAGCGACCGATCTCGACGACGAACGCACGATCCTGTGGCATCAACCGCACCAGTGGGGCGCACGCGGTCCGGGCATCCATCCGTACACCGCCATCCGCCGGGGCGACATGAAGCTCATCCATCGCCATGCCGATGGCGGCCTGGAACTGTACGACGTCGCGAACGATCCCGGAGAACGGATCGAGCGATCCTCCCTGGACCCCGAACGGACGGCCGCCATGGCGGCCCTGCTTTCGGAGACCGCTCGATCACGTGAAGCCCAACCATCGATCGATCGACGCACCGGCCGCCCCGTGCCCTGGCCGGACGAACCCGACGATCGTCGCCCGCATGCTCCGGACGGCATGGTCTGGATCCCGGGCGGCACCTTCCTCATGGGAGCCGACGACGGCTACCCCGAGGAACGTCCCGTTCACCAGGTGACGGTCGACGGCTTCCTCATGGACAGGCATGAAGTCACCAACGCGCAGTTCGCCGAGTTCGTCGAAGACACCGGATACATCACCTACGCGGAGCGGCCCCCCCTTGCCGAGGACTATCCCGGCGTGGCCGAGGACCTGCTGGTCCCCGCCTCCGCGGTCTTCGCGTCGCCCGAAGCGGTGTCCGATCTCCGTGACATCGGACAATGGTGGAGTCTCGTCCCCGGAGCGAGCTGGAGCCATCCGGAAGGACCGGGCTCGACGATCGAGACGCGGATGGACCATCCCGTCGTCCACGTGGCCTACGAGGACGCCGCCGCCTACGCGAAGTGGGCCGGCAAGGAACTTCCCACCGAAGCCCAGTGGGAGTTCGCCGCACGCGGCGGACTCGAAGGCCGGCGCTACGCGTGGGGGGACGAACTCACTCCCGACGATCGATGGATGACCAACACCTGGCAGGGACGGTTCCCGGTCGTCGACGAAGGCCTGGACGGACACCGCGGCACGGCTCCGGTCGGATCCTATCCACCCGACGCGCGAGGACTCGTGGACATGACCGGCAACGTCTGGGAATGGTGCTCCGACTGGTATTCCGACGACTGGTACGAACGTTCGCACGAACCGAATCCGAAGGGCCCCGCTTCCGACACGATCGTCGACCGAAGCTCGCCCGCGGGACATCGACGCGTCACACGCGGCGGATCGCACCTGTGCTCCGAAGGCTTCTGCATCCGCTACCGCCCCGCCGCCCGGATGCCCGTGACTCCGGACAGCAGCCTGTCGCACACGGGATTCCGCTGCGTCCGGTCCGCCCCGTCGGATCAGGAACCGTCCGGTACGCCGTAGACGACCTGCAGCCGACGAAGCTCCGATTCGAGTTCGGTGCGTGTCTCGAGATGCACCGGATCGTCGGCGAGATTCACGATCTCGTCCGGATCCTCATGCAGATCGAAGAGTTCCCATTCGCCACGGTCCGGATATTCGATGAGCTTCCACCGATCGGTTCGAACGCCACGATGGGGCTGGACGTTGTGGATGCCGCGCTCGAAGTACTCGTAGTAGATGGACTCCCGCCAGGTGTCGGGCGTCCGCCCCTCCAGCAGGGGAAGAAGGCTCGACCCCTGCATGCGATCGGGAGCCGGTACACCCGCCACATCGAGGAACGTCTGGGCCAGATCGAGATTCTGCACGAGGGCATCCTCCGTCCTGCCGGCCGCGATGGTTCCGGGCCACCGGATCAGCAGCGGTGTCCGGAGCGAGGGCTCGTACATGAACCGCTTGTCGTACCAGCCGTGCTCGCCGAGAAAGAACCCCTGGTCGGAGCTGTAGACGACGATGGTGTCCTCGGCGAGCCCCTGGGCGTCCAGCCAGTCGAGCAGCCTCGCCACGTTGTCGTCGACGGAGGCGATGCACCGCAGGTAGTTCTTGATGTAGCGCTGGTACTTCCATCTGACGAGATCGCGTCCTTCGAGCCCGGCGGCGCGGAAGGCTTCGTTCCGATCGGCGAAGGCGGCATCCCAGGCCGCGAGCTGCTCGGGGGTCAGACGTTCGCGCATGCCCCTGATCCAACGATCGGGTCCGGACAGTTCGGCGCGTTCCTGTTCCGTCGGCTCGACCTTGAGATCGTAATGGAGATACATGTGCCGATCGATCTCCATCTCCTGATCGTGCGCAGCGCTGGCCCTGGTCGCGTAGTCGTCGAACAGCGTGGCGGGCTCGGGGATCTCGATTCCCTCGTAGAGATCGAGGTGCCCCGGACCGGGCATCCAACTGCGATGCGGCGCCTTGTGCTGGCACATCAGGAGAAACGGCTTCTCGCGATCCCACTCCCGCTGCAGCCAGTCGATCGAGCGATCGGTGACCAGATCGGTCACGTACCCCTCGTCGCGGACGGTCCCATCCGCGGTGACGAAGTCGGGGTTGTAGTAGTCGCCCTGACCCGGAAGCACCGCCCAGTGGTCGAAGCCGGTCGGATCGGTCTTGAGATGCCACTTGCCGATCAGGGCGGTGGCGTAGCCGTCGTCGCGGAGAAGCTGCGGAAACGTCGGCTGCGAACCGTCGAAGACGTCGCCGTTGTCCATGAGACCGTTGACGTGACTGTGCGTGCCGGTCAGGACCACCGCGCGACACGGTGCGCAGATCCCGTTGGTGCAGAACGCGTTGTCGAACCGCATTCCCTCCTCCGCGATCCGATCCATGCCGGGCGTGCGGTTGATGCGGGATCCGTAGGCACCCACCGCGGCGGCGGAATGATCGTCGGTGTAGATGAAGAGGATGTTCGGACGTTCCGATCCGTTCGAGTCGGGGCCGGCGAGAAGGATGGGAGCGGCCACGATGACGAGGGGGATCAATCGCATGTCGACGAGTATACTCGTCGACATGCTGACGTCCCTCCTCGTGCTCGCCACCTTCGGTTTCACACCACCTGCCCGGGACGTCGAGGCTCCTCCACCCAACATCGTGATCATCTACACCGACGACCAGGGATGGTTCGATCTCGGAGCGAACGGCGGACGACACGTGTCGACTCCGCACATCGATCGAATGGCGTCGGAGGGTCGGCGCTTCACCGACTTCTACACCGCACAACCGGTGTGCTCCGCATCGAGGACCGCCCTGCTCACCGGCTGCTATCCCAACCGGCTGGGAATCACCGGCGCCCTCGGCCCCTGGTCCGACATCGGGATCCACGAGGACGAGACGACGCTCGGTGAGCTCTGCCGCGACCGCGGATACGCCACCGCCGCGTACGGCAAGTGGCACCTCGGGCATCATCCGAGGTTCCTCCCGACCAACCACGGGTTCGACGACTACTTCGGCATCCCCTACTCCAACGACATGTGGCCGATGCATCCGACCGCGAAGAAGAGCACCTACCCGCCGCTTCCCCTCATCGAGGACACCGAGACGATCGAGGTACAGCCGGATCAACGCCGGTTCACGACCGAGTTCACCGAACGCGCTGTCGACTTCATGCGCGAACACGCCGACGAACCCTTCTTCGTGTACCTCGCCCATCCCATGCCCCACGTCCCGCTGTTCGTGAACGAGGAGCGGGACGGCGTCACCGGCAAGGGCCTCTACGCGGACGTGATCGGCGAGATCGACTGGTCGGTCGGCCGGGTCGTCGACACCATCCGGGAACTCGACCTGGACGATCGCACCCTCGTGATCTTCGCATCGGACAACGGCCCCTGGCTCAACTACGGCAACCATGCGGGTCGGACCGGCCCGTATCGCGAGGGGAAGGGAACCACCTTCGAAGGCGGCGTCAGGGTTCCCTGCGTGATGTGGATGCCGGGGCGGATTCCCGCCGACACCGTCTGCCGCGAACCGATGATGACCATCGACGTCCTGCCCACGATCGCCGAACTGATCGACGCGCCGCTTCCGGAGCGTTCGATCGACGGACGCAGCGCAAGCGGCCTCGTCTTCGACGCACCGGGAGCCAAGTCTCCGCAGGACCACTACCTCTTCTACTACCACGCCAACGACCTCGAGGCGATCCGAAGCGGGCGATGGAAACTGCATCTCCCGCACGGCTACCGGAGCATGGGCAACCGGAAGCCCGGCCGCGACGGCATTCCCGAACCGTACAACTACGGGGTCCGCATCGACATGGAACTCTACGATCTGGAGACCGACCCCGGAGAGAGCACCGATGTGTCCGAACGCTACCCGGAGGTCATGGAACGAATGCTCGCCATCGCGGAGGCGGCCCGAGCCGATCTCGGGGACTCGCTCACCGAGCGAGAAGGCACCGGCCGGCGCGAACCGGGCAGGCTGGTCCGGAAGGAGACGTCGGATTGAACACCTTCGAACGACCACTTGGATACTTCGAATCCACGCTGCAGTTCGCGACGGAGCGATACGACTCGGCGACGATCTACTGCTGGGCCACCGGCAGCGGCCCCGTCGAACCCGATCACGTGCGGGCCGCGCTTGAAATACTCCACCATCGACATCCGCTGCTTCGGTCGCGCATCGTCGGGGAGCCGGGCGACTACCGGTTCGTTGCCGACGTCCCCTTCCGGGACATCCCCGTCAGGGAGATTCGCATCACGGAGGAGGCCGGCATCAACTCGGTCATCGAACCCCTGATGAACGAGCGGATGCCCAGCGGACAGCGCACATGGGGCGCGAGGTTCGTCCGCAGCGAGACGTCGGATCGGTGGTGGCTGCTGCTGCAGACGCACCACGCGATCACCGACGGCCGGTCCGCCTACAACCTCCTCGATCAGTGCGGCGAACTGCTCGGCGAGCTGGTCGAGGGAAGGTCGGTCGAACCCGATCCGCTGAAGATGCCCGTGCCGATCGAACACCAGCTCGATCCTCCCGGGACGATCGAACGCTGGAACCGGATCGGCGAGGGCTGGGCCGATCGCATCGGCGACGTCTCGCACTGGCCGGTCGACGGGAGCGCCGACTACGAGGATCGAACCTGCCACAACACGTTCAGCGATCACGATCCCGACTTCTCCAGACGACTCCTCGAGGCGTGCCATGCCGCCGGAACGACGGTGCAGGGCGCGTTCGCATCCGCCGTGGCCCGCGGCATCTCCTCGCACCTGGGCCATGCCGTCGACATCGACACCTTCACCCCCGTCGACATGCGCAGGTTCTCCACCGAGAACATCGATCCGCGGGAGATCGCCTGCAAGATCATCTGCGTCGACACCGGATCGTTCGGTGTCACCGTCGACGGCGATCCGTGGGAGATCGCCCGTGCCTACACGAGCACCCTCAACCGACA
>DEYK01000017.1:0-7121 GCA_002364485.1 Phycisphaerales bacterium UBA3160
TTCTCCCCGGAGAATGATCCCCGACTCGATTCGAGTCCGAATGTGATTACCACCCGCGGGGAGCCTTCCGGCTCCCCGCGGTTCTTTTCCCCCCTCCTACGCCTTGCGAACGGAATCGTGTTCAGTCGCATTTCCGATGCAAGAACCACCCCATGTTGACATAGAATCTACAGTCACCAACATGGATCCCATGATGAACCACGCCACAACGAACCGCTCTGCATTCACCCTGATCGAACTGCTCGTCGTGATCACGATCATCGCGCTGCTGGTCGGAATCCTTCTGCCCGCGATCAATCGCGCGCGTGACAACGCGCTGGTCGGACAGTCCAAGAGCAACATACGCAACGTGCGGGTCGCTGCCGACATGTACATCAACGACCACAACGGTCGAGGATGGACCGGCTGCCCCCCGATCCTCTCCAACGGACCCACCGGAGAATGGACCGATCTGTCCGCGCAGAATGCACTGATCGCATGGCGAAACCGATACTGGTATCAGGACCAGAGCGGCATGGGGGGGAAGATGACGATCCCTCCCGGCGTGCAGCCGTGCGAGACCACCATGGGACGACAGTGGTTCGTCGACCTGGAATCGTGTCGTGAAGTCGACCAGGTCGTGCCCTACTGCTTCGGCGAAGGACTCACCACGTCACCTCGAGGCTTCGCACGACAGGGAACGTATCGATTTCCGAACACCAGACACATCGCCGAGTACATGGAAGACAAGTGCTACAACAAGGTCTTCTGGTCACCCAAGGATCGCGTGATCACCCGTGAGATCCAATCCTGCTGGGATGCCGATGGAGCGACCTGCGCGACGACGCTCAACGGCGCAGTTGACGGCGAGTTCGAAGTGGACATCCCGATGCTGATGGTGCCGAGTTCGTACTCGTTCTCTCCACCGAACATGGTCAACAGCTACTGCTACCGGAAACCGAATCCGAGCCAGGACCCGAAGGACGCATTCACCGACCCGATGTCCATCCCCGGCGGATTTCGACAGAACACGGTCGCGCAATGCAGATTCGCCACGCAGAAGACCTACCTGATGGAGATCCACTGGCTGCAGAACCTGACCACCGGCGAGTGCGGAGCCAACTGGGGAGACGCCCAGTATCCGTATCACTACCCCGCCGGCGACGACAACTCCAGCACCTGGTCCTACGACGGCTGCTACCCCCACTACTTCAACGCGTCCTGGAGATCGGCTCCCATCGCGGCATTCGTCGACGGACACATCGACCAGGTCTCGGCCGAGGATGCCGAGAAGGCCGACTACGTCGTCGCGACCCAGAACGATTCGACCGGAAATGTCGACCAGTACAACGGCCTCTGGCACCGTGGCGTCGCAGGCGACCTCGAAAACGGCTTCTTCGTGGAATCACGAAGCGACTGGGCCCAATGGAGTGGCCACACCCATACCACCGGCGGCATGACCGAGGGCAGGGATGTCCTGATGGACTTCTGAAACAGTCCGTACCGCATGCCGACCCCGGACCTCGGCTGTCCGTTCCTGTAGAATCCTACCCATGAAGCCTACCCCCACAACGCAGCAGCACGCACCTGCTCCGATCTTCACCGACATTCTGGACATGGTGGGAAACACCCCCATGATCGAGTTGAACAGACTCGACGCCGGCCCCTGTCGACTGCTCGGAAAGATGGAATGCCTCAATCCGGGCAACTCGATCAAGGATCGAATCGCGATCTCGATGATCGATGCCGCCGAGCAGGACGGCTCCCTCAAGGCCGGAGGGCACATCGTCGAAGCGACGGCTGGGAACACCGGAATCGCCCTCGCACTGGTCGGAACCCAGCGAGGATACGACGTGACGGTCGTGGTGCCCGACAAGATGAGCGAAGGCAAGATTTCGCATCTCCGCGCGATGGGCGCCGAAGTCATCATGGCACGATCCGATGTCGAGAAGGGCCACCCCGAGTACTACCAGGAGGTCGCCCAGCGGATCGCCGACGATCGAGGAAGTTTCTACGTCAACCAGTTCTCGAACGACGCGAACGTCCAGGTCCACTACGACACGACGGCCAAGGAGATCTGGGAGCAGACCGAAGGAAAGATCGACGCCTTCGTGGCCGGAGTGGGCTCGGGAGGCACCGTCACCGGAGTCGGACGCTATCTGAAGGAACGCAATCCGGACGTCAAGATCGTCCTGGCCGATCCGTGCGGTTCCGTACTCGCCCCTCTGGTGAACGAGGGGCGTGAGGTCCCTCCCGGATCATGGCTCGTCGAAGGCATCGGCGAGGACTTCATACCAGACATTCTCGAACTCGACGTGATCGACGAAGCCATCCACATCGAGGACAAGGACGCGTTCCTGACCGCCCGGACCATCCTCCGCAAGGAGGGCATTCTCGCCGGTTCTTCGAGCGGGACCCTCGTCGCCGCCGCACTCGAATGGTGCCGACGCCAGACCGAACCGAAGACCGTCGTGACCTTCATCTGCGACAACGGGGCCAAGTATCTGGACAAGATGTTCAACGACTTCTGGATGATGGATCAGGGATTCATCGAGCGGACCGAGCACGGCAATCTTCGCGATCTCATCGGTCGCAGGCATACCCGGGGAGAGGACTACACCCTCAAGCCCCAGATGCCGATGATCCAGGCGTTCAAGCTCATGCGGCTGTACGACGTCAGTCAGATCGCCGTCGTGGATGACGACGGCACCGTCAGCGGCATCATCGACGAATCGGACGTGCTGGTCGCGGTCAGTGCGAATCCGGATTCGTTCAAGCATCCCGTAGCCGAGTTCATGACCAGAAAGCTCGTGACCGTCGCCCCGGAAGACGACATCCACTCGCTGCTTCCGATCTTCGAGAACGACAAGGTCGCCATCGTGGCGGATGGCGAACAGTTCTTCGGCCTGATCACGAAGATCGACCTCATCACCTATCTGAGAAAGCAACTTCCGTCCTGAACGGAACGACACCGACCATGCAACACGAATCAATGCGTCCAGGCACCAAGGCGGTCCACGGCGGGCAGGCACCATGCCCCCTGACGGGCGCCGTCATGCCTCCGATCTCACTGGCATCCACCTACGCGCAGGCATCTCCCGGCGAACACCAGGGCTTCGAATACACCAGGAGTCACAACCCGACGCGGTACGCCTGTGAACGATGCATCGCCGTCCTCGAAGGCTCCACCATCCCGGAGGATGTCGATCCGTCCTGCGGCGGCTACGCGTTCTCCAGCGGACTGGCCGCCATCTCCACCGTGCTCGACATGCTCGAATCCGGCGACAAGGTCGTGGCCATGGACGATCTCTACGGTGGCACGCACCGCCTGTTCAGCCAGGTCAAGGCCCGTTCGCAGGGACTCGACTTCGCATGCGTCGACCTCTCCGATCTCTCCACGCTGGAGGAGGCCGTCGACGAACGAACCCGGCTCATCTGGGTCGAGACGCCGACGAATCCGATGCTCAAGATCGCGGACCTCAAGGCCATCGCGGACTTCGGAAGATCACGCGGCATCCTGACCGCTTGCGACAACACCTTCTGCTCCCCCATGGTGCAGCGACCACTCGAACTCGGTTTCGACATCTGCATGCACTCCGGGACGAAGTACATCGGCGGGCACAGCGATGTCATTGGCGGGTTCCTCGTGACCGGCAATGCGGAACTGGCCGAACGGATCCGCTTCCATCAGAACTCGATCGGATCCGTCCTGGGCCCGTTCGATTCCTATCTGATGCTTCGCGGCATGAAGACATTGGCCATTCGAATGCGGCAGCACTGCGCCTCCGCGATGGAGTTGGCCAGATGGCTCGAGACCCATCCCCGGGTCCGCAAGGTGATCTACCCCGGACTGCCGAGCCATCCCCAGCACGAGGTGGCCGGACGACAGATGCAGATCGACGGCACTCCCGTCGGTGGCGGCATCATCTCGGTCGAACTCGACGGTGATCTCGGCGGCACCCGCAGGATGATGGAGACCCTGTCGGTCTTCACGCTCGCCGAGTCGCTGGGAGGCGTGGAATCCCTCGCCAACCACCCCGCCATCATGACCCACGCCTCCGTCCCGGCGGAGACCAGAGCCGCCCTGGGCATCACCGACAGCCTCGTGCGTCTTTCGGTGGGCATCGAGGACGTCGCGGATCTGCAGGCCGATCTCGAACGATCGCTCGCCGCCATGGCGGGCTGAGGATCGATCCCCCCGCGACCATCCATTGACTATGCTTAGGGCATGGACATGATTCGCCTCGATCTCGCCAGCTGCTCACGGGAACGGATCGGTGATGCCGGCCTCGATTCCAAGGATGCCGCTGCGGAACGCGAACGTCTGCAATCGATCGCCGAGGAGCTGCATGACACCGATTTCTCCGGCATGGATCGGTGGCGCCGCCTGCCGTACGATCCGATGCGGAACGAACATGTCAGCGGCATCGCCTCGATCCGCGAGCAGCTCGCACCCGACATCGAGAATCTCGTCGTGCTCGGCATCGGGGGCAGCGCGCTGGGAGCGACCGCACTCCAGTCTGCGTTGAACCCACTGACCTGGAACCTGCTTCCTTCGGACCAGCGTGCCGGCCCGAGACTGTTCGTACTCGACAACATCGATCCTGATCTCGTCGGATCGACGCTGCGGGAGGTGCTCCGCGTCGACCCCCGACTCCGACGCACCGTCTTCAACGTCGTCAGCAAGTCCGGGGAAACGGCGGAAACCGCCGCCCAGCTGTCCATCGTCCGGTCCATGCTCGACGAGACCGGCCCCCACGACGCGCCGCGCATCGTAGCGACGACCGATGCCGGCAAGGGAACGCTTCGCGACATCGCGATGGAGAATCAGTGGCCCACCCTGCCCGTGCCCGACGGCGTCGGCGGTCGATTCAGCGTCCTGTCCCCGGTCGCCCTCCTCCCGGCCGCGATGTGCGGCATCGACATCGAATCCCTGCTCGACGGAGCGGCTGCGATGGATGTGCTGTGCACCAGGAAGAACCCCGATGAGAATCCTGCGATCCAGCTGGCCTGGACGTTGATCTCGATGGAACGAAGGGGAAGACGCAATCACGTCCTGATGCCCTACAGCAATCGACTCGCTCCGATGGCGGCCTGGTACCGACAGCTCTGGGCGGAGTCGCTCGGAAAGAGACTCGGACTCGACGGCTCCATCGTTCACGCCGGAGCGACTCCGATCGGAGCGATTGGAGCGACGGATCAGCACAGCCAGATCCAGCTCTACCGGGAAGGCCCCGACGACAAGGTGATCGGATTCGTCGCGATCGACAAGCACGAAGAGCACGTTCCGATACCGCGAAGGGACGAGACCGATTCAGCGGACTATCTTCGAGGACGCGACCTCGTGGACCTGCTTCACGCCGAGCGTCGCGCCACCGAGTATGCGATGGTGGAATCCGGACGCCCCAGTTTCACGATTCATCTTCCTCGCCTCGATGCCGCCGCAGTCGGACAATTCATCTGGCTGTGGCAGATGGCCACTGCATGCGCCGGATCGATGCTCGAGATCGATCCATACGATCAACCGGCCGTCGAAACAGGCAAGCAAGCCACCTTCGGACTGATGGGCCGCCCCGGCTATGAAAAATGGTCGGATCGAGTGCATGAAACACTCGATTGAGTCGTTTACCATCCAACCATGCCTCTCTACGAATATCGTTGCAATGAAGATGGAAGCCTGTTGACGCTTCTCAGGTCCATGTCGGACGCCGACACCGCCATCGAAGACCCGGATGGGCTCGGACGCACCTTCAGTCGCGTGCACAGTACATTTCTGGTGGATACACCCGTCGCTCCCCCCAGTCGCATCGAAGCAGGTGGAGGATGCGGCTGTCGACATGGAGGATGCGGACATTGAGACTCCAGTCGATCCATCTCCTCTCCGGCCTGCTGCTCATGCTGTGCAGTCTCACGGCATGCCAGAACGGCCCGGGTCGTCCGGCCGCCACGAGCAACGAGGTCACGTCGGCTTCCATGAAGCCGACGATCACTCTGTACCGACTTGATGGGGACGCCGGACGGCAGCCCGATGTCGAGGACACCTTCCATGAATGGGACATCCTCGGGACACGCATCATCACCGATCCGGACAGGCAGCAGGACATGATGACGGATCTGCAGGCAGGCATCGATGATCCCGATGCACGTCAGATGCGATGCTTCATCCCGAGGCACGGGATCCGTCGCCAGCAGGAGAACGGACAGACGCTCGACTACGTGATCTGCTTCCAGTGCGGCTCGTACCATCTGTACCGCAACGACGAGAGGGCCGGCGGCGGCACGATCGGACCTGTCGACTTCCTTCGTTCGTTCCCGAGGACGGACAAGCACACCAGGTAGACACCGCTCGACGAAATCGACCCGACATCCACCTGAAAAAGGATCGCGGCGATCCTGTTGGACCGCCGCAATCCGGATTCAGAAGGGAAGTTCGTCTGAGATCTACCTGAGCAGGGCGAGTACGGTCGCCGACTGCGTATTTGCGACGCCGAGTGCATACATGGCCGCCTGCTGGATGATCTGGGCCTGGGCCAGTGCAGCCGTCTCCTTCGCGACGTCCGCATTGCGGATCTGGGACTCGGCGGCGATCGTGTTCTCCATCGAGACCAGAAGGCCGCGTACGGAAGAATCGATTGTGTAGCGTTGGAATGCTCCGATGCGGGCACGGGAGAGCGTCACCGATTCGATGGCCTCCGAGATGATCCGCTCGGCCAGATCTGTATCGCCGTCGATGAGATTGGCACCGTTGTCGGCACGAAGACTGGCCAGCGTGCCGGCCCCGCCTCCGAGCGAACCGGTCGTCGCCGATTCGATGCCGAGGGAGGAGACGAGATCACTCTGGGGATCCGCATCGAACTGGAACGATGCACCACCGCCGGATACCACGAAGTCGGTCGAGGACTGATTGAGATTCATCAACTCCGTCATCTGGAACGTCAGATCCACGAGCGTGTTCATCGACCTGATTTCAAGACCGTCCGAGATCGCCTTGACGCCGTTGACGATCACGTCGGCATTCTGGCCGGAGGACCTGTACTCCGGCCACGCCGTCGCGATTCCGCCGCCGGCGGGATCGCTGTCGTAGATGTGGAGCATCCCGGCATCCTCGCCTTCGATGACCCTGGCATCGACGAACGCATTGG
>DEYK01000017.1:7508-23811 GCA_002364485.1 Phycisphaerales bacterium UBA3160
TCGACGCCGGTCTCGCCGGAGAAGGAGTTGATGATGTCGACCATGTCGCCGATGGCGGTTCCGGGAGCGAAGGTGAACTGCTGCACTCCGAGCGTACCGCTGAACTCGAAGGTCACGGATCCCCCACCGTTGTTGTTGAAGGTCCCCGACCCATTCGTCGAATCGACGTCGATGAAGACGGCGGCCTTGGCCGCGGGCGAATTGACGTCGATCTGCACCGGGACGGATGTGGCTCCGCCCTGGCCGAGTCTCGCCGCGTGGATCTGCAGCCAGCTGATGTCAGTGATGTCCTTGTTCTCGATGACGTATCCCATTTCGCCGTTGAGAAGCTGCTGACCATTGAAACTTGTTCCGTCTGCGACGGCATCGATCGCCTCGAGGATCGCCTGAACCTCCTGCTGCCGGATGGACGCTTCGTTCCCGTCGCTGGAAGTACCGTCTCCAGAGCCGAGCACGACTGCCTGGAGATCGAGCAGGAGGGAGTTGATCTCCTGAAGTCCAGCGTCCGCGGCGTTCAGGAGCTGCTCCGCGCGTCCGGCATTGGACATGGCGGCTTCAAGCCCGACGAGTTCGGAACGATGCGATTCGCTTGCGATCAATCCGCTTGGATCATCCGATGCCCGGTTGATCCGCAATCCGGTGCTCAACCTGGTCAATGCCTGATTGAGCAGCTGCGTCTGCTGCATCAGGGATCGCTGGGCGACCATGGATGCGTAGTTGGCGTGGATGGTATTCATTCGAAACTCCAGAACTCGTATGGCATCGGGTATTCATCTCGTACCGAGACGGGAAACAATGCGTTTCTATCGACGTCCGAAGGGACGCCTGCTCAAACTCGCTTGCGAAGGTCCGAGAACACGAACCTCACCGCTTCATGACCGCTCCAGACGGTGCCGCGTCGGACTCCAACCCTGTTATCGGACGACCGGACCGCCTCACGCGGTTTCGGATCGCGGGACGACGGTCTTCGCGATCTGGGCGGCTGGATTGACGCCTCCACCCTTCCGGACGGGACGGGATCCCTTGATCTCGGGGTCCGCCAACGACATCGCCTGCTCGTTCTCCAGGCGGATGGCGTCGTAGATCTCCTTGCGATGGACGGGCACGTGCGAGGGTGCCTTGATGCCGATTCGCACCTTGTCCCCCCTGATGTCGATGATTGTCAGTTCGGTGTCGTCACCGATCATGATGGTTTCATCTCTGTGTCGTGACAGTACGAGCATTGTCGGGTCCTTCCAGTTGCTCGGGACGCCTCATGCGTCCCATGAATCAACGATTCGATGATCAGGCCGAGGCCGCCTTGCGTTCCTCTGACAGCTGGGCGATCTGATGTCGGGTCGTCCATCGCTTATCGGCGAGAACAAGCTGCATCGCATGCTGATTGCGAAGATTGAGCACAAGCGGACCCTGGAGATTCGCCGTCAGCGAGCTGTCGTACTTGTTGACGATGACGAACACCTGGGCGTCTTCGATGCGATCCAGTTCCAAGGCGGTCATCTGCTCCTTGCGGATGATCGCTTCGAACTCCGGAACCCAGATCTGCGGATCCGTGATGACGAATGCGAGCTCCGGCGCCTCGACGGACTGGAGCCAGAAGAAGACACCATCCTCGTCGGGCTGCAGCAGTACGAATTTCGTGTAGCTCGAGAAACCGAGCAGCCCCGAGGAGAACTCCAATACTCGATCGTCCTCGACCTCGACTGTTCCGAACCGTGTCGTCTGTACGTTCATTTGAACGCTCCATGCTTCTGCGGTCTCCCACATCCAGGGGGGTTCCCCGTGCACACGATGTGACGGGGGGACATCCTGTCCCTTCGTCCGAAACCGACCGTAGGTCCCGGCGTGTTGTTCATTCGTGAGTAGATCATCCGAGAAAGTCCATCAGGCTCAGGGATGACAATCTGGCCGTGGTGGCCAGACTCGCCTGCAACTGCTGCTGCAGAGCTGCGAATCGCATGCTCGCTTCCGTGAAATCCACGTCCCGGAGCTGCGACCGGAGTGTCTCGTCGTCGATGTTCCTCGACTCGAACCGTCCCATGGCATCCGAGACCATCCGGCTCCGATGCCCCGCCTCCGCACGTGCTCCGGCGGCCCGCTCGATGTCCTCCTCGAGCTTCTGGATGAGGCGCGAGACCGCACCCTCGTCGCCGGAAAGCATGGCCGATCGGAGATCCATCAGATGGCTGAAGACGCTTTCGACGGCGACTCTGGATCGATCCTCTCCCGTATAGGTCGATGCATTCGTGGATCCGAGCAGTCCGAGCTGCTCCGGCGCCAGGGAACCGTTTCTCGATTCGATGACGAGCCTGCCTGCACCGACGGTAGCGTCGACGAGTTCGATGCCGTTGCCGTCGGCGGCCAGACCGATGCTGACGGGAGGCGGATCACCGAACGCAAGACTCGCCGCGGCGTCGATGGCATCGATCACATCTCCCACATGCACGGCGTCGCTCAGATCGACCTCGAACGACGAACCGTCGCGGAGCGTGATCCGAAGATCGGACAGCCCTTCGACCGTATCCACTCCATAGCCGTCGTTGAAGTCGGCGAGAAGCGTCGATCGCTGCATGGATCGTATTCCAAGTTGCGTTGCGGTCGAACCGCCGCCGACTTCTCCGATGCTCATGCTGCTGCCGGAGACTTCGTTGAGCATCTGCAGCGTGTTGCCCGAGTCCGAGATCTCCATCCGGACGCCGATGTCGAGATCCTCGATCATCCGCATGACGTCTCCGATGGTTTCGGCGGACGACAGATCCAGATCGTGCTGCTGTCCGATGTTCTCGATCCGGATCATGCCGAGGTTCAAATTGAGGGACTGGACCGTGGAATGCTCGGTGAGCCTGGCATCGAGGGAGGCGGCGATGTTCAGCCCGGCCGTGTCCCACGTCCCCTGTATTCCCAGATCGGCAGCAGTGCCGCCATCGTCGACGGTGATGGAACTGCCGGCCGGAATGTCGATGATCAGTCCACGTGCACCGATCGAGAAGACTCCTGGAACCTGTTCCTCCAACGCAGCGATCACGTCATCCATGTCGTGGGCATCGGTGAGATCCACGTCCACCGCGACCCCGGGAGGCGTCATCGTGATCGAGAGCATTCCCGGCTCAAATCCGAGCCCTCGTGCACCATTGAGATCCTCGAGGAGCGTCTGGCCAGTGAGATTCGGAGCCAGATCGACCGCACCCTGGATGCGATTGCTCAACGAACCGAAGACATCCTGACCGGTCATCGTCAGTCGTATTTCGTTCAGAAGCCCGAGATCGGTCAGCATGCCGTCCCCGATGCCCTGGTATCGATAGCCACCCGCGAAATCGACGAGTGGAGCCCTTCCCGTCGCAGTGCCTCCGAACAGATGGAGATCGTTGTGCGACCGGTTCGCCAACGACACGATCCTCGAAAGCAATGCGTCGATCGCCGCTGCGTCCGCCTGCGCCGTGGAATCCTCCTGACCGGATCCAAGATGGCCCGAAGCGATGCTCTTGACCTCGAGAAGAAGATCGGAGAGTTCTCCGATCGTCGAGTCGACGACCGAAAGCGTTGCATCCGCGAACTGGAGATTCCCGATGTGCCGCATTCGCTGGCTGATGATCGAATCCAGTCCGAGTATGGAACGGGCGGACATGGCATCGTCGGATGGTCGATTCACCGCACGACCCGTGGCCAGTTGGATCTGCGTCTGCAGCAGGCTCGACTGCGTCCCCTGGAGATTGCGCAGCATCAGGTGCGAGCCGAGCAGGGTCGGGAAGCGTCCGATGGATGTTGGAATCGTCATCATGGTGGGCAGCTCGTTCAGACCAGATTCATGAGTATTTCGAGGGTTTCATCGACGACGGAGAGGTAGCGGGCGGCCGCCTCGAACTGACGTTCGTAGGCCAGGAGATTGATGGTCTCCTCGTCCATCGAGACGCCGGAGACCGACATCATCTGGACGGCGAGATTCTCACGGACCATCGACGACGACTGGAACATGCCTGCACCGGCGCTCGTACGGATCCCGAGCGTGCCGACCGATCCGGCCCAGAAATCCGTGATGGCCTGTCCCTGCAGAAGCGAACTCTCGCTGTCCTGCAGACCGGCGATCGCCAGAGCGGTGGCCGTCGATCCATCCACGTTTCCATTGCCCAAAGCAAGCAGTTCGGGAGACGCCAGAAGGGCTTCGCTGATGCCGATGTCGGCAGCCGAGGAACCTGTGAAGAACGTGTTGACGCCGACTGCGGACAGGAATCCGCTCGAGTCGTCCGAGAAGGTGAGTTCGTTGCCGCCGGTCCCCAACAATTCCAGCCGGCCGTTTCCATCGATGCTCGCCGAAATCCCTCCACCGGATACGGCGTTGATCTGATCGACGACATCCTGCAGGCTCATCGTCTGCGGATCGACCTGGATGTCGAACGCCTGGACGATCTCGCCCGAATCCGGATCACGAAGACTGATCGTGAACTGGCCGTTGTCGATCGGGAAGACGATGCCGCTTGCATCGCCTCCGAGTACGGCCGTCGGATCGTCGAGCCCGACCGTACCGGTCAGCTGCATCCAACCCCGCTCTCCCTGTCCCTGCGAATGGAGACGGTTGACCTCGTTGATCAGAGCGAACGCGAGGGTATCCAGCGCCTCCCTGGCCGGCCCGATCGTCTCCGTCTGCTGGGTCAGCAGACCGTGAAGCGATCCCCCGTTCACTTCGAGACCGGACCCGTTCTGTCCGACTCGAATGCTCATCGTCACGTTGCCGTTGCCGTCGGTCTGCCGCACCGCGTCGAGTCCGCGTGATTCCGCTCCGACGAGGATGGGTGTCGAACCGACACGCAGTTCGATCATGCCTCCGCTCACTTCCGTGGCGGTCACGTCGATGAACTGAGAAAGCTGATTCACGAGCAGATCACGCTGGTCGCGAAGTTCACTGGCCTCGTTTCCGGATCCCTCGTAGGTTCCGATCTGTTCGTTCAGGGATGCGATCTGTTCGAGCAGACCGTTCGCCGCATCCACCGTGTTCTCGATCCCCGCGGAGACCTCGGAGGCCAGGCCGTCGTAGCCGGCGGCGAGTTCGCTGATGCGTGCGGTGAGCACCTCTCCCTGCTGCAACGCGATGGTGCGAAGGGCCGAGTCCGTTCCGGTGTTCGAAAGTTCGGAGAAGCTTCCGAAGAACGAATCCAGTGAACTGGAGAGACTTCCTTCACCAAGCTCGTTCTGGAGCGTCTCCAATGCGACGAGAAACTGCTGGTCGATCGCCAGCGTCGCCTCACGACTGATCGAGGCCCGGTATCTGGCCTGCAACGCGAGATCGATCTCCCGATTGATCGATCCGATCGACACACCGTTGCCCATGTACATCCGTGTGCCGATGACACCACCCTGGGCCGGAAGCAGATGGATCGATCTCCGGTGGAATCCCGGAGTCGTCGCATTCGCCATGTTGTGGCCCGCGATCTGGATCGCGGCCTGCGAGGCGAAGAGCGCCGAACGCCCGATTTCGAATGCACTGTGGTAACTCATGGTTCGCTCCGAATCTCCGCGGCCTCACGACTGCAGATCGACGTTGAACTCCAACTGGTTTTCTCTGGCCATCGTCCCCATCCGTCCGTAGGTTCCCGGTCGCCCCAGCACACCATGGACGCCCTGCATCAATCCGCCCATGTGACGGGACAGGGAGCCGACCGCGTTCCGGATCACCGCACAACGCATCCTGGTCTGCCGCACGAGCGGCTTCAGCCGATCGATCGTCTCCCGGATCCTGACTCCAAGTTCCTCCGGTGCCCCGTCGATGATCGTGTCGATTCCGTTTCGATCGGCTGCACCCCCGCCGCAGCCCCGGATCAGCTCGAGCCGATCCGATTCCAGTCGCTGCATGCTCAACGCACACGACTGCTGACGTCGGCAGCTCTCCACGAACTGTTCCATGCGACCGGTGCGAAGGGCGTCCTCGCTCTCGTCGATCGCCTCGAGCATCCTCGCGTGGATCTGCTCCTGGGACGTGAAGTTCGCAAGCAGCCGCTCGTACCAGTCCTGTTGATCTCTGTTCGTCATGCCGTCACCTCGATCGTGCTTCCGACGCCATCGGCCTCGAACTGCTTGATGATCGATTCGACGAGGCCGAAGTTCGACGACGAAGTGATCTCGTCCGAAATCGCCTGGTCGTACAGTGGACCGAATCGCCGCTCCATGACACCCGGCTTGAACGGACCATCGAGGAACTCCCCGCCTTCACGAATCGAACTCAGCACCGGAAGCACCAGCGACGACGAGACGAGCTTCATCGCCGCATCGCGTATCGTCGCCTCACCCGTCAGCAGTTCCGCGAAGGCCTCGCCTTCCGAGGCCGTCGCGCCCATGGGCAGCTTGGAGGAGGTCTGTTCGACCGAAAGCAGTGATTGCAGGGCGGAAGCATTCATTCGCTGATGATCTCCGCATGCAGGGCACCGCTTCGCTGCAGTTCGTAGATGATCTCGATCTGATCCTTCACCGGAACGTTGAATCCACGCAACGCCTCCAACAGAGCGTTCAGATGCATCGATTGGCCAGGTGGCGTGTCCTTGCGGACATCGAGTCCCACCCATGCACCCTGCACGGGCTGCTCGGGAGTCAGGCCGAGCAGTTCGTACTCCGGGGAGATGCTCGTGACGGTCAGTCCGTCGTGCGACACCGCAACCGGACCGATCTCGACGTCCTCGGTGACGAGAATGGTTCCCGTCCTTTCGTTGATGACGATTCTCGCTCCCACCTCGATCAGGGTGGGATCGACCGGAGTGTTCAGCAATGCCGCGATGAACGGGGCCGGATCGGATCTGTCGGCGGTCGGAACCAGCACGTGCACCGATTTGGCGTTCTCGGCCGCGGCGAGTCGGTCGATGCCGCTGAACTCGAATGTGTTGTTGACGATGTCGGCCAATCGAGCCGCCATGGGGTATCCGGCGTACTCGTCCTTCAACACGAGTTCGACGCGACCGTTGGCGACGGGATTCGTCTTGATGTCCCTGATCATCTGTCCGCCATCGCGGACGCGTCCACTGGTCAGGTCGGTGCCCTCGAGCACGATCGCCCCACGGGCGAAGGCCATGATCGGCGGATTCGCAGCATGAGGAGCCGGCAGACGCAGAGGCGAGAAGACCAGTCGTCCGCCCTCGAGGCTGGTGGCGTTGAAGACCGTTTCGACCTGCACATCGATCTGATCGCCGTCGACGGCCCCGTATCCGGGGACCTCCATCGAGACGTAGACCAACGCGAAGGCATCCGCCTTCTTGAGCTGATCGAGACTGTTGACCGGATCTCCGAGATTCTCCAGCAGCATCGCGTAGGGCTTGGCCGCCACCCAGGAGTCCTTGGAGCTGTCTCCGGTTCCGGAGAGGCCGACCACGATGCCGAGACCCTGGAGGAAGACGCTGTCCTGCCCCTTCATCCTCACCAGATCCTGAACCGTTGTGGCATTGGCTGTTTTTGCGCTCAGCGCAATGATGACGGCCATCACCGGGAGTACGAACCCGCTCAAGATCTGTTTCACTGGGGGACCTCCTGTCCAATTTCCGTGTCCACCTCCTCCATTGCATATCCCGTGCCAAACCGGAATCGATCGATACTGCGCCAGGATCCACCCTGACGACCTTGACAGCATCCGCCCGGCGCGGTCACCTGTGGAGGTGATCAGCCATCCACCAGCATCCAAATGGAAACGACTCTCCATCGCCGCAGGATTGACCGCCTGCGCCGCCGTTGCGGGCTGCCAGACCAATCACTCCCGCAATGTGCCCACCCGGGCTCCCGTCGGGGCCGCCCCGACCTCGCCGTCCGACTCCATTTCATCGCAGACCATGAAGGAACGCCCCCTGGCGATGCTCGAAGGGCAACCAATCGGCATTTCGACGATGCAGGCCCGCCTGATCGAACAGTCCGGTGCGGAAACGCTGCGGGAGCTCAGACTCGAGGCAGCATTGCGGAGGACGCTGCTCGAGGCCGACCTGAGCGTCGGGAAGGCCGATACGGCCCATGAAGAGGCGATGCTGCTGGAACGCTTCTCCAGCGATGAGGACACTGCACGCATGGTGCTGCAGACCCTTCGACGCAACGAGGGACTCGGCCCTGAACGCTATGCAGCCCTCCTCTGGAGGAATGCAGCCCTTCGAATCCTCGTTCAGGAGGAGATCGAACTGACGCCCGACACCCTGCAACGCCTGTATCAGCTCGAGCATGGCCCGAGAATGATCATCCGCATCATGGTGGTCGCGACGCTTCAGGAAGCGGAGGAACTCCATGGCCGACTGGTCGGCGGCGAGGATTTCGAGGATCTCGCCGCAAGACGGTCCATCGATGCGAGCCGGGATCGTGGCGGCCTGCTCGATCCGATCAGCCCCGAGGACCCGACCTGGCCGCAGGCTCTTCGCTCGGAGATAGTCGATCTCCAGCCGGGTGAACTCTCGGGGATCGTCTTTTTCGATGATCGCTTCGCGATCGCCAGAATGGAACGCTCCCTGCCCGCCGACGACGTGCCGTTCGAAACGGTCCGGGACGAGATCGAACTCGCTGCTCAATTGAGTCAGGAACGGCTTCGGATGGCGGAGCTTGCCGGACGCCTCGGCGTCCAACCCAAGATCAAGGTGCTGGATCCCGTTCTTCGACGGGCATGGTCCGTCGACGAAGCGGCCGAAGAACAGCAGTAGCCCTCTTCGTTCAGGTCCGGATCCAGCCGAATCGCGCAAGCGAGATCGGCAGCAGGACGATGACGGGCAGGAACGCGCCGAGCGCCGGAGATATTCCCGGCAGTGGAACGAGCATGAACGTCGCCACGAACAGATAGAGGGGCACGACGAAGAGGGCGCACATGAGACTTCTCGAAAGCAGATTGATCGGCTCACGATGCATGAAGAACGGCAGCGCGATCAGCATGACGAGAATGTTGACGAGGATGGAAGCCCAGCGGGAATAGCGGCTGCGACGAAGCGTATCCGCTTCCTGGACATCGGGACTGTCGAGCAGTTGGGTGATCTGCCACGTGCTCAGCATGCCGGTGTACTGGCCGAAGCGGCGGACCGTCAACAATTCCGGTGACAGTTCCGTCTCGTATCGATCGATGGGCACCGGGCGTGATGCAAGCGTCGCATCCTCTCCTCCATGGCTGATCCGCACGACCACTCCGTCTTCGAGCAACCAGGACTGCTGGTCCTCGTTCCAGACGGCACTCGCGGCTCGAATGCGTTCGACGGTGCGGCCCTTGCCGTCGCGAACGATGATCGAAGGAGTCTCCAGCGTCTTCTCGATCGGATCGAATCCGGGCGACTGCAGCAGCCGCCCCTGCGAATCGATGGTGAACGGGACCGGGAAGGCGGATGTCCCTTCCATGCCGATCTGATCGTGTCCACGCAGCAGCAACGGAGCAAGCCTGGGGAGGACGATCTCCTGATTGACGACCTGAAGCAGACCAAAGGCGAAGATCAGCCAGAGAATGGGAGCGGAAGCCCGCAGCAGACTGCGGCCTGCCGCCAGCATCGCGACCAGTTCACGATTGCGGCTCATCTGCGACAGCGTGAAGCCGACGGCTCCGATCGCAACCAGACCGTGAAGGTACGCGTAGAACTGGAAGAACTGCGGCCCATGGAAGTTGAATGCGAGCAGCAACGCCATCACCAGCCGCCTCAGCAGTCCGGCATCGTCCGGCAGCCGCTCGCGGGCCACTTCGTCGAACTGCTCGAGATTCAGGATGACGTCGATCGTCGCCGCGAACAGGTACAGCAGCAGGAACAGGATGAAGAAGTTCACCAGTACCCGGATCATGATGTATCGATCAAGAATCTTCACGAGCAGCAACCGACGACGGAACCTTTCAATGACGGGCCAGGCGTGCGTAGCACACGCCGCTGAAGAGCAGAAGCAGTCCGTTTCCTGACCACATGATGACCAGACCGAAGCCGACGCTGCCGGCTCGGATCATGCTGCTTCCACTGGAGATGAGAACGAGATCCATCAACGCAGGCAGAAACGCCCACAGGTAGACGGACAGCGGAAGGCTGTGCCGCATCAGCATCGCAAGCAGCGCACCGAGCAGCAGCAGCAGAAATGCGGTCACCGACAAGGCATATCGACGATTGAGCCGGCTGATCACCTGCCGCTCGAGACCTGCGACCTTCCAGTACAGCCGATCGAGCTGCTTGCGAACCGCCGCGTTGAATCCGGATTCCTGCGAGGAGGACTTCGGAGAGATCGATTCTCCGATCGCGAGCAGTTCATCGAGCGGAAGATCCGAAAGGTCGTCCTCCAGATCGATCGGAACCAGGAGGTCGGGGACCAGGATCCGCTCACGGACGTTGGTCCGTATCGAATCCGGGAGGTCCTCCACCTTCAGATCGAGCAGTTCGAGGTCGTACTGCCTCGTCTGGATTCCGGAATCGGGACGGATGCGCAGTACGGCCGCCCCCGACTCGAAGCGACGGCTGGGCACGCCACCGCTTTCCTCGATGATCATGACCGGTCCGGCATCCTCGTTTCGGAATGCCGTGGCGAACACCTTGTCCGCCTCGATGAGGTACGAGCGGTTCATCGGCCCGGGCTGCACGAGTCGGATCTCTCCTTCACGCCGCATGATGTCGTTCAACCGTTCCGACAGACGATGGTTCATGATGACCTCGGCGATGTCGAGACGAATTCGATCCACCTGCGGGTAGGCGGCCGGATTGTCGCGGACATGCAGGAGCTCCGATCGGGTCATGGCCCCGGGCTCGCCCATCTCCGGACTCGGAATCGGAATCGCGTGCGTCGGTTCGAGCCGGGGAAATCCCCGGAGATCCCCGGTGGTGCTGTCGTAGGAGACGGCATCCTGCATGACCAGCTTGAGCAGGATCGCTCCCGGCTTGCGATAGATGTCGATGACGGCATCCGCGGCGGTGACGTCAGTGAGGGCACGTCCCTGGTTGTCCAACTGGGCGGCGATCATCTTCCTCAGTCGAAGACGCTCATCGGCCCCGGTGTCCTCCGGAGCCTCGTAGACCTCCACATGCTCGGCGAAGATCTGCATTCCCTCGAACTCGAAGGGAACCCCCTTCTCGACCGAGTTGGCGATCATCTTCGTCACGTCACCGGCGAGTGTCTGTGCCATGAGCCCGTAGAACTGCGGAATGACCGTCTGCGTCAGAATGATCATGAACAGAGTCAGGGCGGCTCCGAAGGCGAACACGGGCCCCAGGATCACCCGATAACTGAGCCCCACGACGGACATCGCGAGAATCTCGTTGTCGTTGACGAATCGATGCAGGGCCAGGGTGCTTCCGAACCCCGCCGAGAACGGGAGCGCGTACTGGAGCATCGGAACCATCGCGAAGAACACGTACTTGATCGCCTGGCCGGCGGTCAGGAGTGATTCACCGGCCAACGGCTTGATCACGGCTCCGAATGCGATCACGGTCACCAGGACACCGGTGGTGATCAGAATGACCCGAAGCATCTCGGTGAGGATGTAGAGGTAGAGCCGCAGAGGCATGGCCAACAGTATCCCATCTGATGCGGTCCGAAGGCGAATTCGGGCCCACGTGGCCCGGAGGTCGAATCGACCACAAGGTATCGACCTATCGGACCCAAAGATGACAATCTGGGCAATCCCTGACACCTGAATCGATCATCGCTTCGAAAATCACGCGTCCACCCGACTGAAGCACACAAGAGAGGGCCGGGAGAATTCGACCTTATGAATGGTGGATTCCGGTGGCGGATCCACACGCTCATCCCCCTGCCACCAGGAGAAGTCGTCTTCAGATGGAACATCCTTCCATTCATCCAGATCGCCCCGGAAATCGCCGCTCGCTTCACGGGCGGAGACACGGGCGTCGAGGCCTGACCCTCATCGAGTCACTGGTGGCCTCGGCCCTCCTGATCACCGTGGTGACGGCGGTCCTCTCGGCCCTCTCGGCCGGTCATCAGCACGCCAGAGAGGCCCAGGGACTGGTGACGGCCAGCCTGGCCGCCGAGCAGTTGATGGCCCGGGTCAGTTCCGATTCCTATGCCTCGATTTCCGAGTGGGACGGATGGGACGAAGGGCCCGGAACTCTGGTGGACGATGACGAACTGCCCACACTGTTCTCGTTGATCGGCCGAAGAGTGACCGTCGAGTCGGACGAACACACGCTCGAACTGCTGCAGGTCCTGGTCGACGGGGTCACGATTACCGTTGAAAGCTACGACTCCGGAGGAAGGGTGCTCGCCCGACTCGTGCGGTTCGTCCCGGAGCCCCAGGCATGACGTCATTCCATCGACAATCCGTCGCCCCGCGGCATCGTCGCGGATTCACCCTGCTCGAAACGATTCTGGCCATATCGATCACCGCGATGGTCGGTCTCGGAATCGCGACGATGATGGCCGTCCTCGGCTCGGATGCGAGCATGCAATTCGACCTTCGATCGGTCCTCGTACGCTCCGGAACGGCCCAGTCGAGACTCTCGGCCTACATCGCACCCGCACGCTGCATCCTCGATGCGGACGAGAACCAACTCGTCCTCTGGTTCGACGACACCCGGCAGAGCGATACGGTGCACGCCTCGGAGATCCGCTGGATCACCTACGAACCCTCCACTCGAAGCGTCCGGGTCGAGTTCATCTCGTTTCCCGACGCATGGTCGGAATCCGCCACGGCGCTGGCCGACCTCGAATACGGAACCTCCACCGACTGGGGAGGAGTGCTGCAGAACTTCTCCGGACGCGATCTCGTCGTCGACGCTCCGCTGATCGACGAAATCGAGACGATCGAGTTCCTCTCGGACGAATCACCCGTCATCGATGCACGAGTCGTCGAAACACGAATCGCAATGGCGACCTCATCGAACCCCATCCACGTCACCCTGACCGAATCGATCCGGATGCACCATCCACCCGAACCATGAACAGATCACACGGCACATCCCGAAACGATCGCGGCGTCGCCCTGCTTCTGGTCCTTGTGACCATGGCGACGGCGACGACGCTGACGATCGGCTGGCTCGCGACGCAGGACAACGCGACTCTGATCGGTCGCAACGTCGTGGCGACCGCCGAAGCGAGAAGCGTCGCTTCGAGCGGCCTCGACCTCGCGGTCTCGGTGATGCAGACCGAGGTGGAATGGCGAACCATGCATCAATCCGGCACGCTCTTCGATTCGCTCGAACTCGGCGGAGGCACGGTCGATCTGCAACTGATCGATCCGACGACCAACCTCCCACCCACGGCGGACAGCATGGAGATCCATGTGGTTTCCACCGCGACGATCGGATCGATCTCACAGAGCGTGGCCGCATACGTCTCGCTCCTCGAGGACGAGGATGGTGAGAACATCCAGCAGGACGTCTCCGGATTCGCGCTCTTCTCGCTATCGACGATCGAGATCAACGACAACGCCACCGTCACCCGATGGCATGCGGCTCCGGCCAGTGCACTGGGACGCCGTCTCGCCATGGCGACCGCATCGAACACGTCACGCAGCGTCCGGATCGGAGACAACGCGGCGGCGATCGACACCACGCTCTATCACGAACAGGACCATTCGGCCGCACTCATGATCAACAGCACGGCGTTCCAGGTCGATTCCGTCGAACTCCCGTGGGATCTCTCGCTCGAGGGCGCCGTGGAACCGCTTCCGACGGCCGCCGCGACGGTTCCAAGCAGCAGTGTTCGTGGGAAGACGGTTCGTTCCACACCCGGTTCGATGCGACTCGGATCCAATCAGGTTCTGCGCATCACTCCCGCCACACCGCTCATCGTCGCCGGCGATCTGCAGATGGATCCGGGATCGCGGATCATCGTCGAAGGAACCTCCCGCATGGAAGTGGGCGGCATGCTTCGAATGGACCGTGCCTCGATCGAACTTCAGACGGCGGCGACGCTGGAGGCACAGATCAGCGGCGGCATCGAGCTCGAGGATTCGAGCATCGGAAGCAACGGCGCATGGATGAATCCGAAGCGAATCACCCTTTCAAGCGGAACGGAGGATTCGATCTCGCATGAATGGAACCTGCACGGAGATTCGCAGATCACGGGATCCGTAGAGGGCCGGGCGATCGATCTTCACATGCACGAACAATCCATCGTTCGGGGACGGATCGCCGCGAACAGCATCACGCTCGACGACGAATCGAAGCTGCTGTACGACCATGGACTTGCCAAGGGGATGAGCCAACCCAAGGCGGGGAGACTGCTGCAGATGGCCAGGAGAATGACGAACGGGCCCGGCCGGAGGTCGAGCAGCCCCCTCGGGCGCGTCTCCAGCAGATTCTTCGAGTCCCTCCTTGATCGTGCCGACGATCGCCCCGGCAGACGGTTTCGCGGTCGTACGGCGAAACGGATGGCCAGACAGTGGGGACGCGCCTGGAACGAAACCCCCACCCCCCGGCCTGTCCCCCTCGAATGCCGCATGCTCACCCATGGCATGGATGCGTGTTCATGGGAATCGATGGCTCTTGCCCGGGAGGTCGGCCCTTGAGACGAGGCGTTGGACTCATCGAATTGATGATCGTGCTCGTGATCGTGTCGATCGCGGCCATGCTCGTCGTCCCATCCCTCGGCAGGACCGCCGAAGTCCGAGCCGACATGGCCGCCTACCTGCTCCGCAGCGACATGGAATACGCCCAGGTCCATTCGATCGCCAATCCGGACGATCCGATCGGCGTGGTCCTGGCCGGAGATGGAACCGGCTACTGGCTGTCGCACCCGGACACTCCCGACACTCCGGTCATCCGGCAGGACACCAGCGATCCTTACCACGTCGTCTTCGGCGAGGGACGGGCTTCGATGACCGGCGGCGTCTCGGCCAGCGCGAACGACATCCAGGGCGGAATGCTCCTGTTCGACTCGCTGGGCGGACTCGTCGATCCGACGAGAAATCCAGAATACCGGCTGTCGTGCGAGGGAGCGGAGGTGCGAATGACCGTCAAGGCCGGAACGGGCTTCATCCAGATCCAGCATTGAATCGGGTTCAGTCGCACTGCCCCCAGCCATCGAGGATCGTCAACAGATCGAGGACATCGACCGCGCCGTCGGCATTCAGATCCTCGTCGCATGCGATGCAGGGTCCCCAGCGGCTGATCACGCCAAGCAGATCTTCGACGTTGACCACACCATCCCCCTGCACATCGCCGCCACAGCCGTCGGATGGACAGGTGCTGCCTTCTGCACAGATGGAACCGGCTCCATGGAACGTGGTGTCGGTTCCACTTTCACACATGTTCTGAGGCACCTGCGCGCAGTACCCGCTGGAAAGACAGCATGCTCCCACCGGCGAATTGATGTCGACGACGACGGAAAGCCTTGCCCCACCCGGCCACGAGTTCATGACGTTGACCCCGGAGGTGCTGGAGACATACATGAAGACCGCCAGCCCTCCTTCGGCGCGAGCCGCTTCGATCTGACTGGCGGGGATGCTGAACGAGAAATTGCCTCCCCACATGTAGGTGTTGCTCGACCAGGACGGAGAGTTCATCACCGAATAGGCGAGCGTGGTCGACAGCGCCTGGCCGGTCGGCTTCACCGAGAAGGTGGTGTTTCCACCCATGTCGCTGTACTCCGTCACGCCCTTGAAGGACGCACTGGACACGATGGCGTCTTCCGGCAGATCCGACAGATCGAAGAGCCAGAGTGCGGCCCCCTTGCTCTGGTAGCAGCTGCCGTACACCGACGCGCAGTTCTGCGTGTTCGTGTAGCTGCCGCCTCCATACGAACCCAGTCCACTCCATGAGCAGCAGCTTGCTCCGAGTCTGTTCGTCTGTGACCAGGGAATTTCGATGGTCTCGAGGGAACCTGCGAGAGCCGTGGACGACAGGACCGTCGCGGCAAGAAGTGATTGTGTGAAAATGTGCTTCATTCGCATTGACCCCAGTTCTCGATGACACCAAGTAGATCAGCGATGCCGACATCGCCGTTTCCATCCAGATCGGCTTCGCAACCGCCGCATGGCCCCCATGAACCGATCACGGCGAGCAGGTCCACCACATCGACCCGTTCGTCCGAATCGATGTCTCCATCGCAACTTCCGGACGGGCAGTCGTTGTCACCCCCGCAGACCGAGCCGGCCCCGTGAAAGATGGTGTTCTGCCCATTTTCACAGATGTGCCGGGGCAGTTGCGCGCAGAAGTCGCTCGACAGGAGGCAGCATGCCCCGACCGGCGAATCGATGACGCCCTCGAGAACGATCCGAGGCGCGACCGTTCCCGCGTTGATGTAGGACACGCCGCTCCACGCACTGCTGGAAATCTGCGTGCAGACGAATCCTCCGGCCAGGCCCTCATCAAGCACCGCCGATGTCAGTGGATACGAGATCTGGGTCCCTGCGTACGAATGACCGAGGATCCTCATGTCTCCGTCCGTGCGCATT
>DEYK01000005.1 GCA_002364485.1 Phycisphaerales bacterium UBA3160
CGGTTGCCGCCGCCGCCGCGGATGACAAGGGCACATGATTTGAAACGGCACGGCCTCCGCATGCGGAGGCCGTGCCGTCTTCGTGAATAGGCTGGGCAGGATTCGAACCTGCGACCCGGCGATTATGAGTCGCTTGCTCTAGACCACTGAGCTACCAGCCCATGCATGCAGTGTACCCAGCCGGTGGTCATGGCGATGCCAGGGCCAGGATGGAGTCGTGCAGTCGACCGTTGCTGAGCACTGCGTTGCTGCAGCCGGGGTCGAATCGTCCGCCAAGGTCGGTGACGCGTCCGCCGGCGGCTTCGACGACCGCGATCGAGGCGGAGATGTCCCATCTCGAGAGCAGGGGGTCGACCACGGCATCGATGCGGCCGGTGGCGAGCAGCAGGTGGGCGCTGCAGTCGCTCCAGCCTCTGGTGGTGCAGGCCCGCACCAGTCGATCGTGGAAGTCGACGCTTCCGCCGTCGCGGAAGTAGTCCCAGGTCGTGGTGCAGACCATGGCCTCGGAGAGTGCATCGACCTCGGAGACCCGGGCGGGACGCGGCGCTTCTCCGCATCGTCGCTGCCATGCGCCCAGACCACGACCGCCCCAGACCGTTTCGCCCCAGGCCGGAAGATGAATGATGCCGCCGACGGGAACCTGTTCGTATTCGATGCCGATCAGCACTCCGTAGGCCGGGACGCCGCGGGCGAACGACACCGTGCCGTCGATGGGATCGATCACCCATCGCCAGGGGGAGTCGCCTTCGACTTCGCCGTGTTCCTCGCCGAGCAGTCCGTCTTCGCCGTAGCGTGCGCCGAGCACGGATCTGGCGTGGGCTTCTGCGGCGCGATCCGCTTCGGTCACGATCGAACCGTCGGCCTTGCGGTCGATGGCGAGTCGTTCGCGGCCGAAGTAGTCGAGCGTGATGTCGCCCATCTCCCCGGCGAGCGTGCGGGCGGTTTCGAGCCGCTGCTCGAGTGCTGCTGATTCCATGTTCATGGCCGCATGCTACGTCCATCCGAAGCGGGAAGGCACCCCTGTCCCTTGGGCAAAAAAAGGGCCCTAATGCCCTGATTGGGCTGAAATTACGTATTACGACTTCCTTGAAGTGGGGGCTCGAAGTACATTCAAATTCTTGGGGGAGTACCGGTGAGTTCCGGATTTCGCCTCAGGCTTCACGGTCTCACTGGTCACAGGAACTACGACGATGCGAGCACACCTTCTTCTCGGCGGCCTTCTGCTTTGTGCGCCCGCCATCTGTCTTTCGGAAGACATTCCATCGATCGCCGAACAGCGTGAGCAGTTGACCTGCGAGATCCTCTACCCGCCCGGCGCGGAACCGAACGGACAGGATCGCGGAGCCTACGTTCCGTACCGCTGGACCGACGGCCTCATGTTCTACGAGTTCGCCTCGAACATCAGTTCGACCAACCGCACCCGCGTCCGCAACGCGATGAACCTGATCGAGAACGTCAGTCCGGTCCGCTTCTTCGAACGCGAGGACGAGCCCAACTACATCGAGATCCAGTCGCTGGGCGGCAACTTCTCGTACGTGGGCATGCTCGGCGGATCCCAGGATCTGAGTCTCTTCAACTACAACCTGCCGTACGTGATCGTCCACGAGCTGACCCACGCCCTGGGGCGGTACCACACCCAGCAGCGCACGGACCGCAACAGCTACATCCAGGTGAACTACGGTTGCATCGACAGCGGGTGCTACGGCAACTACGACATCGCGGGCGGCGGCAACTACCTGCCCTACGACTTCCAGTCGGTGATGCACTACGCCCAGTACGACTGCAGCACCGGCTGCCAGACGATGGTCTGCCAGCCCGGATACCAGCAGTATCAGAACTCGATGGGCAACGCCACGGCCATGAGCAGCAGCGACGTGCAGACGCTGAACTTCCTCTATCCCGGCGGCAATCCCGATCCGAGCGTGCTGTTCTGCAACGCCGACCTCACCAAGGTGCAGGCCGGCGACACGATCAACGTGACCGGAGTCATCAAGAACCAGGGTGACTGGGCCTCCACCGACATCTACGCCCGGATCCAGCTGTCCGAGGACGATGAGATCACCATCCAGGACCAGTTCCTCGGGTTCACCCTCTACGACTACCTCTTCAGCGGGGCATTCGCCTACGTGAACAAGGATGTCGTGATCCCGGCCGATACGCCCGACGGCACCTACTACATCGGCGTGCTGGTGACGACCTCGGACGAGGATGCCGACGACGGCAACAACTCCGCCGTGGTCCAGATCCAGGTCGGCGATTCGGTCGAGCCCTGCGACGGCGACATCAACGGCGACCAGTTGGTGAACGTCTCGGATCTGCTGGATGTGATCGCCAACTGGGGCGATCCCTACACGGTCGAGGATCTCCTGACGGTGATCGGCGGCTGGGGCGAATGCCTGTGATGATCGCATGGCCGCGTACATCGAAGGAGTGACGGTCGTGGAAGCGCATCCCCGAACGTCCGGGTCGAACGCCGCTGAAGCGTATATCATCGAATGCCGAGTCGCAGCAGCAAGAGCAATCCGAAGAGATTTCATTCCATGAGAATCACCACGTCGCCCTTCGTTCTGAGTCTGCTCGCAGCATCGACCCCGTCGATCGCGGCCACCATCAATGTTCCGGCCGACCATGCCACGATCACGGCCGCCGTCGCAGCGGCCGGCCCGGCCGACACCATCTTCATCGAGGCGGGGACCTACTACGAGTCGTCGATCTACATCGAGTCGCCCGATCTCACGATCACCGGGGCCACCAACGCGGACGGAACTCCCGCGGTCACACTGGACGGTTCTGGCGTCGGCGACATCCTGATCGCGATCGGAGTGGTCGGCTCGGACGGAGCGACGGTGGAGAACATCGTCTTCACGGGCTCGCTGGGCAACGCGTTGTGGATCTACCACATGGATCCGATCGTTCGAAACTGCGTCTTCACCGGCATCACGAGCCAGTGGCAGGGCGCCGCGATCTGGAGCAGCGACAGCGAGGCGATCATCGAGGACTGCCGCTTCGTCGGGAACGACGCAGGCGACTCCGGCAACATCCTCTTCAACAAGTCCATCTCGGGAGACAACCCGGGCCTCCTGGCCCGCGACTGCACCTTCGAGGACAACCAGGGATACGCCATCACGCAGATCCAATACACCACCGCCGGCATCCGGGACTGCACGTTCCGCAACAACACGGCGTCGGCCGCGATCTCCACCTTCGGTTCAGGCGGCATGGTGTCGGTCTCGGACAGTCTCTTCTGCGAGAACGATGCCGAAGCGATCGAAGGCCCCTGGCAGGACGGCGGCGGCAACGAGTACGTCGACGTGTGTCCGGTGGAGTGTGCGGGCGACGTGACCGGCGACGGCACGATCGACGTGTCGGACCTCCTGGCCGTGATCGCCGACTGGGGCAACCCGTACGACGTCGGCGACCTGCTGACGGTGATCGGCGAGTGGGGCGAAGCCTGTCCCTGAGCCGCATCGTCCATCCGAACGAATCATCCGGCCCCCCGGCATCGTCCGGGGGGCTGCTGCATGACGTGTTCGTCGCTCGTGCCGGTGTCTCGGCGGCGATGTTCAGTCGCACGTCCCCCAGGCCTGGATGACGAGAAGAAGGTCGTCGACCGTGAACGGGTTGCCCCAGTCGGCGATCACCGCCAGCAGATCGTCGACACCGACCGAACCGTCGCCGGTCACGTCGCCGCCGCATTCGCAGTCCGGTCCCGGCTCGCTGTCGTTGCCGGTGATGGTCTCGCCGGCTGGAACGCACAGTACGAATCCGTCGGTGAACCGCACGCTGCGATCGTCCGAGGCCATGTTGTGGGCGACGTAGGTCCGGGTCGTTCCGTCGGTGAAGACGGCCGACAGCGGGGCGTCGCCACCGACCGATGCGTCGATCTGACCGAGTCCGCTCAGGGCGGCCAGCCACCAGTAGGTGCGCCCCTTGGAATCACCGGCTTCCGATGCGTAGCTGCTGGTGGCGAAGTTCGTAAGCGCCGACTGCGGATCGGCCATCGCCTGGTAGCTCCAGAGGATGTCCTGCCACACGGTCGGTGGGCCGCCGTTCTCGGACAGGAAGTAGTCCCACAGTCTCGAGACGGCGTCTGGACGGTTTCCGAGATACAGGGAGCCGCCGGTGATCGGAAGCATGTTGATGCCGTGGATCTCCTCGGGGTTTCCCGTCCACCAGGTGGAGTAGGCGACGCCGGCGTCCCAGACGATGCCGGCGAGATCGCGCGGCATGACGGACGGGAACACCGCTTCGTCGACGTCGAACCAGTACTGGTCGATCGCGGCCGATTCGACCGCGAGCAGGAACAGTCCGAGATCGCGGATGTCGTCGCGTCCGGTGGTCTCGCCCCACAGGATGCAGCCGCTTGCGAAGTTCATCGACTCCGAGGACGACTCCTGGTTGTTGCCGGCGGCGAAGCCGGCGTGCCCGCTGGCATAGGAGTGGCCGACGTACGGTTCCATGCCGCGAAGGAAGCAGAAGCGGTCGTCGCTGCGGTCCCAGTTGGCGGCGTCGCGGATCAGCAGATCGACCATGCCGCCCCAGGCGCCGTCGTCGGCCCAGTCCGGATCGAACCTGGCGACGATCGAAGCGCCCCACAGGAAGTAGCCGTAGTGGAAGTGATGGTCGTTGAGTTCGGTGTCGGCGCCGTACGACGCGGGGTAGCCGATGAGCGAGCTCCAGGTGTCGTTGTAGGCGAAGCCGGCGGTGCCCCCGGCCTCGTCGACGGTGAACCAGTCCTCGAGCGCGGCCTTGAGATCGGAAACGTACTGATCGCGCATGGCGGTGTCGCCGACGGCGTCGGCGATCATCGCCAGCTGAGCGGCTCGGCCCATCGCCTTGCCGCCCCAGTACGTGTCGGAGGTGAAGCTGCCGCCGCCGGAGACCGACTCGGCCAGCATGTCGACGGCGGTCGTCTCGTCGATCGAGTCCACGAGTGGAAGCTGCGGCAGGATGGCGGGAACGGGAAACGGGACGTCGAACGCCGAGGTCGAGGCAAGTCGCAGTTCGCCCCGAGGCGACGGGTAGACGTGTCCGGTCGTATCGGTGGCGGCATGCAGCCACTGGTGCCGGTACAGGCACACCAGCGGATCGGCCGCGGTTCCGTCGAGCGGTTCGGTCACGAACTCGTAGCGTGCGCGCACGGTGCGAGACGCCGGTTCCCAGTTCCAGGACACGAGGGTGTCTCGAACGGCGACGAGTGCTCCGGCCTTGAAGAGTGCGACCGTCGCCGGGTCGGCGTCGGGAAGAATCGAGACGGAGACCGCGGAGGCGCCCGGACAGCGCCAGAAGTCGCCTTCCCTCGACCAGTCGAAGCCGGAGGGGGCGAAGAGGCCCCAGTGGTTTCCGTTCTTCTCGATGACGACGGTCGTACCGTCGTCGACGAGTTCGTTCGCGTTCGCCGAGTAGACGAACGGATCGCCGCCCTGGCATTCGGCGAGGAGCGTCGGCAGGCCGCGTCCCATGGTGGCTCGCAGCGACTGCTCGCCGTCGTCCCAGGCCGCGGTGACGGTCCAGTCGCCGGCATCGGCGATGCGCACCTCCTGGGCATCGAGTCCGGAGACGCCCAGAGTCATCGCCGCGCTGCCGCCGTTGAAGCCGAACTCGTAGCCGCGGTCGTAGCCGAACGGTTCGGCGACGTGTCCGAGGTAGACGCCTTCGGCCGCGGCCTGCACGCTCAGCGGATGCATGTGCACGGGCTGGCCGTAGTCGTTGCCCGGGTAGCGTTCCCAGATCAGTGACGACCACCAGGTGTTGGTGGGAGCGGGTCCGGTGAACTCGGGCGTGACGCGCGGAACGACCGGATTGCCGGAGGTGTCGCTGGGGACGCCCCAGCCGGCGGGGACCTGTTCGTGGTACGTACCGAGCCCGAGCGGCTCGGCGACGGCGAGGCCGGCGAGGCATGTCGCAACCAGGCCGGCCACGGTGGTGGCGGTGCGGGAATGATCGGATTGCATGGGTGAACTCCTTGTTCGCACGCTGCAACGTCCTATTGCGGCGATTCGATTGCAATCATTCTGTCTTCATTCCCGGGCAGTCCGCTTCGGATCGACCTATTTCGGCGACATCAACCATGCAATCGGCGCACACGGTACGTGAGGGCGTATCCGATGTTTCAATTATCAGGCAAGCGTGCGGTGACGGAACGGCTTCATTCAATCCAGAATGAACGTCGCGAGGTAGATCGCGGTGCGGTCTTCGTGGCTGGAGTAGTAGCTCAGAAGCAGTCGGTCATCGTCGATCACCATGCCCGGGTAGCTGGTGTCGCCGCCGGAGGGGAGTACGGCGAGCGTGGTGAGCGTGCCCGCATCGTCGAGGTCGGCAAGGAACGTGCGCTGCTCGCCGGGAAGGTAGCGCCGTCCCGACACGATCCATGTGCCGTCGAGGTCGACGAAGTCGGGGCCGCCGATGCGTTCGTCGAGTGTCGTGAACGACCAGCTGGTAAAGGGCGGGGCGGCCCGGCCGAACACGGCCATCCGGTCGCCGCCGCCTCTTCGGGCAAGGGCATGCATGGTGTCGCCACGGAAGCGGAGCGTCACCTCGTTGGGAGCACCGTCGATGGGCAGGGTCCGGGCATGTCGGTAGTGGATGCCGTCGACGGTCGACACCAGATGCGCTTCGGGCGGGTCGGCGAAGGGCTGGTACAGCACGCCCCAGCCGGTCCCGTCGTGCCAGGTCACCCGCCAGAGCCAGTCGCGATCGGAGGCGGCCGGATCGTCGAAGACGATGGGTACGATCGCCTTGAAGTCCATCGTGATCGGATCGGCGAAGGCCACCCGGGTGGCCATCGACTGCAGCGTCCGATCGACGTAGACCGATCCGCCGCAGGTGAGCATGACGCGTCCGTCGGGGGTGATCGACAGCTTGGGATCCCGGAGGTCGACGCCGTCCTCCCGGAGTTCGGCGACCGGTTTCCAGGTGCCGTCCGGAACGCGTTCGATCACCCGGATGGTTCCGTCGCGTCCGTGCACGTGGGCGTCGCCTTCACGGAACGCGCACAGCAGTCGGCCGTCGACCCGGAGCAGATCGGTGAACGCGCTGTGGGGCGCTTCCCGCCAGATGCATTCGACCGCCTCCAGCTGGGCGACGTGACGCGGAGCGTTCCGGCAGCCGAATCCGGTGAGGACGGCGGCCAGCAGGCAGACGTGCAGCAGGGGGCATTTCATGCCCATGATCCTAGCCCATGACGAGCGGTGGAGTCGTTTCCGGGTGGGGCGGTCCCTGCTCGGTCAGTGACCTGCTTGAAGTGATCGCTGGCTAGGACGCATTCGATTCATCGTCCGGCTGATCATCGTATGAATGCGTCATCAGAACAAATGCGATTCTGCCAAGCAGTATGGTTCCAAGCGTGATCAGGAATACCGTGAACACCGAAATGCCCGTGGCGGTTCGAACTATGACGGCGCCGGCAACGATCAGGATGAAATAGATGGCCCGCTGCAGAACGGCCCTCTGCATCGAGGATCGGCTGCTGCTCGAGTCACTGCTTCTCATGGTCACGGTGCGTGCTGCCGTACATATATGATTTCATGGTGGAGTTGGTGGATGCAAGCATTCCGAGTCCGAGCAGGACCAGGAGTACCGACAGTGGCCAGAAGCCTGCGCTTCCCGGATAGAAGGCGGCTCCGGCCGCGATGATCAGGAGGGCGAGTATTCGAAGAAGAACGATCTTGCGCATGCGTCCACTTTAGCAGGCATATTGGCTTCGACGTACACTATGTGCGAAATAGCCCCGGTAGCTCAGCTGGATAGAGCAGCGGACTTCTAATCCGCAGGTCGCACGTTCGAGTCGTGCTCGGGGCGTTGAGGAGGGGGTATGGACGCTTCGGAAAGAATTGATCGTGCAACTGATCAATCTATAGCCTATATCTTCGATTTATGGGATACAGGCGAAGTTGTTGGTAGTGCCAAGAAACTTCGGCGATCAATAAAAATTTACTCTAGTTACTACGCATCTTATTTCTGGGGTGTTGTGGATGCTTACTGCCGAGAAAATGAAATAGAAGATAGTGATGCATGCGATGTGTGGGTTGCAGTCTATGAATCAATCATGCTGAAACTGCACGGTGTCAGAGGCTTTGATCCTAAAATGCATAGCGTTTCGATGGTTGAAGCATCGCTGGGTCAGTTGACTGCTCTTGGGAAGATATGTGCTTGTAAAAAAATATCGTCTGGTGAGACTGCGCCTTCTGGCCTTTGGGGTGTCAAGGGCATGGTCGACGAACTTGTAGCTTCTAGTGATGCGCATGTTTATGGCAGATCTCGAAATGTAGTCTTTCTGGGGAAAGTGGCTTACACGCTGGGCGGTGCCTTCTTCCTGGCTATTTTCCTCATACAGTGCGCAGCAGTGTTTTCATTGCTTGACGTTTACTTTGGTTTGGGCCCTGTACTCGCAATACTCATATTCGTTATTTGTCTGTGGCTGAGGATGGTGGGGCCGCTCCTGCTGGGGGCTTTCTTCGGTGCATTGCTTGCTTGGGAATGGCCATGGTATTGGGCGCTAGTATTCGCATTCCCCGGAATTGCATTTGCAGTAAAGACTGTGAAGTCTTCAGGATTTGGATCTCTAATTCGTTGGGGCGGCCGCAGCGGGTCTATCTAGCGGACTTCTAAATTGAAATCCGGCATTGCAGGTGCCAGGCGGGTTTTCGGGCGGCAGGAGGGGCTTAAAGAAGCATGCCCCCAACAACAACACCCCC
>DEYK01000053.1:0-12450 GCA_002364485.1 Phycisphaerales bacterium UBA3160
GGTCGATGACAACAGGTCCGTACATGGGGGAACCGACTGCAACATGTTTGCCGGTGGGAGAGACCGAGAGCCTTCCGGAGCCGATGGGGACGCTCATGAGCTTTCCCTTCGGCCCGGCGAATGTGGTTGCTTCCGCATCCGGATCGTCAAGTGGTTGAATGTGAACCGTGTTCTCCATATCAGTGATGCTGAACACGTTAAATTCAGAGTCCAGAGTGGCCGATTCGATCCAGATCAGCTGGGACCCATCCGGAGAGAACGTCATTGCGGATGCGTGGTCGTCGATTCGTCTTGTCAGCTGCGGATCGTCCGACTCGAGATTCCAGACCAGTATGGCCGTCTTCACGATGCCATCTGTTTCCGGCTGCATCAGCTGGCAGGCGAGGTGGCGGTTGTCGGGTGAGATCAGGACGCTGGTCATATGAAAGCCCGCAAGGGCGTGGATCTGATCGGAAGGAATCCCCAGAAAGGAGTCGGAGTTCGTGCTTCGGTCGTGGATCTGGAGGATCGCGTCAAGTTTCCGTGTTGGCGACGAGATGATGAACCGGCCGTCGTCCGACATCTCCTTCGCGGATGACTTCTCCTGCGACGTCGCCATGCTCTGATCCGTCTGGGATTGCAGCATGTGCCATTCCCAGTTCCTCGGACCGACGGGGGCATCGGCGAGCACGCGTGCGGCCTCGCCCGGGTACTCGTTCTGGATCGCATCCTGGGCCTGGATGAGGGATGCCACGTAGGCCTGCTGTTCAAGTTCCTCGTTCGCCTTCAGGAGCGACGCACTGGCTTCCTCCGCCTCGAGGGCTCGTTGGTCGGCGAGCGAACTCGCACGGGACGCCGCCTGGGCCTGGAGCGTCGCCTCCTCCTTGGCCATCCGTGCGGCTTCGACCTGGATCGCCAGTTCCGATTGCGCCTCGACGGCCTCGGTGGTGCGGCGATCTGCTTCCAGACGGGCTTCGTCCGCAAGCTTCTTCTGGTTGGACTGGGAGATGGCGAACGCGAGCACCAGCACGATCGAAACCACGAGCACCACGACGATCGAAGCCGCGGCGACGGTCGCCGCGCGGTTCTTCCTGGCCAGCACCTTGAGCTGGTAGATGATGCTGGGTGGGCGGGCGTTGATCGGGTCGCCGCGAAGGAATCGTTCGATGTCCTCGCACAGCCCCTGGGCCGACTGGTAACGGCGACCCCGCTCCTTCTCGAGGGCCGTCAGCACGATCGTTTCGATGTCGCCTCGCAGTTGACGGTTGACGGTGCTCGGGTGGTTCGGGGCATCCTCCTTGATGGCCCGAGCGGCTTCGTGGATCGCCTTGTTGCCGAGGGTGTAGGGGAGTTCTCCCGTCAGGAGCTCGTAGAGGATCACTCCCAGGGTGTAGACGTCGCTGCGGGTGTCCAGGTCGTCCGGGTCGGCATCGCACTGCTCCGGGCTCATGTACTGGACGGTGCCGATGAGCTGACCCACGCTGGTCTGCAGGGTGGTGACCGCCATGTCCGAGTCGGTGGATCGGGCCACGCCGAAGTCGATGATCTTGGGGTGCCCGGATGAATCGACGAGGATGTTGCCGGGCTTCAGGTCCCGATGGATGATTCCCTTCTGGTGTCCGTGGTGCACGGCCTGGCACACTTCGGTGAAGAGTTCGAGCTTCTGACGCAGGGAAAGCCGGTGTTCATCCGCGTAGTCGGTGAGGTACCTGGCGTTCGGGATGTATTCCATCGCGAACCAGGGGACGTCGCCCTGTTCGCCCTTCCAGGTGCCGGCTTCGTAGATCTGGGCGATGCCCTGGTGACGAAGCCTCCCGAGCACCTGCGACTCGTATTGGAACCGCTTCTGGGCCGAGCGGGAGACGAGGCCGCTCTTGAGGACCTTGATCGCCACGCGGCGACGCGGCGCATCCTGCGTGGCTTCGTAGACGGTACCCATTCCGCCGGATCCGATGATCCGTCGAATCGTGTAGGAGGCGATGCGGTCAGGATGGGAATCGGTCAGCGGCTCGCTGTTCGGTTCCGGTGTATCGAGGATCGTGGGCAGACTCTTGAAGGAGGTTCCGGTTTCGCCGCCGATCTCGAGCATGCCGCGCCGCACCTGTTCGATCAGGTGCGGGTCGTCGCCGCACGACTCGGCGATGAAATCGGCCCGCTGCGATTCGGGGAGTGCACGCAGTTGTTCGATGAGATTGCTGACTTTGGCGTCGAAGTCGTCCATGGAATTTCGAATGTACCCGTATTGCGGTCGCGGAGGGATGAAAAAGCGAAAGCGGCCCCCGGCGGATGCCGGGGGCCGCTGAAATCGCCGTTCGGATTTCGACTCAGGACCAGACCTGCAGGACGATCAGGAAGTCGAGGACGTCGACGATGCCGTCTTCGTTGAGGTCCGCGGTGCTCACGGTCTGTCCCCATTCCGCGATCACGCGAAGCAGGTCGATTACGTTGACGAGCCCGTCACCGCTGATGTCGCCGAAGATGCCGTCGACGATGATGATGACGTCGTCACCGTTGCTGACGGAACCGTTGATGACGATCTCGTTGGCGTACACCTTGTAGCCGTTGGTCTCGAGATGACCGTTCACGATCAGCGTGTCGCAGTAGATGGCTTCGCCATCGGCCTGCTTCATGTTGTCGTTGTCGTGGTTGTCCACGAGGTTCGACGTGGAGGCGGCATCGATGATCAGGCTGCCCAGCGGGTAGTTGCCCGCGACACCCTGCTTGAGTCCATCGGTGCCGTTTCCGAGATCTGCACCCATCACCTCGATGTCCTGCACGCTGCCGGATCGGCCGGTGGCGTTCAGTTCGGCGACGCTCATGTCGAAGCTGCCTGCATCGTTGATGGCGATGTCGATGTCGCCGCCGATGCGGACGGCCCAGTACTCGTGGGGCATGACCAGGCTGGTCTCGGCGCCAGCGGTGAAGCTGCCGTGGATGTTCAGTCCGTCGCCGGGCTGCGCCTCCTCGCCACTGCGTCCGCCCTGATCGATCTCGCCGTGGATCGTGCCGTTGTTGGTGAAGTCGCCCACCAGGTAGTACACGCCGCGGAAGATGTCGATGGTGGCACCAGTTTCGTTGCTGAGGTCGCCGATCTGCATCAGGTCGTTGATGACGTTCATCAGTCCGAAGTTCTGGACGTCACCCAGGATCGTCCCCTGGGCGTTGAACAGGGTTGCAGGTTCATTTTGTGTATGCGGACATTCGATCATCGCGCCTTCGAACATCGTGGTTGCCGCATTCAATGTCATGAAGCGTGATGCAGTCAGCATGGCACCTTGACGAAGGATGACGCCGTTGGTGTCAGTGCCATTGAAGCACTCGGTTTCAATGGTGGCTCCACTTCGAACAGTGAGCGTATCGAAGAATTCAAGATTGCCGTCCGCAGTGATTCGAGAGGTGCCGCCTGAACCGGAGAAGACCTTGTTCTGGAATAAGGCGGATCCATCGCTGTCAATTGTGGCGCAATACGAAAGAAAGACTTCGGCATTCGTGTTGATTCCACCGAAACCGGGCACGCTGAAGTTGACGCAGGTTTCGTTGAAATTCAGTGCGGTTTCATTGTTGACCGCATCAGTCAGTCCTGTGATCCGGTCGCCGGCATGGGCGGCGCCGATGGCATCGGCGAACGTCTCGTAGGTGTCGCCGGTTTCGAGGTTCGTGTAGTTGGGCGGAACCTCGCAGTCGTCGATGATGCCGTCCCCGTCGGAGTCGGGTTCGCATTCGTCCGGGGTGCCGTCATTGTCGCAGTCCTCTGACGTGCCGTCCGTGATGTCGCAGTTGTCGGGCGTGCCGTTGCCGTTGCAGTCGTTGGCCTGGCATTCGTCGGGCGTACCGTTGCCGTCGCAGTCGCTGGCCGTGCCGTCGGCGATCTCGCATTCATCGAGCGTGCCGTTGCTGTTGCAGTCGTCTGCGGTGCCGTCGGCGATCTCATCGCCGTCGTCGATGCCGTTCTCGTTGCAATCGAAGGTCTGGCATTCGTCGGGAATGCCGTTCTCGTCGGAATCGATGCTCGTGCCGTCGGCGATGTCGCATGCGTCATCGTTGCCGTTTGCGTTGCAGTCGTCGAACTGGACCGATGCGAGCGTCACGTCGATCGAGGCGTTGAGCGTGATCGTGTTGCCGCCGGGGTCCTTGCCCTGAAGCAGTCCCTCGACGTGCACGGAGCCGTCGAGCCCCACCACGGTCAGCCTTGCGACTCGGACCACATACTGGGTGTCGCAGCCGATGCTTTGGGCTTCGGAGGCCCCTTGGGGATCCTCCGGGGTGATGAACCATGCACCATTGTCGGAGTCGATGGCTCCGCCGGTCTGGAAGTCGCTGAAGTCGATTCCCTGGACCGCAAGTTGGTTGTCCGTCGAGTCGAGCAGTCCGATCGTCACGAAGCTGTCGAAGGCGAGGCTCGCGAACGATCCGAAGAGGCTGGAGTTGATGTTCGTCGAGAGATTGCCGCCGAACGGATGCTGGTAGAAGGTTCCGTTGGTGCACGTGATCATCTTCTGGTTCAAGACATCGCCTGCCATGGCGTCGAGGCGGTCGCCTGCCTCCATGGTGGCGAAGATGTCGATCGTGAAGTGGTCGCCGGTCGGAGCGTTCGCTCCAGTGATGTGGTTTGCATCGACGAGTTTCGCACTCAGTCCGAGCAGCTCAGCCTGGGCCGAGCCGACGGAGAGCAGGGTGGATGCCGCCGCGACGGTCCACAATCCAGTTTGACGTGACATGAAATAATCTCCCTCCCCCGGAGATTGGTTTCATTCTGGCTCCGCTCGGTGTACAAACCCGCAGGAGCGTTCTCTTCCACCTCCGAACCTAGCAGGCTCGTGAAGGAAATAGGGTCGCAAACTCGCATTTCCACCCTACTTTCGCAGGCCATGGAATGCCTGAGCTGTCTGGAGGGCGTGTCAGGATGGTTCGGCTCGACTAGCATGCCTTCCTTGAACCCAATCAGGAGCCATCTTCAATGTCTGAAATGCAGTCCGTGATCGATTTCGAGACCTTCACGAGGGTCGATCTGAGAGTCGCCACCATTCTCAAGGCCGAGCACCATCCCGATGCGGACCGGTTGCTGAAGCTGCAGTTGGACGACGGAACCGAAGGTGGGCGTCAGGTCTGCGCAGGAATCCGGAAGTGGTACGACGACCCGTCGGTCCTCGAAGGTTCGCAGGTCGTGATCGTCGCGAATCTCGAGGCACGCGTGATCCGTGGAGAGCGAAGCGAGGGAATGGTTCTCGCCGCGACGTCGAAGGACGCCGAAGGCAACGTCGACGATCTCTGCGTGCTGCGGACCGATCACCCGTTGCCGGCGGGATCGCGGGTCAGCTGATTCAGTTCATTCAGGAACCGGAGTCCGCCTCGACGGCGGAATCTTCCTCGATCAGTTCGTCCTCGTCGGAGGGACTGCTGGCGGGAATGTAGTTGTTGCGTTCCATGAGCGAGTCCAGCGTGAACGCTTCGGTCATCGGATTGCTGCCATCGGACTCGTCCATCTGGATGATGGTTCCGAGCAGTCCGCTCGATGCCATCTGGTTGAACTCGGCCAGGGTGATCGGCGTCCGCTTGTTCAACTGCACCACGACGAGAGCCAGATTGTCCTTGGACGGATAGACGTCGATGCGTTCCTCGAGTCCGAGGGTCGCGAGCGAGCCGTCCTGCTGGATCTTGGCCGCGTTGTCCAGGACCGCGTCGACGACGATTTCGTCTTCGCCGAGGCCCGGAATCACGGCAGGTGCCTTGGGCATGGCGTTCTGGTTCTGGATGAAGAACTGGGCGAATCTCGGGTCGTACTGTCGCAGCGATGCGGCCTGAACGCGGGCGTCGCGTGCTTCGGCGAGCTTGTCGAGGCCGTCGGCTCGTGCACGATTCCGCAAGGCATCGGTCTCTTCGAGCAGTTCGCGGTAGTGCGCCATCCGGTTGAGATCGACGACCAGGTCGTCACGGGCCTCGTCGACGGAGGCGGGTGGTCTCGATGCGTCGGTGTCGATGATCCTGAACACGTAGAGGTTGTTCTGGCGATCTTCGAGGACCGGGCCTGCGATGCCGCTCTGGACCGGGTAGAGCCCGGAGCCTTCGAACTCCTTGGCCTCACGGACCAGTTCGCCGAGAGCGAGTGGGCGCTGACCGTACTTGTCGGTGTTGGCGAGCCCGATGCCGGGGATCTTGCGGAGTTCGTCGAGTTCGATCAGTTCATCGGTCCGGTTGAACTCGGGGACTTCGATGGAGTACTGCTTCAGGATCTGGTCGCCGAGGTCCTCGAACGAGAGCTGCTGATCCGACCAGTCGTCGGGAAGGATGATGAATCCTCCGGATTCGGCGAAGCCTCGTCTGGGGTTGCGAAGGCGATCGGCGAGCACACGCTTGATCTCCTGGCGGCGCTTCTCGGTGAGTTCGTCCAGCAGTCTGGTTCGGACCACCTCGGGGATCTCCGCACCGGCCTCCACCGCGGGAATGCCGGGGTCGGCCTCGTTGCGTCGCCAGTACTTCAGCAGTTCGATCTCGTCGACCGCGTCGGAACCCTCGATGGAGCTGCGGATGCTGCTGTTCGGGAGACTGAACCATTCGATGGTGGTCCGGTCGGGCAGTCGATAACCGAAGCCGTATTCGCCATCGCCGGGAAGAACGTCGCCATAGGCATCGAGCTGAGCCTGGAGTTCCTCGTCGGTGGGATCGATCGCCTTGCTGGGTGCATCGGCCTTCAGGGAGACCATCTGCACGTCGGCGGCGTCGAAGAGTCTTCGTCCCTGCTGACGCATGCGTCGATCCGACATCGGACTGCTTGCCGCCAGGTGGGCGAGGTAGTTGGAGATCCCCATGTAGTTCGTGTACGTCTCCTGCACGACGTACGGCGGGATGCCCGTGTTGCGACTGATCTGGAGCGCGGTGTCGAAGGGGACGGAGCTGGTTGCCTGGCCGCCGATCATGCCGGCGTCCCTGGCTTCGTGGACCAGGAGGTACCACTGCTCCCAGTTGTCCACCAGTCCGATGAAGGGCAGTTGGAGTCCCAGACGATCGACCAGTTGGGCCTGATTCTGGATGTTGATCAGTTCGGAGCGGGTGATCGATTCGCCGTCGATGGTCCCGACGACGGCCCGTTCGGAGCCGAGGCTGGAGAGCAGGGAGGGCACTTCGGGCATCAGGAAGATGACCATCAGGCCGCTCCCGAAGATCGCGAGCAGCCACTTGTTGTACTTGCGTAGGAATTTGTTCATGGATGCGCCGTTCCGGCCTGGGCCGGTGCTTGAATCAGCGATAGAACTCGACGATCAGGTTCGTGTTCACATCGAATGGGATCTGGTCGGGCACGGGAGTGGCGATGATCCGGGCGGAAAGTTCGCCCGGGTTCAGCTCCAGCCAGTTGGGCACGATGTGTCCGGCGAGGGACTCCATGTTCTCACGGACGACCTTGTGGATTCCGTCCCTGAGCGTGATCACGTCACCGGGCTTGATCGTGATGCTCGGCTTGTCGGCCTTGCGTCCGTTCACGAGCACGTGACCGTGTGTGACCATCTGTCGAGCGGCCCAGATCGTGCGGACGAACCCGCTGCGACGAATGGTGTTGTCCAGACGCGACTCGAGCAGCTGAAGAAGCAGTTCGCCGGTGTTGCCCTTGCGGCGGTTCGCCTCGTCGACGTACCTGCGGAACTGCTTTTCCATGATGTTGTAGTGATAGCGGACCTTCTGCTTCTCGGTGAGGCGGATGCCGTAGTCCTTGGGACGACGACCGCGATACCCGTGCATGCCCGGCGCATTGAGTTGGCGCCGTGCGGTGTGCTTGGGGATGTCGGCGATGGGGACGCCGACGCGACGGGACAGTTTGACCTTGGGACCGAGATAGCGAGCCACGGAATCACTCCTGAAAAATCGAGGTCACCGATCCCGCGCGGGATCGATGTGCCAAGCGTCGTATTTGAGTCGTTTTTGGGCTTCGAGTCAAGGCCTGCCAAGGCTGTCCAGAACTAGTAGGACCGCTGGTCCCGACCCTCTCTCCAGTTGAGATAGGCCCGATTGAGGACCTTGTAGCCCCCTGGGGTGGGGTAGCGGCCGGTGAAGTACCAGTCTCCGGTATGAGCCGGCATGGCCGATTGAAGCCCTTCGATGCCCTGGTAGACCACATCCAGAGCCCCGTCCCAGGGCACATTATCGGGTCGGACCAGTTCCGCCACCTTGGCTCCGATCTGGTCGAGGGAAAATGGCTCGTAGATCCGTTGGACGTGATTGACCAGTTCCTCCGGTGGCAGATCCAGTTGGGCCCGGCAGTCGTGCTCCACCGCTTCGAGGACATCGGCCTGGCCGTGGTCCTCCAGCAGGGCGACCGCCGCCTGGAATCCGATGAATCGTCCGAGATGGCTCATGTCGATGCCGTAGCAGTCGGGATACATGATCGGAGGCGCCGACGAGGCGATGAGAATGCGTTTGGGATTGAGCCGGCTCAGGATCGTGATGATCGATTCTCGAAGCGTCGTTCCGCGGACGATCGAATCGTCGAGCACGACCAGCGTGTCCTCGGGAGTGACGATCTGCCGGGTGATGTCGTAGATGTGCGTGACGAGATCGCGTCGGGCGGCGTCGTGGGTGATGAACGTCCGCAGCCGCTGATCCTTGTGGGCCACCTTCTCGGCGCGGATCCGCACCGTGCAGGCCTTCTTGAACGTTTCCAGATCGGGCACGCCGTCCTGGAGTGAATTCCAGATCGCCTCGGCGCGGTGGTCCTTGACCTGCCGTTCGACCTCCTCGACCAGGCCGAAGAATGCGGACTCCGCGGTGTTGGGGACGTAGCTGATCACGGCATGCTCGACGTCGTGATCGATCGCCTCGAGGATCGGCGCAGCGAGGTTCCTACCGAGCTGCTTGCGTTCCGCGTAGATGTCGGGGTCGCTGCCCCGGCTGAAGTAGATCCGTTCGAAGGTGCACTGCCGCTGCTCGATCCGCTCGGTGAACGGGGCGCTGGTGGTCGTGCCGTCCCGTTTCATCACGAGCACGTGACCGGGTTCGATGCTGCGGATGTCCTCCACTTCGGCGTCGAAGGTGCTCATCAGGGCGGGGCGTTCCGAGGCCGCGGCGATCACGTCGTCGTCCTCGTACCAGAACAGGGGTCTGATTCCGGCCGGGTCCCGGCAGACGAACGCGTCGCCGTTGCCCAGCAGTCCCGCGAAGGCGTAGCCGCCGTCCCACTGTTCGGACGCCCGACCGAGCACCCGTACGAGGTCGATGTCGCGGGAGATCGCCTCGGCGAGTTCGCGGCCTTCGAGCCTGAGGAACGATTCAGGGCCCATGGTGGATCGGAGATGGCGATGTTCCAGATCGAGGAAGTAGCCGATGCGTTCGAGGATGACCTGGGTGTCGGAATCCCCGACGGGATTGAGTCCGTAGTCCAGGAGCTGCTCGAAGAGCGCCCTCGAGTTGGTCATGTTGAAGTTGCCGGCCATCGCGAGGTTGCGGCTCGCGGTGTTGTCCTTGCGGACGAGCGGATGGCAGTTCTGCACCGAGTTCTTCGAATGCGTTCCGTACCGCAGGTGTCCGATGTAGACGTCGCCGAGGAGGTTGCACTTCCTCTTCGCATCCTGGACCGACATCGGGCGGTTGGCCCGGTACATCGGCGCGATGTCCTTCGTGACGCTGTCGAAGATGCGTTCGATCGCGTTGTGTCTGGTCGAACGATGTCGTCGCAGATACGGTTCGCCGGGCGGCATGTCGAACTTCACGACGGCGATGCCCGCTCCGTCCTGGCCACGGTTGTGCTGCTTCTCCATCAGCAGGTGGAGTCTGCGCAGCGCCCACGCCGCATCACCGTTGCGTTCCTGGAGTTCCTCCAGGGACATCTTGGGGCGGACAAGGGCAAGACCGCATTCGTGGCCGATGTAATCGCTCATCTGGATGGACAGGGTACCCGTCCTTGCCTCGATGAGGAACCCCGTGGATCAGGTCGAGGTCGCGGTCTCGGTGGTCGTCGAGCAGCCGGCCCGCGACCATGCGGCCATTCCACCCAGTTGGTCGAGCACGGTCTTCGCTCCGGCCCGTTCCAGCATGCTTGCGGCGATCGCCGAGCGGTATCCGCCGCCGCAGACCGTCACGATGGTCCGGTCTCCGAGAAACTCGTCCATTCGGGCCGGCAGATCCGGCAGAGGGATGTGGACGGCCCCGGGGATGTGCCCCGAGTTCCATTCATTCTCGGTCCGGACGTCGAGGACGCACAGTGCGTCGTCCGAGGCGAGTCGCTCCTGGAGTTCGCTGGAGGGGATCACGTCGTGTCGTTTCGTATCGAGCCCGGAATCGATCCAGGCCTGGACTCCGCCGGTGAGGTGGCCGGCGATGTCGTCCAGTCCGACCCGCACCAACCCGCGGACGGCCGCCTCCGCGTCGCGGGTCGATTCCGCGGCGAGGATGATCGGTGTGTCGGATGGCAGCATCCAGGCCGCCCAGGTGGAGAAGGACTTGCCGAGTCCGATGCAGATCGAGCCGGGTATGTGGCAGCGTCCGAAGTCGGTCTGGGATCGGAGATCGAGCAGGATGTGCCCCTTCTCGATCATGTCCTTCGCATCGGACGGGGCGATGTTCGGTCCGGCTGAGATCGGACCGAGCGTGGCCGGCCCACCGCTGTTGAGCTGCTTCATCCTGGTGTAGTACGCCGGGCGGGGCGGCAGATTCGCCAGCATTCGTTCGACGAACGCGTCCTCGTCGAGCGACGAGTCCAGCATGGGGTTGGCGATTCGTTCGTATCCCAGAGTGGACATGGGGCGTCCGCTCATGCCTGCGCCGCACATCGAGCCGGCTCCGTGTCCCGGATGGATCTCCATCGAATCGGGGAGGGTTTCGAGCCGCTTGACGCTGCCGTACAGCCGACGGGTCAACGCGTCGGTCTCCGCCGGGCCGAGCAGGTCGGGCCGTCCGAGCGAGCCGACGAAGAGGAAGTCGCCGCTGAGCATGGCCATGGGTGTTTCCGGGCTGCGGTGCAGGTCGAAGACCAGCCAGCTCAGATGCTCCGGCGTGTGGCCGGGCGTGTGGATCGCCTTCAGACGGACGCCGCCGATGTCGATGGTGTACCCGTCCCGGACCTCCTCGTGCGGATAGGCGACGTCGAACTGTTCGCCTTCGTCGTAGGAGGACAGGCACAACGCGGCGCCGGTGCGTTCCGCGAGTTCGCGGGCGCCCGAGGCGAAGTCCGCATGGATGTGCGTCTCGAGGACATGGGTGATTTCGACCCCGTGCTTCTGCGCGAAATCGATGTAGACGTCGATGTCGCGCATCGGATCGACGACGGCGATCTGCTTCGCCCCCTGGCATCCGACGATGTAGGCGTACTGGGAGAGACCCGGTTCCGAGATTCGTTCAAACAGCATGGTGTCGATTCCTCGATGGTTGTTACACCCAACAGCCTACCCGCAGAGGATCGCGGGGGCGTCGCCGTTCTCCGCATCTTGATACGGTGTGGACATGGAGACATCCGACGCATCACCCGGACCGGACGTCGAGGCCGCGATGGCCCGATGGCCCGAACTGCTGGAGTTCTCGCGACGATCCCATGAACTGTCCGGACCGGGAGCCGTTCTGATGGAGCGTTCTTCGCTGCTGGCGGCGGGGACGGAGGAGAGCGTGCCCATGAACTACGTCGCTGCGCAGGACGTGCCCGCGGGAGACGACTTCCGCCCCCTGATGCTCAAGATCGACCCGGACCACCAGGTCATGCTCATTCTCGGAGGAGACGGGAACGAGGAGACCGTGGTGGTCCTGGAACGAAATCAGTAGCGGTAGTACTCGGGCTTGTAGGGGCCGTCGACGTGGACGCCGATGTATTCGGCCTGTTCCTGGCTGAGCTTCGTCAACTTCACGCCGAGCTTGTCGAGGTGGAGTCTGGCGACCATCTCGTCCAGATGCTTGGGCAGGACGTGGACCGTGTCGCAGCTGTATTCGTCGCTCTTGGCGTGAAGCTCCATCTGTGCGAGCACCTGGTTGGTGAACGAGTTGCTCATCACGAAGCTGGGGTGTCCGGTGGCGCACCCGAGATTCAGGAGTCGGCCTTCGGCCAGCACGATGATGCTGTGGCCGTCGTCGAACTTCCACTCGTCGACCTGGGGCTTGACGGTGATGCGGGTCACGTCGGAACGTCCTTCGAGCACGGCCATTTCGATCTCGTTGTCGAAGTGTCCGATGTTGCCGACGATCGCGTTGTGCTTCATCTTCGCCATGTCCGCGGCGGTGATCACGTTGAAGTTGCCGGTGGTGGTGACGAAGAGGTCGGCCTCGCCGATGACGTCGTCCATCAGCACGACCTCGTAGCCTTCCATCGCGGCCTGAAGGGCACAGATGGGATCGATCTCGGTGACCATGACCCGGCAGCCCTGTCCGCGAAGCGACTGGCAGCAGCCCTTGCCGACGTCGCCGTAGCCGCAGACGACCGCGACCTTGCCGGCGAGCATCACGTCGGTGGCCCGCATGATGCCGTCGACGCACGAATGTCGGCAGCCGTAGAGGTTGTCGAAC
>DEYK01000053.1:12782-20122 GCA_002364485.1 Phycisphaerales bacterium UBA3160
GAACTTGCTCTTGGTGACGGAGTCGTTGACGTTGATGGCGGGGAAGCGGAGCGAGCCCTCTTCGGCCATGTGGTACAGGCGATGGACGCCCGTGGTCGTCTCCTCGGAGACGCCTCGGATCTCATCGGCCATCTTCGACCAGATCGGATCGGTGGTCTCGTGCAGTTCCTTGAGCACGGTCAGCACGCAGGTGAACTCCTCGTTGTCCGCGGTGGACGGGTCCTGGAACTCGCCCGACGCTTCGAAGTCGGCTCCCCGGTGGACGAGCAGGGTCGCATCGCCACCGTCGTCGAGGATCAGATTCGGTCCGGCACCGTCGCCCCAATGCAGGGCCTGGAAGGTGCACCACCAGTATTCCTCGAGGGTCTCACCCTTCCAGGCGAACACGGGGACGCCGGCGGGGGCGTCGGGGGTTCCATTCGGCCCGACGGCAACGGCCGCGGCGGCGTGGTCCTGCGTGGAGAAGATGTTGCAGCTGGCCCAGCGGACTTCGGCGCCCAGCTTGACGAGGGTCTCGATCAGCACGGCGGTCTGGATCGTCATGTGCAGCGATCCGGTGATGCGTGCGCCCTTGAGGGGCTTGGAGTCTTCGTAGCGGTCGACGAGGGCCATGAGTCCGGGCATCTCGTGTTCGGCCAGCTCGATTTCCTTGCGACCGAAGGCCACCAGTTCCGGATCGAGGCTCTTGACCTTGAAAGGCTCGTTTCCGAGCAGTGGAAGGCCGGTATTCATGAATGTGGTGCTGGATGCGGTGGTGGTGAGGCTCACGAAGGAAGTCTCCAGAGAGGTATGAGGGTTATTTCATCCATATATTCGGATATTCGGATGATACATCTGTAAATCTAAGTAGTCAACATTTGTTCGGACTGTTTTTGAGTTGGCTGGATGTCGTCCCCGAATCCGGACCATTCTTATGATGAGCACTTACGAAGGGTTCCGGTGATGGCGTTATCGACAGATCACGGTTCGCAGCCTTTGGATCCGGGACAGACGGATGCGATGGGCTATTCACGGACCAACTGGTCCCTGATCATCGACGCCGCTTCGGAACGCGGGGAAATCTCCGCCACCGCGCTCGATCGGGTCATTCAGCGGTACTGGCCGGCGGTCTTCGCATTCATCCGCAGCAGCGGGAAGTCCGCCGAGGATGCAACCGATCTGACCCAGGGATTCCTCTGTGACGTTCTGCTCGGTCGGAACCTGCTGCAGACCGCGACCCCAGATCGCGGACGCTTTCGTTCCCTGCTTCTGAAATCCGTATCCAACTACGTTCGGGAACAGCATCGCCGCGACACCCGCAAGAAACGGGCGCCTCGGACACCCGACGGCAAGGATCTTCTGAGCCCCTTCTCGCTCGACGAGGGCGAAGGAGCGTGGGCCGCCATCAGCAGCGATCAGGAACCGGAGGCCGCCTTCCATGCCCAATGGGCGGCGTCCCTGGTCCGTCAGGTCCTCGAAAAAATCCGGATTGACTGCATGAATCGCGGCCAGGAGGCGTATTGGGAAGTGTTCGTACGTCGAATCGTGCGACCGAAGCTGCACGGCGAGCCCCCGGAATCGTACGAACAGCTGGTCCAGGCCTGGGGCATCAAGGACGCCGCTCAGGCCGCCAACATGATGGTGACGGTGAAGCGGCGTTTCGCCCGTGCACTCGTCGACGAGGCGGAGCTGACCGTGACCGACTCCCTGATCACGCGGACCGAACTCGAGGATCTTCTTGAACTGCTGGTGCACGACCCATGATTCCCCGATCACGCAATGAACTTGGAACCGCCCTGGGCTGGGCCGTGGAGACCGAGACGGATCCGTCGATGGCCACCGCGGACTGGCTGGTCCAGGATGCGACCCGGTCGAGCGGCATCTTCGCCCTGGTCAACGATCCGGAAGTGTCGATCGACACGCTCAGGCAGTTGAAGGAGGCTTTCAAGGCCTGGAGGGTGATGGGAGAGAACTCCCGTGATCGCCGGATGGCCGCCTGCTGCTATGCCCTCGTGATCGCGGCCGGACTGGTCCATCACGGCGAACGCATCAGCACCCAGTCGGATTCCGCTCTCCATCGGAGTTTCCAGAGCCTTCGAATCGAGATGCAGTACGCCGAACATGTGCGGGGGCTGGTCGATCAGGCCATCGCCCGCCTCGATGTCCCGGGCACGGACTGATCCACTCGCTAGAATGCGGGTCCAGTTCGTGGTCATCGCCGACCACGCGAACCATGTCCTCGCAAGGCGGGTCATCCAGTGAGCAAGTCATTCCATTGCACGATCATTACTCCCGAAGCCTCCGTCTTCGATGAAGAGGTCACCTACGCGATGTTTCCCGCATGGGACGGACAGTACGGAATGATGGCGGGACTCTCGCCCATGCTGTCCAGTCTCGCCCCCGGGGGACTTCGTCTCGATCAGGCTTCCGGCAGCAGCTGGTTCCTCGTCGAGGGCGGCTTCGCGCACGTCATCGGCAACCGCCTGACGATCCTCGCCGAATCGGCCACGCCTGCCGACGAACTCGACGTGGAAAGCGCCGAGTCGATGTTCGCGGAACTCCGCAACGCGGGACCGTCGGACGACATGGACATGGACGAGTTGAATCGTCAACGACAGATCGCCCGTGAACGGGTTCATCTGGCCCGGCGCAACGCCGGCTACACCACCGGGGTGTGATCTTCACGGCGTGGAGACGCCGATACCCGAGGACGGAGGATCCGTCAGATGCCGGATACGAGTGAATCCACGAAGACGAACGATGGGGCCGAAGCCTGCGAGCTGTCCTCTTCGCAGCGCATCGAAGCGGTGTTGATGACCATCGACCGACCGCTCGGCGACAAGGCGCTCTCCGAAGCCGCCGGCGTCGATTCCGTCAAGCCGGCCATCGCCGAACTCAACGACTCGTACGAGTCCACCGGTCGCACCTTCCGCATCGTGCGGATCGCCAGCGGCTGGCAGGTCATGACGATGCCGGAGTCCGCTCCGATCCTCGCCCGGCTTCACGCCCAGCGGCAGCAGTCGAGGCTTTCGCCCGCGGCGCTGGAGACCCTGTCGATCATCGCCTATCGCCAGCCCGTGATGCGGGCCGAGATCGAGGCGATTCGCGGAGTGGCCTGCGGCGAAGTGCTGCGAGGTCTTCTCGAGCGCCGCTTCATCCGGATCGCAGGACGGGCCGAGGAGCTGGGTCGTCCCATGCTCTACGGAACCACCAAGGACTTCCTCCGTGTGTTCGGGCTGGCCGGCATCGACGACCTTCCCGAGGTCGAGGGGCTTCGTCGAGCTCCGCAGCGTGCCAAGCCGCTCAAGGAATCCGCGCCGGTCGACGGTGAAGCGGCGTCCGTCGCTTCGGATCCTCCGGTCGACGCCGAATCCGCGGCGGTCGAATCGGACGAGTCGAACGAAGAGCAGGAATCGTCCCCGAACGAAGGGAACTGATCCTCCTGCGAGGTGGCGTCATGGCTCGACAACTCCTTCCGGTCAATGCGCCCGTCACCTTTCTGCTGCTGGTCTTCCTGCTCGCTCCCGCTGCGGTGCTGCAGGGAAACAACATCCTCTTCTGGATGCTGGCCATCCTCGTGGCGGCGGTCGTCATGTCGGTGCTCGGCAGTCGTTGGATGATCCGGGGGCTCACGGTCAGGCGACAGCTCCCTTCGCACGGCATGGTCGGAGAATCGCTTGTGGTCGAGTACGCCGTGACCCGGCGACGTCGATCGCTGCCGTGCTTCGGTCTGTTCATCGACGAGGACGCGACCGAAGGGGACGGACTCGATTCGGAGCGTGCCCGTGGCTGGGTGCTTCACGTCGGCTCGGGTGAAACCGTTCATGCCCAGGCCATCGTCGTGCCGGCCAGGCGTGGTCGGCTCGACTTCGAACATTTCTGGATTCGAACGACCTTTCCCTTCGGAATGATCCGCCGTCGCCGTCGGTTCAGTCAGCCGCAGCATCTGCTCGTGTATCCGAGGGTGCATGCCCTGCGGAGTCGGGTGCTCGAGTCGCTGGCTCCCCAGGGACCGGACGGCCTCCGCACCCTCGACAAGAAGGGGCAGGGGGACGACTACTTCGGGATCCGCCAACTGCGGACCGGTGACAGCATCCGGGACATCGCCTGGAAGCTTTCGGCCCATCGAGACGATCTGGTCGGCATCGAGCGGTCCAGTCCATCGCCTCCGCGGATCAGGATCGTGCTCGATCTCTCCACGCCGACCGACGAACTTCAGGTGCAGGCCGACGAGCCCACGACGGCGCGGGAGCTCGAGGAGCGTGCGATCAGTCTGGCGGCCTCGCTCGCCACCGCGGCCACCTCGAGGGAACTCGAGGTGGCGTTGACGGTGCTCGGCAGTCGTGAGCCGTCGCTTCCGTTCCGCGGCGGCACCTGGCATGTGCATCGAATCATGACCATGCTCGCGAGCATCGATCTCGACGAGGAGCGTCCGGCGGCGCCGGTCCGTCCGCTGTCGGATCTCGAGCACGCCGGGTTGATCGTCATCCGGCCGGATCGCGTCCGGCCACTTGGTTCCAGGCAGGATGCGTGGTATCTGACGGCCCGTCAGATGAACGATCTCGTCGGGGAATCCGACGGGCCGTCCCCGTCGAACGGCCGGTCCCGGGAGGATGCGGCGTGAACCTCGATCGGATCTACCTCCGGCTCTCGTTCGTGCTGGTGTTCATCGCCATCGTGGCCCACTGCATCGCGCAGCAGGAGCTGCTTCTGGTGCTGATCGCCGGCACCTGCGCCGCCGCGAGCCGATACATCTGCGAGGGACCCCGGGGACGCGTCCTGCCCCGGTCGTGGTCGCTGCTGCTGACCGGCATCGCCCTGGCCTGGGCGGTGGTGGGGATCCTGGGGTCGCCCGGCGATTCGATCCCGTGGATCGGAACGTTCGTGGTGTGGCTGACCCTCATCAAGCTCTACGAACGCCGTTCGATCGAGAACGAGGCCGAGCGGCTGATACTCAGTCTTCTGCTGATGGTGCTTGCGGCACTGGTCTCGGTCGATCTCCTCTTCGGAGTCCTGCTGGTGGCATGGACCGGAATGGCCATCACCGTGCTGCTGCTGTTCCAGCTGTACCACGGACAGGAACTGGTCCGTGTGCAGCAGGGCGAAGTCTCGATCAAGCCCGGATCGCTCGATTCGATTCGCCGTCCGGTCATCGGAATCGGCGCCCGTCGCGATTTCAGGCGGATCTCGATCGGCATGCTGCTCCTGATCCTCGGCATCAGCATCGGGCTCTTCGTGGCGGCGCCGAGGTCCATGGCGAAGACGTTCTCCAGCGGACAGGGGCAGGGCGACGACGCGGTGTCCGGCTTCACCGATCGCGTTGATCTCGGCGGCGTGTCGAGGATCTCGCTCTCGGAGGATCAGGTCATGTCCGTGGGACTGCTCGGTTCGGAGGGCGAGTACCAGTCGCAGGTCGACCCGCTGCGGCTTCGGGGCTCGGTGCTCGATCGCATGACCCCGGAAGGCGTCTGGGAGTCGAGCCAGAAGCGCGCCGACTGGGAATACGAGACCGCTGCGGACACGTGGCAGATGCTGGAGCCCTCCGATACCAGGGATCAGTCCGGGTCCGACACCACGATCGTGCAGGTGTTCGAACTCGAGGAGCCGCTGGACACGCTCTTCTCGATGTCCAGGCCGCTCGAGATCCTGACGCCGATCAATGTGCGGATCGATTTCCGTCGCAACACGGACACGCTGACGGTCATCAGCGAGAAGGCGCCGCTGCACTACGAGATCCGAGCCGTGCCGGGGCCCGCCAAAGGCAGGCTCAACCAGCGTTCGTGGTTCCGATACCAGAATCCCGTGGTCCGGGATGTCGCGCTCGCCGTGCTCGAGGAGGCCGGCGTGCCGCTTCGTCGACCGCGTACTCCGGCGGAAGCCTTCCGTTGGAACAGGCAGGTGGCCGACGCCTTCCAGTCCTACCTCGTCTCCCGACAGTTCCGGTACACCCTCGAGATGGATCGGGGGCCCAGGAGCCTCGTGGCGAACGGGCTCGATCCCGTCGAGCGGTTTCTCCTCATCGATCGGGCCGGCCACTGCGAGTTCTTCGCGGCATCCTTCGTCGCCCTCTGCCACGTCGTCGATCTCAATGCGAGAATCGTCACGGGATTCGTTACCGATCGCTACGACGATCTGATCCAGCGGTACGTGGTGCTGAAGTCCGACGCGCATGCGTGGGCGGAGATCGAACTGACTCCCGGCACATGGACGACGTACGATCCGACGCCGGCGGCCTGGACGCCGGTCGGACGCAGGCAGCCCCCGACGTTCGCCCAGCGGATGAGCTGGATCTACGGGTGGGTCGAGCACGCCTGGCAGTCGAACGTGCTCGGCTACGACGAGGAGAAGCAGACCGACATGGTCGAAACCGTCCAGCCCTGGTGGCAGTCGGTTTCCGGCTCGACCATCGATCCGATCCGCGAGTTCCTGGTGACCGTCAACCTCGCGTTCGGAATCGGACTCGCGGGCTACATCTGGATGGGGGTGGTGATCTGCATCGCGTTCCTTTCGATCGTCGCCTGGCGGCTGGCCCGTCGCCGTCACATGCGGGTCCTGGACGTGATCTCGATGCCGCGAACCGGCGTCAGGACGGATCGACTCGTCGTACGCCGCTACGCCTTCTACGTCGAGGCGCTGAAACGCCTCGAGTCCGCGGGATTCCGCAAGCCCGGCTGGCAGACGCCCGGCGCATTCGCCGAGGACGTCTCGAAGACCCGCCCCGGCATCGCGGGACCGCTGGGCCGCATCGTCGACATCTTCTACGGCATCCGGTTCGGTGGCGTGGAGCCCGGCGAGGACTTCTCCGAGTCGACCCGCCGCGCACTCGAGGACCTGTCCGATGCGCTCGAGGCCGCGACATGAGCGAGTGGCTTGGTGGCTACGAGCCGCATGATCCTGACGTCGCCCGCCGGCAGGACGACTGGCTCCGCAGATGGGGGCGACGCGATCCCGGTCGCGTACTCGATCTCGGCTGTGGACAGGGGCGGACCATGCTGCCGCTGGCGGAACTCGGACACGATGTGCTGGGCGTGGACGTCGACCCGGACTGCCTGGACGTGTGCCGTCAGATCGCGATGGAGCAGGGGACTCCGCTGCGCGTACGTGAACTCGACTTCCTTCGCGACCGGCTCGACGACGAGAGTCCGTTCGATCTCGTGTGCTGCCTGGGGAACACGTTCATGCTCATCGAAACCGATGCCGAGGCCGTCGAGCTGCTCGCCCGATGCGCCAGGCTGCTCCGCCCCGACGGACTGATCGTGCTTGACGATCTGCCTGGACTCTTCATGCCGGAAGTCGAGTCGGGCAACTGGCAGACGGGGATCTCCGAGGACGGATCGCTGCAGTTCATCTGGTCGGACACC
>DEYK01000010.1 GCA_002364485.1 Phycisphaerales bacterium UBA3160
GATCCTCTTCTACGACGAGCCTTCGGCCGGACTCGACCCGGTCACCAGCGCCGAGATCGACCAGTTGATCATCGACCTCACCAAGAAGCTCGGCGTGACGAGCGTGGTGGTGACGCACGAGATGGATTCGGCGTTCACGATCGCGGATCGAATGGTCATGCTCGACAAGGGCCGGGTGCTCAAGATCGACACCCGCGACGCCTTCGACGCGATCAGAACGGTGGCGGACGACGCGACCGAGGGAATGACCGTCGACGATCTGCTCATCCGTCAGTTCCTGCGGGGTGATCCGATCGGTCCGATCACCCAGCGTCGTGAGGACACCAACTACGCGGATGATCTCCTGAACACCGCCGATCCCCAGATCACACGAAGTCCCGCGGTCCAGGCGACGCGTCGATCCGGCTGAGCCACCGGAAGCGTTCGCGAGGCGAAACTCGATCCACACAGGAAAACGGACGGCACCCGAAGGTGCCGTCCGTGTCGTTTCATGCGGATGGTCGGTCGCCTGCGGACCGCGTTCGCGACCGACTCAGCAGGATTCGCCCCAGGCACCCAGGAGCAGTCCGAGGTCGGCGCCATTGACCGTGCCGTCCCCGTTGATGTCGGCATCGGAGTCCGGGGTTCCCCAGGCACCGAGGAGCAGACCGAGGTCGGCCCCGTCGATCGTCCCATTGCCGTCGACGTCCTCGGGGCAGGGGGTCTCGAACGGCTCGCAGTCGATCAGGATCTGCGCGTCACCGGTCGAGCCATCGGAACTCCCGAGCCGGATCAGGAGCAGCTGGCCTTCGAGCACCGGCGCGGTGATCTGCGATCCCGAGCCGCAGGCGTCGTCGTTGCAGGCGTAGCTGGCGGATCCGCTCGAGGGGCACCCGGCGGCGGCGTCGTAGACGCTGATGCGGGTGTCGAAGTCGGAGCCGCAGGTCGCGATGGTCAGCAGGCCGGTGCACGACGTCTCGTAGAGGTACCAGAGGTCGGCATCGACGTCCGGTCCGCTCGACGTGCTGCACCCGAGGGCGTCGTCGATCTCACTGTCCGTGGCACCCGCGGTGGAGACCTGGTTGAGGCCGTCGGAGACGGGCTCCGCGTCGACGCATTCGTCGTTGGGCGGTCCGCCCTGTCCGTTGCATTCGATGCGAAGGACACCGTCCCCGAAGGAGCCGTCCGGACTGCCGACTCGGACGATGAACGTCTGACCGGCGAGCGCGAACGTCGAGATGCTCGATCCCGTTCCGCAACCGTCGTCGTTGCAGGCGAAGGCCGATGTGCCGGACGTCGGACAGCCCGCGGACGCGTCATAGAGGCTGATTCGAGTGTTGAAGTCCGTGCCGTCGCAGGTGTTGATGGTCAACGGGCCCGTGCAGAACGCCGTGAACTCGAACCAGACGTCGTTGAAGACGGTGGGTCCGCTCGACGTGCTGCATCCGAGGGCGTCGTCGATTCCGCTGTCCGTCGAGCCGATCGTGGTGAAGGCGTTGTCGCCGCCGAAGACCGGAGTCCGGTCGACGCATTCGTCGTTGGGGACCGTGGACACGGGTTCGTCGCAGATGCGGAAGTCGTCCACGTACCAGTCGTCGTTCGATTCATCGACTTCGGCGCGGATCCGGATCCGGCCGCCGTCGAAGCGTGCCGCGGCGGGCAGCTCGAACTGATGGAAGTCGAAGACCGTCTGGTCGACGCCGTCGGATTCGTGGATGCCGATCGCGACCCAGTCGCCGTTGCTCCTGAGATATTCCACGAGCAGTCGCTCGCCGGCCTCCACACCTCGATGCTGGGTGTAGTAGGAGAGCGTCGCCTCGGGGACGGCGAGCTGCAGGTAGTTGGTTCGAATCTCGTCGTCCGCGAACTCGGTGGAGCCGGTCGCGTCGAGATTCAGGCTTCGGATGCCTTCGGGCTCGTTCACGGCGGCGGTGGTGACGTTGGTTCCGTTGTTGTGGATCCAGTCCGCGTCGCTGGTCACGCCCTCGAAGTCGTCACTGAAACAGAGTTCCCTCGGCGGCACCAGGATGATGTCGCAGGGTCGGCTGTTGAGATAGTTTCCGATGACGTTCTGGGAGGCGGGGCCGAACTTGAGGTTCGAACCGCTGATCCCATCACAACCGCCGTTGCCCGAGCACATGATGTGGCAACTGCTGGTCGAGTCGCAATGGCCGCTGTTCCAGTTGTGTCCCATTTCGTGCGCGCTGAGCGACGTTCGGAGCGTGAGATTGTTCGAGTAGCGACTTTCGACGCACGAATACCTGAAGTCGGTGCAGATGCTGCCGACCCAGGCGAGTCCGATCGTGTTGCCGGCGAAGGAGACGCCGCTGAACATCTGGGCGACGTCCTGCACGATCGAGTTCTCCGGAGCGTTGAGCCAGTTCGCGCGGAACTGATCGAGACGTCCGTCGATCGACGTGGAGGTGTAGGGGTCGCTGACGTTCGACCGGACGACGATCGTCGTGATCTCATGGGCGATGCCGAGATCCCGTCGGTAGATGGTGTCGACCTGGTTGATCACCAGTTCGACGTCGTTCACCGTCGCGACCACGGAGCTGGAGTTGCGTTGGAAGTATTCAAAGTCGCACTCGATTCCGAGCTCGACGAGGTTCAGGTTGTCCCCGGCGACGCCGCCGGCGGCGGCACCCGACTCGTCCCAGGGGATTTCGAACTGCGGCCCCATTTCAGGCGGACCGACGATGCCGTTTCCGCACATGCCCTCGGCGCTCGAGAGGCTCGAGCGGTAGACGATGTGCCGACCGATCGGGCCCGGAAGGCCGAAGTCACCGGCGGGCTGGATCACGATCTCGTCGCCATTCAGATCGACCACGGCGTGGACGCCGCGGTCGAGCAGGCTCGCGGCGACGCCGTGCTCGGGCGTGTCTTCGAGGATGCCGATGTACGTTCTCGTCGGCGGAACGGGAGTGTCGATCAACACGCCGTCGCCGTGGTCGACGAGGACGGAGAACCCCGGGGCCCGGTTGGAGACGCGATCGAGGTTCAGTCGGAAGGATTCACCTTCGAATTCGAATGTCGCGGCGAAGGTGTCTGGAATGTCCATCGGCACGGGAAGATCGACGAGCTCGTAAGCCTCGATGCGGGTTCCGTCGAACACGATCGGGGCCGGTGCGGATGGTGGGGTGGCCACCGTGGATTTCGCCGTCTGGCGGGCCGCATCCCGCACCACCGTTCTGGGCGGTGCGGTGGTGGATGCTGCGAGCAGCGAGGCGGTCGAACCGGCGACGAGGAGCGTGGCGGCCAGCCGGAGGCTGATGAGGTCGATCTTCACGATGGGGGCTCCCTGGATGAGCGGATCGGGTGGTGACGGAGGACGATGCAGCGATCCCCGGATCGGAGGTCGCCTTTGATTCCAACCCGACCCCTAGAAAATAGCTTTCGGGACCCTTCGAGGCCGACAAAACCGGTCGATTGATCGATGAATCCCGTTTTTGGATCTGCTGGACCTGACGTTTGGACGACTTCGGACACTGTTTGGTTCGTGAATGTCCGAATTCGACGGCTTGGAAAATGAAAACCGGGCCCCCCGCATGCGAGGAGCCCGGTCGATTTCTGGCGGGACGGTCGAATCAGCCCCAGGCGGCGAACATCATGCCGGCGTCGGCGGAGTTCACGATGCAGTCGCCGTTGAAGTCGGCGAAGCTGCCGCAACCGGCACCCCACTGGGTGAAGAAGATGCCCACGTCCGAGCCGTTGACGATGCCGTCACCGTTGAGGTCGTAGGGGTTCGAGGGGCCACCGGGGACCGCGAGGCCCGAGGCGCCGATGGTGGAGTTGGACTCGAACCGGTCGAGCACGACGGCGCCGTCGGCGGGTTCCGCATCAGCGGTGAAGCTGAAGTTGTACATCATCGCCCAGCGAACGGCGTTCGCGTCCGGGTTCTGGGAGAATTCGGCACCCGCGAAGGTCAGGGAGCCGCCGTCTTCCGAGATGACCCACGCATCGTTGGAATAGGGGTCACCGGAGTGGTGGGCGGGGAACTTGAATTCGGCATCTGTGATTTCGACGCCGGCCGGCAGCGGAATCGAGATGCCGTTGATCGCGTCCTTCGAGGTCAGGTTGTAGACCGCGTAGTTGTAGCGGTAGGTCCCATCTCCATTGTCACAGACGTCGCTGGCCACGAAGACGCGTCCGTCGTTCGGAATGTCCACGGCCTTGATGGCCACGGTGTCGCTGTTGTCCTCCCAGGCGAAGATCGCAGGCTTGCCGAGGAACGTGGAACCAGTCGGGGTGAGCGAGTAGCCCGAGCCGCTGAGGCTGCCCACGACCATCCGCTTGTAGGACGAGTTGTTGAGCTGGTTGTTGGACTCATAGTCCTGCGGATGCAGGTACATCGAATCAACGTAGTACTTCGCGCCGGGATTCTGCTGCGGCGAGAGATCGGCCTGCAGCACCTGGATGCGGCGACCGACGGTCGGTGCGGCGCTGGGAAGGCCGGTGGGCGGGTACTGGAACTCGCCGGTGGACGGATCGCACTGCCAGCGGGGCGCGAGGCCGCCCTGGCTGCCGTTCAGGGAACTCGAGTAGGGGTCTGAACAGCCGGGGCCGAGCAGCTGCGGGCAGCCGCCACCGGCGGGCTGGCAGGCGCCGCATTCGTTCAACTGAAGGGCGCAGAAGCCGTCCTTGCACCAGGAGTATCCGATCTGCTCGAGGCGGCAGTCGGCCCATCGGAACATGTTCATCGGCATGCGGGGATGCCGGTTGCTGTTCGCGTACCACTCGAGGTTGACATCGCCGAGGTTCACGCTGGTCGTGCCGACCGAGTAGGCGGTCACGCCACCGACGGTTCCCCAGCGGGAGATCGCGGGCATGTTGCAGACGGCGACGTCGGCGCCGATTTCGCCGCCGGCCGAGCCACCCTTGCCACCGGGGACCGCTTCCGCGGACATCTGGCCGAGAAGGGTCGCTGACCCACCGAGCAGCAGTGCTGCAAGACTAATTCCGATTTTCACCGTGATCTCCAATCTGATCTTTTTGAAACGAACGGGCTCTTCAGAAACCCGCACGACAGGATGAGGTTCGTCTCGGGCCCGTCGGTCGAGTGGGGGCGGATCTGCCCAATGAATTGGATTCCATTGGCTGAAGACGCCATTGGAGGTTCCAAGGTTCAACGATCTCCAGAACGGATGATTCTGAGGATTCGCCTCAGAACTGTACCCCTCGAAACTCCCCATGGTCGGAAAAACCGGGACATATCCTCTGTTTACAGCCAGAATGCCGGTGCTGTCCGGCAAAAAAGAACCCCGCCCTGCAGGAGCAGGGCGGGGTCGAATTCAAGCGTGGGCTTGGATCGAGCGGAACTCGATCAGCCGTTGCGTCGGCGACGACCGGTGAGACCGGCGAGGCCGAGCAGCGCCATCGCACCCGGGGCGGGAACGTTGACGATGAAGCCGGCCTGGTTGCCGGGAGTACCGAGACCCTGGTTCCAGGTCACGAAGAGCTCGGAA
>DEYK01000011.1 GCA_002364485.1 Phycisphaerales bacterium UBA3160
CCGATCTCGATGCGGTCGCCGTCGCTGGCGGCATCGATCGCGCTCTGGATGGATGAATAGGTGCATCCATCCTGACACACGTCGAGGGTGTCGGCGGCAGCGGTGGTGGTTCCAGCCAGCAGCAGGCCGGCTCCGATGATCGCGAGATGGTGTCGCATGGGTCGTGCTCCTCTTCCCCGGAGTAGACCTTCTATGGAAGCCATTTGAGTGAATCACGGCCCCGTATGCAACAACAAAGACGATCGGCCTCGAAAAAGGGCCCGGAGCCCTCTGGAGAGGATGTCTCCACGAGGGCTCCGGGCCTGATCGATGTCACTCCGGTCGTCGTCTACGAACATGTGCCCCAGTTCGAGATGACGGTGAGCAGATCGTCGACACCGACGGTGCCGTCGAAGTTGAAGTCGGCGGACGCCTCGTCGGTCGCCCAGGCGGAGATCACCGCCAGGAGGTCGGCGACGTCGGTCGCTCCGTCGTCGTTGGTGTCGCCTGCGCAGGTGCACCAGTCGTCGAGGTCGACGGCGCCGCCGTCGACCCAGCTTCCGAAGCAGTGCGCTCCCAGCGTGGTGCCGACCATGTTGCCGCAGAAGCGGACGTTCTCCAGCGTCGGTCCCGTCGGGTCGCTGCAGGCGAGCCCTCCGCCGGCCGACTGGGCGTTGTTGTCTCGGATGATGCAGTTGCGGATGGTGGGGGTGCCGTCGACCCGCAGCCCGCCACCGAGCGCGGAGTAGCCCTGGGTGATGGTGAAGCCGTCGATGACCGTCGAGGAACCTTCCGATGACAGCAGTTCGATCACCGGCCGGGCGTGCTCGCCGTCGAGGATGGTCGCCTCGGCGCCGGCGCTCGAGCGGAGCGTGATCGCCTTGCCCGCCAGATCGATCACCGCCGAGCCTTCGCCGGAGTAGCGACCGGCAGCGACCAGGACCTGCTGGCCCGGGTTGGCCGCGTCGATGGCCTGCTGGATGGTTGCGTATTCACCGGGCACGTTGAGCGTGCCGTCCTCGTCGCCCGAACCGTCGTAATCGAGGTACAGCGCGTTGTAGCCGATGTTGGAGCAGCCGTACTCGATGCGCATGTAGCCGTCCTCGCCCCACCAGTCGCCCCAGGAGTTCCGCATGAACCACACGCCTTCGGTTCCCTGGGCGTCGTCCCAGCCCACGAGCACCACCGCGTGGGTGATCGGATCGGGATCGTGGGCGTTGAACACGCCGCCGGTGTAGGCGCTGAACGCACCGTTGGTGGTGATGCAGACCGTGATCGGTCCGTGATCGAGGATCGCCTGCTTGAGCTGATCGTCGGTGGGCGTGCCCCATTCCGGGCCGATGAAGGACCAGCTCTCGATGGTGTACGGATGTTCGTAGGGACAGCCGCAGAAGTCGTCGGAGGCCAGGTACGGGAAGTCCTGTTCGACCACGGCGCCGAAGCCGCCGCATTCGTCGACGTACAGCCCGTCGCGCTGCAGGTAGTTCGCCGCGAAGCCGGGCCACTGACCGCCGCAGCCGCCGAGGCCGCAGCAGCTGACGAGCCACTGCTCGGAGAGATCGCGGTTCAGGCCGTCCTTGATCAGGATGTTGCTCTCGAGGCTTCCGTAGAGGGCGAACGACCAGCAGCTGCCGCAACCGCCCTGGCTGCGGACATCGGTCATGTAGTTCACTCCACCGACGTTGCGCCAGTCGAAGGTGGTCGGCAGCGGGGTTCCCCGCGGCGGCGCGTCGTCGAAGGCGGCGTCCTTGCGCCAGTTCTCGGCGCCCTCGACGCCGTTGATCTTCCAGAGTTCCTGGCGGAACGCCTCGGTGTCTCCGACCGTGAACGTCCAGCCCTTCGCCTCGGCTTCGGCCTTCATCGTGTTCAGGGTGCCCGCCTGCTCGAGGGTGATCTTGGTGGAATCGATCTGAGCCAGAGCCGGAAGGCACAGGCTCAGAGCGATTCCCGTGATTGCGATGCGTGAAGAAGAGGCGGATCGGTTCCTGTCGTCGTGGTGATGTGCCATGTGTGTGCTCTCCATTCTGGCCTCGGGAAGGCCTTTGGTTGATGTACCCATGAGTACATACGTCGTCCCTTCGGCAACTCGGCAAACCAATCGAGTAATTTTCGAACCCACAAAAACGCCCCCTGCGTATCCGTCAGGGGGCATCGGAAGGTGGTTGTGGTTCGAGTCGGACGAAGGGCGGCTCACCCGCCGATGACTTCCTGGCCGTCCATGTACGGACGCAGGGGTTCGGGAATGCGGACGGTGCCGTCGGCCTGCTGGTGCATCTCGAGGATCGGAATGAGGATGCGGGGGCTCGCCACGACGGTGTTGTTCAGCGAATGGCAGAACACCGTCTTGCCGTCCTCGCCGCGGTAGCGGAGATTCAGACGCCGGCACTGGAAGTCGTAGAGCCGCGATGCCGAGTGCGTCTCGCCGAACTCGCCCGAGGGCCGGCCCGCGTCGTCTTCGCCGCCTCGTCCGGGGATCCAGCATTCGATGTCGATCATGTCGGCGTTCTTCATCCCAAGGTCGCCCGTGCAGCACTGCAGCAGGCGGTAGGGCAGTTCCAGAGCCTGCAGCAACTCCTCGACGATGCCGATCATCGCCGCATGGTGTTCGCGGCTCTCCGCTTCGTCGGCCCGGCACACGACGACCTGCTCGACCTTGTCGAACTGGTGGATGCGGTAGAGCCCGGCGGTGTCCTTGCCCGCGGCGCCCGCTTCGCGGCGGAAGCAGGTCGATACGGTCGCGTACTTCAGGGGCAGTGAATCAGCGTCGAGGATCTCGTCTGCGTGCAGCCCCATGAGTCCGACTTCGCCGGTTCCGGTCAGGTAGAGATCCTGACCCGGTCCGGGCGTGCTGTCGGCGTCGATGTGGTAGGTCTGTTCGCGGCCGCCGGGAAAGAAGCCGGTTCCGGTCATGGCCTGCTCGCGGACGATGACCGGCACCGAAGTTGCGCGGAAGCCGTGGCGGCGCGTGATGTGGTTCATGCCGAAGGCGAGGATCGCCTGGTGCAGGCGCATGCCGTCGCCGGTCAGGGCGTAGCTGCGGGAACCGGCGACCTTCACGCCGCGTTCGAAGTCCACCAGATCGAGTTCGTCGACGAGTTCCAGATGCGTCCTGGCCGCAAAGCCGCGGTTGGTCTGCCAGTCGGCGTCCCAGTCCCAGCCTTCCGGAGCCCAGCGGCGGATCTCGATGTTCTCTTCGGCGGTCGCTCCGACGGGGACGTCGAGATCGGGCGGCTGCGGGACATGGAGCTGGAGGGTCCGCCATTCCGGATCGATCGCCTCGATCGATTCATCGAGCTGCTGGATCCGCTGCTTGAGTTCGGCGGGGCGGGCTTCGAGTTCCCCGACCTGGGCCTCGAGGGCGGGGAGTTCGTCGACGGAGGCCTTCTTGAGTTGTCCCTTGAGCTTGCCGAGCTGGGGGCCGACTTCCTTGCCGATCCGCTTCTGCTCGGAACGAAGCTGTTCCTGCTCCGCAAGCAGGGCGCGCCGCTGCTCGTCGAGTTCCAGCAGCCGGGGAATGTCCACGTCGCTTCCCTTGGCGCGTGCGCCGTCGATGAAGCGTTGGGGGTCGTCGCGGAGGGCCTTCAGATCGATCATGGGGTATGCATGGTACCGAGGGAGGGGCCTGTTCGTCGCGGGCTCAGGAAGGACGCCTTCTGCGGTAGCTCGGGGGGGCCGCCCATCTCATCTTGTCGATGAGGATTCTCCAGTACGGCTCGCGGCTGCAGGTGACGAACTGGACGCTCCGGCGGTGTCCCGAGATGCGGAGTCTGTCGCCGGCCTCCACGTGGATCGAGTCCTGTCCGTCGATGACCACGGTGGTGCCTTCGTTGGCATGCTCGATGACGACGTCCAGCGACGATTCCTCCGACATCACGAAGGGCCGGAATCCCAGTGAATGCGCAGCGAGGGGGGTCACCACGATCGCTTCCATCGACGGCGAGACGATCGGGCCGCCGGCGGAGAGGTTGTAGGCGGTGGATCCGGTGGGGGTGGAGACGATCAGTCCGTCACCGGAAAGCGAGGGGCCACCCTGGCCGCCGATGTCCAGGCTCAACTGGATCATCCGGAACGGAGGCCCGGCGGTCAGGACGCAGTCGTTGATCGCGGGAAGGCCGAGCACGTCTCCCGCCGCACGGTGGATGTCGACGTTGAGGACGGAGTGGCGGCGTCGCGGTGGATCGCCTGCGAAGACGAGTCCGGCCTCCTCGCGCAGCGACTCGGCATCGAACGAGGCGAGGAATCCGAGTCGTCCGCAGTTGATGGGGACCAGGGGGACATCGTGCTCGATCAGCCGTCTCGCCTGCTGGATCATGGTGCCGTCGCCGCCGACCACGACCGCGAGTTCGACGCCGTCCAGGTCGGCCGGTTCGATGACGCCGTTGCCGGGGGGGAGTTCGCGGACCGAACCGCACCATCGTTCGAGATCGGGCTGCAGGTTCGCCACGACCTCGTCCACCTCGGGGCGGGACCGATCGGCGATCAGCAGGATGTTCGGAGCAGCGGGCATGGTTCCCATCGTAGCCGCATCGTCACCCGGTCAGGAGACGAGTCCCTTGGTCAGCCGCATGAAGGCCGTCTCGAGGTTCAGGGGCTCGGGTTGGAAGGATCGGATCCTGAATCCGCTGGCGACCAGCCGGCTCGGCAGATCGGAGAGGTCGGTGATGGTCTTGCCGTCGAGGGTGAGTTCGATGACCGGTTCCGGGCGGTCCTCCAGCAGATCGACCGTGGTGACGCCGGGCACCCTGGCCAGCAGGGCCATGGCGTCGGTGGTGCGTTCGGCGACTTCGACGTGGACGATCTGTCCCACGTTCGATCGGGCCATGATCTCCTCGGTCGTTCCCGAGAACAGCAGCTTGCCCTGCTCGATGATGCCGACCGTGTTGCAGAGTTCGGCGAGTTCATGAAGGATGTGCGAACTGATCAGGATGGTCTTGCCCATGCGGCGGAGTTCCTTGAGCAGCTCGCGGATCTCGATTCGGGCGCGGGGGTCGAGTCCCGAGGCGGGTTCGTCCAGCAGCAGGACCTTCGGATCGTGCAGGAGCACCCGCGCGATGGACAGCCGCTGGCTCATGCCGCGCGAGAGGCTGTTGACCTCCGACCGCGACTTGTGCTTGAGTTCGGTCAGGTCCAGCACGTCTCCGACCACCTTCCGGCGCTGGGCGCCGTGGATGTCGTAGCAGGAGGCGAAGAAGTCCAGATACTCCGCGACCACCATGTCGTCGTAGCCGCCCATGAAGTCGGGCACGTAGCCGATGCACGGACGGATCATCGGATTCTGGTAACCGATCACGTGTCCGTCCACGCGTGCTTCGCCCCAGCTGGGCTTGAGAAGCGTGGCGAGGATCTTGATGGTCGTGGTCTTGCCGGCGCCGTTGGGGCCGATGAACCCGAAGCAGTCCCCCTCGTCGATGGACAGGTTCAGGTTGTCCAGCGCGACGAGTTCGCCGTACTTCTTGGTCAGGTTGATCGTCTCGATGATCGGCATGGTGCTCGTTGGATCTTACAGGTCGAAGGCCGCGGGGTCGTGCTGGGGCAGGGGAATGATCCAGCGGACCATCGTGGTGCCCGAACTCTCGACGGGTTCGCCGTCGACCAGCAGCGGGGTGGGCAGTTTGGAATCGGGCAGGAAGCCGGTGATCACGATCGCCGGTCGGGTGCTCCAGTCCGAGAGGTCCAGTTCCCGGCCGATGCTCCGCTGGGTGATGCCGGTCTGGATGAACTCGGTTTCGGATCCGAAGTAGGCCGGGGGCTCGAGCTGGTTGTACCAGCTGAGCGCCTCGAGCTGACGGCGACGCTGCGATTCGTTCAGCACGCCTCCGGAGATGTCGAATCCGTTCGTCTCCATGGGGCGGTAGGTGTCCAGCAGATGCTGCGAGAGCGTGTTCAGACGATTGGGTTCCAGCGACGAGAGTTCGATCCGGTCGCCCGGCTCCAGCGTGCCGAGGGCCCAGGCGTGTCCCCGGTTCGACGGGGCGCCAGCCTGCACGCTTCGGACCCACGGGTACTCGCCGTCGGGGCCACGGGTGAGGGTCTGGGGCGGAAGCCGGTCGCTGCGGATCCAGGTCACCTGCACGTCCTCCAGGGTGGCGGGGAGGTTGCTGATGACGACGCCGCGAAGTCCGATGGGGCGACCCGCGGCGTCGTACCGCGTCGTCGCGGGATCGTCCGGGGCCTCCTGAAGCAGACGGCCCCATTCGTCCCGGTCGAGGATGCCCATCCAGTGCGAGGTGAGGTCGATGGTGGTGCCGCGTCCGGGGATGATGGCGGCATCCGGACGCCGATCCAGATCGATCGGGATGTTCATGCTGTTGCCGAACGAGTTCGATCTGCCGTCGACCGTGCTGAACGACTCCAGCAGATTCCGTGGTGGCGAACTGATGTCGGTCTCCGGTTCCAGTTCGACGGTTCGTTCCCCGTAGCCCGGCGCGTAGAGCGACAGCCAGCTGACGGCACGCTGCTCGTCCTCGCCGCTGACGTGATCGAGCACGGTCAGGTGCTGGACCCTGAGGCTGCGGTCCTGAATGCCCTCCACGAGCCCCCAGGCGATCAGCGTGAACACGATGCCCCACGCGAAGAAGGCGGGCCACGACAGGTGGCGGAGCCCCCGCCGGTCGAGGATGTACCAGGTGCCGGGGACGGCGACGAGCCAGTAGACGAGGAACAGGACGAAGGCGAGCAGCAATCCGCGTCCGGCCTGTTCGCTCATCGCGATCGGTTCCGAAACGAGCCGATCGGTGATGTCGAGTCGTCCGCTCGGCCTGCTCCTGTTCAGGAACTTCGCGTTCTCGAGGGCCTGGAGTCCGAACGTGCGTGGTGTGTCGGCACGCCGGCCGAGAATCCGGTTCCAGAACCGGTCGGCTTCGGGGAGGCCGGCGACCAGACCGTTCGATTCCATCGCGAGCGTCAACTGCAGCGAGGTGATGATCTGGGAGGTGAGGTCGACGCCGACGATGGTCAGCAGGCCATGTCCGATCGGTCGTTGAATGGCGTACACGCGTCCGTCGTCGAGTGCGTGGACGCTGTGCCACGACCCGTCCGTCGAATCCCAGGTTCCTCCGAGATCCTTGAACACGCGAAGAGAAATCGTGCGGGAGCCGGCGGTGGCGTTGCTCGACTTGACCAGGTCCGGCATCAGCAGCTGCAGTGGCACCTGGTCGTCGCGTCGAGGCTGGTCCGGCAGCAGCGAGGAGAGGCTGGTGCGCCGGCGCGAATCATCGGCGCCCAGATTCCACGGATTGCCGGCTTCGGGCAGCATGATCACGAGGTGGCCGCCGCGGCGGATCCATTCCACCAGAGCGGCTTCCTGGCTCGGCCGAAGATCGGGTTCCAGATCGGTCCAGACCAGCGCTTCGAAGGGACGCCAGCCCTCCCACCGATCCGGAAACTGGTCGATGGACGGGATCGAGACCACGGTGGTCGCCTCGTTGGCGGACACGGGTCTCTCGTTCAGGGCGCCGGACGCGGCGGAATACTGTTCGAGTCCGACCTGACGCGTGCCCAGAACGCCAAGCAGCGACGTGGTGCTGGTCAGTTGGGCCGGCCCGACCGAGCGTGGCAGGAACCGGAGATTGGCGATGCGTGCGCCGGGGTCCGCGTCCTCCCATGTCCGGACGCCGATCTCCATTCCCGTATCGCCCGTGAACCACGGTCGCAGTGGTCCGTAGAGCCAGAGGTCTCGTGGTTGGCCCGGGGACAGGGCGATCCGTCGTCCGTACTGCGCGGTGTCTCCGTCGGCCGTCGGAAGATTCCACTCCACCCAGTACTGCTGCTCGCCCGGTTGATTGCTGGTCAGTTCGACCCGGATGCCGATGGTGTCGCCGGCCCGCCAGGTGTTGCCGGTTCCGAACTCCTTGAGCTGGATGTCGACCGGAGCCTGGGACTGGGCGTGCGTCGTCCCGGCGAGGAAGACGGCGAGGCACGGAATGAGTTGAAGAAGGATTCGATTCACGTCCCTGATTCTACGTTGGTATGCATCAGGAGACCTCATGTCTGCAAGGAACCCGCAAGATGATGGTTGACGGTCCATTCATTGGAAAATTCAACGATATTCCACGCTGAAGAAACGCAATTTGGCCGTGATGAAGCGAAATGTCGCTCACTCTTTTGGTTCATGGCAGGTGTCGGCACGGTTGCTGACGCGACGAACAAAGGAGTGAAGAAATGAATCTGACGAAGATGTTTCATCCAGGGTGGAAGACGTGCCCGGTCCTTGCGTTGTCATTGATGTTCGCTGGAACATCGGAGGCGAATCCATGCCCCGATCCCGACGGCAGCGGATCGGTCGGTGTGAACGATCTGCTGGCAGTGCTTTCCGACTGGGGCCCGTGTCCCGGGACGTGCGTGGGAGATCTGGACGGCAACGGCATCGTCGGCATCGATGATCTGTTGGCGGTGCTCGGAGGGTGGGGACCGTGTCCGGATACGGAAGGTGAGGGCCCGTACAACTACGGCGAGGCGTTGCAGAAGGCGATGGCCTTCTACTACGCACAGCGGGCCGGGGATCTTCCCGACGACTATCCGCTCGACTGGCGTGGAGACTGCTTCGACTACGAGTTGGAGCAGCTCAACGGCCAGTATCCGGTGGGGCCGGAGATCCTGAATCGGTACATGGATGCGGGTGATTCGCCCACGTTCGTTCTTCCCATCAGTTCCGCCATGACGACCATGGCCTGGAGCGGAGTGGATTTCAACGACGGATTCCAGTCCGCGGGATTGATGGACGAACTGAAGGACACGCTGCGCTGGCATGCCGACTGGTGCATCGCGGCCCATCCGGAACCGAACGTCTTCTGTGGACAGATCGGTCTGGGCAACGCATCGCACGGGTTCTGGGGTCCCGCCGAAGTGCATACGATCGCCAACGGGTATCGACCGAAGATCTGGTGGCTCTCTCCCGAGCATCCCGGAAGCGAACCCGCGGCCGAGGCGGCGGCGTTCCTGGCGGCCGCATCGATGCTCTTCTCCGACGAGCCGGCGTACGCCGCGGAGCTGCTGCAGCATGCGCGCGAGCTGTATTCGTTCGCCGACACCCATCGCGGCAACTACACGGATTCCATTCCCGAGGTGGCGTCCTTCTACAACTCGTGGTCGGGCTATCACGATGAACTGACCTGGGCCGCGGCGTGGCTGCATCGGGCCACCGGCGAGCAGGACTACCTCGATCGGGCCGAAGCGCACTACGACCAGGCGGGTCCGGATCAGGCCTGGGCCCAGACATGGGACGGCAAGATCAATGGAGCGGCGGTGCTTCTCGCCTCGCTGACGGGACGTCAGAAGTACATCGACTACGTCGAGGGGCATCTCGGGTACTGGATGCCCGGGGGTGGAATCGCCTACACCCCGGGCGGTCTGTCCTGGCTCGACCAGTGGGGGTCGCTCCGGTACGCGGCGAACACGTCGTTCATCGCATTCGCCTACGCGGAACTCGTCGGCGACACGCCGGACGGGCGATACCGTTCGTACGGCGAGCAGCAGATCAACTACATCCTCGGAGACAATCCGAGGAACTCGAGCTACGTCTGCGGGTTCGGAGCGAACCCGCCGTTGTCGCCCCATCACCGGGGCGCCCATGGTTCGTGGAACAACGACATCGGCGACTCCGGACCCAATCGCCATGTGCTCTGGGGAGCACTGGTGGGCGGGCCCGCGTCGCCCGACGACTTCGACTACGTGGACGATCGCGGCGACTGGATCGCGAACGAGGTCGCCTGCGACTACAACGCCGGATTCGTCGCCGCGCTGGGACGCATGTCCCTCGCCTACGGCGGCTCCCCGCTTCCGGAATCGGAGTTTCCTCCGGCCGGCGATTCCTACGGGAACGAGATGTTCGTCGAGGCGTCCATCATCGAATCGGGCGACGATTTCGTCCGCCTTCGGTGCCTGCTCAACAACCGCAGCGCGTGGCCGGCACGTTGGAGCGACGCGCTGTCGTATCGGATCTATCTGGATCTCTCCGAGGTGATCGCGGCCGGGTTCGGCCCCGACGACGTCGAGGTGGACGGCGGATTCCTCGACGGCGGGACGGTGGGCGATCTGCAGGTCGCCAATGCAGGCTCCGATCTGTACTTCTTCGAGGTCGGATACCCGGGGGTCGCGTTCGGTCCCGGCGAGGGCGCCGACTACCGTCGTGAATGCCAGGTCCGGGTCGGTCTGGTCGCCGGCGTGCCCGCGTCGGCGTGGGACGTCTCGAACGATCCTTCCATCGCGGGCCTGCCCGTCGGCCAGTCCGCGATCGTCAAGACCGGGATGATCGCCGTCTTCGACGGCGGTGTCCTCGTCTACGGCGAGGAGGGATCGCTCGACTGCAACGACAACGGCATCGACGACGCCGAGGAGATCGGCGGTGGTGCGCAGGACCTCGACGGCAACGGCGTTCCGGACGAATGCGAGCCCGACTGCGACGACGACGGAGTTCCCGACGCCTTCGAGATCGAACAGGGGGCGGCGGACTGCGATGCGGACGGCCTGCCCGATCAGTGCCAGTCGTTCGACGACTGCAACGGAAACGGTGTCGGTGACTCCTGCGAGATCGCCGAAGGCGGCGTTTCCGACTGCAACGCCAACGGTGTTCCGGACGCATGCGACATCGACCAGGGCGCCGAGGATCTCGATGGCGACGGCGTGCTCGATGCGTGCCAGGTCGAGGGGATCCAGTGGCTCATGGTCGCCGACGACCAGTGGGACGGCGGGTTCGTCGCCCAGTTCACGATCGTCAACCAGACCGGCCAATCGATCTCCAACTGGGATCTCGTGCTGCAGGCCGGCTTCCAGGTCGACAGCGCCTGGAATGCGGTGCTGGTGGGTCAGCAGGGCGGCGTGGTCGAACTCCGTCACGAGGAATGGAACGGCACCATCGAGGATGGTCAGTCGATCCAGTTCGGTTTCCAGGGCAGCGGCCCGTTCGAGTTGCCCGCGTCCGTCACGGTCAACGGGAATCCGGCGGATCCGGGCTGATCACGAAGGACGGTCGAGCGACGAGACGAGCCGGGGGCATGCTTCCGGCTCGTCGTCCATCGGAGCTCAGTCCGACTTCGCGACGTCGGCGAAGCGGCCCAGGATCGCCACGTGCGACTTGATTCCGTTGTGGAACGAGCTGAGGTCGTACTTCTCGTTGGGCGAGTGCACGCGGTCGTCGTCGAGGCCGAATCCGACCAGCAGCGAGTCGACGCCGAGAATGGACTGGAACGAACCGACCACGGGAATCGAACCCCCGCAGCCCATCAGAACCGGACTGACCCCCCACGCGGTCTCGAGTCCGTCGAGAGCGGCCTGCAGCCAGGGCGAGTCCGTTGGCACGCGGATGGCGGGGAACGCGCCTTCGCCGAGGAACTCCCAGCGTCCGCCCGGAGGCGTCCGGTCCTCGAAGAACGAGATCAGGCCGGCGTGGATCTTCGCGGCGTCCTGGTCCGGGACCAGTCGGCAGGTCAGTTTCACTCCGGCGTGCGAGGCGATGACCGTCTTGCCGCCCGCGCCCTGGTAGCCGCCGTAGATTCCGTTGGCGTCGCAGGTCGGTCGCGACCACGTGCGTTCGAGCACGCTTCGGCCCTGCTCGCCGACCGTGGTGTCGCAGCCGGCACTGGCGAGGAACGCGGCTTCGTCGAAGCCGAGTCCCTTCCACGTCTCGAGTTCCGCGGGTTCCTCGACGTCGTCGTAGAACCCCTCGACCTGGACGCGTCCGGCGTCGTCGTGCAGTTCCCCGACGATGCGGGCCAACGCGTTGATCGGATTCAGCACGGCGCCGCCGTACATGCCGGAGTGCAGGTCGTGTCCGGGTCCGTGCAGGATCGCCTCGATGCCCACGATGCCGCGCAGCATGGTGGTGACGGCCGGAGTGGTCCTGTTCCACATGCCGGTGTCGCAGATCACGCAGGCATCCGCCTGCAGTTCGTCGCGATGGGCCTCGAGGAACGGGTTCAGGCTGGCGCTTCCGGATTCCTCTTCGCCCTCCAGCAGCACGATCACGCGAACCGGCAGTCCGCCGTGCACCTGCTTCCAGGCTCGCATGGCTTCGATGAAGGTCATCAGCTGTCCCTTGTCGTCGTCCGCCCCGCGGGCGACGATGCGCCGTCCGTCCGGATGGTCGACGATCTGGGGATCGAACGGGTCGGAGTCCCAGAGGTCGTAGGGGTCCGCCGGCTGCACGTCGTAGTGTCCGTAGTAGAGGATCGTCGGAGCGTCATCGGTTCCGGGCCCTGCGTCGTGGGCCACGACCATGGGATGCCCCTCCGTCGCGTGCACGGTGGTCTGCATGCCCAGGTCCCTGAGCATGTCGCCCATGTGATCCGCGCAGCGGCGCACGTCGTCGGCGAAGCCGGGGTCGGTGCTGACGGATGGAATGCGAAGGATGTCCTTGAGCCGTTCGATCGACTCCTCGATGTGGTCATCCACGTGGGCGAGCATTGCGTTGAGATCGTATGTCATCCCGGCAGGGTAGCAGTCAATGCCAGATCAGGCACTCGGGCACGTCGCTGTCCTCGGCTTCCTTGGCGCATTTCACGACTCCGTCCTCGAGTGCAAGCACCAGTGGGGGGGTGAGGAGCCATTCGCAGCCGACGGGAAGTTCCAGTTCGCGGCAATCCATGCAGGGTTGATCGAGCAGGCCGTCCGTCTCGAAGCCGCCCTTGTTCTCCGGGACCGCGACGAGCGTCGTGGGGACCGGGCTGCCGAATCCGAAGTGCATCTCCAGAAGCATCTGGCAGTGGTCGCAGGTTCGGCTGTAGAAGATCAGATACTGACGTCCCGCCTGGAGGCTGTCGGCGAGTCCGTCGATGTACTCGATCATGTCGATGTCCCGCACATTGCGCCCCACCCAGTCGGAGGCGTCGACCAGGTAGTACGCGGGAAGGGTCATCGTCTTCGTCGTTTCAACGGCGGGTGGCTCCGGCGCAGTGGGCTCGGCGGCTTCCGCATCGTCCACAGGCGCCGATCCGGTGTCCTGCTCCTGCTCGACCTGGACGATGGTGGTCGGACCCATCTCGCTCAGCACGATCCCGAATGTGATTCCGCTGGTGATCATGATCAGCACCGAGACCAGCGCCCAGCCTGCGCGATCGCTGGTGATCTCCAGCGGCCTGGGCTTGAACGCGACCACTCCCATGAGGAGGAGGAAGTCGATGAGCAGCATGAGCCACGGCGGCGGCGAGACGCTGCCGAGGCATCCGCACGACGAGAAGTTGCCGGCTCGAAGTTCGTTGAGGAGCACGAGGCAGAACGCCACCAGCATCAGCACCGCCATGAGTCGTGCCAGCTTGGGGATGAACACCATGATCAGAACGGCGATGAACTCGATCGCGATGAGCGTCGCGAGGACCCAGTACAGATCGAATCCAAGCGACTCCACCTGCTTGAGGAAGTCGCGGGGAAGCAGGCTCGGGGAACGCTCCGTGATCTTGAAGAGGGCTCCGGTGAGGACCCAGAGGGGAACGACGATCCGGACCAGAACGAGGCCGATGGTGCCGCCGGAGGCGATCTGGTCGCCCGGGCGTGGGGCCGGTGCCTGTGGTGCCTGTGGTGCCTGTGGTGATTGTGTGTTCATGGTGCTCCTTGCAGGTCTTCGAGAGGATATCGGCCTGCGTGGTCTGGAGTCCAACGAACCAGTGGTGTTTTTCTTGCCTCAGCGACGTCTTCGTCGCCTGACGGCGGCCAGCATTCCCAGCACGGCCAGGGTGCCGGGAGTGGGGACCACTCCGGCGCTGAAGCCGAAGAGGCCGTTCGACGTGAAGGAATCGGTGAAGACCACGGACCAGCCGTCCTCGTCCGCCGAGACGAACTGGAACGTGTCCGATGCGAGGAGTCCGGGGAAGGTTGATCCCGACACCACACCGAACAGCGCGTTGATCTCGTCGCCCTGCTGGAGGCCGGACCATGCGAAGGCGTCGCCTTCGAAGTTGGAGTTCCAGCTGAAGAGTCCGTAGGAGATCTGGTTTCCACTCGTGCCCTCGAAGTTGCCGCTGACGTCGCCGGGCTGATCGTTGATCCATGCGGTGCGGCCGATCGGTGCGGTCGACTGGAACGAGAGCGTGCTGTCGAAGGAGCCGTCGTCGTCGCCGCCGGCATCGATGAGGAACGCAAGCGTGATGCCGGCATCCGTATCGAGTCCGAGGATCGTGATGGAGCCGTCGGTCGAGATTCCCGAGTCGGCCAGGGAGTCGTGGATGATGGTCAACGCCTCGTTCGAGAATCGTCCGGGCACGTCGTCGAAGACGCCGGGAAGCCACTGGGTCTGGAGCTGCAGATCGGGTGTGATCTGAATCAGTGCGGCCCTGGCATTGGAGGCGCTGAGCAGGCCGATGAGAACGGCTGCGACGAATGTGGCGTGGAGGCGGCGATGGTTCATGCTGAAGACTCCTGGGCTCCGGGTGTGCGGGCCGGACCTGGGTTGGAGACGGGGTGTCTCCTCACTCAAGGAAGGTCGGCCGATCCGGCATGTCCGCTGCAGTGGTTCTGCATGATTCATACGTCCGGTGGACGCTGAAGGTTTCATTCAACAGTGCACATGGCACGCAAATCGCCTCCCCGGGCATCGGAGAGGCTTTCGGAGGTCGTTTGCGATGGCTCGAGGCCGATATCCCGGCTGCGATCAGCGTTGTTCGGCCATCTCGCACAGCAGGTGGATGAGTGCCTGGTGGGCATCCTGGATGAAGGCCGAATCATCGTTCGGAATCACGATCGGGTGATCGCACAGGTCGCGGCAGGGGCCGCCGTCCTTGCCCAGCAAGCCGACGGTCAGGATCTCGTTGTCACGGGCGACCTGGAGTGCTTCGATCAGATTTCCGCTCCGCCCACTCGTCGAGCAGATCAGCAGGATGTCTCCGCGTCGCAGCAGCGCGCTGCAGGGGCGGGCGAAGACGGCCTCGAAGCCGAAATCGTTTGCGATGCACGTCAGACCGGTCGGATCCGAGTTGAGGCAGACCGCCGCCATGGGGGGCCGTTCGGATCGGTACTTGCCGACGAGTTCCTCGGCGAGGTGCAGGGCATTGGCGGCCGAACCACCGTTGCCGGCCGTATAGAGGATTCCCCCCGATTCCATTCGTTCGAAGATCGAGTTTCCGACCCGTATCAGCTCGGGCAGGAACTCCCGTATGGAGTCGATCGCCTTGATCGAGCCGTCGATACGCTTCGAGAGATGGTCCTGGATGCTGGTCATGCGTACCGCCCTGGGCTTGGGGGGAGTTCGTACCGATTCGAGCCCCGAGTATAGCCGCAGGGGCGGGGTGGCCCGTGGAGACTGGGGGCCTGCTACAATCGAAAAACCAGATTCGGCTCGGGGATTCCGGGCCTTCTATGCAGGGAAGGACGTCATGACGCATCTCCATCCACTTCGTGCGGCAGTGCTCGGCATCGTCGCATTTCTCGGTGCCTCGACCACGGCTTCGGCAGATGTCGGCGAACTGCTGGATCGACTGAACGACCACAACTCCATCAAGGGCACCGAATCCTCCAAGGGTTGGCGGACGCTCTTCGATGCGTATCTCGATCTGTCCAAGCCGCCGCGCGCGATCAGCGCCGAGTTCAATCTCGAAACCATCTGGCCGGGAATGTCCGGTTGGAGCGAGGTCGAAGCCTGGGCCAAGGACAACCCGGGCATGACCGAGGCGATCATCGAGGCCTCGCAGCAGACCATCATCGGCCTGCCCTACGGTTCCCAGAATGTTCCTGCGACCTATCAGCAGAAGGGGATCATGGTCGAGATCTGGTCCAAGGGGAACGTCCGCAACAACAACTTCCAGTACCTCGACGCGCTGCGTGAGATCCTGGCGTACTCGACGGCCGAGACCTATCGCCTCTACGAGGCGGGGGAATCCCAGAAGGCGATCGATCTTTCCGTGGCCCAGCTGTGGCTGCTCAGGAAGTTCTGCGACCGCGACTTCCTCGTCGAGAAGCGGACGTGCATGGAACTGCTGATCGTCTCGCTCGAGAACATGCGCGACTGCTTCTACTCCTATGCGGATCGCATCGATGCGGAGCAGTTCCGGCACATCGCCCAGAAGGAGATCCCGTTTCTCCGTACGGATCGAAGCCGGCTCCTCATTCCCGAGGCGGATCGGAAAGTGGCCGAGGAGATCTTCGAGCAGGTGTTCGATCCCACCACGGGCGACGCCCAGGGCGAACGCTTCATGGAGGTCTTCACCGAGATCCAGGCGGTGGACGAGCCGCTGGGACGATTCGGCGCCGGCCGTCGATGGGTCGAGCTCTCCGAGCTCCACGGCGGCCTCCCCGCGACGAAGGAACGTCTCCAGAACATCTTCGACGACTGGTGGAGGCGATGGCGCATCCGCGAGTATTCATCGATGCTCGGACTCGAGACGGAATACGACAAGACCAATCCGACCCGCTACGCATCGGTGCTGTTCATCGTCGACGACATCATGGATCTCTTCGAGCTCCGGAACATGCTGCTGAACGAGACACGCGGCACCATCGTGGCCGCGGCGCTCTGCAGCTACCGGGCCGCCCGGGGCCGGTTCCCCGCCAAGATGGTCGCGCTGTTCCCCGATCCGCTCTCCAAGCAGCAGAGCGTCGATGTATTCAACGAAAGTCTGGGACTGATGGAGTATCGGTACCTCAACGATCGTCGGGCCGTGTTCATCGGCGTCGATCGCGTCTGGCTCGAGCCGGGCAACTGCATCGTGTACAGCCTCGGCCCCAATCTCGAGAACGATTCACGGGAGTCCGGTACCACCACGCATGGACCGGACGACGACCTTCTCTACTGGCCTCCGGCCAAGGCGTTGGTGCGTGGCCAGCAGGAGCGGCGTTGACCCATGCCTAGTCCAGAAAACTGCGTGATCATCGGAAGCGGACCGGCCGGTTGGACGGCGGCGATCTACGCCGCCAGGGCCAATCTCGAACCCATCTGCTGCATCGGCGTGCCCCAGTCGAATCCGGCTCCGGTGCTGCCCGGCGGCCAGCTGATGCTGACCACCGACGTGGAGAACTACCCGGGATTTCCCGAGGGGATCAGCGGTCCGGAAATGATGCAGCACTTCCAGGCCCAGGCCGAGCGGTTCGGAACCCGCATCCTCGGTGAAGACGTGGTGTCCTGCGATTTCAGCTCGCAGCCGATGCGGTTGACGACCTCCGGGGGCAAGGAGATCGAGACCCGATCGGTCATCGTGGCAACCGGTGCGACGGCGAACTGGATCGGTCTCGACAACGAACTCCGACTGGCGACGTCCGGTGGAGGCGTCAGCGCCTGTGCCGTGTGCGACGGCGCACTTCCGATCTTCCGCGACAAGCCGCTGGCCGTCGTCGGAGGTGGCGACAGCGCCATGGAGGAGGCCTCCTACCTGCTGAAGTTCGCATCCACGGTGCACGTCATCCATCGTCGCGACTCGTTCCGGGCCTCCAAGGCCATGCAGGAGCGCGTGCTCGGTGCCGAAAACGCCAAGGTGCACTGGAACAGCGCCGTCGTCGACGTGATCGGCGACACCATGATCGAAGCGGTCGAGCTCGAGGACACGGTGACCGGTGAGCGATCCCGGCTCGATGTCAACGGACTCTTCGTCGCGATCGGTCATACACCCGCTTCGAAGTTCCTGCAGGGAACCGATGTGCAGATGGACGACAAGGGCTATGTCCTGCTTCCCACCCGAACCAGCCAGACGAACCTGCCGGGCGTCTTCGCCGCAGGCGACGTGGCCGATGCCCAGTATCGACAGGCGATCACCGCTGCCGGCATGGGATGCCAGGCGGCGCTCGACGCCGAGCACTGGCTCGCCGACCAGTCCTTCTGAGTTCAGTCATTTCCCGCCGGATCGTCCGGAGCCAGCCTGGTCATCACCTTGGCCGCGGTCGCGTCGCCCCAGACGTTCACCGTCGTTCGGCACATGTCCACGATCCGATCGACGCCGAGAATCACGCCGATCGCGGCAAGCGGCAGTTGCTGGCCGGTGCCTGCGAGACTGGAGTTCACGGCGGCGATGACGACGACCATGGTGACCAGTCCCGCGGAGGGGATGCCGGCGGCGCCGATGGCCGCGAGGGTGGCGGTGATGACGACGATCACGAGTTCGCTGAAGGCCAGTTCGAAGCCGAACAACTGGAAGAGGAAGACGACCGCGACCGCCTCGTAGAGGGCGGTGCCGTCCATGTTGACGGTCGAGCCGAGGGGCAGGACGAAGTTGCTGGCCCGTTTCGAGCATCCACCTTCGCCCTCGGCGCAGTCCATCGTGACCGGAAGCGTCGCTGAACTCGAGTCCGTGCCGAATGCGGTGAGCAGGGCGCGTCGCATCTGCCACATGAAGCGGTAGGGGTTCGTGCCGGCAAGCAGCCACAGCAGCAGTGGCAGGACCAGTGCGCCGTGGATCAGCAGGCCGAGCAGCACCACACCGATGTAGCTGCCCAGCGGGCCCACGATGGTCGCGAAGCCGATCGTCCCGACGGTCCATGCCATCAGGAAGAAGACACCGACGGGGGTCAGCCAGATGACCCATTGCACGAAGATCATCATGCCTTCGAACGCGGCGTTGAAGAATCGCCTGGCGGGTTCGGTCCGCTGGCCTCCGGCGGCGAGGGCCAGCCCGAAGCCGAGGGCGAAGACGATGATTCCCAGAGGGCGGCTTTGGACCATCTCCTCAAAGACGTTCGTCGGTATGCATTGACGCAGGATGTTCAGCCAGGTGCTGCCGAGCGATTCCTTCTGCATGCCCTCGATCTGGGCCTTCTTGGTCTCGTTCGCATCGAAGAGGGCCTGCCCGTTCTCCTGCAGCGACATGGCCACATCCGGTTCGAGATGGCCCGGCTGGAAGAACGACACCAGCGAAGCGCCGATGATCACGGCGATCAGCATGGTTCCCAGGTAGTAGGCCAGCGTGCTGATGCCCAGCTTGCCCAGTTTCGACGGATCGCCGATGCGGGTGATGCCGGCGACGACGCTGAGGAAGATCAGCGGAATCACGAGCATCTTCAGGGGTCTGATGAGGACCAGATCGCCGACCGACTTCGTCCAGTGGTCGCCATCGATCGGATTTTCCGCATCGAAGAGGATGAACTCTCCGAACACCACTCCCAGAATCATGCTGAGAACGATCAGGGCGGTCAGCCAGTTGGTCGCCTTGTTCATGCCGCCGAGGGTAGCGTATTCCCCGGGACCTGTTCAGTCGGTCTGGTCCTGGACTTCGACCCGGAGTCCCAGATCGGTCAGCTGGGCCTCGTCGACGGGGCCGGGGGCCTCGCACATCAGATCCGAGCCGTGCTGGGTCTTCGGGAAGGCGATGACGTCGCGGATGTTGTCGGTGCCGTGCAGCAGCATGACCAGCCGGTCGAGACCGAACGCGATGCCGCCATGAGGGGGGGCTCCGAAGCGAAGGGCTTCCAGCAGGAAGCCGAACTTCTCCCGGGCCTCCTCGTCGCTGAGGCCGATGAGTCCGAAGACCTTGGCCTGCACGGCGGGTTGGTGGATACGGATGGAGCCGCCGCCGACCTCGGATCCGTTGATCACGAGGTCGTAGCATGCCGACAGGCATCCGGCCGGATCGTCGTCGAGCTTGGCGACATCCGCCTCCAGCGGAGCGGAGAATGGATGGTGCAGGCTGACGTATCGCTTGCCTTCCTCGTCCCAGTCGAACATCGGGAAGTCCACGACCCACAGCGGGGCCCAGGCTTCCGGATCGATCAGACCGAGGTCGTCGGCGACCTTGAGCCGTACGTGGCCCATCGCGGTGTTCGCGATGGATCGGGTGTCGGCGGTGAAGAGCACGACGTCGCCGGTTTCCAGGCCGAGCGTCGAGATCAGTTCATCGGCCACGGGAGCGAGGAACTTGGCGACCCCCGTCTCGAATCCGCCGTTGTCGCCGTTGCCGGTGTACTTGACGAAGGGAAGGCCGCCGGTGCGCCATGTCTTCGCGTATTCGCCGTAGCCGTCGAGCAGCTTCCGTGTCAGCTTCTCGGCGCCGCCCGGAATGCGCATGGCCTTGATCACGCCGTCGTCCTTGGCCAGGGCCTCGGTGAACACCTTGAAGCCGGTGGCGGGGGCGATGCCGGAGACGTCCTCGATGGTCAGATCGAACCGGAGATCCGGACGATCGGATCCGTACCGGTTCATCGCCTCGTCGTAGGCCATCCGCGGGATGGTTCCGAGATCGATGTCCTTGAACTCCTTGAAGAGTCCGACGGCGTACTCGCTCATGATGTCCATGACGTCGTCCTGGTCGACGAAGCTCATCTCGAGGTCGATCTGGGTGAATTCGGCCTGTCGATCGGCTCGCGGATCCTCGTCGCGGAGGCACTTGCAGATCTGCATGTAGCGATCGCACCCGGAGACCATCAGGATCTGCTTGAACAGCTGCGGGCTCTGGGGAAGTGCGTACCACTGACCGGGATACATCCTGGACGGGACGATGAAGTCGCGTGCGCCCTCGGGCGTGCTCCGGATGAGCAGCGGGGTCTCGACCTCGAGGAAGCCGTTCCCGGAAAAGAAGTTGCGGGTGTACCGGGCCACGTCGCTGCGAAGGCCGAGGATCGACTGCATGCGGGGGCGTCGCAGGTCGATGTAGCGATGCCGCAGCCGGACCTCCTCGTCGATCTTCTGCGCTTCGTGTTCGTCCGGCAGGATCGGCGGATTCTCGGTGATGTTGAGGATCTCCAGCTTCGATCCGACCAGTTCGATGTCGCCGGTCTCCATCTTGGGATTGTTGCCGCCGTCACGCATCCGGACCGGTCCGGACACGGCGATCACGGATTCGCGTCGCAGCGTGCGGGACAGTTCCATCATCTCGGCCGGAACATCCTCCTGATCGAAGACGATCTGGGTGATCCCGCTGCGGTCGCGCAGGTCGATGAACACCAGTCCCTTGCCCTGATCACGGTAGGTGTTGACCCACCCGCAGAGCGTCGCTTCGTTGCCGGAGTCTGAGGCGCGGAGTGCTCCGCACATGTGGGTTCGCTTGAGCATGGTGTGGTCCTTGAGGGAATGGGGGTGGCATCGTACCGAGTGGGCCTCCGAGGTGGAAGGCTGGCAGCAGGAATGCATGTCCGGGAGCCTCCAAGTATCCTCTGGGTCAAGATCCGTCCGCCAGTCAGATCCGCGGGCGTCGCGAGGAGCACCATGACAAGCACAGGTCCGAACAAGCCGGCCATTCTCTTCACTGCGTTCGAGCCCAGTGGAGACGCATTGGCGGCTCCCATCATCGAACGACTCAAGGCCCGGGCTCCCGACGTGAAGATCTACGCATGGGGTGGCCCGCTCATGGAGCAGGCCGGAGCGACGCTGGTCGAGCACACCGTATCCAACGCGGCGATGGGACTCGGCGCCATCAAGAAGATCCGCGCCGTGCGGCGTCATCACGGAGAGATCCGTCGATGGCTCAAGCAGTACCGCGTGATCGCACACATTCCGGTCGATTCGCCGGCGGCGAACTTTCCGATCTGCGCGATGACCCGCAAGGCGGGTGCGAAGATCATCCACCTCGGATGTCCGCAGTTGTGGGCCTGGGGCGGCTGGCGTGCGGGCAAGCTCCGCAAGCGAACCGATCTGGTGCTCTGTCTCCTGCCGCACGAACCGACCTGGCTCGGCGAACGCGACATTCCCGGCCGCTTCATCGGGCACCCGGCGATCAACCGGGAACTCGACCTGAAGGAGCTCAAGAAGAACCTTCATGGAATGCCCCACGGGGCGCCGCGTCTGTGCCTGTTCCCCGGTTCCCGGCCCCAGGAGGTGCGGAAGAATCTCCGCCTGCTCGTGAACGCCTTCATGGAACTTCGTTCACGCAACAGCGGACTGACGGCATTGATCGTCGCGGCCGATGCGGACATCGCCAGGTTGATCAGGCGGAAGCTGAAGGAGTTTCCGAGTGGACTCAACATGGTCACCGGCCAGCGCGACATCGCCATCGCCTGGTGCGACATCGCCATCGCGGTCTCCGGAACGGTCACCCTGCACCTGGCCCGCCAGTGCAAGTCGATGGTCGGCGTCTACAAGACGGATCTGCTGAGCTGGCTCGGTTCGAAGGTGCTGCTGCGGACGCCGTTCAGGCTGCTCCCGAACATCATCGCCGAGAAGGAGATCGTCCCCGAGTTCGTCCCCCACATCGGAGGGGCACGGCCGATCGTCAACGTGGTCTCGAGGGTGTTCAGCGATTCGAAGAACGCCGCCGAGCAGCAGCAGGGCCTCGCGCTGCTGCTGTCGAGGTTCGCCAACAAGCACTACGCCGACGAAGGCGCACTGCTCGTCCTCAAGACGATCAAGGGCAAGAAGTTCGATGCGGGACCGTCCGCGACCGCGTAGGCCGGCCCCGCGGCCGATCAATCGTCGTGCCGCTTGATCTCTCCGCTCCGGAGACGACGGAAGTAGGAGTGGTAGGCCTTCATTGCCATGAAGCCGAAGATCAGCATGATCGGGATGTTCACCCAGAGCATGACGCCCGTGCCCAGATCGGTCAGGTTGCCGAGTTCGTCGGTTGTCGACACGATCGGAAGCGTCGCCACCACAATCAGGATGCAGTACACGATCTTGTAGAGCGGGACGACGGTGCTGCCGAAGAGGAACACCACGCCCTGTTCCCCGTAGTAGGACCAGGAGATCATCGTGCTGATCGCGAACAGCCAGGATGCGATGAGGATGAGCCAGGTTCCGATGCCCGGGAACTGCCGATTGATCGCGTACGCGGTGAAGGTCGCGCCGACGTAGTCCTCGTACAGGAGCGGCTCGACGAGTTTCGGCGCCTCTCCCTGTTCGGCAAGCATGTCCCACGACTCGACGGAGACGGTCTTCCAGCGTACGTAGGCCTTTGAAGACGTCTCTTCGGGGATCACCACCGTTCCCGCCATGCGGATCCGGTTCGAGTTGGTCTTCTCGTTGAGATCGCCGCCCTCTGCGATCGCGAACACGTTGTCTTTGTTTCGCCATTCGCCGCCCATTGATGCTCCCCGCGGGGTGCGTTCGGGCAGTTCGGTCCTGCCCATCATCACGGAGTTGCCGTCGATGATGAACTCGGCCGGGGTGCCGACGGTCCATTTGCCGTCGTGCGAGGTGATGGCCACGTTGGATGCGAGCTGGCCATCCGCACCCTCGATGCCGTCGCCGCGTTCCAGTGCTCCGGTGCAGAGGATCACGAGGGCGGTCAGGGTGCAGACCACGATGGTGTCGATGAACGGCTCGAGTCCCGCGACCACGGATTCACTGATGGGTTCCTTGGTCTGGGCCGCGGAGTGGGCGATGGGGGAGGACCCCTGCCCGGCTTCGCTGGAGAACAGGGCCCGCTTCATGCCCCACAGGAACGCCATGCCCACGGAGCCGCCGATGAAGGCGCCGCCGGCGTCGGATGGATTGAAGGCGCTGGTGAAGATCAGGCCGATCACGTCCGGAATCGTGCCCAGGTTCATCACGAGCACGGCCAGCGCGATCAGTACGTAGAGCACGCACATGAACGGAACCAGCACGCTGGCGACCGATCCGATCCGCCTGATGCCCCCGATGATGACCGTCGCCACGATGATGGCGAGGACGACGCCGGTGATCCACTTCGGCAGATCGAGTGCCTCCCGGGTGATGTCGCCGACGTTCCATGCCTGGAACATGTTGCCGCCCGTGGCGGCACTGATGAGCAGGGTGATGCAGAACAGGGCGCCGATGCACCAGCCCACTCCTCCCAGACCCCATCGCTTGAATCCCTCGTGGGCCACGAACATCGGACCGCCGTGCGGATTGTCCTTTTCGCTGGTGTCTCGGAACAGCATCGACTGAGCGACTTCGGTGGTCTTGAGTGCCATGCCGGCGAAGCCGACGATCCACATCCAGAAGACGGCACCGGGCCCGCCGATGGCGATGGCGATGGCGACGCCACCGATGTTGCCGAGGCCGACGGTGGCCGACAGGGCGGCCGAAAGAGCCTGGAAATGGCTGATCGCGCCGGGGTCATCCGGGTCGTCGTAGTCCCCCTTGGTCACCGCGACGCCGTGGGTCAGGGCGCGATACTGGCAGAAGCCGCTGCACAGGGTGAACAGCAGGCCGACGGCCAGCACAGTGTAGAGGACCCATTCGGCCCAGATGACGCCGGTGATTAATCCGATGAAGTCGTTGAATGCGTCCATGGTGGTTTCTCGGTTTCTCGGTTTCTCGGGTTCGAATCAGTTCATCAGGGTGAAGGAGATCTCGTTCACGTCGATCAGTCCGATCTTGTCGAGCAGGACGATGACGACCAGCAGCGGGGCGACGAATCGGACGAGGAACAGCCATGCGCCGGCGATGCCGCCGTTGAGATCGGAGAGTTCGGCTTGTCGGATGCGTTTGGGCATGATCCAGCCGGCGTAGATCGCGATGAAGAGGCCGCCCAGAGGCAGCATCCAATTGCTGGTGAGCAGGTCCATCGTGTCGAAGAAGGATTGGCCGAAGCCGGGCAGCCAGGAGCTCATGAGGAACCCCTTGCTGTTGGCGAATGCGGTGATGATGCCCACGAGGAAGATGGCGCCGCCCATCGTCCAGGCCGCACGATGACGGCTCCACTTCTTGGCATCGATGAGATAGGACGCAGTGACCTCGAGCAGCGAGATGGCGCTGGTCAGTGCCGCGAAGACGAGCAGGCCGAAGAACACGATGCCCAGCAGCATGCCGAGCTTGCCCATTTCGGCGAAGGCCAGCGGCATGCTCATGAACACCAGGCCCGGACCGCTGGAGGGATCCTGTCCGTAGCTGAAGATGATGGGGAACATCATGAGGCAGGCGAGGATCGCGATGACGGTGTCGAAGGAGGCGATGGCCACCGACTGGCCGACCAGGCCGCCGCTGTTCGATCGCTGGTACGAACCGTAGGTGATCATGCAGCCCATGCCGAGCGACAACGTGAAGAAGGCGTGTCCGAGGGCTTCGAGGACGCCGCGCGGTTCCAGAGATGTCGGATCCGGACTGAAGACGAACTCGATCGCCCGGCCGAATCCCGGCTGGAAGAACCCGTAGACCACCAGGGCGACGATGCAGGTCATCAGCAGTGGCATGAGGATTCGGCACGCGCGTTCGATGCCGCTTCCAACTCCGGTGGCCACGATCAGGATGGTCGTGAACATGAAGATGCAGGCCCAGAACGTGCTGGTCCACCCGTCGCCGAGCAGGTTCATGAACAGCGAGGTGACGTCGTCGCGGATCGACTGTCTCCGCTTGAGGGTTTCGGCGGCGTCGAGGACCTGCGCATCGTCCATCGCGTCGATCTTCGCCCTGGCGGCGGTCCGGATCTCGGCCTGGGTCGCTTCGAGATCCGGCTGCTTCGCCGTCACCGCCGCCACTGCGGCGGCCGTCGCGGGGACATCGAGCAGTCGCTGCTTGATGACGGGCTTGTCCTTCGAATCGTCGTCCGTGTCGATGACGGCGGTGTAGTCCTCGTACGTCTCCCAGGTGGAGGGGGAGAATTGTCGTCGCCAGGTCTTCTTGGCGGATTCGAGGTCGAGATTCGATTCGTCGTCGGCCAGGGCCGTCCGCATCGAATCGATGGACGCGCTTGCCCGGTAGACCATCGCCTGCTTCTGGGCGGAGTCGCCGATGTCGTTCGTGAAGCCGACGACCGACTTGAGCGTGTAGTCCATCGCCCAGCCCGCCACGACGATGTAGAAGGAGAGGATGATGAAGCCGGCCACGACGCCGAACCATCCGACGATGCTCCAGCCGGTCGGGCCGCCCTGGAGTTTGCGGAAGGCCTCGACGGGCTGCGCCTGGGCGGCCCGGCCGATCATGATCTCGGCGATGAGGATGGGAAGTCCGACCAGGACGATGCACAGCAGGTAGATCAGTACGAACAGTCCGCCGCCGTTCTCGCCGGTGATGTACGGGAACTTCCAGATGTTTCCGAGTCCGACCGCGGAGCCCGCCGCGGCCAGGATGAATCCCGTTCTGCTCGCCCACTGGCCTCGTTGCTCGGACATGTGTCTGGATTCCCTCCTCGGGTCATGGCCCCGGATCGCCGCCGATCATACTGGTTCGATGGAGAGAGGTCGAAGCCCGCGGGCTCCCGGGGCGATACTATGAGGACGTGATGGATCCCTTCAGAATCCGCAACGACCTGACCCGCGTCGTCACCGATGGATACGCCTTCCCGCTGGGAATCGTGCCCGCGGCCGGACTCGTGCCCCGGCAGGGGTGGACCATGCACTGGACGACCGGAGAGGGGGATCTGGACGACTGCTGCACATTCCACATCGTCGAGTCGCTCGATCGGCTTGCCGGCCTGCTCGACGCCTTCTTCCTGCTGCTGCCCGAGCAGGAACTCTTCGGGATTCTCGAACTCGGATCCCGCGACGCCTATCGTGCCATCGACATCTTCATCGGCGAGGATGGAATCGATCGATCCCGCTTCCTGGAAACATGGCGGCTGTTCGAGCCGATCTTCCTCGAGGATGCGGGGCTCGCGGTGGGCGTCAATGCCGAGGAGCCGTTCGTCGAGCTGTTCCTCGATCCCGACAAGGGGTTGCTGGTCCACGTGGATCCCTCGATGCAGGATGAAGTCCGGGCGATTCTCGATGCCCATTCGATCCACGAGGTCCCGCTCGTCGGGTACGACCTGGAACTGGATGATCTGAGCGGGATCGACATCCGCCCCGTCCTGGTCCAGGCCGACGGATTGATCTGCGACGTCGATCAGCTGCTTCAGGATCTCAAGCACGAATGGCTGCTGGTGCTGAACGAGGATCCGACGACGAACGTCGACGGACGCGGGCGACGCATCGGCCGGACCTTGTGGCACGCGGTCGTGATTCTCGAGTCCGATTCGGGGGAGATCCTGCGTGAGGCCCACGCCACCATCTGGGGAACCGCGACATCACGCAGCGAGATGGAGGAACTCATCACGATGCGGATGGAACGCGAGTCCCCCTGGACGTTGCGCGAGATCTACGTGCTTGACCGGGCCGCGTTCGACGACCGCCCCGTGGAACTGGATTCGCTCACGCCCGTTTCTGAACTCAGCAGCATCCACCTCGTCCAGATCGATCCGCTCGACGGTCCCTGGGATCCGGGGAGGGGTTCGAGCCATGGCTGAGGAATGGTACGTGGACGGCCTTCGATTCAAGTGCACCCAGTGCGGCAACTGCTGCACCGGCCCCGAAGGTGCGGTCTGGTTCACGGAGGAGGAGGGGCGGACGATGGCCGCTTCGCTCGACCTGGACGAGGCGACGTTTCTCCGCCGGCATGCCCGACGGCTTCCCCAGGGGTGGTCGCTCAAGGAACGGAAGACCGTCCACGGCTTCGACTGCGTCTTTCTCGATCGCGATACCGTGCCCGGAAAGGCCGTCTGCGGCCTCTACGACGCGAGGCCCGTTCAGTGCCGCACCTGGCCGTTCTGGAAGGAGAACATCGATTCGCCCGAGGCATGGGAAGCCGCCAAGCAGGACACGCCCTGTCCGGGCATGGGCAAGGGGAATCTCGTGCCGATCGAATCCATCCGCATCCAGCGGGACGAACTGCCCTGATGTACCCTGTACGGCCAGGCCGATTCGGCCTTTTTCACGAAGGAAGTACAAGATGAAATCAAGCATGATCACGATGTTGCGTACCGGGAGCCTCGCTCTCGTCATGGGCTTTGCGATGAACGCCTTCGGCGCTCCGCAGCCCGCCACGCCTGCGAAACCCCTCAAGTCCGCAAACTGGAAGAAGGTCGAGGAGAAGCCCGTCGAGGAAGGCAAGATGGTCTACGTGCTCATGACCACGAGCAAGGGCCCCGTGCTTCTGGAACTCGACGGCGTCAAGGCGCCGATCTCGACGAAGAACTTCGTCGGGTATGCCGAGGACGGCACCTACGACGGCACCATCTTCCATCGGGTCATTCCCAACTTCATGATCCAGGGCGGCGGCTTCGAGCCGGGGATGACCAAGCGGCCGAACAAGGCGCCGATCAAGAACGAATGGCAGAACGGACTCAAGAACGTCCGTGGCTCCATCTCGATGGCCCGGACTTCGGATCCGAATTCCGCGACGAACCAGTTCTTCATCAACGTCAAGGACAACCCGGCCCTCGATCAGGGGCGTGGAGCCAATGCCGCCGGATACGCCGTCTTCGGACGCGTCGTTGACGGAATGCAGGTGGTCGACGACATCCGGTTCGTCAAGACGACGAAGAAGCAAGGGTATTCCGACGTTCCCGTCGAGGACGTCATGATTGAAACAATGAAGGTCCTGACTCCCGAGGAGGCCAAGAAGGCAATGGACGAAGCAGCAAGCAAACCAACCCCCGAGGAAACCGTGAACTATTCAGGTGATCCGATCCCCGATGGTGTCGACAAGGTCGAGACCGACAGCGGACTCGTCTGGTACGACCTCAAGGTCGGTGACGGCGACGCACCGGCCAGTGCCAAGAGCACGGTCAAGGTCCACTACACCGGCTGGCTGCTCGACGGCACGAAGTTCGACAGTTCGGTCGATCGCGGTCAGCCCATCGACTTCCCGCTCAACGGAGTCATCAAGGGCTGGACCGAGGGCGTCGGCTCGATGAAGGTCGGCGGAAAGCGGAAGCTGATCATCCCGGCCGATCTCGGCTACGGGGCACGGGGCGCCGGAGGCGTGATTCCTCCCAACGCCACCCTCGTATTCGACGTCGAACTCCTGGACGTCCAGAACTGATCGTCGCCTGAACGCGAATTCCGGCGGGCCCTGCGAATGCGGGGCCCGCTTCTTTTTTACGGTCCATGCTTTTTCTTGCCTCGAGGGTTTCATTGGGCTACAACTGGAAAGGCCATTCATACTCGGCACAGAGGGTGGACTGATGACGGCACTTGGACATGCGCTCGACGAGAGGGTTCTCGTACTCAACCGCGGGTACGCGGCGATACGGATCATCAGTGTGCGCCAGGCGTTCGTCCTGCTCTTTCGACAGGTCGCCGAGGTGATCTCCGCCTACAACGGAAGATACGAGACGTTCGACATCGGATCCTGGCTCGAGGTCGCCGAACTGCAGCGGCACTACGAAGAGGAGGACCACGAATGGATCCGTTGCGCATCCGGGGACATCGCGGCTCCGAGGATCATCCGGGTCCACAGTTCCAATCGTCAGCCCGACTACCACGTGAAGCTCAATCGTCGGAATCTCTTCTCCCGCGACGGCAACTGCTGCCAGTTCTGCGGGGTCAGATTCCCACTGGCTGATCTGTCGATCGACCACGTGCTGCCGCAGTCCCGTGGTGGGGGGCATACCTGGGAGAATCTCGTCTGCGCATGCATCGCGTGCAACTCCCGCAAGGGGAATCGCCTGCCGAAGGAGGCCGGGATGGCATTGATCCGTCGTCCCGAACGGCCTCGGACCAGTCCGGATCATTCGATCCGCATCGGGCGCCGGCAGTACGAGGAGTGGAAGGTCTTTCTCAACGAGTCCTACTGGACGGTCGAGCTCCGCGACTGAATCCGTTCTCAGCTTCGGTCCGCGAGTTCCGGATTGAGCGTGCAGGTGCCGGTCAGCGTGGCGGTGTCGAGGACATGGCCTTCGATCGCGTGCAGCACGTCCTCGGCCCGGAAATCGTCGCCTTCGACCGGGCATCGTTCGAGATCGATCGCGTACATGGTGAATCGGTAGTGGTGCAGGCGTTCGTCGTTCCAGGGGGGACAGGGGCCGTCGTAGCCGTGGTAGTCGCCGCCCATGTCGGCGTCGCCGGTGAACCATTCCTTGTAGTTGTTGATTCCCTGGCGGGTTCCCGATGGCCCGGGCGGACGCTTCTTGCCGCGGGGCGTCACGCCGTCGCAGCAGCCGGCTTCGTCGAGTTCGAGGCAGTCGGCCGGGATGTCGACCATCACCCAGTGGCAGAACTCGCATCGAGGGAGATCGTGCGCAACGGTGCGTCCCTCCTGATTCACGTCGTCGGCGATGGTGGGAACGTCCACGTCCATGCAGAGCAGGACGAAGGTTTTCGTTCCAACCGGGGCATCGCTCCAGGAGAGCTGCGGATTGCGGTTGTCCGAAAGGCTCACATGCGTCTCGGGGTCGATCCGGCAGAAGCAGTACTGCTCGGGAATCGACTCCCCATTCCTGAATCCGGTGCTGTCGAGGTTCATGCGGGAGCTCCTGTTCGAGACGGCAGCCTAACGGGATGGTGCCCCGAGTTCCAGAGGCGGGGGCGGGATCAACGGCGGTTGAACGGAGCCTGGACCGGCCAGCATTCGCCCCAGTGCCCGAGGAGCCGGAGGAGATCATCGACGCCCGTCGGCTCGGCATCGGGCTCGTCGTCCGGAGGTTGTCCCCATCTCGCGATGACGTGCAGCAGGTCGGAGACGTTGATCGTGCCGTCGGGGACGTGGTCTTCGGGACAGGCGGCATCACGAAGCATGTCGCCGAGGATCGTTGCGAAGAAGGCGCCGCCCTCGTCGCCGCGCGGATGAAGTCCGGCGTTGTCGAGCAGGCGGCTGCCGACGGGTTCCGCGACCAGATCGACTTCCTTGGTTCCGTACTGGAACTGGTCGAATCCGTTGTCGAGCAGCCACTGTTCCGCCGTCGCGTCTCCATTGAACAGCACGCGGTCGGTCGCGGCGTAGATCGATGCCGCCGACACGTTCGCCCGATCGGCGGCAAGATTGAACGCAGCGTTCTGGTGGCCTTCCATCAGCCATTGGGTGATCTCGCCGAGAGAGTCCACGCGGTGGGGGATGATGACGAGATGATGGATGGTTTCGATGCCGATCGAAACGGCGGCGTGCTCGGCCACATCGATCATCTGTTCCATGTGCAGTCGCGTCGAGGTGGAGCCCCAGGCCTCGGGATCCATGTACCACGCGAACAGGACGGGTTGCCGGACGTCGAGGGTGGTGACGTCCATCCAGTGCGTGAGCTGATCGCGGCTGAAGACCTTGTCGAACATGCTCGAGCATTCGTCGTCGCTGCCGAAGCCGCGGTAGGACCAGCTGTCATCGGCGATGTATGAGTAGTAGAGCCCGGGGATCCGCTGCAGGTCGGAATCGACGTGGTAGTAGATCAGTCCGGCCGCGTCGAGAAACTGCCTGGATCCGATCAGTCCGGAATCGATCGACAGGGAGACGCGATCCATCCCGTCGAGATCGTCGCCGAGATCGATGTCGGGCAACGCCGCATTGATCTGATTGGAGATCGCAGTGCGGCCCTCTTCGGGAACATCCCCCAGATGGAGAAATCCGCGACTGCCTTCGGTGAGGTCGAGCACGGTTGCCTGCCCGCCGTGATCACGGAGTTGAGCGGTGGGGAGCTGATCCTCCATGTTCGTCGTGGCGCGGTAGAGGAAGCGCGCTCGGAGGTGGTCGCCGGGCCGGCTGAAGGCACCGTGGACCCCCTCTTCCAGGCGATGGTCCTTGAGTCTGAACTCCATGACCTCGTCGCCGCTCCCCAGAACGAGGGCATCCGAGGTGAAGACCTCCTGCATGCCGCGCACCGGGAGTCCGAAGTAGCGGAAGGTCGATCCCGATCGTTCCACCCGGTACCCGTTGGAATCCTCGGCTTGGATCAGCGACAGCGGTTCGCAGCTGGGGCTGGCGTAGATCAGTCCGTGGTTGCGGGCGGCTCCGCCGGAGATGGCGGTGATCCGTTCGATCGGCCATGTGTTCAGGGCGGCAGCCGGCACGCGGAAGAAGAAGGTGCTGGAGAACGAATCTCCCATCCAGAGCAGCCGCACATCGCCCTCGAGGAGCTCGGCCACCTCGTCGAGATCGACCGAGACCGTCTCCGAGAGAGCCGTCGAGGGAGTGAGCACCGCCAAGGCGGTGATCGCCACGGGGAGGAAACCCCTTCTGATGGACGCTGAGTCCGCTTTCATGCCGTTATCGCCCCCTCCCTGGCTCTGCTTCCACCAGACACCTGATTGTGGGTCCAACAGTCGAATGCCGCAAGTGCAAATGCAGGATTGCCCGGCGAGTGCGATCCTCGACCCTCCTGATTGCGTCCTCGGCTGGGATCTCTAGAATGTCTGATCCTCCGGACAGGTGTCCGAGTGGCTTAAGGAGCACGCTTGGAAAGCGTGTGTGCGTTTCGGCGTACCGTGGGTTCGAATCCCACCCTGTCCGCTTTCGATGCGGGCTGTAGCGCAGCTTGGTTAGCGCGCTTGACTGGGGGTCAAGAGGTCGACGGTTCGAATCCGTCCAGCCCGATTCAGCATGGCCGCGGCGTGTCCGCGGCCATGCTTTCTTTTGATCGGGACGGTCGCGACTACCAGGCCGCGAGCAGGAGCAGGAGGTCCTCGACGTCGACCCGCTGGTCGTCGTTGAGATCGCTCGGACATCCGAGCGGTGAACACGGGCCCCAGTCGCCGATGATCCGAAGCAGGTCGAGGATGTTGACTTCGCCGTCGTCGTTGACGTCTCCGGCGACTTCGATTTCGTGTGACCACATCGAGGAGGAGACGACCTGCTTTGCGAGTCCGCCGCCCTCGATGCTGACGATGCATCCTGCGCCGCCGCCGCGTTCGAAGAACTCGACGCGGATGGCGTGCCGGCCGGCCTGCAGTGCAAGCGTGCCGCTTCGCTCCTGCATTCCGTGCAGGCCGTCGTTCGAGACGACCAGCTCATCGCCGACGTACAGGGTGGAACCGTCGTCCGAGTTCGTGTGCAGGGTGTACCAGTCGTCCTCGGGAACTTCGATGAACCCGTCGAAGACCACTCCGAAGTCGTCGCTCAGGCCCGATCCCGCGAAGTTGCCGTTGGTGCTCGGGAAGTCGATGTTCCCCACGATCTCGACCAGATAGGGTTCGAGCTGGCTGAAGTCGGGCAGGGACTGCGGGTTCTGCAGCTGGTAGTAGGCGACGGTTGAACCGGGCTCGGTCGCGACCGGCGAATCGGGAACCCGCGAGGGCACCGAGAGGATCAGCACCGCGCTGGAGGACAGTTGTCCGCTGGAATCCCTGATCTCGTAGTTGAAGAAGTCGCCGCCAGCGGTCGGACCGCCCACGGGGGGTGTGTAGCGGAGGATGCCCTGGGCCGTGTCGCCGTCGACCAGTTCGACCTGTCCGCCGTCGAGCGACGTCTCGTCCCAGCTGTTGAGGATCGGGGCCGAGCAGTCGTTCGTGTAGTCGTTCTGCAGGACGGCGATCTCGACTGGGTCGTCACCCAGGGTCTCGACGATGTCCGATGACGCCAAGGGGCCGGAGCCGTCTCCGGCCAGGGTGCAGGACAGGTCGGTTGCCAGGAAGTCGATGATCACTTCCTTGACCCTGGGATGGAACTGCATCGCCATGTTGGACAGGCCTCCGGAGCAGAGGTGGCAGTAGCTCATGATGGTTCCGAGATTCGCATCGGTGCAGTCGTTGTTTCCGCATCCGTCGATCGCAGGGTTGTACGAATCATGCGTGTGACCGCTGCCGCAGTTGTGTCCGGTTTCGTGGGCGACCACCATGGGATCCCAGTTCGCTCCGTTGTTGTCCTCGAGCGGAGTCGGAAACGAGCCGTTCAGGTTTCCCGAGACGGCGTATCCGTTCGATGTGCAGACCCCGCTGAGGAACGCGACACCGCCGCCGAGGTTGCGAGGACTCAGGAAGTGGGCGACATGTCGATTGACGAAGTCCATGTTGGATTGCCAGTACGACTGGAACTGGTAGAGCTGGGCGCCCGAATCGGAGCCGGTCCAGGGATCGTTGGCGTCGGACCAGAGCCGGGAATAGCTGATCGTGACCTTGATGCCGATGTCCCGGTCGTAGATGCTGGAGACCGCTCCGACCAGTGTCTGGATGTATTCCTGCGCCGCATCGAGGTTGCCGCCGTACATGGAGGTGAACTCGGCGTCGGTCTCCACCGCCATCAGCAGCGACAGGCACGAGAGGTCGCCTCTGAAGGAGCTGTTCGTCTTCGGCTCCACGTGCGGAGCGGGGGTCGCCTTGGTCGAGCAGCTGAAGTCCGCCCAGTGCATGTCGCCGGGGTCGATGGTCTTCAGGTCGTAGATGGCGGTCCACTGTTCGGTCGGATGCGTGGTGATGACGTGCTGTTCGCCGGTTCGTTCGATCCATCCGTTGGCACCATGATCACCGATGGCAAGAAAGACGTGCGAGTCCGGATCGCCATCGACGTATCCCTGGAAGCAGTCGACGCGGAGCGTCGGGACCGTGGTGTTCCGGGTGCGGCCTTCGTCGTCGACGAACGCCACCTGGGTGATCGCTCCGGGGGCCAGCACATCGATTCGTTCGAGTACCAGGTCCACCTTCCGCAGGGCGTCCAGGGGGACGTCCTTCATGATCAGGTCGTCCTGTACTCTCACCTGTTGGCGATCGATCTGGAGCGGAGTGCCGCCGAATTTGGCGATCTGCTCCGGCGTGGCCGACCTGATGGAGAGGGGGGTGCTGGTTGGAAACGCACAGGCGAGCGAGCTGATGGCCAGCGCCAGTCCGGCGACGATATTTCTTGATGTGTTCATGGATGATTTCACGTTGTTATTTGATCATGATCCAAGGTCGATTCAAGTGAAAAATGTCAGGCACCGTCCGTGGGGACGGGTTGAAGGTGCTCCTGCTCGATCGGGTCGGGAATGTCGTCGAAATGAAGAGCCATTTCGTCGTTATAGGGCCCGATCGCCGATCGATGGATTCGCGTGCAGACGCCTCCGCACCCGAGTGCCCGGCCCAGATCGCGAGCCAGGGCCCTGACGTAGAAGCCCTTTCCGCAATGGATCTCGACATCCACTTCCGGCCACTCGAATCGAGTCATTTCCAGTGCGTGGACCTGGACGGGACGAGGGGGCAGATCGTCGTGCTGCTGCTTTCTGGCCTGGGTGTAGGAACGCTTGCCGTTGACCTTGATCGCACTGAAGGCGGGGGGGGCCTGCATGCATTCCCCCACGAAACCGGCCAGCGACCGTTCGATCATCGCCCGGTCGGGAATCGACTCGATCTCCACGCTTTCGGGCTCCATCTCCAGATCGAAGGATGGGGTCGTGCGTGAAAGATCGATCGTGGTCTGGTATCGCTTGTCCAGTCCCATGAGTTGGTCGAGCTGCTTCGTGGCTCTTCCGAGTCCGATGACCAGCACGCCGGTCGCCAGTGGATCAAGCGTGCCTGCATGGCCTGTGCGGACCCCTCTCGATCGACCGCGTACTCTCGAGATGGCTCCCATCGATGAGAGCAGGATCGGCTTGTCGACGATGAGCAGTCCGCTGATGCGGAGTCTTCGGGATTCGATCTCGGTGGTCACGATTCACCGTCCACCCGCTCGCGATTCTGCTTCGCGATCCTCCGGTCGCTGAGTTGGAGGTGGATCAGCAGCAGTCCCATTCCAGCCAGCAGCATGACGTCGGCGATGTTGAAGATCCATGGGAACAGTTCGCTGTTGCCGCCGGGCCACGACCATCCGAATGGCAGGTGTCGGTCCGGAAGCATGTGGAGAAAGTCGCGCACCCGTCCGTAGAGAACGCGATCCCACAGGTTTCCGAGCGCGCCGGCGAGGACGAGGGCGAGTCCGATGTGGGCGAGCCTGCTGTCGGCCGACATCCACAGGGTGAATGCCAGCATGCAGGCGGTGACTGCGAGGATCGTGAAGATCACGAAGAACGTTCGCTGTTCGGCGCCGATTCCGAAGACGGCACCCGGATTGAGCACGAGGTGCATGTTGAGGATCCGGCCGGGGATCAGGACCACGCTGTCGTGCGGGGGGATCGGATTGAGATTCGCGTTCTCGATGATCGCGGTCCGATCGAGTACGACCGGCGTGTCCGCGATGTGCTCGAAGCTCCACTGCTTTGTTCCCAGATCCACGGCCAGGCCGAGCAGCAGGATGCCGATGAGGAGCACCCATGCGATCGGTGATCGTCGAGCTGGAATGAAGGGGCGTCCGGCGCCGGAAGGCGCCGTTTCTGGAGTCGCGGACGAACTCACTGGACGATGCCGCGTTCGACCTGTCGCTTGGCATCGATGCTGTATTTCGCCCATGGCTTGGCGGCGAGTCGTGCCTTGCGGATCTGCTTCCCTGTGAGCATGCAGATGCCGAACGTCTTGTTCTTGATGCGTTGCAGGGCTTCGTCGATGTCCCGGATGCGTTCGCGTTCGCTTGCGGCCATGCCGAGCATCAGGTCCTGGTCGTATGCGTCCGAACCGACGTCGGCCATGTGGATCGGCATCGTCGACGTGTCGCCGTCATCGCTTCTGAGCGCCTCGTTCTCGAGCGAGTCGACGGCCTTGAAGAGTTCTCGTCGCTTGGAGATCAGCAACTTCTGGAACTCCTTCAGCTCGGCGGTGGTGAACTTGGTCTTCTTGCCCGCAAGAACGTCCTTGGGAATCTTGGTTGCCGTCGAACTTGCGGAGGTGCGCTTCTTCTTCGGCATCATGTCCGGATTCGTGGCGATCTTTCGGATCCGCCGGCCATTGACGATCACGTAGCCTCGTTCGTCCGCTTCGCTCGCGAGGGCTGCTTCCTGGACGGTCTGCCGTCTCCGCTTGCCGCCGGTGCTCGTGGGAGTGCTTTTCTTCTTCGACTTCTTTGCGGTCTTCTTCGTTGCAGCCTTCTTGGCCGTCTTCTTGGCCGTCTTCTTGGCGGTCTTCTTGGCGGTCTTCTTTGCG
>DEYK01000022.1 GCA_002364485.1 Phycisphaerales bacterium UBA3160
GCCCGCGGCCCTGCGGCTGCGGACCCGTCTGCGAAACTGAACGTCCGCGGCTCCGCGCGGTTCAGCCCTTGAGCGCGTCCGGATTGAGGCCCTTGAGATCGTCGACGATGAAGATGCCGTTCTCACGGATGACCTCGTCGTCGAACGTGATCGTGCCGCCGCCGTACTCCTCGCGCTGGATGAGCACGAGGTCCCAGTGGATGTCCGACCGGTTGGTGTTGTCCGCCTCCTCGTACGCCTGACCCGGCGTGAAGTGCAGCGAACCGGCGATCTTCTCGTCGAAGAGGATGTCCATCATCGGTTCGAGCACGTACGGATTGAATCCGATCGCGAACTCGCCCACGTAGCGTGCGCCGTCGTCGGTGTCGAAGATCTCCTGCAGACGGTCGTTGTTCTGATCGCTGGTCGCGTCGACGATGCGGCCGTTCTCGAACGTCAGCCGGATGTTCTTGAAGGACGTGCCCTGGTAGATCGTCGGGGTGTTGTAGTGGATCACGCCGTTGACCGAATCGCGGACCGGTGCGGTGTAGCACTCGCCGTCGGGAATGTTCTTCTCGCCGCAGCAGGGAATGGCGGGGATGTCCTTGATCGAGAACGACAGATCCGTGTCGCCGGGCCCCTGGATGCGGACGCGGTCGGTGCGGTTCATGCGGGCGGCCAGCTTGTCGCAGGCCTCGCCCATGCGGCGGTAGTCCAGGGTGCAGACGTCGAAGTAGAAGTCCTCGAAGGCCTCGGTGTTCGTCTGGGCGAGCTGCGCCATCGCGGGCGTCGGCCAGCGGAGCACGCACCACTTGGTGTTGCGGACCCGCTGCTGGAGATGGACCGGCTTGCCGTACAGACGACCGTAGGCCTGCATGCGATCGGTCGGCACGCCGGAGAGTTCGTTGATGTTGTGGCCGCCGCGAAGACCGATGTAGGCGTCCATCGACTTCATTCGCTCCAGGTCGTAGCTGCACCACGCCTCGAACTGCGCGTCGTCGGCGGATTCGATGAGGGCCCGGTTCACGCGGTTGTTGCGCAGCGCGACGTGGGGATGTCCCCCCGCCTCGCGACACGCGCGCACCATGGCGACGACCATCGCGTCGGGGACATCGAATGCTTCGATCAGCAGATGCTCTCCTTCCTGGATGGAGGTGGAGTAGCCAATCAAGAGTTCCGCCAGTTTCGTCATGCGTGGATCGAGCATCCGCGAGTTCCTCAGCTGCCCGGGACGATGTCGCCCGGTCCGGTGTCCGTTGCGTTGCTCTTCGGCGTCCGTTCAGCCTCGAAGAGTTCGCGAAGGAGTGATTCTAGCGAGCCGGGCAGATGCGTCCCCTCCCGGAGGAAGAGCCGGGTGGGAAGATCCAGATTCTCGAGCCCGACCCGGCACCAGGCCCCGGCTCTGGACATCGGACGGCGTCTGGGGGACCAGAAACCGTCCTCGGCCCGCCCGTAGGCGACTCGGCGGCCCTTGGGAGGATGGGTGTCCCATCGCTCCTCGTGCGCTCCGAGCAAGGCCGTCTCCACGTCGCTGGCGTCGTTGACGCCGGCCGAGGCCAGCAGGATCACGTTGGTGGCCCTGGGCATGAACTGACGATGGGCCCGCTTGAGCAGGCGACGCATCCTCGGAACCTCATCGATGAAACCGTCCGGCAGTCCGATGGCGAGCGAGACGTGCGGCCCCTCCCAGGGGGCGACGATGCGGACGCCTCCGAGTTCCTGGCCCAGTTCGCCCCGGACCGTGAGCTCGTCTCCGACGTGCGAGATCTTGATGAATCGGGCGGCACGTTCGACGAACTCCTGCATCCGATCCTCGGAGAGATGCTCCTCCCATCGAACGCGGACGATGAACGGACGCTTGATGCGTTCCAGGAATCGAAGTCTGGAGGAGATGCCGAGCCGGCGTGCGCTCGTCTCCTCGTTGGCCAGTCTCTTCACGTGCAGGTAGAACTGTTCGTCACCCCTGACGACGTGGAAGTCGCAGGTCCTTCCCAGCGGCGTCGGAACCTCCCACTCGAGACGACACCCGCGGGACAGCAGCAGATCGGCCACCCTGGCCTCGGCCCAGTAGTCGAGAAACCCCTTCAGGGTCGTCTGGGCGCACAGCGTGTCCAGCAGCGGTCGAAGCGAAGGTCGGGCCGACCAGGCTCCGATGCGTTCCCGCAGCGTGCGATGCACCTCGAGACCGAAGCGTCCGAGCCCGTCGCGCCCGTAGTGCCTGGACATGCGTCGAGGGTCGGCCATCAAGCGTCCGGAGCCTGCAGTCGGTGCGGCGGCATCGGCGAGGAGCGTCGGCTTCCCCAGCCGCCACCTCGCGCTTCGCGGGCCACTTCGGTGGCATCGCGGTCGTCGATGAGGATCCGCGTGGACCTCGCCAGAAGCTGATCGAGCTGACGACGCCCGATCGACGTGGTGTAGATCACCACGCCGTCGCCGTACTCGCGATCCTCGACCAGCGTGCGCTTCTCGATGAAGTCGATCGCCGATCCCTCGCTCAGTTCGACCGTCAGACGCACCGTGGCGATCGGGCCGACGAACATCGCACGGACCGTCTCGGACAGCACGTCGAGCCCCTCTCCCGTGACCGCACTGACCGGAATCGCCTGTGGATAGTCGCGCAGCCACGGAAGCAGCAGATCACGATGCTCGAGCTGGTCGATCTTGTTCAGCAGCATGATGCGGGGCTGGTCCACGGCCCCGATCTGATCGAGGGTCCGATCGACCGAGCGGGCATGGGTCCGTGCGTTGGGATCGGAGACGTCGACGAGGTTCAGCAGCAACTGGCAATGCACGGTCTCTTCCAGGGTGGATCGGAACGACGCGACCAGGTGATGCGGCAGCTTGCGGATGAAGCCGACCGTATCGGACAGCATCACCTGATTGCCCCCGCCGAGATCCCAACGCTCCACCCGCGTCGACAGCGTGGCGAACAATCGATCGTTCGCGAAGGCCCCGCCGTCGGTCAGCTGGTTGAAGATCGTCGACTTTCCGACGTTGGTGTACCCGACGAGGCCGACCGTGAAGTGGTCCTCGTTGCGGGCGTGCACCTCGCGCACCTTCCGCTGCTGGATGCTCTCGAGTTCGCTGCGGAGCTGGCCCAGGCGACGCTTGACGAGGCGACGGTCGATCTCGAGCTGCTTCTCTCCCGGACCGCGGGTCCCGATGCCGATGGGCGCACCGCCGGTGACCTGCCCGAGGTGGTCCCACATCGCCCGCAGCCTGGGATAGGTGTACTGGAGCTGGGCGATCTCGACCTGGAGCTTCGCGGCGTGGGTGGTCGCACGACGTGCGAAGATGTCGAGGATCAGTTCGCTTCGATCGATGATCTTGCAACTGGTCTCCCGCTCCAGATTCCGGATCTGGCCGGGACTGAGTTCGTGGTCGAAGAGCACGAGGGTGGCCCGCTCGGATTCGACGAAGGCCGCGAGCTCCTCCAACTTGCCCTTGCCGATGAAGGTCTTGCCGCTGGGCAGTCGTCGGGCCTGCGTGAGCACCCCCACGACCTCGGCGTCGGCCGTCCTCGCCAACGCCGCAAGCTCCCCCAGTCTGGTTTCGAGATCGACCTCGTCGCGGGGCAGACGCACGGACACAAGCACGGCCCGCTCGCGTGCCACCTTCAATTGTTCACGTTGGATTTGCGACATGGGCGGGCATCTGGGCCATGTGAGGCCGCTAGGATGGTTCATCGACCGTACCGTTGACGACAACCCAATCGTAGTCGCCCGGGCGGACGGCCAAGGAGTTCCTTCATGAATATTCGTCAAATCATTCTTTCGGTGCTGGTCGGAATCCTGCTCTGCCTGCTGGCCCTGGAAGTTCCCAGAGCCATCGCCGTGAGAAACGACGCCTATCGGTGGTTCGACCCGATCGTCGACATCCGCGGAATCATCGTCTCGGACTACGTGAACGAACCGGACGAGGAGGAGATGCAGGAAGCCATGATCAAGGCCATGGTCGAGTCGCTCGACGATCCGTTCTGCGAGTACATCCGCCCCGAGGAGCAGAAGCAGTTCCGCAAGAACCTCAGCGGCAACTACGTCGGAATCGGAGCGAGGATCAACGGCAACGCCGAGTACCTCAAGATCATCACGCCGATGGAGAACTCCCCGGCTCTGAAGGCAGGCCTCCTCGCCGGCGACGAGATCCTCGAGATCGACGGCGTCACGACCAAGGACCAGCCGGTGGACGACAGCATCGACAAACTCCTCGGAGAGCCCGGCACGAAGGTGAACCTGCTGGTTCGCCACGTCGACGGCTCCGAGCAGCAGCTCGAGATCGTCCGCGAACCCATCGAGACGAGGTCGACCTTCGGTCTGATCCGCCGCGACGGCGACTGGTCCTTCTCGCTCGATCCCGATCGGAACATCGCGTACATCGGGATCGACAGCTTCAACTCGAGGACCTCCGACGAACTGGAGACCATCCTCAGGGAGCTTCGCCTTCGGGACGATCTGGATGGGCTGATCCTCGACGTCCGCAGCAACCCCGGCGGGGCCCTCACTGCGGCGCTCGAGACGGCCGACCTCTTCCTCAAGGAGGGACGCCTTCTGAGCATCCGCTCGGCGCGGCCCGAACGACGGCAGCAGGAGCGGGTCTTCAACGCGACGTCGAACGGAACGTTCACGGACATCCCGATCATCGTGCTGATCGACGACCGCTCGGCTTCCGCCAGCGAGATCGTCGCCGGATCGCTCAAGGACAACGAGCGGGCGATGGTCCTGGGCGAACGGACCTACGGCAAGGGGTCCGTCCAGGAGGTCCGCGAACTCGAGGACGACGGCGGCATCCTGAAGTTCACCACCGCGTACTACTACCTGCCCAGCGGTCGCAGCCTCCATCGCATTCCCGGCAGCGGACAGGCGGACTGGGGCGTCGATCCCAACGACGGCTACGTCGTGCCGGAGACCATCGAGGACTACAACGACCGCTACGAACAGAGACTTCCCTGGACGGTCATCACCCGCGAGGAACCTGCGGAGCCCCGCACCACGGATCCGGATTGGATCCGCGAATCCATGTCCGACGAGGCGCTCGCGAGAGCGGTCGAGATTCTCGGTGAACGCGTCGAGATGGGACAGTGGCCGGAACTTCCCGAACAGGATTCCGCCGGTGAGATCGCTCGACGCGACGACCTCGAGGCCGCCCTCGAGGTCCGGCAGAAGATGCTCACTCGCATGACGGAGCTGAACTCGGAGATCGCATCGCTGGAGGGCGTGACCACCCTCGACGACCGTGGCGTGGAACTGCCCGACGAGGTCGATCTCGACGAGGCCATGCTGGTGATCCGGGATCGCGACGGCAACGAGATCGGCTCCTGGCGCATCGAGGAGATCGAGGAACTCAAGCGTTCGCTCAAATCGGTCCGGCTCAGTCCGAACGCGCAAGAGACACCCTGAACCGACATGGCTCCGCTTCTTCTCGGCATCGAAAGCAGTTGCGACGAAACGGCCGCCGCCATCGTCGAGGGGGACCGGCACGTCCGCTCAAACGTGGTCGCGACCCAGCACGACCTGCACGTCGAATACGCCGGAGTCGTTCCCGAAATCGCTTCCCGCGCCCACCTGCAGCGCATCGGTCCCGTGATCGAGAAGTCGCTTCGCGAAGCCGGAGCGACCCTGCAGGATCTGGATGGGATCGCCGTCGGACACCAACCCGGACTGATCGGCTCGCTTCTGGTCGGTGTCTCCGCCGCCAAGGGACTCGCGTGGTCAATCGACCGCCCCCTGCTGGCGGTCGATCACGTCCATGCCCACCTTCACTCACCGGCATTGGATGACACCCCACTGGACTATCCCGCCATCGGGCTCGTGGTCTCCGGTGGACACAGCAGCATGTACCACCTCGAGGATGCAATGACCGCGAAGGTGATCGGTCGGACCATCGACGATGCGGTCGGAGAGGCCTACGACAAGGCGGCCGTACTGCTGGGCCTTGGCTGGCCCGGAGGCCCCGTGCTCGATGAGCTTGCCCGAGAGGGCGACGAAACCGCGGTCGACCTGCCCATCTCCATGCTCGATCGCGACAGCCTGGACTTCTCCTACAGCGGGCTGAAGACCGCCCTGCTCTACGCCGTTCGCGGCCAACCGATCGGACGGGGCGGCAAGGCCGTCTTCCCTCGCGACAGCGAAGACCTCACCGACGAACGCCGCCGCGACCTGGCGGCGAGTTTCCAGAGGGCTGCGATCACGTCGATCGTCCGCAAGATCGAACGGGCGTTGTCGATCCATCCGGTGGAATCCGTCATCATCGGCGGCGGTGTCAGTGCGAACTCGAGACTTCGCCGCGATCTGCAGGCGCTCTGCGATGCACGCGGACTTGGCCTGAGGCTGCCCGCCCTGCGATACTGCACGGACAATGCCGCCATGATCGCGGGTCTGGGCGCCGTGCAACTCGCCGCGGGACGGACCGCGGACCTGTCGCTTTCGGCATCGGCGAGATCCACATGAACATGAAACCCCCCCATCCCGCCTCGCTTGAACCCAGCCGCCTGCTCAAGCAGTGCGATCTCGGTCTGGGCCGATCGACCGGCCCCGGCGGCCAGCATCGCAACCGCCGCGACACCGCCGTCACGCTCACCCACGAGCCGACCGGAATCAGCGCCACGGCGACCGAACGACGCAAGCAGCAGGAAAACCGCATCACCGCGCTGCGCAGACTGCGACTTCGCCTTGCCGTGGAGGTCCGGACCCCCCGCCCCCCCAAGCCCAGTGAACTGTGGAACACCAGACGACAGGGGCGAAGCATGTCGGTCAATCCACAGCACGCCGACTACCCGAGACTGCTGGCGGAGGCCCTGGACGTGCTTGCCCTGATGAACTGGGACGTCGCGAAATCCGCCGGCCGGCTGGGCATCAGCATGTCGCAGATGACACGTCTCCTGCGGCACGAGAAGCCTGCGTTCGCACTGGTGAACAATCAGCGTCAGGAACGAGGATTTCCACCTCTTCGCCGGTGACCCCTTCGGCCGTCCCATTAGGATGACCGGATGAACACCGACACCCGACCGCGTATTCGCGACATCATCGACGAACTGCTCCCGGAACTCGTGGATCTCCGCCGCGACCTGCACGCCCATCCCGAACTGGGCTATCAGGAGCACCGAACCAGTCAGGTGGTCCAGGATCAACTTTCGGCCGCTGGAGTCGAATTCGCCGCGGGACTTGCCGGCGGCACAGGGGTCCTTGGACACCTGCCGGGCACGGAGGCGACCGCGGTCGGACTCCGCGCCGACATGGATGCCCTGCCCATCAGCGAGCAGACCGGATGCGAGTGGTCCTCCACCCACGATGGAATCATGCATGCCTGCGGTCACGATGGACACACGACCATGCTGGTCGGAGCCGCCCGGGTCCTGTCCCGTCTGGCCGGTGAATCCGCCCTGCCGAATCCGGTGACCTTCGTCTTCCAGCCCGCCGAGGAAGGCGGCGCAGGTGGCCAGAAGATGTGCCAGGAAGGTTGCGTCGACGGCACGATCATCGGTCCACCCCTGAGGACGATCTACGGGCAGCACGGCTGGCCGGGACTGCCACTGGGAGTCGTCGCCTCCAGACCCGGTGCCATGCTCGCCGCCGCCGATCGATTCGACATCGAGATCACCGGTCTCGGCGGCCATGCGGCCATGCCCCACACCACCAATGATCCGGTCCTCGCAGCCGCCTCGATCGTGACGGCACTCCAGCAGGTCATGTCCAGAAACGTCAACCCGGTCGAAGGCGGAGTCATCTCCGTGACACGTATAGAAGGTGGCTCGGCCTACAACGTCATCCCGGGGTCCGTCCGCCTCGCCGGAACGCTTCGGGCCCTGGAGCCTGCAGCCCATGCCACGGCCCGTCGGCGATTGGCGGAAATCGTCGACGCCACGGCCAAGGCTGGTGGCTGCACGGCCACCATGGAGTACCACGAGGGGTATCCGGTCACCAGAAACGATGAGAAGGCATTCGGCACCTTCGAGCATGTCGCCCGGGAAACGCTTGGATCGGACCGGGTCCAGCCGATGGAATTTCCCGTCATGGGCGGTGAGGACTTCTCCTACTACGGCCAACGCGTTCCCGCCTGCTTCTTCATTCTGGGACTGCTCGAACCTGATGCCGAATCGATGCCGGGACTGCACCATCCGTCGTTCGACTTCAACGACAAGGCGATCCCGGCCGGGATCGAGATGCTCTGCCAACTTGCCTTGAAAGGCTGAAAATCAGGCACAATGCCTTATAGTGTCAAGCCACAGGAGCAAAGCCATGCCCACGATCATGATCACATCCGGCCCCAACAACGGGCATCTCTACACCATCGACAGCGACAAGACGATCATGGGTCGTGGAGATTCGTGCAGTATCCAGCTGGTCGACGAAAAGGCGTCCAGACAGCACTGCTGCATCGAACGCAAGGCCGGCGACACCATGGGGGGAACCGGAATCCCGGTCACCCTCTACATGCTGCAGGATCTCGGCTCCAGCAACGGCACCACCCTCGACGGGGTGAAGATCGCCGACCACGCCCGGCTTCACGACGGCAACATCATCGGCATCGGCACCTCGAACGCAGCCTTCCTGATCGACGAGTTCGATGATGCCGCGAAAGCCAAGGCCCATCTCGAAAGCCTTGGAAAGGGTGGGACCCAGGATGGGGACGACGCATGGCCTCTGGACCCGCCCTGGAAGACCCAGACCCTCGCTGAATAGGCCCCGCCGCATCCTCGCACAACCGATCCCCGGAGGCTTCCGGGGTCTTGCAGTCCGTCCGCCTCTGGCATAGACTGCTCGATTCACAATTCGACACCGTAGGCACCACTTCGTGTCGTGATGGCCTGGCCAGGCCGCACGATCAACCGGGGTGGGAGGTAGGAGGAATCATGGCCAAGAAGCAGATTACCAAGCAATTCAAGATCACCGCGCCGGGAGGCCAGGCCACGCCTGCTCCCCCGATCGGTCCTGCTCTGGGTGCCAACGGCATCAATCCGGGGCAGTTCATCCAGGCCTTCAACGACCGAACCAAGGACCTCAACGGCAAGGTCGTCGGCTGCCTGATCAGCGTCTACCAGGATCGGTCGTTCGACTTCGAAATCAAGTCGTCCCCGGCCGCCTCGCTGCTGAAGACCGCAGCCGGACTTGAGAAGGGTTCAGGAGAACCCCTGAACATCGTCGGCTCGGTCACCAGTGACCAGGTTCGAGCCATTGCCGAGGAAAAAATGGAAGACCTCAACAGCGCCACCGTGGAATCCGCGATGCGTGTCATTGAAGGTACCGCCCGCTCCATGGGCATTGCGGTGGAGGGCTAAACACGATGACTGAACAAGCACCAGCAAGAGAAACCTCCGGATACCCCGCTCGCCTCTACCGGCGTCGCCACAACCGTCGCAGCAAGCGACACACGGCGAACGTCACGGCTGCGACCAAGCGGACCGAGCACCACACGCCCGCAGAAGCGGTCACGGCGCTCAAGAGCTATAAAACAGCCAAATTCGACGAATCAGTCGAGTGCTGCGTCCACCTGGGAATCGACCCCCGTCTGGCCGACCAGCAGCTTCGCGGAGCCTTGTCCATGCCCAAGGGCATCGGCAAGACCGCCCGAGTCATCTGCTTCTGCAGCTCCGACAAGGTCGATGAGATGAAGGCCGCCGGAGCCATCGAAGCCGGAGGCGAGGAACTCGCCAAGAAGATCAGCGATGGCTGGTTCGACTTCGACGTCGCCATCACCTCTCCCGACCAGATGAAGGTCGTGGGCGGTCTGGGACGGGTCCTCGGACCCAAGGGCCTGATGCCCTCTCCCAAGGCCGGAACCGTGACTCCCGATCCCGCAAATGCGGTCAAGGAGTTCGCAGCCGGCAAGACCGAGTACCGAAACGACGACGGTGGAAACGTCCACTGCGTGATCGGCAAGATGAGCTTCGATGAAGCCGACCTGCTTGCCAACCTGAACTTCTTCCTCGAAACCATCGAGAAGATTCGCCCCGCGTCCGTCAAGGGCACGTACATGAAGCGATGCGTCATTTCCGGGACCATGACGCCAGCCGTGGAGATCGTGACGTCATGAGCAAGCCAATGAAAGAAATGATGGTCCGGGACTACCGGAATCGATTCGAGGGCCTTTCACAGGCACTCATCGTCGATATCCGTGGCATCGAGGCCAATGAGAACAACTCGCTTCGGCTCGGGCTTCATGCCAAGAACATCCGCGTCAGCGTGATTCGAAACACGCTGGCCCGAGAGGCCTTCAGCGGCACCGATCTCGAAGGAATCCTTCCGACCCTCAATGGTCCCACCGCCCTCTGCTACGGCGGCGATTCAGTCGTCGACGTCGCCCGAGAGCTGTGCGATTGGGTCAAGAAGGTCGAAAACCTCGATCTCAAGGGTGCCATCCTCGATGGCGAGTTCTTCGAAGGCGAAGCCGGTGTGAAGCGTCTGAGCACCTTCCCGACCAAGGAAGAGGCCCAGTCCAAGGTTGTCCAGCTGGTGCTTTCGCCGGCAGGAAATCTCATCGGTGCTGCCCAGTCACCCGGTGGAAACATCATGGGAATCGTCAAGGAGATCCAGGAGCGTCTGGAGAACGGAAAGACGATCGAGAAGACAGCCTGATCCTCATCGGAGGCGAGGGATCCATTACCAACTGACACCACTGCTTGACTGGCCCCTCGGGGTTAAAAGCCGTATGGACGGCTCCTCTGAAGCAGTTTAGAGAAGATTTGGAGTACACAAAATGTCCGAAGAAGCAACGAAGACGTTCGAAGCAAACATCAGCAAGCTTGGCGACGACATCGCCGGCCTGACCCTCAAGGAAGCGGTCGATCTCGCTGATTACATGAAGGAAACCTACAGCATCGAGCCTGCTGCAGGCGGCGCTGTCATGATGGCCGGCCCCGGTGGCGGCGGCGGCGACGACGCTGGCGAAGAGCAGACCGAGTTCGATGTCATCCTCGAGTCCGCTGGCGACAAGAAGATCCAGGTCATCAAGGTCGTCCGCGAAGCGACTGGTCTGGGCCTCAAGGAAGCCAAGGCGATGGTCGACGACGCCCCCAAGGCGATCAAGGAAAAGGCATCGCAGGACGAGGCCAACGAGCTCAAGACCAAGCTCGAAGAGGCCGGCGGAACCGTCAACATCAAGTAAGTTGGCGATCCAACCTCAGAAACAGATCGACCCCGTGGCCCAGCCACGGGGTCGATTCTTTTAGCCAGATATTTGCGCAAGTGCTTGACAGAAAGTGACTTAGGAGCCCATTCAGGCCGGAAAACCGCTCCAGATCGGCATTTTCAACCGGCCGAGGCCAATTTTTTTGTGGAATAGGGTTTGCTAGGTCGTTGAGAACCTGCCTTCATGGCCGTAATATGCGGTGCTCGGCGGTTGAAACCTAATTCTGACACTCTCCCCAGACCTGAGCCCAGTAAACAGGTGCAGGCGACTTGCTCTCCATGAGGTGAATGCATGACGTCCCGGAAGGTTCGTGACTTTTCAAAGCGCGGCGACGCGATCCCCGTCCCGGAACTGACAATGGTGCAGCTGGAGTCCTACCAGCGCTTCATTCAGTCCGATCTCCCACATGACCAGCGCGATCCCCATCGCGGACTCGAAAGCCTCCTTCGCGAGGTCTTCCCGATCGAGTCCTACGACGGATCGATGAAGCTGGAATATCTGTACTACAAGCTCGACAAGCCCCGGTACACGCCGGTCGAGTGCAAGGAGCTTCGCCTGACATACGGCATGCCCTTCCGCATCGGCGTGCGCCTTGTGCGCGAGGGCATCTCCGAGATTCCCGAGGAGGAGATCTACCTCGGCGAGATCCCGATCATGCTCGGCGGTGGCGAGTTCATCGTCAACGGAGCCGAACGCGCGATCGTCAGCCAGCTGCACCGCTCACCCGGTGTCGACTTCGGCATCGCCGCCGACATGGGCGATCGACCGCTGCACAGCGCCCGGATCATTCCGGAGCGAGGCTCGTGGATCGAGTTGGAAGTCACCAAGAAGGACGTCCTGGCGATGCGAATCGACCAGTCGCCGAAGATCGCCGCGACGATCTTCATGCGAGCCCTCGACGAGGCCTTCAGTTCCACGGAAGCGATTCTGGAGACGTTCTACGACGTCACCGAGATCAAGGTGACCGATCTGAAGCCGGAGCACTACTCCGCTGAATACATCCTCAACGAGGAGGGCGAGGAGCTCTGCCGCGTGGGTGCCCCCATCGGGGATGCCATCGAGGCCATCCAGAGCTCTCCCATCAAGAAGATCCGCGTCGTCAAGGACGCCAGCGATCCGCTGCTTCTGAACACCCTCGCGATGGAACGGCTCGACTTCATGGCCGACGCCTCCGAGCACGAGGCGGCCCTGCTGCGGATCTACGGACGACTCCGTCCGGGCAACCCGCCCCAGGTCGAGAAGGCCCGCGCTCTCTTCAAGGAGAAGTTCTACGACGAGAACCGCTACCGACTCGGCAAGGTCGGCCGCTTCCGCATCAATCGCAAGTTCGAGATGGATGTCCCCGAGGACGTGATGCACATCCGTGCCGAGGACTTCCTCGCCGTCATCCGCTACATGCTCGACCTGCGTGCCAAGCGAAACAAGGCCCACATCGACGACATCGATCACCTGGGCAACCGGCGTCTGCGTACGCTCGACGAACTCGCCGTCGAAGAGATGCGAAAGGGCTTCCTCAAGCTTCGCCGCACCGTTCAGGAGCGAATGAGCGTCAAGGACGCCGACGAGCTGAGCAAGATCGCCGATCTCGTGAACTCGAAGTCCATCAGTTCCGCGATCGACTTCTTCTTCGGTCGCAGCGAACTCTCGCAGGTCGTCGACCAGACGAATCCGCTTTCGATGCTCGTGCACGAACGTCGACTTTCGGCTCTGGGCCCCGGTGGCCTGAACCGCAAGCGTGCGGGCTTCGAAGTCCGCGACGTCCACATCTCGCACTACGGCCGCATCTGTCCGATCGAAACGCCTGAAGGCACGAACATCGGCCTGATCGCCTCGCTCGGCATCTACGCCAAGGTCGACGAATACGGCTTCATCCTCACTCCCTACCAGGAGATCAAGAAGGGCAAGCTGACCGGCAAGGTCGACTACCTGCGTGCCGACGAGGAGATGAAGACCGTCCTCGCCACCACGGACGTCATCGACTCCGAGGGCACGATCAACGATGATCAGGTCCTGGCTCGACTCAGCGGCGACCTTTCGATGGTTCCCGCCGACGAAGTCCAGTACATCGACATCTCGCCCAAGCAGATCGTCGGCGTCTCGGCCGCGTTGATCCCCTTCCTCGAGCACGACGATGCGAACCGGGCCCTCATGGGTTCGAACATGCAGCGACAGGCCGTCCCTCTGGTCATCCCCGATCCCCCACTGGTGGGAACCGGCATGGAACAGACGGCCGGCAAGTTCTCTGGCATGCTCGTGAAGGCCCGTCGCGGCGGCAAGATCACTTCCGTCGACTCCGAGCGGATCATCATCGACAACGCCGACGAGTACGAACTGCAGAAGTTCCGACAGCTCAACGAGCGGACCTGCCAGTCGCAGCGTCCGATCGTGGCGCTCGGCCAGCAGGTCGAGACGGGACAGATCATCGCCGACGGTTCCTCCACCGTCGACGGACAGCTCGCCATCGGCAAGAACGCCCTCGTCGCGTTCAACACGTTCGACGGCTACAACTTCGAGGATGCGATCGTCATCTCCCACCGGCTCGTCAAGGACGACGTCTTCACGTCGATCCACATCGAGTCGTTCGAAGTCGAGGTCCGCGACACCAAGCTCGGACGCGAGGAGTTCACTCCGGACATCCCCAACGTGTCCGAGAAGCAGCTGAAGAATCTGGACGACGTCGGAATCATCCGCCACGGTGCCCGTGTCGGCCCCGGCGACATCCTCGTCGGCAAGGTGAGCCCCAAGAGCAAGTCGGAGCTCACTCCCGAAGAGAAGCTTCTGCACGCCATCTTCGGCCGAGCCGGCGAAGACGTGAAGAACGACTCCCTCGAGGTCCCCGCCGGCAGCAGCGGCATCGTCATCGGCACGCGTCACTTCAGTCGTCGCATGCACCTCAACGATGAGCAGAAGGCCAAGCTGAAGGACGACATCGCCGACTTCGAGGCGGATATGAACGATCGGATGATCGCCCTCTTCCGCGAGATGGTCCATTCGATGAACCAGACGCTCGGCACCGAGATGGTCGACCCGGCCACCCGGCAGAAGGTCGGCGCCTCCGACATCCCCGAGGTCATCCTGGAGCAGATCGAGAACTTCAACGAGAAGTGGATCAAGGGCTCCAAGGACACCAAGGCCGAGGCCACCACGACCTGGGGCCAGTTCTGGCCCCGCATCGCGGCCCTCGAAGAGGAGAAGCAGCGGAAGCTCGCCCACATGAAGCGTGGTGACGAACTTCCGAGCGGCGTCCTCGAGATGATCAAGGTCTACCTCGCCAACAAGCGGCAGATCGCCGTCGGCGACAAGATGGCCGGCCGACACGGAAACAAGGGCGTGGTCGCACGCATCGTTCCCGAAGAGGACATGCCGCATCTTGAAGACGGCACTCCGGTCGACATCCTGCTGAATCCGCTGGGCGTTCCCTCGCGGATGAACGTCGGCCAGCTCCTCGAGCTGCACCTGGGATGGGCCGCACAGGTCCTCGGCTTCCAGGCCGTCACCCCGGTCTTCGACGGTGCGACCGAACAGGAAGTCCTCGGATGCATCGATGAGGCCAACCAGCACGTCTCGGACAAGCTGGCGAACTTCGAGCAGGTCGGTGGCGATCCCGGAACGACCCGTGAACTGATGGCCCGCATTCCCTACGGGGGCAAGGCCCAGCTCTACGACGGCCGGACCGGCGAAGCGTTCCATCAGCCGACTTCGGTGGGCTACATGTACATGCTCAAGCTCCATCACCTGGTGGAGGACAAGATCCACGCCCGGGCCACCGGCCCCTACAGCCTCATCACCCAGCAGCCGCTGGGCGGCAAGGCCAGAACGGGTGGTCAGCGATTCGGAGAGATGGAGGTCTGGGCCCTCGAGGGCTACGGCGCCGCCTACGTGCTCCAGGAACTGCTGACGGTCAAGAGCGACGATGTCGAAGGTCGCACCAAGATCTACGACTCGATGGTCAAGGGCACGAACACCCTCGAGGCCGGCATGCCGGTCGTGTTCGACGTCCTCTGCCACGAGATCCGCGGACTCGGCATGAATATCGAACTGGAGAAGGAACACGTCGAAGGAGGCAGCCTCCTCTGAGCACGGCGACCGTGACCCACACGAACAGTTCCCCGCCACAGAGAGACAAGATCAACCATGAATGACAACGTCTACGATCGTGTCAACGACTTCAGCAGGGTGCGAATCACCCTCGCGAGCCCCAACGACATCCGCAGTTGGAGCTTCGGTGAAGTCAAGAAGCCCGAAACCATCAACTACCGGACCTACCGTCCGGAGAAGGATGGTCTGTTCTGCGAACGCATCTTCGGTCCGGAACGCGACTACGAATGCGCCTGCGGCAAGTACAAGGGCACCAAGTTCAAGGGCATCATCTGCGACCGCTGCGGCGTCAAGGTGACCCATTCCCGCGTCCGCCGGAAGCGGATGGGGCACATCAATCTCGCCGCCCCTGTCGTGCACATCTGGTTCTTCAAGGCCCTGCCGAGCCGCCTCGGCACCCTGCTGAAGATGAAGACCGCCGACATGGAGAAGGTCATCTACTTCCAGGACTACGTGGTGATCGATCCCGGCACCACCGAGCTGGAGCACAAGCAGGTCCTGGACGAGGACGCGTACCGCGCCGCCGTCCAGCAGTTCGGCGTGAACGCGTTCACCGCGCTCATGGGCGCCGACGCCGTCATGTCGCTGCTCGGGGAACTCGATCTCCATGAGCTGTCCGTGCAGCTTCGCGAGGAACTCGCCGCCACCCGATCCAAGCAGAAGACCAAGGATCTCGCCAAGCGGCTGAAGCTCGTCGAGCAGCTCCGCCACAGCGGCAACGACACCAACTGGATGGTCCTGGACGTGGTTCCCGTGATCCCTCCGGACCTGCGTCCGCTCGTGCTGCTGGAATCCGGAAACTTCGCCACCAGCGATCTCAACGACCTCTATCGCCGGATCATCAACCGCAACAACCGGCTCAAGAAGCTGATGGACCTCAATGCACCCGAGGTCATCATCCGCAACGAGAAGCGGATGCTGCAGCAGGCCGTCGACGCATTGTTCGACAACGGCCGCTGCCGCCGTCCGGTCCTCGGTTCGTCCAACCGACCGCTGAAGTCGCTGACGGACATGATCAAGGGCAAGCAGGGACGCTTCCGCGAGAACCTGCTCGGAAAGCGAGTCGACTACTCGGCCCGTTCCGTGATCGTGGTCGGACCGCAGCTCAAGCTGCATCAGTGCGGCCTGCCCAAGAAGATCGCGCTCGAGCTCTTCCAGCCGTTCATCATCCGAAAGCTCAAGGAGCATGGACTCGCCGACACGATCAAGTCCGCCAAGCGCATGCTGGAGCGGCGCGATCCCGAGGTGTGGGACATCCTCGAGCAGGTGATCCACCAGCATCCGGTCATGCTCAATCGCGCACCGACCCTCCACCGCATGGGCATCCAGGCCTTCGAGCCGGTCCTCGTCGAGGGCAACGCGATCACCCTGCACCCGCTGGTGTGCACCGGATACAACGCAGACTTCGACGGCGATCAGATGGCCGTGCACCTTCCGCTCTCGCTGGAGGCCAAGATCGAGACCCATGTCCTCATGCTCTCGACGCACAACATCTTCTCGCCGGCCAACGGCAATCCGATCGTCTCGCCTTCGCAGGACATCCTGATGGGCGTCTTCTTCCTGACCTCGATCAACGAGAGCGACACCAGGAAGACCGAGGAACTCCGGTACTTCCGCGATCCGCAGGAGGCGATCCTCGCCCTCGACTACAAGCAGATCGGCCTGCACGAGCCGATCAACGTCCGCCTGACGCGGTTCAGCCAGGTCATCAACGACCAGGGCGGCGCGATCGAGGCGGCTCCGGCCAACCGGCGCATCCGCACCACCGTCGGCCGCATCCTCTTCGGATCGATCCTCGCCGACGGCATGCCGTTCTACAACTGCACCCTGGGCAAGAAGGGCTGCAGTCGCGTGATCGACGACACCTACGCGATCCTCGGACGCCCGGAGACGCTGTCGCTTCTGGACGACATGAAGGAAATCGGATTCAAGACCGCGACGACCTCGGGTCTCTCGATCGCGATCACCGATCTCCGCATCCCCGAGAAGAAGCCGGAACTGATCGGAAAAGCCCAGAAGATGGTCGACAACGTCGAACGTGCCTACAACGCCGGTGCCATCACCGAACGCGAACGGCACAACCAGCTGCTCGACATCTGGGCCCACTGCCGCGAGGAGCTCACCACCGAACTGGTGAGCACCCTCAAGAACGACCGCCGCAACATGGAGACGCTCGTCGAGGTTCCCATCGAGAGCAACGAGGGCAGTCTCTACCTGAACCCGGTCTACCTCATGTCGGTCTCCGGAGCTCGTGGCAACGTCAGCCAGATGCAGCAGCTCGCCGGCATGCGTGGTCTGATGGCCAAGCCCAGCGGCGAGATCATCGAAACGCCGATTCGCGCGAACTTCCGCGAAGGTCTGAACGTGCTCGAGTACTTCTCCTCGACCCACGGTGCCCGAAAGGGTCTGGCCGACACCGCCCTCAAGACGGCGGACTCCGGCTACCTCACCCGAAAGCTCTACGACGTGGCCCAGGCCGTCGTCGTCACCGAGCACGACTGCAAGACCAAGCGCGGCATCCCCAAGCGGGCTCTGTACAAGGGCGAGGAAGTCGACGTCCCACTGCGTGAGATCATCCTCGGACGCACCAGTCGCCAGACGATCATCAACCCGATGACCGACCAGACCGTCGTCAAGGAAAACGACGTCATCACCGACGAGATCGCCCGCAACCTCGAGCGGCTCAACATCGATGCGGTCAACGTCCGCAGCCCGTTGACCTGCGACACCCCCAACGGCATCTGCGCATGCTGCTACGGCATGGACATGTCCACGGGCATGCAGGTCGAGCGGGGACTCGCGGTGGGCACCATCGCCGCCCAGTCGATCGGCGAACCCGGCACGCAGCTGACCATGCGTACCTTCCACACCGGTGGCATCGCATCCCGCGGTCTGGTCGAGACCAGCTACCGCGCAGGTCACGGCGGAACCGTCGTGCTCCGCGAATGCCGCGAGGTTCCGGTCCCCGGCGCCGACGACGGCAGCATGATCGCGCTCAAGCGAAACGGCGAAGTCGCCATCATGGATGCCAAGAACCGCGAACTCGAGAAGTACAAGGTTCCCTACGGAGCCGAGATCCGGGTCGCGGCCGGCGAGAAGATCAAGAAGGGCAAGCTGCTCGTCGACTGGGATCCGCACCGTACGCCGATCCTCGCCGAGGAATCCGGCGTGATCCGCTTCAAGGACATCGAGGTCGGCAAGACCACCCGCGAGGAGACGGTGAAGGGTTCCGGAACCCAGGAACTGATCGTCATCGAACACACGGGCGAGATGCATCCGCAGATCCTCGTCGAGGACGCCTCCGGCAAGATCCTCGACTTCCATCACCTTCCCGCCAAGGCCCGCATCGAGGTCAAGGAAGGACAGGAGATCGTCCAGGGACAGATGCTCGCCAGGCAGCCGAAGGATGTGGCGGGTTCCGCCGACATCACCGGTGGTCTGCCGCGTGTCACCGAGATCTTCGAGGCCCGGACTCCGAAGGATCCGGCCGTGATGGCGAAGGTCTCCGGTTCCGTCGAACTCCACGACGATCTCCGAAAGGGCAAGATGACGATTCGCGTCATCACGGAGACCGGTGTCGAGATCGACCACCACGTTCCCCAGGGCAAGCACCTTCTGGTGCACCGCAACGACTTCGTCGAGGCGGGCGATCCCCTGACCGAAGGCCCGCTCGTCCCCCAGGAGATCCTCGAGATCCAGGGAGAGGAAGCGGTCTTCAACTACATGCTGGACGAGGTCCAGAACGTGTACCGCGCCCAGGGCGTGCCCATCTCCGACAAGCACATCGAGGTCATCCTCGCATGCATGCTCAGCAAGACGCTGGTCAAGAAGCCCGGCGACACGCCGCTGCTTCCCGAGGAGATCGTGGACCGCTACAACTTCCGCCGCAGCAACGAGACCGTGGCGAAGCAGGTCCGCATCACCGATGCAGGCGACACCGACCTCATCGTCAACGACATGGTCGAACGGGCCGTCGTCAAGGAGGCCAATGCGATGGCGGCCGCCGAAGGCGGATCACCGGCCAAGACCAAGAAGTCGCTTCCCGCCTCCGGGCAGACGCTGCTGCTGGGCATCACCAAGGCCTCGCTGCAGTCCGAATCGTTCCTCTCCGGTGCCTCCTTCCAGGAGACCACCAAGGTCCTGACCGAGGCGGCCCTGCGTGGGGCGGTCGACGAGCTGAAGGGACTCAAGGAGAACGTCCTGCTTGGCCACCTGATTCCGGCCGGCACCGGCTTCGACGAGTACACCTCCATGCGGGTCAATCGACTGGCGGAACCCCCCTCATCCGAGGAGGAGGACGAGGCATCGATGCTTGCAGAGGCCGCGGAGACCGCCGAGGCCCTCGGGGCCGAGCCGATCACTCCCCCGGTCGAAGAAGGCCAACTGGTTGAAATCCCAGCTGGCGAGGCGGAAATCCCCATGGATGCCCTCACCGAACCCACCCAGGGGTTCGAAGAGGACTAAGCACCTCGGTGATCTGAAACTGACCCCAGGGGCCTCGGCATTTGCCGGGGCCCCTGTTCATTTGAGGACCATCTCAACCCCGTTTATTTGCCCCGCAGACGGGTTCTTCTTGCCCCATACCGTTATTGATCGTGCTAGGATGGATTGACTTGGATCACCATTACCGGTCCAAGCGGGTTTTCTGCGCAGGAACACGCATCGAATCGACATAGATCACCTTTGAGAGGGCTTCCAAACCGCCACCAGATGGACGTTTGGAAATCCGGAGACAGGAACCGAGTTTCGACTCGAACCAGAGAGTACATCATGCAAAATAGAGCAACGACCGTTGTCCTTTCCATCATTGCATTTGCCGCGACCGCCGGTCTGGTCATCGCAGCAGGCGGGTCGGGAGCAGATTCCTCGAGCTCCATCCAGCGCACCACTGCGACCACCGTCGCCGCCAGCCCTGCTGCGCGCACTGAGAAGCCTCGATGGCTGGGCGTGGACAACGCCGTCGCGAAACCCGCGATGCGTCTCAAGCCCCGTGTGATCAAGGCCAAGCCCGACTTCATCGAACGCCCCGGCCTCGCCTCGGGCAGCCGACTGGTCGTCAAGTTCACCGACGAACTTCGTCTGCGTGTGCTCCCGGACGGAACCCTCCTGTCGCTCAACGGGTTCGACACGACCGATCTCAACAACCTGTTCGACGAGAATGGCGTGATCCTCGAGCCGGTCGCGAACGTCCCCGAAGAACGAATTCAGGCGATCATCAACCGAGCCGAACTGCATTCCGGCAAGGCGCAGCCCGACCTCGCCGGCATGTACCACGTCACCGGTTTCCGCCGTGACGTCGATGCGATCTCCAAGGCGCTGCTTCGCCACGATCAGGTCGAGTGGGCCGAGTTCCAGGGCATGGACGACTACACGTCCAACATGGTCTCCCTGGCCGAGGCCCCCGTGGCCGCACCGAGCCCTCCCATCGAACCACGGCAGCCCGCTCCGATCCTCTCCGCACCCCTGGTCAAGCAGGGCAAGGGGACTCCCCAGGACCTTCCGCTGGGTCCCCTCGGATCCTGCTGCATCTACTCGCCCGACAACTCCGTCCCCGACG
>DEYK01000030.1 GCA_002364485.1 Phycisphaerales bacterium UBA3160
TCCCAGTCCCAGTCCCAGTCGCAATCAGAATCATCGCAATCAGAATCCCAGTCCGCATCCAAGGCCCAATCCGAATCCGAAGCCAAGGATTCCGGTTCGGGCAGCAAGCTGTCCAAGCAGTTGTCGAAGATGGATCGCAAGAAGAAGATGCTCCAGCAGGCCAAGAAGGCGTCCGGAGAGTGTCGAAGCCAGTGCCAGTCGCTGGGCGAGTCGCTTGGAAACAAACCCGGCAGCCGAAGCAGGGGATCCGAACAGCAGCTCGTCGAGACCGAGACCGGGACCGAACTGGTCCAGGCCGTGACGAAGCGACAGGATGGTGCGGTGGTGTCCGAGCAGCCGGTGGATGGAGTCCTTCGCACCGGCGAGTCCGGAGCGACGTTCCAGGAAGTCATCTCCCGATCACGTCAGGGATTCGACGAGGCCTTCAACGACGATCGTCTTCCCCGCAAGTACCACGATCTGATCAAGTACTACTTCGGCGATGCCGGACAGGTCACCGAGGCGGTGGAGTTCGATGCGGAGAGAGCCGAATCATCGACTCCGGCCGACGAGGCTCCGCCGGAATCGAAGGACGCAGAGGAATCCGGGTCGGGGGAATGACGACGATTCTCGCATGCATACGACGTTCGCTGGTGGCAGCCGTGCTGATGGCGTCCATCGGCGGTTGTTCAGGCGACGAGTCCGTCGAGCGTCGCGTCGTCGTGTACGTGTCGGTCGACGAGCATGTCGCTCGTGCGGTGCTCGACGAGTTCGAGCATCGAACCGGCATCGACGTCCTGATCGTCGGTGATTCCGAGGCGAGCAAGACCACGGGTCTGGTGCAGCGTCTCCGCAGCGAACGCGATGCGCCGGTCGCCGACGTGTTCTGGTCCTCGGAAGCGATGCAGACGATCGCATTGGCCGACGAGGGCATCCTGTCGCCGCACGAGATCGAAGAGTGGCCGAAGCGGCTGCGGGACCCGGCGGGGCGGTGGTTCGCCTTCTCTCCTCGTCCGAGGGTGATCGTCTACGACCCGCGTCGGGTGAGCGAAGCGGATCGGCCTTCGACCTGGGAGGAGGCGGTCGACGGGCGGTTCGCCGGACGCATCGCCATGGCGGATCCCCGCTTCGGCACGACCGGAGGACATCTCGCGGCGATGGAATCCGTCTGGTGCTCCGATGGTCAGCCGCATCGATTCGATGCCTTCGTCGAAGGGCTGCGTTCGAACCGGGTGCGCATTCTTCCCGGAGGCAACGCCGCGGTCGTCGAAGCCGTGGTCGGAGGCGAGGCCGACATCGGGTTCACCGATGCCGATGATGTCCGCGCCGCCCGGGCCCGGGGCCTCGAGATCGAGATGCTGACGCCACGACACCATCGGGATGCCGGTGGCGGCACCTTCATGATGCCCAACACGGTCGCGATCGTCGAAGGCGGATCGAATTCCGCGGAAGCGGTTCGTCTGCTCGAGTTCCTCCTGTCGGCCGATGTCGCACGCATGCTCGCCCGTTCCGTCTCCGGAAACATGCCGTTGCAGCCCGAGGTTGCGTCGGAGTTTCCCGAACTGGTGATCGATGATCCGCTCGACGTCGATCTGGACGACGCGGCAAGCAGGCTGTCATCGGTACTCCGGCGCACGGTCGAGGCGGTTCGTCAACCCGGAGGATCGCCGTGATCCGTCTCCTGGTCTGGGCCTCGGGAATCCTGTTGTTCTGCGTCACGGCGGCATGGCCCGTCGTCGCCTTCCTGCTCGATCGAGACGAGTCGGCGGACCTGCTGGCCGCATCGATGCGGTCGCCCGGTCGGCTGTGGGCCACCAGCATCGCATGGTGCACCGCGATCGCACTGGTGTCGACGTTGGTCGGATGGGGGCCGGCCCGACTGCTCGCATCGCGGACGCGGTCCGGTCGCGGGGCGGTGCTGCTGGTGCTGATCCTGCTTCCAATCGTGCTTCCCGGGTACGCGGTCTTTTCGTCCTGGTGGCAGATGTGGCCGGCGGATTCGTCCTTCCATGGCTGGCTCGTATCGGTCGATGGACTGGCCACCGCCCGTTGGGCCACGTTGGCCCTCGCTCTGGTCGCCTGGTCGTGGCCGATCGCGTGCCTGTGCATCGTGCCGATGGCGTCGACCTGGTCGTCGCAGCGCACGGACCAGCTGGCCATCGACGGCGCTCCCGCGTTGAGCCGCCTCGCCCAGCGATTCCGTCACGACGCCGGTGGCCTGCTGCTGGCATTCCTTCTGGTCTGGATGCTCGTATTCGCGAACACGACCTGCTTCGATCTGGCCGGTATCTACACGGTCTCCAACGAACTGAGGGCGTTGGCGTCTCTGGGGGCCGGACCGTGGGATCTGATGCCGCTGGCCTGGCCGTCGTGGGCGCTGGCATTGATCGTCTCGGTCGCGCTCTGGTGGTGTCTGCGCATTCCCGAAACGGAGCTGCAGCGGACGCCCTCCCGGATCGGAGCAGCTGCGTGGGTGGCCTTCGGTCTCCTCTGGTGCCTGTCCTATCTGCTTCCGACCGTGCTGCAGTGGTCGCAGGCCGGTGAGATGGACTGGTCGGGCTATCTGCAACTCTATGGTCGCAGTCTGCTGATCGCCGTCTCGCAGTCGGCGCTGGTCGGCGTGGCGACACTGGTTCCGCTGTGGTTGCTGATCCGCATGTGGTCCGAGGAGGCGCGCTGGCTTCGCTGGACGGCGACGCTGCTCTCGATCGGATGGATCGCCTGCTCGTTCGTTCCGGGAACCGTACTCGGTCAGGCGGTCGAAGCGGCGTGGAATCGTCCGGATGCGCCGCTGCTTCGAAGCGGCGTGCATGCGTCGGGCCTGGGTCTGCTGTTCGCGTTGTCGGCACGGACCGCGATCGTGCCCGTCCTGCTGGCCCGATGGGTCGTTCGATCCGAACCGGAGATCCTCCGTGCGGCGAGGCGCCTCGAATCCGATCACGCCGGCTCGGTGTGGAGCGCGTTCAGGCCTCGACTGATCATCGCCTCCGTCGCCAGCGTGACGGTGTGCGGTGTGCTCGCTCTGGGCGATATTCCTCTGGCCGCGATGGTCGCTCCGCCATCGTCGGAGCCGCCACTGGCGGTCAGTCTGCTCAACGCCATGCACTACCAGCGTCCCGACACCGTGGTCATGACCCTCGTCGCGCTGCTGCTCGTCGGCTGCATCGGTGCGGGAATCACCGGGTGCGTCGTCGCTTTCTGGAATCGCCGTACCCGCGCGACGCTCATTCCACTGCTGCTGCTGTCGGTGCTGCTCGTGCCTCCGGGGTGCGGGGCAGCCGACGACGCCGGCGAACCCGTCCCGCTGGACGTGACGCGAAGTTTCGGACGTCCCGGAAGAGGCGCCGGCCAGTTCGTCTATCCACGTGCACTCGCGGTCGATCGCTCCCGCGGCATCGTCTACGTCATCGACAAGACCGCCCGCATCCAGTCGTTCGATCGGGACGGAACGTACCGGTCCTCATGGACGATGCCGGACTTCGAGAACGGCAAGCCGACCGGAATCGCGGTGGGTCCAGGTGGAAACGTGTTCGTCGCGGACACCCACGAGTTCCGGGTGATCGAGTTCACGCCCGAGGGCGAGGAGGTCGCCCGGTTCGGGACGTTCGGGCAGGAGCCCGGTGCGTTCACCTATCCCACCGACGTCGCGTTCGGCCCCGACGGGGCGATCTACGTCTCCGAGTACGGCGGCAACGACCGGATCCAGGTCTTCGAGCCGGACGGCCGACTGCGATCGGTGATCGGTCGTTTCGGGGAACTGCCCGGGGAGTTCAACCGGCCGCAGTCGATGGTGCTCAGTGTCGACGGGACAAGGCTCTATGTCGCGGATTCGTGCAACCACCGGATCCAGATTCTCACGCCGGATGGAAAGGTGACGGCGATCATCGGCGGTCCGGGCCGCGCGCCGGGCTCGCTGCACTATCCGTACGACCTCGCGCTGCTCGACGACGGCTCGCTGCTGGTCTGCGAGTTCGGATCATCCCGGATCCAGCGATTCGGAGCGGACGGGAAGTGGCTGGGAGCGTGGGGTTCGCATGGGCACGACCCGGATCAGTTGAACGCACCCTGGTCGATCGATCATGACGGAGGATCCGCCTACATCCTCGATTCGGGAAACGATCGGGTGCAGGTCATCAACGTGCCCTGAGGGCATGAGTATGATGACTCCAGAGACTCCTTCGCATGCCGATCCTCTTTGAACATCCCGGCTGGCTGCTGTTGATGCTGCTGGTCATTCCGATCTGGATCCTCTCCTGGTCGAGTCGCGGTGGGTTGTCCCCGATCCGCACCGCGATCGTCGTGCTGCTGCGGACGGTGCTCGTTCTGGTGCTCTCGATCACCCTGGCCCAGCCCGCCTGGGAGCAGGAGGGCGAGGGCGTCACCGTCGCGGTGGTGCTGGATCGCAGCCGCAGCATTCCGCCGCCTCTGCTCGAGGAGGCGGTCGAGTGGCTGCGTTCGGCTTCCGAGGGCCCCGGTCGCACGTCCGACGATCGCATCGCGGTGGTTCAGGTCGGACTCGATGCCGTTCCGACGGCCATGCCGGACACGGCCTCGATCATCGATCTCTCCGGGGAACCGGCCGATCTGTCCGAGACCAATCTCTTCCGCGGCATCGAACTCGCCAAGGGACTGCTGCCGCAGGAGACGGCCAATCGGATCCTGCTCGTCTCGGACGGCAACGAGACGCGGGGTTCCATCCTCGCCGCGGCCGACCTCGCCCGCCACAGCCGTGTTCCCATCGATGTGCTGCCCCTGGAGTACACGCATGCGAACGAGGTGCTCGTCGATCGTCTGCTGGCCCCGGCCCGCGCGCGTCAGGGGCAGGCCGTCGAACTCACGGTGGTCCTGCAGAGCCAGGGACGGGCCACCGGTCGTCTCTTCCTGCTTCGCAACGGGCAGCCGCTGGGCGTCGAGGGCGGAGCCGGTCTTCCCCTCACGCTGTCCGGCGGCACGCACGTCGAACGAATCACGGTCGATCTCCAGGGCAGGGGGCCGCAGCAGTTCGAGGCCGTCTTCGAAGCGGACGACCCGTCGATGGATTCGTTGTCACGGAACAACCGGGGCAGTGCTGTCACGTTCGTCGACGGTTCGGGTTCCGTGCTGATCATCGCCGACGATCCCGCCGAGGTGGCCGCCCTGCAGCAGGCCATGCAGTCGGTGGGAATCGAGACGGAGGTCCGCTCTCCATCGATGATGGGCTCGGGGCTCGTCCCGCTGCTCTCGTGGGATGCGATCGTGCTGGCCAACGTGCCTCGCTGGTCGTTCACCGGTCAGCAGGTGGAGTCGCTTCGTGCGTATGTCCACGACACCGGCGGAGGCCTGTTGATGACCGGGGGGCCCCGATCCTTCGGTGCCGGTGGCTGGATCGACTCGCCGTTGGCCGACGCACTTCCCGTGAAACTCGATCCGCCCGCGAATCGCCAGATTCTCCAGGGAGCGTTGGCGATGATCGTGCACAGCTGCGAGATGCCGCAGGGCAACTACTGGGGACAGAAGGTGGCCGAGTCGGCGATCGAAGCCCTCAGCTCGCTCGATCTCGTCGGCATCGTGGAGTTCGTCAATGGAACCGGAACGGTGTGGGCGCTGCCGATGCAGATCGCGGGCGACAAGGTGGCGGCCCTCACGGCCACCAGGCAGCTTCGCTACGGGGACATGCCCGAGTTCGCTCCGGCCATGCAGATGGCGCTGCAGGGACTGCAGGCCGCCGACGCGGGAAGCAAGCATGTCATCATCATCTCCGACGGCGATCCGCAGCCGCCGACCAAGTCGCTGCTGAACGCCTACGTCGAATCGAAGGTCACCTGCACCACCGTGCTGGTCGGTCCGCACGTCCCGACGGCCCGCGGCACCATGCTCACCGTCGCCAACGTCACCGGCGGAGAGTTCTACATGGTCGAGGACCCATCCAAGCTTCCCGAGATCTTCATCAAGGAGGCGCAGATGGTGGTCCGTTCCCTGATTCAGGAGGGCCGGTACCAGCCCGAACGGACCAACTCGCTGCCGGGTCCGGTGTCCGGCTTCGGCAAGGTCCCCTTGATCGGCGGGTACGACCTCACCGCGGCACGGGAGGGACTGGCCCAGACGACCTTCACGGTCACGACCGAACGTGGTACGGACCCGCTCTACGCATGGTGGAACTTCGGCCTCGGACGATCCATCGCCTTCACCAGCGACATCTCCGGTCGATGGGGATCCGAATGGGTGGAGTGGTCTTCGTTCGCCGCGTTCTGGGAGCAGAGTCTCCGATGGGCCATGCGGCCGGCGACACCGTCGGAGTTCATTCTCAACACGCGTGAGGAGGACGGCGACGTGGTCGTCGACCTGGAGGCGCTCGAGTCCGATGCCGGATTCCTCAACTTTCTCCAGACCCGTGCGTCGGTGATCCAGCCGACGGGCGAGGTCGATGCCCTCGATCTCCAGCAGATCGGTCCGGGGCGCTACCAGGGAAGGTTCCGTCCCGATGCGACCGGATCGCACGTGGTGAACGTGCACTTCGCCTCCCCGTCGGAGGACGGCACCGTCGTCGGCGGCAACATCCAGGCTGCAGTCGATCGTTCCTACTCCGACGAGTACCGGCGTCAGACGCACAACGCGGCGTTGCTGCGACGCGTGGCGGAGGTCACGGGAGGGCGGGTGCTCTCGCTCGACGATGCGATCCTTCCCGATCTCTTCGATCGGACGCAACTGGACGTTCCTCGCAGCGAACAGCCCGCCTGGGCGGTGCTCGTGATCATCGCCGCCGGAATCCTGATCCTCGACGTCGCGGTCCGTCGACTGGCCGTCGACGGCCAGTGGATGAGGTCGGTCGCGTCCGATGCGACGGCGCGCCGCGGCGCATCGACCGGTGCGGCCACCTCGCTCGCGGCATGGCGCCGTTCGAGAAGGAAGCAGACTCGCGACGCGACGCCCGGAGCCGTCGAGTCGGCTCCGCCGCCGCCATCGACCCGGCAGGAATCCGCCTCGACCGAGGACGTCGCCGACGAGTCCTCGATGGACATGACCAGTCGACTCAAGGCCGCACGCGAACGCTCGCGACGCAGACGCGACGAGGATGGTGGCGAATGAGCGACAGTCGGATGCCACGACTGCAGGAGGAGCTCGGCGACCTCGATTCCGTCCGGGAAGCCTGCGAACTGGTGCGGGGAACGTTCCGCATGCTTCAGAACGAGATCGCACGTGCCGTGGTCGGCCAGCGGAGGGTGGTGGACGAGACTCTGGTGGCCCTGTTCGCGGGTGGGCACGTCCTGCTCGAGGGGGTTCCCGGTCTCGGGAAGACGCTGCTCGTGCGTTCGCTCTCCGAAGCACTGCAGCTTGAGTTCTCGCGCATCCAGTTCACGCCCGATCTGATGCCGGCGGACATCACGGGCACGAACATCGTCGCCCGCGACGAGGCGACGGGCAATCGAGCCTTCTGCTTCAGGCCCGGACCGATCTTCAGCCAGCTGGTGCTCGCCGACGAGATCAACCGGGCCACGCCCAAGAGCCAGGCCGCGCTGCTGGAGGCCATGCAGGAGGGCACGGTCACCATCGGAGGCGAGACTCGTCCGTTGCCGTCGCCGTTCTTCGTGATGGCGACGCAGAATCCGATCGAACAGGAGGGAACCTATCCGCTGCCCGAGGCGCAGTTGGATCGGTTTCTGCTGAAGATCGTCGTTCCGTACGCATCCCGTCGCGAAGTGGGTGAGATCCTCGACCGGACCACCGGCTCCGTCGACTCGAGTCCCCGGCCGACCATGGACGCCGCGTTCATCCGGTCGGCGCAGCGTCTGGTCCGTCGTCTGGTGATCGCCCCGCACGTGCAGGACTACGTGGTTCGTCTCGTGCTGGCTTCGCATCCCGGCGGCGAGTTCCAGCCCGAATCGATCCGAGACATGATCTCGATCGGCGTGAGTCCGCGGGGAGCCCAGGGGCTGATCAACGCCGCGAAGGTGGTGGCTCTGATGCATGGTCGATACGGCGTTTCGATCGAGGATGTCCGCAGCATCGCCCACGTCACGCTTCGCCATCGCATCGTCCGCACGTTCGAGGCGGAGTCGGATCGCGTCGATGTCGACGAACTGATCACGGCGATCATCGAATCCCTGCCCCGCGACGATGAGGAGGCCCATCGGCCATGAGTCGCTTCGGTGCCAGCACGGACCCCGCGCCCACACGCATCGAGCAACTGCTCGGTGGGGGGCTGATGTCCAAGCTCGAACGTCTGGATCTCGTTTCACGGAAGGTCTTCAGCGGCAAGATCCACGGGGAACGGAGATCGAGGCGTCGAGGCACGAGCGTCGACTTCGCCGACTACCGACCCTACTCGCCGGGCGACGACCTGCGGTTCGTCGACTGGAACATCTACGCACGGCTTGATGCGCTGTTTCTCAAGCTGTTCCTCGAGGAGGAGGACCTGTCCCTGGGAATCGCGATCGACACCAGTGCGTCCATGGACTGGGGCAACCCCAACAAGCTCACCTACTGCCGCCGGCTCGCGATGGCTCTGGGCTACATCGGACTCGTCAACCACAATCGGGTCAGCCTGCACGGATTCGACGGTGGAGGCGTCTCCTCCCTCCGGACATTGCGGGGGAAGCGGCGGACCAGGGAGATGGGGTCGTGGCTGCTCGGTCTGGAGGCGGGAGACGGCGCAGCGGGCAGCGGGTTCACGGAGGCGATGAAGACGCTTGCGTTGTCACGCCGGGGTCGCGGCGTGCTGATCGTCCTTTCGGACTTCCTCGAGCCGTCCGGCGTCGACGAGGGCCTTCGGTTTCTCGGAGGACGCGGCGACGAGGTGATCTGTCTGCAGGTGCTTGCGCCCGAGGAGGTCGATCCGGCGTCCAACGGCCTGACCGGCGATCTGCGCCTTCGTGATGCCGAGGGGCACGGCGATGTGGAGATCACCGTGACGCCGGCGCTGCTTCGGGCCTACCGCCAGCGACTCGACGAACATTGCGCGACCCTTCGCAACGACTGCGTGCGCCGCGGCATGCGTCATCTTGCGGTGCACACCTCGACCGATCTGGAATCCGTCCTCGTGGAATCGATGCGGCAGGGAGGACTCGTCCGATGATGTGGTTGACGCCATGGACGGGTTTCATCCTCGCCGCGTGCACGGTGCCGCTGCTGCTGCTGCTCTACTTCCTGAAGCTCCGGCGTTCGACGCAGGTGGTCTCCAGCACGCTGCTGTGGCTCTCCTCGACGGAGGACCTCCGGGCCAATGCGCCGTTCCAGCGTCTTCGCCGCAACGTGCTGCTGCTGCTGCAGCTGCTGGCGCTGATCATGCTGGTGCTCGCCGTGATGCAGCCTCGCATCGAGGGGGCCGGAGGCCGGGGAGGGCGGACGATTCTGCTCGTCGACCGTTCCGCATCCATGCAGGCTCGCGACGTCGACGGAGGAACCCGCCTGGAGGCCGCGGTCGATGCGGCATCGGCGGAGATCGATCGACTCCACGCCGGTGGGCTCTTCGGCGGGGACGAAGAGGAGACGATGATCATCGCCTTCGCGGAGACCGCCGAGATCGTGCAGCCGTTCACCGGTTCGCGGCAGCAGCTGCAGGACGCGCTGGCCGAGATCGAACCTTCGCATGGCCGCAGCCGCATCGAGGATGCACTGAACCTCGCCCGTGTCTACAGCACCAATCCGAATCCGGATCTCGTGGATCGGCCCATCGCCGAGGCCGCTTCGCTCGTCCTCTTCTCGGACGGGCGCATCCAGGATCTCGATGGACTCGTTCTTCGCGGAGAATCGCTCGTCTTCCAGCGGGTGGGGACCGATCGGTTCGACAACGTGTCCGTCGCGCATGTGGCGGCGGAACGTCCCTACGACCGGCCGGCCTTCGTGGAGGTCTTCGCCGGTCTCGCCAACTGGAACACCTCCGAAGTGACCGTCGACGTGCAACTGTCGGTCGACGGCATCGGCAGGCGGGTCGAGGAGGTCGAGCTGGCTGCCGCGGTCCGGGACATCGCGTCCGGACGACTGGAGCCCGGACGCCGCAACCTCACCTTCACACCGTTCCAGCAGGATCGCGATGCGGTCATCGAGGTCGCGGTGCTGCGTGAGGATTCGCTGCCCGAAGACGATGCCGCGGCGATGGTGGTTCCTCCTCCCCGGCAACTTCGGGTGGGACTGATCACACCCGAACGGAGACTGGTGCGACGGATCATGGAGGGGCTTTCCCTGCAACGTCTGGAGGTCATGACGCCCGAGGTCTACGAGTCGCGAATCGATTCGGCCGAGCTGGGCGACCTGGACGTGCTCATCTTCGATGCAGTGGCGCCCGCGGCGATGCCGCCGGTACCGTCGATCTTTCTCGGTCGGACCCCTCCGACCGATCGCCTTCGGGCCTACGGCGAGGCCGAAGGTCAGGTCGTGCTCGGTGGCGGTGGTGATCACCCCGTCCTCCGGTACGTCGATGTCGATCCGATCTACGTGGACCGGGCCCGGCAGGTGCAGGGGGGTGGAGATTCGGAAGTGATTCTCGAGGGCAGTCGAGGGCCGCTCATGCTCACCTTCGTGCACGAAGGCCGTGAGCACGTCTTCGCGACCTTCGACCCGATCGCGGATTCGAACTGGCCGTACCAGCGCGGACTCGGCGTGTTCCTGTTCAATGCGGTCGAGTACCTCGGCCATCACGGCGACTCGTTGACCCGTTCGCAGTTGTCGCCGGGAGCGGCGCTGGTCGCCCATCTGCCCGCGGACGCGACCGAGCTGACCCTGACGACGCCCTCCGGAGAAGAGTTCGATCTGTCGGAGCAGAATCCCGCCCGGGTGAGCTGGGGACCGATCGAGCTCAGCGGGCTCCACGAGATCCGCTACACGCGATCCGGCACCGGCGAGCAGTACAGCTGGTACGAGTCCGTCCGGCTGCCTCAGGTGGAATCGGACGCCGCCGCGGCAAGCGAGGTCGTGCTCGGGATGCAGCGCATCGATTCGACCGACGCCGGTGCGGTGCGCTACCGGCCGCTGTGGCCCTGGGCCATCGGCATGTGCCTGCTCATTCTGCTGATCGAGTGGTGGATCTACAACCGGAAGATCGGCAGCTGGTGATCAGCCGCCGGTGAGGTCGGCGGGAACGCCGAGGAACTCGTGCATGTGCTGGTCGTAGGAAGCGGCGTCCTCGTCCCGAGAGAGGTCCAGTCGCAGTTCGTTGATCACCTTCGTGCCCTGGTCGATCCACTCCTGCCAGGTCTCGGCGGCGATGTTGGCCTGGATCCATTCTCCGATGGGCCCCTTGAACGGGGGATGTTCCAGTTGTGTCCCGTCCCGTCCGGTGCGGGTGCAGGTGAAGGTGCCCGAAGCGGCGCGCTGGGCGGCCTTCGCCTTGACCTCCTCCGCGAGTTCGGGAACGGGCCGGCCGATCTCCTCGAGCAGTTCGGCCATCGCCTTGCGGGGGAGTTGTTCGCCACGTCCGGCCGCGATGACGTACCCGCTGTTGAGCACTTCGACCGCCTTGTCCGACCAGCCGGCCTTGATCAGGGACTCTCCGGCAAGTTGATAGGCCTTGCTCATCTCGGGATTGAGTTCGACGCAGCGTTCGAAACTGACGGCCGCTTCGGCGAATCGCTCGGCCTGAAGGTAGGCGTTGCCAAGGCTGAAGTGGGCCATTTCGTTGTCCGGATCGGACGCGGCCATGTTCTCGAACTGTGCGATACGTTCATCTGCGGTATTCATAACCCGTCATTGTAGGGAGTCGTCGCCATCGACGCGTCGGCGGTATCATGTCGGTCATGGCGAACCCGCAATCGACCCTTGCCACATCCCTTGCCGGGGTGACGTTGACGGGGCCGATCATTTCGGCGGCCGGAACCGGCGGGACGGCCACGGAACTGGCCGATGTGCTGGATCTCGGCGATCTCGGAGCCGTCACGACCAAATCGATCACGCCCGAGCCCCGCAGCGGCAACGCCGCGATGCGGGTGACCGACGTTCCTGCGGGAATGATGAATGCGGTCGGATTGATGAACATGGGAATCGAGGCCTTTCTCGGGGACATCGTCCCCGGACTCGGCGATCGCGGCACGGTGTTCATCGGATCCGCGGCCGGCCACTGCGTGGAGGACTACGTGCAGGTCGCCGCGGCGTTCGACTCGATCGAGTCGCTTCCGCTGATCGAACTGAACCTCTCGTGTCCCAACTCGAGCACCGGGCGGCGTTTCACCGACGGACCGGCGGAACTGGCGGAGGTGGTGGCGGAAGTCCGGGCGGCCGTCACCGGCACCAGGCTGCTGGTGAAGCTTCCGCTGCTCTTCGAGACCGCGGTGCCCATGGCGGCGGCGGCCATCGAAGCCGGCGCGGACGGACTCACCATGATCAACACGGTTCCGGCTCTTTCGATCGACGTCCACAGCCGGTCCTCGCGACTGGGATTCGGCCACGGCGGACTCAGCGGTCCCGCCGTGCATCTGCCCGCGCTTTCGATGGTGCAGCGGGTGCATTCCGGAGTCGCCCGCGATGCGGGCGTTCCGATCATCGGACTGGGAGGCGTCCGCAGCTGGGAGCAGGCTGCCGCCTTCGTACTCGCCGGGGCGACCGCAGTCGGCATCGGGACCACGCTCTATCACGATCCCGCAGCGCCACGACGCATCAACCGCGGACTCGCCCGATGGGTTCGCGATCAGGGATGTGCGTCCATAGAGGAACTCGTCGGAACGGTCACGCTCGGCTGACCAGCGATCTGAAATGGTCGCCTCTGGCCTCGAAGTTCTCGTACTGATCCCAACTCGCGCATCCGGGACTCAGCAGGAGGACATCCCCGGCCTCCATCCGCATCTTCGCCCGCTCGACGGCCTCTTCGAGGGTGCCGCAGGCCTCATGTCCGGACATTTCGGCCAGAGCGTCTCCGGTCGCACCGACGGCATAGAGCCCGGCGAGGGTTCGGGATCGGTGCGCGATCGCGTCCAGGTCGACGCCCTTGTCGTACCCGCCGGCGATCAGGTGGATCCGGTCCGGGTCGTCCATGGCGTCGATTGCCAGCAGCGTGGCGCCCGGCGTGGTCGACTTCGAATCGTTGAAGTAGTGGAGCCCGTCCGAACTGGTGATTCGTTCCAGGCGATGGGGCAGACCGGTGAACCGCCGCAGGGAATCGGCGGCCACGGTGGCATCGATCCGCGCGATGCACGAGGCCGCCGCGATGGCGAGACGGGCGTTGGCCTGGTTGTGTCCGCCCGGTATGCACAGCGGGACGTCGGCACCTCCCGGATCACCCTGCAGATGGGGTTCCCCTTCATGCTGGTGACGGGACAGGCCCTGCTTGCAGCGACGGTAGTGATCCTCGCTTCCGTGCCAGTCGACGTGATTGGGTTCGATGTTCGTCGTCACCGCGACGGCCGGCGACCAGCCGGGGGCGCCGATGGGCGCATCGTCCGTCGCGCCGAGCCACCAGAGCATGGCGCTGGAAAGTTCCAGGACGACGGCATCCGCATCGCGCACCGTCGCCATCGAGCCAAGCAGCGAGCCGCCGATGTTGCCTCCGAGGACGCACCTCACGCCGCACGCGTCCAGAACGTGATGGGTCATGGTCGCCGTGGTCGACTTGCCCGCGGTGCCGGTGATGCCGACGATCCTGCTGCGATCGAGTTGAGACACGACGAGCCCGATCTCAGTGGTGACCGGGGTGCCGGAGTTCCAGGCCGCCTGCAGACACGGGTGATCCCATGGTCGGGGAACCGCCGGATTCGCCACCACCAGATCCGTCGAGGTGAAATCTTCCGTTCGGTGCGAACCCAGTCGCAGATCGAGCAGATCTGCTCTCGGATGCCGCTCGAGCAGGGCGATCGGGGTCGCGAGGGCATCGGATGCAGCCTGATCGGTCACCAGGACTCGGATTCCTTGGTCCAGCAGCCATTCCGTTGCACCGAGTCCTCCGCCGAATCGACCGAGGCCGAACACGGTCGCACGCTGGATCGATGGATCGAGGTGGGGTGAACTCATGAATCGAGTGTATCCCAACCCGGTTAGAATGCTGGGCACAGATGAACGAACAGCAATCCGATCCACCCGTCCCCGTCACGCCTCGTGCATCCTTCTCCGCTCTTGCGGTGGTTGCCGTGGTGCTGGCCTTCGTGCCGTTCTGCCCGCCGATCAATGCACTGGGGGCCGTCCTGGGCGTGATCGCCTGGAGGCGTATCCGCGAATCGATGGGGCGTCTCGCCGGCCGTCGAACCAGCCTCACCGCGATCTTCGGCGGGATCTTCATGAGCATCGTGACGCTGGTGGGATTCCAGCAGCTCGCCGAAATGATGGAAAAGCAGCAGAGCATGGAGATGGGCGTCGCTCTGGACGGATTCCTCGAGGCCATCGAGAACGAACGGTACGACGAGTCGTTGAAGTGGTGGTCCATCCGTGATCAGCAGATCGGTCATGAGGAACTCGTCGAGTTCGGAGCCGGCATGCGGGCGGAGTACGGCGAGCTGGAGTCGGTCCGGATCGGAAAGATGACGACCGTCTCGGGAGAATCGCTGTTCGCCCCGCAGGCGAACTGCTGGATCATCTGTCGATTCGATTCCGGCGTACGAAACGGATCGGCGCGATTCGTGCTGCAGACCTCGACGGGTTCCTGGACCCTCGTGCCGCTGCTGATCGAACTTCGCATCGACGGCGAGGACGGCGAGGAACTGGTTCTGCCGGCCGAAGTGACAGCGCCTGCGGATGCATCCGTCGGCACCCCTTCTTCAGGAGGTGAAGAATGACCGAAGCAATCGCACCTGTCGTCCGCCGAGGCGGCATCAGCGCCTGGGCCGTCGTGTCCCTCGTGGTCTCGCTCGGCTTCTGTCCGCTGGTGACGGTGTGCGCGATCCCCCTGGGAATACTCGGGCTCCGCGACGTGCGGGTCAACGGACGCAAGGGGAAGACCGCAGCCTGGATCGGAATCATCATCGCGTTGGTGGTCACGCCTCTGACGACCTGGTTCATGTTCTGGTGGAATGCCGAGGTGCGGATTCCACTCAGAGACGGTCCGATGGTCGCGATCCAGTCCGGCATGGCCGGTCTGATTCCGGAGTTCGAATCCGGGTTTCTCGGTCCGGTCGACGAATCGACCGGCATCGAAGCGGCTCGATTCATCGCGACGCTCCGCGATCGATGGGGGCCTCTCGAGAGCATTCGGCAGGATGATTCTCGCATGCCCGAGTTCTCCGACAACGGCTGGTCGGTTCGAATGGCCTACATCTTCAAGTTCCAGAAGGAGTCCGTGCCCGGAGAAGCCGAGTTCTGCGTGTTCTCCGAGACCGATTCGGGCATGGGCTTCGCCGCGAGATTCGGCTGGGTTATGATCGGCACGGACGATCCCGTGGCCTGGCCGCCTTCGGCGGCTTCCCAGGAACGCACCCGCCTTGAGTTGCGGGAATACGACGAGTCCGAGGAGCCCGCTGCAGATGGTGGATGAGCACGACGACATCATCAGGATCGAGGGCCTCGTCAAGAGGTTCGGGGATCAGACGGTGCTCGACGGCATCAATCTCACCGTGCATCCCGGAGAGACCATGGTCATCATGGGCGGCTCCGGATCGGGGAAGTCGACGCTGCTGAGGAGCATGATCGGCACCTTCATGCCGGAGGAGGGATCGGTCAGCCTGTTCGGCCAGGAACTTTCGTCTCTGGACGAGCGGGGCATGAACGACGTCCGCAAGCAGTTCGGCATCCTGTTCCAGTCCGGAGCCCTGTTCCAGTCCCTGACGGTCGCCGAGAACGTGGCGCTGCCGCTCGAGGAGCACACCGATCTCGATGCCAACATCATCGACTTCATGGTGAAGATCAAACTCGAACTCGTGGGGCTCCGCGAGGCCGCCGACAAGTATCCCGCCCAGATCAGCGGAGGCATGAAGAAGCGTGCGGGCCTCGCCCGCGCGCTCGCGCTTGATCCGAAGATCCTGTTCTACGACGAGCCCAGTGCCGGGCTCGACCCGGTGACGTCCGCCTCCATCGATCAGTTGATGATCGATCTCACCCACAAGCTCGGCGTCGCCAGCGTGGTGGTGACGCACGAGATGGATTCCGCCTTCACCATCGCCGATCGGATGGCCATGCTCAACAAGGGGCGCATGATCATGGTCGACAAGCGAGAGGCATACGAGGCCCTGCGTGATCACCCCATCGAGCGGATCGACGAACTGACCAAGGATCAGGAACTGATCCGTCAGTTCCTCCGAGGCGACCCGGAGGGGCCGATGAGCGAGTCGCACACGCAGAACAGCTACGAGGACGATCTCCTCGGCGCCGACCTGAGCAAGTTGACCGGCGGGCGTGCCATCCAGACGACCCGGCGGGTGAAGAAGAACAACTGAAGCATTGGTGGCGAAGGCCACGGAGTCAGACCATGTCGAACGCAGCATCGCGAACCCAGAACAACGTCAAGGCGGGAATCTTCGTCACGCTGTCCATCCTGATCGGACTGTGCGTGATCTTCATTCTCGGCGACTTCGTCCGCTACTTCGGGCCGAGCGACTCGTCCTACACCGTGACCTACTCGGTCGCCGACGGAGTCGGGGGCCTCGGCTCGGGTTCGTTCGTGAAGGTCGGCGGCCTGGTCGTCGGAGAGGTCGATTCCGTCGAGTTCGACGTGCAGGAAGGCGAGCCGCTGACGCGGATCAAGGTTGGTTTCAGCATCCCGGTGGAGATGCCGCTTCGAAGCGACGCGGAAGTCTCGGTCGGAGCGGGTCTCATCAGCAGCGACGCGTGGCTCGCATTCACCTCGCTCGGTTCCACCGGTTCGGTGATCGAGCCCGGGGGAACCTTCCAGGGCGTCTCGTTGAGCATGCTCGACGGATTGATCGGATCCGATTCCACCGACAACATCTCCAGTTCGATCGAATCGCTCGCCGTCATCACCAAGCGTCTGGAGCAGGACGGGGAACTGCTCAACTGGGTGCTTGGTCAGGATTCATCCCGGGACGTCACGGAGATGCTCGAGGGACTCAACGGCGCGGTCGTGAAGGCGGATGCCTTCCTCGTCACGCTCGACGCCGACTGGAAGGACTGGTCGGGTGAGATCGACGTCCTCATGGCGGAACTCGACGATTTCTCCAAGGCGGTCGGCACGCTGTCGGCCTGGATCAACAACAACGAGACGAAGTTCCAGGACGTCGCCGACAACCTCGACGACACCATGGCCCGAGCCTCCTCGCTGGCGAAGACCATCGAGGAGCAGACCTGGCCGAAGGTGGAGCAGTTCATCGACGGCCTGCTGGTGACCGTGGCCGACACCCAGGCCGTGGTGTCCGACCTGCGGGCTCATTCCGGTGTCTGGGTCTCCGAAATCGACTCGACGCTCGGCAATCTCACGCTCTCGTCCCAGCAGTTGATCCAACTGCTCTCGGAAGTCACGGCCAGCCCGTGGCGGCTGCTCTATCGACCCACCGACAAGCAGTTCAGTCAGGAGCTCATCTACGAGGCCTCCCGCAACTTCGTGTTCGGCGCGGCCGATCTCAAGTCCGCGGCGGAGTCGATGCAGCGATTCATGGATGTCCATGGTGCGACGTTGACCGACGACCAGCGTCAGTTCGAGGTCATGCGAAAGAACCTCATGGACAGCGCCCGGCGATACCAGCGTGCCCAGGACCAGCTGATGGATCTCCTTCGCGATGACGAGGGTGGAGCGAATCCAAGCCCGTGAACGGACCGCATCAGGTGATCGATCCAGGCGATCCGCGGGTCGAGGTCTTTCGGGACGTGCGCGACCGCGACCTTCGCGGGCGGGAAGGCCTGTTCATGGCGGAATCGGAGCTGGTGCTTCGACGGCTGCTCGCAACGCCGCATCGCCTGCATTCCCTGCTGCTTTCACAAGGGAAGTTCGACCAGCTCGAGCCCATGCTCTCGGCCCTGCCTGATTCCGTTCCGGTTCACGTCGCTTCGCTGGACCTGCTCGGACATGTGGCCGGATTCCATGTCCACCGCGGGGTCCTGGCGGCGGGCGTCCGCCCGGAGGCATCCGATCTCGAACTGGATGCTGCGCTCGGGCACCTGCGGAAGACCGAGCGGTGTACGCTGCTGCTTGCCGAAGGCATCACCAACGTGGACAACATGGGAAGTCTTTTTCGCAACGCCGCGGCGCTGGGCGTCGACGGCGTGGTGCTGGACCCGTCCTGCTGCGACCCGCTCTATCGGAAGTCCATCCGGGTCGCGATGGGTCACGTGTTCACGGTTCCGTGGGCGGAGATCTCCTCCGCGCCGGGAGCGTGGGAGGACGCGCTGCGTCGTCTGCGGAGCGAGTGGGGGTGCACGCTGTTCGCCGCGGAATGCGGCGAGGGGGCGATTCCCGCCTGGGACGTCCCGTGGCCCGGGCGGTGCGGACTGCTCGTGGGTTCGGAAGGCGACGGCGTGTCGAAGACCGCATTGGCGGCCTGCGACGCCATGATGGAGATTCCGATGCACGGCGACGTGCCTTCGGTGAACGTCGCGTCCGCGGCGGCCATCTGTCTCTACGAGCGGATGCGTTCGGATCAGGCCCGTGGGTGAGCGGCGGTGGCGGGGATCTGCACGCCGCCGAGCGGTCGGGTGGTGATCGACGGTGCGCCGCCGATCACTTCGCCGGTCTCGGCGTTGACGCGTTCGATCATCGCTCCGAGGCTGTTCAGCTGCTCTTCGAGCCTGACGTACCCGCGATCGACGTGGTAGACACGGCTGACGGTCGTCTCGCCCCGGGCGGCGAGGCCGGCGATGATCAGCGAGGCGGAACCACGGAGATCGCTGGCCATCACGGGGGCTCCGATCAGTTCCGGAACGCCCTGCACGACCACGGTCGCTCCCTGTCTGATCAGGCGTGCGCCCATGCGGCTGAGCTCCGGGACATGCATGAATCGATCGGGATAGATCTTCTCGGTGACGATGCTGTTGCCTTCCGCGATGCACAGGAGGGCCATCAACTGGGCCTGCAGATCGGTGGGGAACCCGGGGTAGGGTTGGGTCGTGAAGAGCACCGGTTTGAACGCGTCGGGTGCGGTGATGTGCACGGTGCATCGTTCACACGGTTCCGACATGTCGGTCCGCTCGATCTTGACGCCGATCTCCTGGAGACGGTCCGTCAGGGCGAGCAGGTGGTCCCACGGGAACTGTTCGAGATGGACGTCGCCGCGGGTGATCGCCGTGGCGATGGCGAGGGTGCCGGCGACGATCCGGTCGGGAAGGACGACGTGTTCGGCGCCGTGGAGTTCCTCGACCCCCTCGATGGTGATGCGGGGTGTTCCTGCGCCGAAGATGCGGGCGCCCATCGCGTTGAGCAGCTTGGCGAGATCGGCGATCTCTGGTTCGCATGCCGCCGATTCGATGACGGTGTGTCCTTCGGCCAGAGTGGCCGCGGACATCACGTTGGCGGTTCCGAGCACGGTCGATCCGAACGGACCTCCGAGGAAGATCGTGTTGCCCTTGAGGCGGTCGGCTCGGGCGATGATGTCGCCGCCTTCGAGAGTGATGTCGGCTCCGAGAGCCTCCATGCCGCGAAGGTGGAGGTCGACCGGGCGGTCTCCGATCGCGCAGCCGCCGGGCATCGAGATGCGGACCTCGCCGCGGCGTGCCAGCATCGGACCGAGGGTGCAGATGCTCGCCCGCATGGTCTTGACGATCTCGTAGCGTGCGTGGTACCGCTTCTCGTCCTGGGCCTGCACCTGCATGCTCCTGCCGCTTCGATCGACGCGGCAGCCGAGTTCGGCGAGGAGACGTTCCATGCTGCGCACGTCGGCGAGCGGAGGAATGCCATGGAGAACCACCGGCTCGCTGGTCAGCAGCGGGGCGGCCATCAGAGGCAAAGCGGCGTTCTTGGATCCATCGACGGTCAAGCGACCGTTCAATCGGGTTCCACCCTGAATTCGAAAGTCATCCATGTCCTGTCGGCATCCTGCACGGCGTGGAGCGTCCATTGCTCCCGCAAACTCTGATCTGATCCTACCGGGACCGGTGCTTCCGGTCGAGCGGTAGCGGGCGAGAAGGTGGGATTCGGCCGTTTGCCTCCGCCCCTCCGAGCCGATCGCCGGCTCTCTATATACTGATCGCCGTGACGGACACGAACGCTCCAGAACTTGCCGAAGTCGAGATGCACGTGGTTCGCCCCAAGGACCCGGTGGTGGGTCGTGTGGTCGCCTCGCAGCCCTGTCTCAACGGTCGATCGGCCAGCTTTGTTCGTCACGTCGCCATCGACGTCTCGGGCACCGATCTCGCGGGTTCCTTCAGGGTCGGCCAGGCCTTCGGCGTGATCCCCCCGGGAGAGGACCATCGGGGAAAGCCCCACAGCGTCCGCCTCTACTCGCTGGCCTGCCCCAGTCACGGGGAGGATGGTGAGGGAAATGTCCTTTCCACCACCGTCAAGCGCGTCATCGACGAATACACGCCTCAGGAGCACGACGAGGAACAGGACGCCCACCATCTCTTCGTGGGCGTCTGCAGCAACTACCTCTGCGACCTCAAGATCGGAGACGAGGTGCTCGTGTCGGGGCCGGCCGGAAAGCGGTTTCTGCTTCCCGCGGATCCGTCACGCCACGATTATCTGTTCATCTCGACGGGCACCGGGATCGCGCCGTACTACGGCATGATCCGCGAGCTGCTCCAGGGGCCCGAAGGCACCTGTTCGAGCCGGATCGAGCTGGTGGCCGGTGCCCCGTATACGACGGATCTCATCTACGACGACGTCTTCCAGGAACTGGCCGCGGCCCATGACAACTTCACCTATCACCCGGTGGTCAGTCGAAGCGACATCCGACGCGAATACGTCGATCGCTACATCGAACGCAACCTGGACGATTCGTTCCGGGATTTTCTCGAGGACCCCCGGACGCTGATCTACATGTGCGGACTCGAGGGGATGGAATCCGGTCTCTATCGGGTCCTCGCCCGCCACGGACTGTCCGATGGGTACATGGATGTCCGGGAGCCGCTGACGCTCGAAGGCCATGAGTCGTGGGAGACCGCGGACATGAAGCGAAACGTGAAGGCCGGCCCCCGTTGCCTGGTCGAGGTCTATTGATGACCGGAAAGCGATGTTGAGATGTTGAATGCGAAAGATGCCCAGCCACCCGAGGCCGAGCCCACCAACGTGTGGTATCGGTCCGACACGCTCGATGTCACCGTGGAGGGATGGTTCGACTCGCTGGCCGCCTGGGTGGAGACCTGGGGACTCGATGCGTCCGCCGCCGGATGGTTGGCCACCGCGATCTGCGCGGTGGGACTTGCGCTGGTCTGCTATCTGGGCAATCGGTTCACGAAGTTCCTGATCCGCTACTTCGTGCTGCGGCCGTATCGCAACAAGCCTGATCACCCGGTCAGTCTTCTGCTGAAGTACAAGGTCGTCACTCGTCTCTCGCATCTGGTTCCGCTGTTCCTGCTGGCGTACGGCCTTCCGCTGCTGAGCTATCTGTACGTCGACGTCTGGACGCAGCCGCTGATCGACGTCTACATCATCTGGATCGGGGTGATGATCATCCTCGGCCTGATCGACGTCCTGGAGGATGTCTACGAGTCCAAGGGGCTCGAGGAGCGCTTCGCCCTGCGCGGCGTCACCCAGGCGGGCAAGCTGGTCGTGGTGCTCGTGGGCATCCTGCTGCTGGTGAGCGTGCTGTTCGCGAAGTCGCCGATCTACTTCCTGTCGGGCATCGGTGCCGCGATGGCCATCATCCTGCTGATCTTCAAGGACACGATCCTCGGGCTGGTCGCCGGCATCCAGTTGAACGCCAACAAGATGATCCAGGTCGGAGACTGGGTCCAGATGGATTCACAGAACGCCAACGGCGAAGTGCTCGAGGTCACGCTGACCACGGTCCGCATCGAGAACTGGGATCGCACCATCAGTCTCGTCCCCGCCTACCAGATGATCTCCGAGTCGTTCATCAACTGGCAAGGAATGTCTGAAAGCGGCGGGCGCCGGATCAAGCGGTCCCTCATGATCGACATGAGTTCCATACGCTTCACGGACGCCGAGTTGCTCGCCCGACTGCAGCGTCTGCAGCTCGTCGGCGACTACATCGGTGATCGCAGCCGTGAGATCGACGAGTGGAACACCAAGAACGGAGTGCAGGCCGATCTGGAGGCCAACGGTCGCTGCCAGACCAACATCGGGATCTTCCGGGCCTACGTGAAGAACTACCTGAGCAACCATCCCATGATCCACACGGAGGGGTTCACCTTCCTCGTGCGTCAGCTGCAGCCGACCGAACTCGGGCTGCCCATCGAACTCTACGTCTTCACGAAGGACAATCGATGGGTCCAGTACGAGGAGATCCAGGCCGACATCTTCGACCATCTCCTGGCGGCGATTCCGGAGTTCGGACTGCGGATCTTCCAGTCGCCTTCGGGATCCGACTTCCAGAAGCTCGCGGTCTGATCACGCGGCCGGCGGTTCGTCGTCGTTGGGGGGAGTGGCGTAGCCCTGCTTCTCGAGGGCTCTCCACACCAGCCAGCCGATGGCCAGCATGCCGGAGGTCGAGATGAAGAGCCAGAACATGGTTCGAGTGTACTTCGGACCGCGTGACCGGGCCATCCCGCAGTCGGCTTCGGTTCATCGTTTCCGCGCGTAGATCAGCAGGGTCGAGGCGAGGGGGGGAGGCATCAGCCGATGGGCGATCGCCCCCAGCCGGTAGGCGATGCTCGAGAAGTGCATGTAGGCGGGCTCGGCCTCGTGCCGAACGACCGTCACGTCGAATCCGGCCTTCTCCATCATCCGGATCACGGTCCGCTTCGTGTTGCAGCGGTAGAACGTCGGAAAGACGTCCTCGTCCTTGCGGTCATGCTGCACGCGGGAAGTCAGTGCGCTGTGGAACCGGTTCGGAATCAGCGACGCGAGGATCGACACGTAGAAGTACTTGTTCGGCGTGCAGAGGCAGACGTGTCCGCCCGGTTTGATCACACGGCTGCATTCGGCGAAGAAGGCCTCGGGGTCCTCGACGTGCTCGAGTACGTAGTTGCTCGTGGCCAGGTCGATCGACGCATCCTCGATCGGCCAGTGCTGCTGGTCCTCGAGCAGCCTGAACTCGTCCATGTCGGGATTGCCGGCTCCGTCGGGATCGACGTCGAGTCCGATGACCCGGGCGCACCGACCCTTGAAGATCCGGAGGGAATTCCGCCAGGGGGACGATTCCTCGTCCATGAAGGCGCCTCGGCCGCATCCGATGTCGAGCACGGTCGAATCGCTTCGAAGCAGGGCGTTGACCCGGGAGTAGAAGGCGACCATTCCGTCGACGCGGGAATAGCCCCCGTATGCGATCTCGGGGTAGCAGCGGAGTGTGGTTCTGTTCGAGACGGTCATGCGACTGCTTCCGGTCATGGGTCGTGATCGAGCCTTCTTCTCTGTCGGCTGGGAACGACCGTGGACTTGCGTCAACCTGCCTTCGCGGTCCGGGAACGGCTTGCTGCGATCAGTACGACCGCGAGCCCCATCAGGATCCCCGTCCACAGCAGGGTCGACTGGAAATCTTCGCGTTGCGGAGTCGCGTCGGCGCTCCGGGACGATGCGAAGGCGTCGATGGCGATTCCGAACAGCCAGACGACGCCGAAGGCGATGATCATCGCGACGAAGTTGACGAAGGCGATGGCGGATCCCTGTGCATCGGCGGGCGACAGTCTGGCCGCAAGGGGGTAGCCCAGCACGTAGGTGCTGGTTGCGATGCCCCAGACCAGCAGCAGCACGGCGACCGCGGTCGGAGGGATCGCCGGCAGCACGGCGATCGCGATCGTGATCGCGCAGATCGACAGCGACCCGAACAGCAGGATGGGGCGTGCTCCTCCGATCCTGCTGCTGAGCCAGCCGGAGATCGGGCAGCCCACGGCCACGCCGAGATAGAACCAGGCGAAGAGTCTGCTGCTGTCGAGGGTGTCCGCTCCGAACAGTTCGCCGATGGTGCGTGGTCCCCAGTTGGCGGCGAGGGGAAGCGGCAGGTACATCAGCGCGCATCCGAGGCTGATGCACCAGGTCGAAGGACGTGCGATCACTTCGAGCAGTCCTCGTACGGCCCGTCCCAGTGAACGCCCCTCGTCGAGTTGAGTCCGATCGAGGTACCAGGCCGGTCGGTGCGGGACCACGAAGAGCACGCCGATCGCCACCAGCATCCCGATGCCGGCGAGGACGAGCGAAGCGCTTCTCCAGGCCGGAGGAGATCCCAATGCGTCGGCGGCGAAGAGTTCGCCGACGATGCCGATTCCGAATCCAAGCCCCGCGGTCAGCCCGGTCAGCAGCGGAATCCTCTTCTCGGGAAACCAGACCATCGCGACGTAGAGTGCTCCGATGAAGGCGAACGATGATCCGAATCCGATCAGGAACCGGCTTCCGCTCAGTCCGAACGGCGTCGTCGACATCGAGAAGACCACGAGACCGATCACGCAGATGACGGCGGCTCCCGTCAGCAGGATCCTGGCGCCGAACCGATCGAGCAGCACGCCGACCGCCAACTGCATCGGCGCGTAGGCGAAGTAGTACATGCTGAGCGAGCCGCCCATGGCGGCTTCGTCGATTCCGAACTCCTGCTCGAGATCCTTCTCGATGATGCCCGGCATGATCCGGAGCAGGTACTCGTAGAGGAAGAAGAACGCGGGGACGGACCAGACGATCCAGGCCAGGGGATGACCCGGTCCGTGGTCGTTGATCCGAGTCAGTCCGGAAGCACGTGCCATGATCAGTGTCCGGTCACGTGGCTGACGAATCTCGAAAGCATCGGACGGGTGTCGTCCGAATCGACGCACATGCGGAGTACGAACTCGTCGTAGTCGAGCCCGGTGATCTCCTTGACGTACTTCGGGTACATGCGAAGGCGATCGAGCAGCAGATCGAGACTGAGTTCGGGGTGGAACTGGGTGCAGTAGATCCGCTTGTCGTGGAACTTCCAGGCCTGATTGGTCACCCGATCGGTGGAGGCGAGCAGGACGCCGCCCGGGGGCAGGGTCTCGACGAGATCCTGATGCCCCATCTGAGCCAGGAAACCGTCGCCCAGGGGACCGGTGATCGGATCGGTGCGGCCCTCCTCGGTCAGCTGCAGTCGATGCGTGCCGACTTCCGCCCGCTTCGTGTCGGTGACCACCGTGCCGCCGAGGGCGCGGGCCATGGCCTGGCATCCCCAGCAGGAGGCGAAGGTCGGCTTGTCGTGTTCGTGCAGCATCCGCATCGCATCGAGCGCAGCTTCGAGCCAGGTTCCGCCCGCGACGACGGAGTAGTCGCCGCTGCCTCCGATGAGCACGATGTCGACGGATTCCAGATCTTCCCGTCCGGGGCTGCCCGAAAGCAGGTCCCAGGTGCG
>DEYK01000047.1 GCA_002364485.1 Phycisphaerales bacterium UBA3160
TCAGTCGCCCTGGGCGATCTCGACGGCGACGGCCACCTTGATGCCATGGTCGGGAACCAAGGGGCCAACACCGTCTGGATCAACGTGATTCAGGGAGCATGCTGTGTCGAGGGGGTGTGTCTACAACTGCAAGCAGACTTCTGCGCGAGCACCGGCGGGAGCTACCTCGGCGGGAACTGCAGTGACACGACCTGCGCGGAAACAACAGCGACCGGCGCGTGCTGCGCATCGGGTGGATGCTCCATCGTGACCGAGGACCAGTGCACAGGGTTCGGTGGCACCTGGACCGAAGGCGGCGCGTGCGCCGACTGTCCGGCTTCCTGCCCTGCCGACACCAACGGTGACGGCGTGGTCGACATCCACGACCTGCTCGCCGTCATCGACACCTGGGGCGCCTGCCCGTAGGCCCGGCTCAACAGCTGATCGACATCGGCAGTCCCGTGGCGTCGTGTTCGGGGTGTTCCGGGATCGTCATGTGCGCACCCATTGCGATGCGCTCGGCCGACCAGAGACATGCGAGCGCATCCAGCAGATCCTCCGTCCGGGCCGGCGTGCCCTTGATCCGGCTCTGCAACTGCGTCAACGTCTGCTCGCCGTGCAGTTCAGCCAGATGCCCGATGCGGATCGCACGGCCTTCACGGCTTCGCTTGCCGGCATCCAGTGACGCACCATTGATCTGACGAAACGACAACTCCGGATGCACCTCGAAGATCCGATCACGCAGATCGGGCCGCTGCTGCAGCAGACCGTCCACCTCGCGGATGCGGGGCAGGATGTTCATGGTCTGCCGGGTGACCTTGCGACCGGAGACGGCATGGCTCCGGCGCGACGCTTCGACGTGATCTCGCACGATGTCGCCGGAATCGATCTCCAGCAGATCGCGGACCGGGGCCGAGAAGACGGACGTCGATCTGGGGAAACCGAGCAGGCGGCGGGCCTCGCGGTCGCATCCGCGAACACCCGGTTCGATGCCGTGCCCGACGTCCGGCAGGCCGATGGGCATGTCGACCGCGAATATCGCATCTTCGTTGCACGCGACGACTTCCTCGAACGCCGCCTCGAAGCGGGCATGGAGCGTTCCGTCCGCCGCCTGAACCACGCAGATCCAGCCGCCGGGACATCCATCGACACCGATGCAGATGCGATCAACCATTGTTGCACCCTACGCACGCCGTCCCGCCCGGACAACCACTCCGCACGTCATTGTCCCGACCGGGGTATCCTGCCATCCATGGCCGGATCATCCCACGTCTATCAGGCCCCCCGCGGCACCCGTGACTTCCTTCCGGAGGACATGGCCGTCCGTCTGCACATCGAGCAGGCCTGGCGCACGGCCGCCGTGACCCACGGCTTCCTGGAGATCGAGGGACCCACCTTCGAGCACCTCGAGCTGTACACGAGCAAGTCCGGGCCGGGCATCGTCAGCGAGCTCTTCTCCTTCAAGCGGAGCGGCGGCGAAACCGAGTTCGCCCTGCGACCGGAGTTCACCCCGACGCTCGCCCGCATGGCCGCCGCCCAGGGACGCGGACTTCCCGTACCCACCCGCTGGTTCTCCATGCCCTGGCACTACCGCGCCGAGCGACCCCAGCGGGGCCGACTGCGCGAGTTCCGGCAGTTCAACGTGGACGTCATCGGCGACGCCTCCCCCGCCGCCGACGCCGAGACCATCGCCGTGGCCCTCGCCGCCCTGGCCCGGCTCGGTCTGACCGCGGACGACGTGCAGGTCCGCATCAGCCACCGCGCCGTCGTCAACCGGATGCTGAACGACCTTGGTGTCGCCGACGACCGCATCACCGCGGCCCAGGACCTGCTCGACAAGCGTGACCGCATCGAACCCGACGCCTTCGCGGCCAAGGCCACGGAGCTGGGCCTCGACCCGGACGCCGTCACCCGACTGGCTGCGATGGGCGGCGAAGCCGTCCCCGCCTCCACCGACCCGGCGACACTGTCCGAGGTCTGGTCGGTGCCGGCCGAGACCCTGACGGAACTGGTCGAACTTCGAGAAGAACTCGAGGCCCGCGGGCTGCTCGAGTTCTGCCGCTGGGACATCTCGATCGTGCGCGGCCTCGCCTACTACACCGGCGCCGTGTGGGAGATCCACGAGACGAGCGGCAACGAACGGGCCATCGCCGGCGGCGGACGCTACGACAACCTCGTCGAGAGCTTCGGCGGACCTTCGCTTCCGGCCTGCGGATTCGGAATGGGCGACGTGGTCCTGGAGCTCGTGCTTCGGGACCGGAGCCTGATCGAGCAGGGAGCGGATCTGCTGCCTCGCCCGGACGCATTCGTCCTCTCGATGACCGACGAGAACGATTCGGCCGTGGTCCCCATGCTGTCCCGGCTCCGCGCCGCGGGACTGCACGCACGCACCACCGGAAAGTCGACGCGCAACCTGGGCAAGCTGCTCAAGGACGCGAACAAGTGCCGGGCCCGGCACGCGGTGATCCTCGGCGAGGAGTTCGCCGACGGGAGCGTGACCGTCAAGGACCTCGACTCCGCGGAACAGTCCACCGTCGCCGTCGACGAACTGGTCGACCGGCTCGGAGGCGGCTGACCCATGCGTACGCTGATCGTCACCGCCGTCGAGGCCGAAGCCGATGCCATTCCCGAGATCGCGGACACCGTGGTCGTCGCCGGCGGCATCGGACGCACCAACGCCGCCGCCGCCACCACCGAAGCCATCCTCACCAGAGGCCCGTTCGATCTGGTGGTCTCCGCCGGCATCGCGGGCATGATGCCCGGCGTCGAACTGCAGATCGGGGACGTTCTGGTCGCCGAGGCCTGCGTGTACTGCGAAGAAGGGCTGCAGACCCAGGATGCGTATCTGGACATGCATGCCATGGGCTTCTCCCTCGGTGATTTCCAGGGCAACACCGTCCCGGTCGACACCGATCTGCTCGATCGGCTTCCCGAGTCGGTCCTCATCGGACGCATCGCCACCGTCGCCACCTGCTCCGGCAGCGACATCCAGGCCGAACTGGTCGCCAGACGGACCTCCGCGGTCGCCGAAGCCATGGAAGGCGCCGCCGTCGTCCATGCCGCCCGACGATTGGACGTTCCCGCCATCGAGGTCAGGGCGATCTCGAACACCACCGGCGATCGCGATCGCCAGCAGTGGGACATCGCAGCTGCGCTGACGGCGCTGGGGGACCAACTCCCGGACATCGTCGCCGCACTGCACGCAGACTGAACAGACCCACCAGAGTGAATCGACCGCCTGCACGATCCGCGCACGAGGTGCAAGCCGCCCCTCGTCTGCGGGGTGCGTCCAGTTCCACCTGCAGAAGCCGTGCATGCGGACCGACAACATGGTGTGAACGCTATCGGAGGTCACCCATGTTCCTGAGGCGAAACCGCACAACCCCCATCGCCATCGACATCGGTGCAGGATCGCTGAAGCTGGTCCAGGCCACCGGAACGAGTGATGGAACGATCGTTGCGGCCTCGGAGCGAACCGTACCGGCCGACATCGACGACGACTGGAACTCGATGTCCGACTGGCTGTCCTCCTCCCTCCCGAGATGCCTCGGAGAAGTCGACTTCATCGGAAGAAGGGTCTCGATCGCACTGCCATCGACCTGGACGATGGTGCAGCACCTCCAGGTCAATCCCGAGGACATCGCCCACGCCGAACAGATCGCCGCCGCATCCCTTCCGGAACTCGATCATGAACCGATGACGAGAACCATCCACGTCGGCGACTTCCTGCGCAACGACAGGATGCGTTCCGAACTGATCTGCATGGCGTTCCCGCGGCACTCGATCTTCAACCTCGTCGAACTGCTTCATCGCCACGGCATGGAGATCGTCGAACTGCGGACCCAGATGTGCGCAATGGTCGAGGCGTTCCGCCACATCCATCGCAGGAACGAGGATTCGCTGGTATCGACGATGTACGTCGATCTGGGGACCGGAGGTACGAACTGCGCGATCACCAACGGAAACGATCTGGTCTCCGCAAGGCGGATCAACATCGGGGGAATCCACTTCGATCGGGCCGTGGCCCGTCACCTTGGATGCGATCTCGAGGCGGCACGAGCCTACCGGACGGCCCATGACCTCTCCGATCGATCCGACATGGACACGCGCGGATCCGATTCCGCATTCGATCGACGCGGAAACGCACCGAACGCGTCGCTCGGATCGCCGATGGCGCCGGTCGGTCTCGGTTCCGGAGGGGTTGTTCCGGACTGTCCGGACCTGCTGGAGACCATCGTCGACGAACTCAAGATGGCGGTGCGGTACGACGCGGGGCTGTTTCCGGAACGAACCATCGAGCGGATCGTGTTCCTCGGAGCCGGAGCACGTTCGGACCGGACCTGTCACCACATCGTCCAGGCTCTCCAGCTTCCGGGTCAGCGGGGAGATCCGCTTGCACGATACGCATGTCCCCCCGGCACGAGATGTCCCTTGAACTGGAACGGAAACCCACGGCCCGGATGGGCTTCCAACGCCGGCCTGCTCAGTCACACGGGCCGCAAGGAGCGACTGCATGCAACAGCCTGATTCCTTTCTCCCCTCCGAGTACGTCGAACAGCGACGGGACCATCGGACCACCATCCTGGCCATCGGCCTGTTCCTCGTGATCGTGGGGACGATCCTCGCCGCGTTTCTCCATCGGCAGTCGCAACTCGATCAGATCGTCAATGCGCAGAAGCAGGTCATCAAGCGGACCGAGGATGCCGCGATCCAGGTCGCGATGCTGACATCGCTGCAGCAGTCGAGGGTCCAGATGCTCGAACGGGCCGAACTCGCCGCCGCCCTGGTCGAACGGGTCCCCCGGTCGATCCTGATGGCGGAACTCATCAATCGCATGCCGAACGGCCTGGGCCTCACTGAATTCAATCTCGAATCCAAGCGGCTCCGGACGGCTCCGGCCCCGGCCGCACAGACGGGTGGTCGACGGTCCGCGCGGACCGCCCCGAGTCCGGATGCGAAGCCCGCCGTGGAGGTTCCGCGGTACGTGGTGCGGATGGAGATGAAGGGCGTCGCTCCGACCGATCTGCATGTATCGAAGTTCCTCTCGTCGCTGAACGACTACCCGCTGCTCCAGGACGTCCGACTCGAATCGACGCAGGAGGACCTCGTCGACGACGACATGGTCAGACGGTTCGAGATCACGTGCGCACTTCGCCCTGAAGCGGATGTACGAAACAGCGCGGATCCCTCCGGCACGAGCAACGAGATGCTGAAGCGACTCAACAGAAACGAGGTGTCGTGGTGAATGGAATTGGACGTCAACTCGGATTCATCGTGGTGATGATCGCCGTACCGCTCGTGTGCTGGTACTACATCTTCCAGCCGCAGAACATGATGATCGATTCGATCAACGACGACATACGGATCCGGCAGGAGAAGCTCGACGAGGTCGAGACGATGGCCGCCGATCTCGAGGATCTTGAATCGATCGTCCAGAGCGGACTGCAGGCCATCGAACTGATCGAGTCGAAGCTCCCCCGCCAACAGGATGTCGAAAGCATCCTCGAGCAGGTGTGGCAGATCGCGAGAACGAACGGGATGATCGTGAAGTCCGTTCGAAGCAAGAAACCCGTCTCGGCGATGGTGTACATGGAGCAGCCGCTCGACGTCGAGTTGGAAGGCCCGTTCGAAGGCTTCTACGCCTTCATGCTCTCGCTCGAGAAGCTTCCCCGCATCACCCGCGTCTTCGACCTGGAACTCGCCAAGATCACCCATCTCAGCGGGCCGTCGAGAGACGAGTTGCCGCAGGGGTCCGTCCGGGCTGATTTCACGCTCAGCATCTACTTCTCGACGGGCATGCGCACCGCGAGCATGGAGTCCTTCAGATGAACGAATCACACGACAACCGAAACGAACCGCTCGAACCCGATCAGGGATTCGAGCCTGGATTCGGGATCGAGATGCCGGACGCGATCCACGTCGAGCCGGAGGGTCTGGAATCGATGCGGAACAGCTCCCGTCGACGCCAGCGGTGGCTTCTGCTGACGGTCGTCGTCGGAGGGATCGGAGCCGTCTGCGTGCTCAAGGTGCTCGGAAACGGGACCAGCGAAGCCAGGGCCGACTCGGTCGTTGAACAACTCATCGATCACTTCATCAACGACGGCACCGCGTCCGCCGACGCCACGGACGACGTCGCGACCAACGACAGCGAACGCGATCTGCTCGTGCTCCAGGAGAGCTACGAACACAAGCAGATCCCAGTCGAGTCGCTTCGGTGCAATCCGTTCCTGCCTGCGATCTCGAACGATGTCGATACCGCGACGTCCACCGCATCGCCCGCCTCGTCCGAACTGCTTCGGGCCCGACGGATGGAGGAACTCGAGGATGCCGTCACCGAACTCGTCATCGATTCGACCCTCACCGGGTCGAGACCCATGGCCCGGATCGGTGGCGAACTCGTGATGCAGGGCGACACCCTCGTCGAAACACCATCGGGCATCGTGGTCACGCTCGTCCATGTGGACCGTGGCAGCGTGACCATCAGGGCGTCCGATCCGGCACTGGAGCTGAGTGGCCAGTGGCAACGAAGCGTTGGACGCTGAGGAGCATTCTCATGAGATCCGATCTCGACTGGCTTCCGAATCCGAGTCCCGACGACGGCGCACCGCCTGAACACGCGACCGCTGCGCACGCGGATGCGCCTTCCGACAAAGCGGCATCCGACGACATCGGCACGGTGCTGATCGACAAGGGGTTCATCGACCGGGAACTGCTTGAGAACGCAAGACGCGTCCTGCTGCAGTCTCCAGGACGTCCGCTGCACCGCATCATCGTCGACCTCGGCGGCGATCCGGTGCTCGTGATGCAGACCGTCGCCGAACTGCACGGGCTGGAGCGGATGCTCGTCAAGGTCGACCAGGTCGACACCAAGCTCGTGGAACGGCTCGGGAGCGAATACTGCAGGGAGCACCTCGTCCTTCCCATCCGCGCGGAGAAGCATCGCGTCCTCGTCGGAACGGCCGAACCGGATGCGATCTTCCTGCTCGACGAGATCAAGGGCCGGCTCGGAGCCCATTCGATCCGGCACGTGCTCGTCGACGGTTCGAACATCGAAAAAGTGCTCGACGATCTGTCCCACGACCTGCACGAGGACTACGACGTGGAGGCCATCCTCGCCGACGTCGAGGCCGACGACATCGAACTGCTGGAGAAGAACGACGAAGCCGACGACGATACCCAGTCCTCGCCGGTGGTCAGGTACGTCAACCACATCATCCAGTCCGCGGTCCGCGACGGTGCATCGGACATCCACATCGAACCGGACGAGGATGTCCTCAAGGTCCGATTCCGGATCGACGGCGTCCTCTACGAAGTGATGAACCCACCCCCCCGCATGCACGCCGCGATCACCTCGCGCATCAAGATCATGGCGCAGCTGGACATCGCCGAGCGTCGGCTGCCGCAGGACGGAAGGATTCGCGCGACCGTACTGAGCCGGCCGCTCGATCTCCGTGTCTCGACCGTTCCGACGCCCCACGGTGAGAAGACGGTCATGCGACTGCTCGACAACCGATCGATCGACGTGCCGCTGGACGCGCTCGGCTTCCAGCAGGAGATGCTCAAGGACTGGAAGAACGAGATCGGCCGTCCGCACGGCATCATCCTGGTCACCGGACCCACCGGATCAGGCAAGACGACGACGCTGTATGCATCCATCCAGCAGATGGATCTGAAGAAGCTCAACGTCTCGACCGTCGAGGATCCGGTCGAGTACCAGCTCAACGGAATCACGCAGATCCAGGTGCACGAACGCATCGGGCTGACCTTCTCCGGTACCCTCCGGAGCCTGCTCCGTCAGGACCCGGACGTGATCATGGTCGGCGAGATCCGGGACCAGGACACCGCGACGATCGCGACCCAGGCGGCCCTGACCGGACACCTCGTCCTTTCGACGCTGCACACGAACGACGCCCCCTCCTCCGTGACGAGACTGATCAACATCGGCATCGAACCCTTCCTCGTCGCCGGTGCCCTGAACGCGGTGCTCGCTCAGCGGCTTGCCCGACGAATCTGCCCCCAGTGCATGAAGTCGGAACCGGTCACAGCCGAATGCGTCGAGATTCTCACCAGGTACGGCCACTCGGCCACCGAGCTTCCCAAGGGTCACGGATGCCGTGCGTGTCGAGGCTCGGGCTACACGGGACGACTCGGGCTCTACGAGTTCCTGCAGATCAACGACACGCTTCGCGACTGCGTGGCCTCGAGTCCGTCGGTGACGCAGTTCACACGACTCTGCCGCGATGAGGGGATGATGTCGCTTCGCCAGCAGGGAATGCGACGGGTCGTCGACGGATCGACCTCGATCGAGGAGATCCTGCGCGTCACGGACGATCACTTCGCCTGATTCGATCGACTCAGGCGGCGGCAAGCAGCCCGTAACCGAGCACCGCCCAGACCACGACCGCGACGACGACCTTGCAGCTCGTGCCCAGCGCCCGGCCGAGCATGGCACCGATCGCGGGCTTGAGGGACTCGCCGGCCGTCTTGGGAGTGGGCCCGGTCATCTCTCCGACCATCGCTCCGAGGAAGCATCCCGCCAGAGCTCCGATCAACGTGCCGACGATCGGAATCGGTATGAGGATGGATCCGGCGATGGCGCCGACGATGCCGCCCAGAATGGCTCCCCACGCCGAGCGCTTGGAGCCGCCACCCACCTTCGCACCCAGCGCACCCGCCGCGAACTCGATCAGCTCTCCGAACAGCGCAACCACCGTGCCGATGCCGAGCACCCACCAGCCGAGCGACGAGCCGACCTCGGCCGGCAGGAACCATGCCGCGTCGGCGAGATGGATCAGCAATGCGATCACGAGCATGATCCACGTGCCGGGCAGTTGTGCGACCACCAGCAGCAGACACAGGAATCCGAGAATCACGAACAGACCGCCGAGCAGGTAGTAGATGATCATTGCGATTGCCTCTCCGGTCGATCGACGACCATGATCTCCTCGAGACGCTTCCGACGGATGTCGGGAACCACGCACCCGTCCGCCGGCCACCCGACGGGAATGAGCAGAAACGGACGTTCATGCTCCGGACGATCCAGGATGCCCGACAGGAACTTCATCGGACTGGGCGTATGCGTCAGGGCGACGAGTCCGGCATGGTGCACGGCGGCAAGCAGAAGCCCCACCGCGATCCCGACCGACTCGTTGACGTAGTAGACCTGATCGGATTCCGACCGGCTGCGACCGTCCTTCATGCACTTGAAGACCACGATCAGCCAGGGAGCCGTCTCGAGAAAGGGCTTGTCCTCGTCGGTCCCGAAGGGGTGCAGATCCCGCAGCCACGTCTCCGAGGCGCGACGCGCGTAGAACTCGCGTTCCTCCACTTCGGCGGCCTGTCGTATCTCACGCTTGATGTCGGGATCCCGAACCGCCACGAAGCTCCAGGGCTGCTTGTTCGCTCCGCTCGGTGCGGTCCCCGCGGTTCCGACAAGTTCCTCGATCAGCTCCCTCGGCACGTCACGCGACGAGAACTCCCGGACCGACCTCCTTGCGGACATGAACTCCCGGAACATCCCGGCGGCACGGACCGGGTCGTCCGGTACGGAGGGCGGGTCGAGCGGAATGAACGTCGGTCGGTCTGCCATGGAAGTGTCAAGAGTACACACGTGCACGCATGACATGGGGTTCGCGCGACCATCGAGTACCCTATTTGCATGAAACGCCTTGCCCTGTCGATCATGCTGCTTCTCACGATGAATGCCCGGGCGACCGCGGATGAGAATGCGGCGTCGAAGTATCGAGATGCATTCCAACTGCTCGAGTCGATCGGGGACGACCGACTCGATTCGATCCTCACCGCACCCGTGTACATCGAACTGTGCGACGCCGATCTCCAGCGCAGCGTGGATCGCATCGTCGCCATTGCACATCGAGGCTCACGGACTTCGGAATGCGATTTCGAGCTCGACTATGAACAGGGTCCCGAACTTCTGCTGCCGCACCTGTCTCCGATCCGCAACATGGCCAGAATGCTCCTCCGCCAGGCTCAACGCGATGCCGCATTCGGACGAATGCAGAATGCCGTCGAAGCCCTCGCCACGATCAACCGGATGGCGTCCCATCTGAGGCGGGACCGGATGCTCATCAGCACGCTCGTGGGCCAGTCCCTCTGGGGGCTTTCGAGTCCCGAGATCGACGTGCTGATCGATCAGGGCTCGATCGATCCACAGCAGGCGGGCATGCTTCTGGAGAGTCTGGAGGATCTCGACGGAAGCGATCCCATGGGAATGGCCGACGCGCTCGAGATGGAGCAGATCAGCATGGGTGACTGGCTGCGACGCACGATGATCAAGGAAGTCGTCGAGGACGATTCGAGGCAGGCTCTCGCCGAGCTGGGCATCGCGATGCCCAGCATGGATGGAGTGCAGCTCGAACTCGAGATCCGCAAGTACGAGTCCTTCATGGAGCAGATCGTGCTCGCGATGCGACTGAACGACCAGACGGCCGCCACACGACGGATCGCCGAACTCGAGGCCCAGATCAAGACGAGTGAGCATGGATTCCTGACCAGCCTGCTCGCCCCGGGATTGACGCAGGTGCTGCCGATGCGATTCCAGCTGGATTCCGAACTTGCCGGGCTGAAGGACCGGCTTCGGAGGATCGCCGAAGGCGAAGCGGCAACGCTCGGTGATCCGAATGCGGCGATGTACTACATCCAGACGGCTCGCATGGTCGACGGCTGGACCGATGCCCAGCGGATCGACCCCGCGATCGTCGAGCCGATGCTCGACACGATGACGATGGCGACGTTGATGGAACGCTGCGAATTTCCCATCGGCGAGTCCGCACCACGTCCAACCGTCCCCTCCTGGACCACAGGATTGCTTCGGGCGGGAACGCTGCTGAACGACGATGCACGCGACCGCTTCGAGAGCGGCGACATCGAAGGCGCCGTCCGCCGACTGGCCGCGACGCTCGGACTCGCCTCGGCCCTCTCGGACACCCCGCATCTCGTGGACTCGGTCGTGGCCCAGGACCTGACGTTCTCGGCGATGTCGCTCGTCGAGCGGATGGACGATCTCGGGCTGCTCGATGCGGACGACAAGCGGGTGCTGCTCGATGCGATCAGACGGATCCCCGCGAACGATCCGTTCGGATACCAGCGGTCGGCCGATGCATCACGCAGGATGCTTGCCGCACACCTCGAGGAGATCGAGCGACCCGTGGCCGTGGAGATCCCCTCGGATCCGGATGGAACGCTTTATGCACTCACCTATCACGAACTGCACAACCACGATCATCCGACCGGTCATTGCTGGCCGCTGCGTGTCGATCTCGATGCGATGGGAGACATCCTGAACGCAACGATGATCGGGCAGACGCGTCAGATCGGATTCGACAGCATCGAAGCGGCGGAACTCGGAGCACCGCTTCCGCTGGAACCGATCCAGGACATCGTGATCCGCCCCATCCGCAAGAGGCGGATCGAGGCGGCAACCCGCCTGAAGCAGTGGAAACGTCGATTGGGCGGATGAGATGATCAGCGGATGAAGCGGATGCGTCCGAAGTCGGGAATCAGACCCATGCCCCCTTCACGCAACGTGTGCGGAGCCGGGTAGTAGACCAGCCAGGCCTTGCCGATGAACAGTCTGCGGTCGACGACGAACGGCGACGGGTCGAGCTGCTGCGCGACGTACGGATGCGGTGGTCCCCAGAGTCTCGAATCGAGCGAGCGGGCGCTGTTGTCACCGAGTACGAAGTACTGGTTGTCCAGCAGCACCGCGGGCTTGTCGGACGAAGTACCGAATCCCGCCGTCCCCGACTGGACGGTCTCCTCGTAGCCGGGCATCGGGTCGTTCTTCATCGAGCGGCCCTGAAGCACCGCATTGCGATACGACAGATCACGGTCCACCGCCATGTTGATCAGACTGAACGGAGCACCGCAGAACGTCCAGCGAACGACCGGCGCCGAAGGCGAGCGTCCCGCCTGCTTCAGTCGTTCCTCGGGGCCACTGTCCCACTGCAGCTCGACGACTCGATCGCCGTCGATCCAGATCGACATGGACTGATCGACCCGTTGGAACCGCAACGCGGTGGCGACGCCCTTGGTCAACCCGGCCACGGTCGCTTCACGGGACTGCTTCGAATCCGTCCCATTCGGATCGTCCGAACGGATCTCGACCCTGGCCGTTCGTCCTTCGATCTCGAACACGCAGGTCATGCCGTCCGCTTCGATTTCAAGCGACGTGCGAAGCCCGTCCTCCGACGGCTTGACGGTGCCTTCGATACGAACGTCGCGCACCGAGATCAGGTAGCGCTGACCGACCTGCGAAAGCATGTTGTACGCCGTCCAGTCGTCAAGGGGATATCGAGACGTGTTCCACGTCAGGGTCGCGCACCCGGAGGGTTCGCAGGTGAAGATCCGCTTGGCGTCCAGATTCCACTCGTCGGCCGGAGAGGGGTTCCACGGCGGACCCGCCCAGCGTCTGGGAAGCTTCGATGGATCGGTGGGCACTTCGCGACTGGTCCACACCGATTGCCAGGTCGCATCCTGCACGTGATCGGGCTTGCGCTGGATCCGGAACTC
>DEYK01000031.1:0-15769 GCA_002364485.1 Phycisphaerales bacterium UBA3160
GGTTAACGGCCGGCGGGGGTAACCCTAGGGAAAGTGCCACAGAGAGAAAACCGCCCGTCCTTTAGGGCAGGTAAGGGTGAAAGGGTGCGGTAAGAGCGCACCGCCCGACTGGTGACAGTCGGGGCAAGGTAAACCCCACCGCGTGCAAGCGCAAGCAGTCCTCTACGTCCCTCGGGGCGTGTCCGTTGTCCGCGGGTCGAGGACGGGTCGCGTGCAGGAGATCGTCGGCGACGGCGGTCCCAGATGAATGGTCGTCGCCCCGGTTCGCCGGGGGACAGAATTCGGCTTACGTCCACTGACGATCACACGAGCGCCGGCCGGTCCGAAAGGATCGGCCGGCGACCTCTTTTGACGTGGTTCAGGAACCGCCGGGCGACTTCAGCTTCACCGGAATGTCCAGTTCCTCCTGATCACGGAGGACCCGCAGCACCGGGACGTCGCCCGGATTGTGCGACATGATCCTGGTCATGAGGACGGAGCCGTCCGTGATCTCGACGTCGTCCCACCTGAGGATGATGTCGCCCTTCTGCAGTCCCGCGTCGGCGGCGGAGGTGCCGCTGCTGATTCCGTCGATGAGCACGCCCGTGGGAATGTCCGCCGTGTAGCTGGGCATGATGCCGAGGCGGACCTTCGCGCCGCTGCGCCGAGCTCCTCCGCCTTCGGTCGATTCGCGGAACGTCAGCTGGTCGGGGGCGACCAGCAGTTCCTCGGTGATGTCCGCGGCCAGGTCGATGATCCTCGCCGTCCCCTCCGGGTTGAGCAGCCAGGCGCGGTCTCTGGGGGTGTGGTAGTCGTCGTGGTCGCCGGTGAAGAAGAAGAGGACCGGCACGTCTCGCTTGAAGAAGTTGCTGTGGTCGGAGGGGCCGAGGCCTCCCGGCGAGGCACGCACCACGAATCCGGTCGGTTCGATGAGTCTCGGGAGGAGTTCGTCGAACTCGACGGCAGTGCCGGTTCCAGAGATCGAGAGGGTGTTCTCCCGAAGTCGTCCCATCATGTCCATGTTGATCATGCAGTTGATCGAGTCCGGGTCGATGGGGCAGTTCTCGAGGAACCAGTCGGATCCGTGCAGGCCGGCCTCCTCGGCATCGAATCCGATGAAGACGATCGATCGGCGATCGCCTTCGGTCTTGAACCGGGAAAGTCGTTCGGCGAGCACGAGAATCGCCCCGACTCCGGAGGCGTTGTCGTCCGCTCCGTAGTGGATCTCCTCGGAGTTGGACCGGGAGCCGACGTATCCGTAGCCGATGTGGTCGTAGTGGCCGCCGATGACGATCCACTCGTCGGCGAGTCCGCCACGCCCGGGCAGCACGCCCGCCACGTTCTGGGCCGGCAGTTCGGGCCTGGAGATCCTCACGTCGAGTGCGACCTGTGCATCATCCATTCCGCGCACCGTGGTGACACCTCCGGCATCGGCGAGGCGGGTGAGGGTCTCGAGGCTGCGGCCTCGTTCATCCGCGGCCTGCAACAGGGCGTCCGCGGTCTCCGGATCCATGTGCACGGCCGGCATGTCGAGGATGGGGCGGAAGCGTCTCGTGTATCGGAACGAGTCGATTCCGCGTCGCCCATTGGTCGCGCCGGGTGGATTCACCAGGATCACTCCGGCCGCTCCGCGATCGACCAGCGACTGGAACTTGCGTTCCACTCCTGCATATTCGCTGAAGTTCTCGCCTTCCGCCCAGCGACTTCTGCCTTCGGCATCGAGCGGTTCGTACCGGAGCAGCACCGCGATCCGACCGGTGAGGTCGGTCGTTTCGTCGAAACTGCTGTAGCCGTCGGGGCCGTCTTCGATTCCGTATCCGACGAAGGTGATCGGAGCGGTGATCGCTCCGCTGCCCGAGTTGCCCAGCGGATTGAACATGTCCTGATCGATCGGACCGTCTTCATTCCGAATCGTCACTTCCGAGGAGAGAATGGATCGTCTGGAGCGTCCCGGATTGAATTCGAACGGCTGGTACCAGCTGCGGTTCTCGAAATCATGTTCCTCGCGAAGCCCGGTCAGTTCGCCGTCCGGGATGGAGAAGATGGGTTCCAGACCCAGCTTCGCGAAGTACCAGCTGATGTACTCGGCGGCCAGGCGACCCCCACGCGAGCCGGGGCGTCTTCCTTCGAACCACGGGTTCGCAAGCGTCTGGACATGCTGGTACCAGCGGACTGCGGTGGGGTCGATGGAATCGAGGTATCCGGGAAGGTCGATCTGTTCGCCGGAGCCGCCCTCGGGGGAGAAGGAGCGTATGCCCTCGGCCTCAACGATGCGTCCTTCCGTCTCCTGCCCGATCGATGTCGATGAGGGCCAAAGAAGAAATACGGTGACGACGGAGAAAATTCCTCGTGGAATCGACTGGTTCATGGGATGACTTCCTTGGCTTCAGGACTCACATCGAACATTGGCCTGTTAGGCTCTGCCTTCTGGAACATGGTAGCCAGCGTAGGAGTCGTTCGTGAGCATGAAGGATGAGGGTGGATCCGCGAAGGCCAGAATGGTCGTGCCCGGAGCGATGCTGATCGGTCTGCTTGTCAGTGTCGGGATGGTCGTGCGTTTCTGGGCCTGGGCGGACATCACGATCCGGTTGTGGCTGTTCCAGTTCATCATGCTCGTCAGCGGCGATCTCCTCGGTCCAGATCTTCATTTCACGAATCTCACGTACCGATTTCCAATGACCGTCATCCTTCAGGATCCGGCCCTCTCGGAGGGCGGCAGGACCTTCCTGTCGGCGAATCTGATGCGGCTCACCCTCGAGGAGATCCCGGTTGCGGGCCGCGCGGTGCAGATTTCGGAGATCAGATTCTTCCGTCCCGTCCTGCGATTCCGCTGGCTGGATGACGGCAGCCTGATCGGACTCAATCGTGGATTCATCAAGTCGCTCGAGGGTGAGGAGTACTCGGATTCCATGTCGACGGATCCGAGCGACTTCCTCGCCATCCGGGTGATCCAGATCGTGAAGGGTTCCCTGCAGTTCGAGCCTTCGGATGCGGACTCGATGCATCTCGACGACATCTCGCTGCAGTTCGACGCCACGCCGAGAGAGGGGTATCCGGGCCTGTATCGACTCGATTCGAGCGTGAAGCGGCCACCCGTGCTGGACATGACGCTCCAGGGGGCGATCAACATCGACACGGGAAACGTCCGGGTCGAGAACTTCTTCGTTTCGCTGATGGTCGATCCGACCCGAGCCGAGTCGCTTCCCGATGACATCCAGGGACTGGTCGACCGCTATCGGCTCGTGGGCAATCTCGCGATGCGAGCCAACGGCGAGGTTCCGCTGGTCGACTGGACGGCCGGAGGGGCGTCCCTCGACGTCGAACTGCAGTTGGAGAACAGCAGTTCGCTGGTCTACGGGTACACCATTCCGATTCCGAAGATGCTGGCCGACATCACGTTGCGTGAGAAGCAGGTGGAGCTGGAGCATCTGGTCTTCCACCTGCCTCGTGGTGGTCATGCGACCATGACGGGCGATCTCGATTTGAAGGGTGCCAAGAAGTTCGACGTGCAGTTCGACGTGGTCGATCTGCATATCGAGGGACTGTTGGAGCAGTTCAAGACGGACCATCCCCGGTACACGGGGCTCATCGGGTTGACGGGGCAGGTCTCTTCCGATGCGCAGGATGTGATGGAGCACCTCAAGGGAGCCGGCTCGATCCATCTTTCCAACGGCGACATCCTGAACGTTCCGGTCGTCAAGGGTCTTCAGGAAGCCGTGCTCGGCAAGGAGGAGTGGCCGCTCGGCAACGACGTCGGTTCGCTGACGTTCCACCTGGAGCCGAATCGCGTCCTGTTCGACGACGTGAATCTGGAGGGCGACCACCTCGGCGTCCGGGGCGAGGGCGAGTTGTACTTCAACAAGGACATCAACTTCCGATTCAACGCCGGGCCGCTGGAGAAGGTGCAGATGAATCTCGGGGGAATCGGCGATGTGTTCGGTTTCCTCACCGATCGTCTGGTGACCTATCAGGTCACCGGGACGTGGGAGGATCCGCGATTCGCGGGACGTGTGCTCGGTCTGGGAACCAGAAGCAGGTCCACGGGGCCCTGACCGGACAAGCCGCTACGCGAGCTGCCAGACCAGAAGCCACAGCAGTCCACCGGCGAACAGCCCGGCCACCAGATCATCCATCAGCACTCCCCAGCCGTCGCGCAGGCTCTGCAGTCCGTTGATGGGAGGAGGCTTGAGGATGTCGAAGATCCTGAAGAGGACGAATCCGACGATTCCGATTCCGATGATCATGATCGGATTGTCATCGATCCTCTGCATTCCCCAGGGAAGACAGAGGAAGGTCAGTGCCTGACCGGCGACCTCGTCGCTGACGATCTCCTCCGCATCGCTGCGACCCCAGTGTTCCGTCGCCCACGCTCCCAGAGCGATCGTCACGATCGATGCGGCGGCCAGCAGCAGCAGCAGCACGATGTTCGTGACCCACTCCGATGCGAACAGCATCAGCAGTACGAAGGCGATGGCGACGGGAAGGGATCCGATCGTACCGGGGGCACGAGGAAAGCGGCCCAGTCCGAATACGGTCAGAAGGGTGGAGCGGATCTCAGTCATCCTGTGGTTTCATCTCCACCATGATGGTTCTGATTCCGAAGAGGTACGGAATGCCCGACCAGATCGTGATCGCGATGGTGATCCACATCAGGCTGTTGCAGATCCAGAGATTCCATCCGAAGTCGGTCGGTGGCCAGTTCACCACCAGGAAGAGCACGACCGGGATGGCGATCGACTGCAGAATCATCTTCAGTTTGCCGGATGCCTTGGAGCCGAAGGCCACGCCCTGGGATTCGGCGACGCCGCGGATGCTGGTCACGAACAACTCGCGGGCAAGGATGACCACGACCATCCACGTGTACACGCCGGATGCCATCGTCAGCAGGCGGTCCTCCTCGAACCATTCCTTGACCATGAATCGGCCGCCGGAAAGGTAGACGAATGCCCCAAGGACCAGGACCTTGTCGCAGAAGGGGTCCATGATGCGGCCGAAGGTGGAGACGACGTCCCACTTCCGTGCGAGTGCACCGTCGAGCGCGTCGGTGACCGCCGCGATGACGAAGAGCCCGACGGCGACGTTGCCCCAGAACACGCCCGTATCGGGGACCCGATAGAAGCTGAGGGCTCCGAAGAAGCCGGCAGCGAAGACCACCCTGAGGATGGTCAGGATGTTGGGAATCTGCTTGAAGAGGTCTGATCTGACCTTCGGGGCTGTTGGCATGCCGGCATCCTACGACAAGACGCTGCCACGTACTCCCGAAGGGGGATCCGAGGGGTTGGAGATCCCTCCGGATGGGGGGAAATTCAAAGAACCTCGGCCCGACTTCGTGAAATCATGCACAGTCAGGTTGCGAAGGGGGGGTCCGAAAACTATTCTTGCCCCTCGGTCACGGACCAGATGGGCCATGTACCCCCCTTGAGGGTACCTCCGGTGAATGGATGGACGGACTCTACCCTTATATTGCGTGCCTGTCGGGAGCCTTCGCTCTCTACCTCCTGCTCCGCCCGGGGCCACTTGTTGTCAAATTGCTCGGAACGGTCATTGGCTTCTGCACCCTCGCATGGCTGATGGTCATCTGCTCTCAGACGGTTCCGGGTTCCTTCGAGCCCGGACGCGACATTCTGTTCCTGGTGTTCGGTGCGATTGCGATCAGTGCGGCCGTCCGCATGATCACGCACCCGCGTCCCGTGTACTCCGCCCTCTACTTCGTGATGGTCGTCATGTCCTCGGCGGGGCTCTTTCTGCTCCTCGAGGCCGAGTTCATGGCCTTCGCGTTGATCATCGTCTACGCCGGAGCGATCCTGATCACCTACATGTTCGTCCTCATGCTCGCCCAGCAGGCATCCGAGGCGGAGAACGTGGAGGAGGCGCCGCTCTACGATCGTCTGGCCCGTGAACCCGCTTCGGCCGTCGTGGTCGGACTGATTCTCGCCGGCACGCTGATCTCTGCGATGACGACCGGTCTGTCGCATCTGCCCGAGCCGATGGATCAGAACGGCATGAACCAGGTCCACGGCGATCTGCTCGAGTCGCTGCCTCGACAGTTGAACGAAGCCGTGATCAGATCCGATCCCGATGCCGTCTGGCCACCGCTCGAAGCGAACCAGAAGAGCGTGCAGTGGGACGAGGACGGCGCCTACGTCGTCAGCGGCACGGACGTGATTCGAATCGCTCCGGAGTCGATGCCCACCAACACCCAGCATGTGGGGTGGTCGCTGGTGCATTCCTTCCCCGCGAGCCTCGAACTGGCCGGAGTGATCCTCCTGCTCGCGATGTTCGGTGCCGTCGTGCTTGCACGTCGTCAGGTCGAATACGGCGAAGACGAACTGCGGGTCGAAGTCGGGCTGGAGCCCATGCATCCCTCCGAAGACGGGGATGGTGACCAGGCATGACACTTCAGCTCGCCGTCACCTTCTCGCAGCTCTCCCTCTCGCACTATCTCGTGATGAGTTCGGTGCTCTTCGTCATCGGACTCGTCGGATTCCTCACCCGCCGGAACCTGATCGTCATGTTCCTGTGCACGGAGTTGATGTTCCAGGCCGCGGCCATCGCGTTCGTCGCGTTCGGACGGTACTGGTACGACTTCACGGGTCAGGTCTTCGTGATCTTCATTCTCACGGTCGCCGCCGCGGAGGCCGCCCTGGCCCTCGCTCTGGTGGTGCTGCTGTACCGGCGACGTTCGACCCTGAACGCCGATGAGTGGATGGAGCTCAGCGAATGACCGGTACGACGATCGCAATCCGGATCGCCGAATCGATCCCCGCCGTTCCGGCGGTGCCGATGGCCGACGTGGTCGAGGCCACGAGCCACTGGTGGGCGGGGTTCATCCTCTGGTGTCCGCTGATCTCGCTCGTGCTGTGCGGGCTCTGTGCCGCCTTCCGCGTCAAGTCGAAGCTGCCGGCCTGGATCACCGTCCTGTCGCTGGCCTGCTCGTTCACCTTCACGGTCATTCTCGGCAATCTCGAGGATGTCCCGGAACGCATCAACCTCTTCGAATGGATCGCCGTCTTCTGGTCGGATGGTTCGTTCGTGGCGAACTTCGCGCTGTACATCGATTCCCTGACCATCCTCTGGATGAGTTTCGTGACCGGACTCGGCACGTTGATCGCCCTGTACGCAAGCGAGTACATGGAGCCCGATCTGGGCAAGGGGTACGCCCGGTTCTTCGCCGGAGTCAGCGTCTTCCTGTTCGCGATGGGCTGCCTGGTGATGGGCGACAACCTGCTCATGCTCTACCTTGGCTGGGAGGGCGTCGGGTTCGCCTCGTACTGGCTGATCGGCTACTACTACCGGCGTCCCGAGGCGGTCGCGGCTGCGAAGAAGGCGTTCATCGTCAACCGGATCGGCGACCTCGGCCTGGCACTGGCCATCTACCTCATCTGGGCGACCTTCGGCACCATCCAGTACAACGAGCTGATGACCCTGCTCGACGAAGGCACCTACGCCACCGTCTACGAGCACTGGTCCGTCGAAGCCATCCCGTACCTGCTGATGCTCGCGGCCTTCGGCAAGTCGGCCCAGCTGCCCCTGTACATCTGGCTCCCCGATGCGATGGAGGGTCCGACTCCTGTTTCGGCCCTGATCCACGCTGCGACGATGGTCACCGCCGGCATCTATCTGATCGCCCGGATGTACCCGTTCTTCCTGCTCGAGCCGACGTCGCTGCATGTCGTCGCGTGGGTGGGCGGTCTGACCGCGCTGCTCGCCGCGACCATCGGCATGGCGCAGTACGACATCAAGCGCATCTTCGCCTATTCCACCGTGTCCCAGCTGGGCTTCATGTTCCTCGGACTCGGTGTGCTGACGACCTACGGCGCTTCCTACCACGTCTTCACCCACGCCTTCTTCAAGGCGGTCCTCTTCCTGACCGCGGGAGCGGTCATGCACGGGTTCGCCGGCCAGCTCGATCTTCGCAAGCTGTCCGGGCTCCGTCGCATGAAGGGATGGCGAATCGTGGCCTGGACCATGTTCGTCGGCTGCATCTGTCTCGCCGGCTTCCCGTTCACCTCCGGATACTTCAGCAAGGACGCGATCCTCGCCGAGGCCTTCGTGACCCAGGGGCCCGGATTCGAGATCCTGGGCTGGATCGCGATCTTCACCGCGTTCCTCACCGCGTACTACACCTTCAGGGTGTGGTGTCGGGTGTGCGCAGGTCCGGTCCACTTCGAGCCCGGCGATGAACTGCACGACGACGATCATCATGATGATGGGCACGACGAGGGGCACGGTTTCCATCCCCACGCTCCCCGGTTCGCCATCAACTTCGTGCTCGTGGTGATCGCGGCAGGGGCGCTGCTCGCATCCGTGCCGTACTTCATGACCAACGAGGTGTCCGACATCAAGGGCGGCTGGATCGCCGACATGGTCAACGACTCCACCGCGGCATCGGGCATTCCCGGGCATGCCGAGCATCCCGGGACGATCGCCCACGATCATTCGGGAGATCACGGGCACCATCATGGTTCGATCCTCGGCATGGATCCCCACGTGGCGATGTACTACATCTCCGGAGTGGTCGGCGGGGTCGGACTCTTCCTCGCCTTCTGGCTCCATCTCTGGCGACGCCAGGATGCGGACCGCCTGCGTTCCTGGCTGCTGGCCAGGGCCTGGATCCGCTGGCTTCCCGTGGCCATGGAGAACAAGTGGTACGTCGACGAGGTCTACCACGCCCTTGTCCGCGCTCCGCTGTGGCTTCTCGGGCACATCTTCCACGGATTCGATCGCTACATCATCGATGGACTGCTCGTCGACGGCACGGCTCGGCTGCCGCGGCTCGTCGCCAAGTGGTTCCAGCCGCTTCAGAACGGCATGCTCCAGTCCTACGCCATCACGATGGCCGGCGGAGCGGCTCTGATCGCGCTGCTGATGATCCTGATGATGCAGTTCTTCGAAGGGGGTGGGGTCCAATGATGAGTTGGCTGCTGATCCTGCTTCCGCTCGTCGGCGTGCTCGGCATCATCGCCGCGCCGGCACGGTTGGCCAAGGTGACCGCTCTGCTGACCACCCTCGTGGTCTTCGGCGTCAGCATCGCCGCCGCCGTCGGATTCGGTGGCTGGGGCAACGGCACGATGGGGCTCACCGGCTCCTTCCAGTGGCTCACCAACTACGGCATCGAGATCCAGGTCGGGGCGGATTCCGTCTCGCTCGTCCTCGTGCTGCTGACGACATTCCTGATGCCTCTGGCGGTGCTCGGCTCGTTCTCCTCGGTCAAGGATCGGCTTCGCGAGTACTACGGATGGCTGCTCGGGCTGCAGGCCGCGATGATCGGCGTGTTCCTGGCCAGAGACCTGGTCCTGTTCTACGTCTGCTTCGAGTTCACCCTGGTGCCGATGTTCTTCCTCATCGCCATCTACGGCAGCACGAACCGGGCCCGTGCCAGCGTCAAGTTCATGATCTACACCTTCACCGGGTCCCTGATCACGCTTGCCGCATTCCTCTGGCTGGCCTGGTCCGCGTCCCAGGCGGCGGACGGGCAGTGGACATTCGCGATCGCGGATCTGACCCGCCACGCCACCACCTCGCTCGCTGCATCCGAACAGGCCTGGCTGCTTCTGGCGCTGCTGATCGGATTCGGCGTCAAGGTGCCGATCTTCCCGGTCCACACGTGGTTGCCGTTGGCGCACACCGAGGCACCGACCGCCGGTTCGGTGATTCTCGCCGGCGTCCTGCTGAAGCTGGGGACGTACGGTCTCTATCGATTCATGCTGCCGATGTGTCCCGAAGCCGTGGTCGAATGGGCTCCGGTCATCGCGATCCTCGCGATCATCGGCATCATCTACGCCGCCCTGATCTGCTGGATCCAGACCGATGTCAAGAAGCTGGTGGCCTATTCGTCGGTCAGCCACCTCGGCTTCTGCATCCTCGGACTCTTCGCTCTCAATCCCATGGGGCTCGAGGGCTCGATCCTCTACATGGTCAACCACGGCCTCTCCACGGGCGCGCTCTTCTTCCTGATCGGAATGATGTACGAGCGGTTCCACACCCGTGACATGCGGGCGATCGGTGGACTCGCCGGTCGCATGCCGATCTGGGCATGCTTCATGGTCTTCTTCGTGCTCGCTTCCGTCGGGCTTCCCGGACTGAACGGATTCGTCAGCGAGTTCCTGTGTCTGATCGCGGTGTTCACGGCCGGCGAAGGGGGCGCGTACCCCGGCGTACTCGGCCCCTGGTACGCGGCCATCGCAGCACTGGGCATGATCTTCGCCGCGATGTATCTGCTGATCATGGTCGGCAAGATCGTCTTCGGCCCCGAACGGCTGCCTGCCGGCAATCACGACGACGGGCCGCTGCCCAAGGATCTCGGAGTACGCGAAATCGTCGTCCTCGTTCCGCTGGCCGTGCTCTGTCTGGTGCTCGGCGTCCAGCCCTGGATCATCATCGACGGCACTTCCGCGGCGGTGGCGGATACCCTCGCGGTCTACCAGCCGCTTCTCGAGCAGGCTTCGCAGCAGACCGGTTCCGCCGTGTCGAACGCGTTGGCAGGAGGTGCTCCATGATGATGGAGAAGCTCTGGTTCGTCATTCCCGAGGTCGTGCTTCTGGCGGGCGTGGTGATCGTCGCCATCCTCGGTCTCGTCAGTTCCACGTGGCTTCGCAGCCGCGTCCCCTGGGTCACCATGATCTTCGTGATCGGTGCCGGTGTCTCGTTCCCGCTGGTCTTCACCGACGAAGCGGTGTCCAAATCCACGATGCTGCTGCCCGGCCTCGGCCGGCCGATGGGCATGATCGCCTGCGTCATCGCGGTGTGCCTGCTCCTGCTGACCGTCGGTCGCATCGACCGCAAGTACGAACAGGCGATCGCGGAAGGCCGCGATCGCTTCGATCCGCTCCGTTCCAACAAGGGTGAGTACTACGTCTTCTTCATGCTCTCCCTGGCGGGATTGATGCTGACGTGTTCGGCGAACGATCTCATCTGGCTGTTCCTCGCGCTCGAACTCACCAGTCTTCCGACCTACGTCATGGTTGCGATGAGCCGGGGTTCGCGTCGAGCCCAGGAATCCGCCATGAAGTACTTCTTCCTGGGTGCGATGTCCGCCGCCATGTTCCTGTACGGATTCGCCCTTCTCTACGGGGCCACCGGCACGGTGGAGCTCTCCGCGATGCGCGACGCGCTGGCCGATCAGGCCGCCGACGGCGGCATCAGCATGCTCGCGGTGGTGGGCATGATGCTCGCGCTGCTGGGCATCGGCTTCAAGCTGGCCGCGGCACCGATGCATCTCTACGCCGCCGACGTCTACGAAGGCGCGGCAGTCCACGTCACCGCGGTCCTCGGGTTCATTCCCAAGGCCGGTGGAGCCGTGGCGTTCATGCTGCTGCTTTCGACCATGGGTTGGCTCGATGGTGCGGCGCTGCCGATGCCCATCCTGATCCTGCTCTGGGTCATGGCGGTCCTGACGATGACGCTCGGCAACATCGCCGCGCTGCTGCAGCGGTCCGTCAAGCGGATGCTCGCCTACTCGTCCATCTCGCACAGCGGCTACCTGCTCATCGGGATCATCGCCGGTCCCGGTCTCGGGTTCAGCGCCGTGCTGCTGTATCTGTTCGTCTACGGACTCGCCAACACCGGCGCCTTCGCCGTCCTTGCATCGCTGCAACGGGAGGGCAGGGAGATCGAATCGATCGATGATCTGGCCGGATTGCGTCAGAAGCATCCCGGCTCGGCGATCGCACTTGCGATCACGTCGGGATCCCTGCTCGGCTTCCCGCCGCTGCTTGGATTCTGGGGCAAGCTGGCCCTCTTCATCGCCGGCATCGCGTCCGGTCACATCGTCCTGGTTCTGATCGCGGCCATCAACAGTGCGATCAGCGCGTGGTACTACCTCCGGCTCGTGGGACTGCCCTTGATGTCCGAGCCGAGCGAACGCAGCGAGACCATCGATCGCGACAGTTCGCCCTGGCCGCGATTCACCGCGATCGGCCTTGCCGCTTCGATGGTCGTTCTTCCGATCTTCCTCGCCGGCATCCAGGACGAGACCGAGCTGCCGCTGACTTCCGACGAAGCGGATGCGGTCGCCCTGACGGACGACGCCGATCAGGATTCGTCCGGCTTCTGAGCGGCGCTGCGGCGACGACGCAACATCACCTGCACCGACATGCCGGCAACTGCCAGCGTCGCCCATGCGACGGGCGGCAGCAGGATCCAGACATCGAGCAGTTCATGCATGGGGGCTCCGGCCAGTCCGAGCAGCCGTGCGGCGCTGCCGAGGATCAGCAGGGAACCCAGCACCGCGGTGACGATCATCACCGTGATCTTCGGTGCGAAGGTGGCGATCAGAAGGCCAAGCAGCAGCCCTCCCAGGACGCTGGCCACGATGATCAGTTGGGTGGTGGCGTCGAGCTGGGCCCATTCCAGTCGAAGGTGGTCCAGTCTCGAGCCGAGTTCACGCTGGACCCTTCGGGCCTGACGAACCGCTGCCGGCAGCAGGTCGTCGAAGTCCGACGATTCCGCGTCGGTGTCCGGCTGCACCGGAGCCGCATCGCGCACATCCGTTTCGCCGCTGCCCAGGATCAGCAGTCCGAGATCGACCAGAGGGGCCGGGGCGATGCTCGTCGAGCCATGGTCCGGATGGGCGGGGGTCGAGAAGCTCAGGACGCTCCAGAGCGTCACGAATGAAATCAGTGCGAGAATCACTGCCAGCAGCCCGGCGACGAGCAGTCTGTAGATCAGAAGACTCACGCAGGCGACGACCACTGCGAAGACCAGCATGACCGTCCACAGTGGAAAGGCGCCTCCGGTCTCGACCCAGGTCAGCCATCCGATCAGACCGCCGAGCACGAGTCCGGCGAGTCCGACGGCGGCTCTGATCACCAGGATGCCCATTCCCCACATCACCGCACCCGCCAGCAGGGCGATGATGAAGCTGGCGAGTTGTTCGATCAGTGCGGGATCCATGCGATTCTTCTATCGACACGATCCGGACGACGGCTTGGGAATGGAGGTTCACCCCCCAAAGGGGCCAGTGCCATCCTGCTAGGATGGAGCAATGCAGAACATGATCCAGTACCGGTGGATTGCTCTGGCAATCCTGCTTCTTGGAGTTTCGGCCATGGCCACCGTAGATGGCGAATCATCGTCCACGCACTCCAATCGCCTTGCACAGGAGACCAGTCCCTACCTTCTGCAGCATGCCAGAAACCCCGTCGACTGGTATCCATGGGGCGAGGAGGCCTTCGAGGCGGCTCGTGCGCAGAACAAGCCGATCTTCCTGAGCATCGGGTATTCCACCTGCTACTGGTGTCACGTCATGGAGCGGGAGAGCTTCGAGAACGAGGACATCGCGGCCCTGATGAACGAACACTTCATCTGCGTGAAGGTCGATCGTGAGGAGCGGCCCGACGTCGACGACATCTACATGACGGCGGTCCAGTTGATGACGGGACGCGGGGGCTGGCCGATGTCCGTCTTTCTGTTGCCGGATACGCTCGAACCGTTCTACGGCGGCACCTACTTTCCGCCCCAGGACAATCCGCAGATGGGATCTCCGGGATTTCCCACGCTGCTCACCACCATGGATCAGTACTGGAAGACCCAGGAGCCGTCGCTGCGGGAGCAGGGTGGAAAGCTGTCCGAAGCGATCCGGGAGCAGATGAACGGCAGCAAGGATCCGCAGCCGGTGGGCAAGGAGCAGGTCGATGCCGCGCTGTCCCAGATGCTCGCGAACTACGACCGTGAAGACGCCGGATTCTCCAAGGGCGCCCCGAAGTTCCCGATGCCGGTCAATCTCGAATTTCTCCAGGAGGCGGGCTGGTCCTCGCTTCCGGTGCGCGATGCCCTCAAGCACACCCTTGATCGAATGGCCATGGGCGGCATGTACGATCAGATCGGCGGAGGATTCCATCGCTACAGCGTGGACGGCCAGTGGCTGGTCCCGCATTTCGAGAAGATGCTCTATGACAACGCGATGCTCGCATCGGTGTACGCACGGGCCGCCGACGAGACCGGTGATTCGTACTACGCGGAGATCGCCACGGAGATCCTCGACTACGTGCTGCGCGAGATGACCACGGAATCCGGCGCGTTCTATTCGGCGCAGGATGCGGAATCCAATACCAGGGAAGGCGACAGCTACCTGTGGACTCCCGAGGAGATCAGGGCCGCCCTGACGGAAGCGGGCCTGGAGGAGGACGTCGAGTTCACGCTGGATGTCTACGGTCTGGACGACGGCACCAACTTCCGCGATCCCCATCATCCCGGGGACGCACCTCGCAACGTGATTCGCATCACGGAACGTCCGGAGAAGCTGGCCGCCGGATTCGGACTCACCGGCAAGGAGATCCTCGCCCGCTTCGAACGTGTCAACGAGGCGCTGCTCGCCGTCCGCGATCGACGTGATCAACCGGGAACCGACGACAAGATCCTCTCCGGCTGGAACGGCCTGATGATCGGCGGCATGGCCGATGGTGGGCGGCTGCTCGGGGATTCCCGGTACACGGAGGCCGCTCGCCGGGCTGCCGACGAGGTGATGAAGACCATGTGGTCGAAGTCGGGTGGGTTGCTCAGGACCAAGCGTGACGGGGCCGCCCGCATCCCGGCCTTTCTCGAAGACTATGCGTTCATGATCCGCGGTCTGCTTCGACTCGAAGAGGCGACGGGTGATCCCATCTATCTGGATCAGGCCGTTCAACTGGCTGCCCAGGCTCGTGAACGTTTCTGGGACGCCGAGCGTGGCGGTTGGTACGACACCCTCGACGGACAGTCCGATCTCTTCGTTCGAGGACGTTCCTTCTACGACGGGGCGGTGCCCAGCGCCAACGGCGTGATGATCAACGAGATGATCTCGCTGCACGAGCGGACGGGCCGTGATTCGTATCTCGACGACGCCTCCATGGCCATGGCGGTCGTGAGCCCGGACATGGTCCGGGCTCCCCGAAGCGCAATTCATTCCGTGCAGGGACTGCATCGGATGCTGAAGGACCATCCCGGTCGAGTGGCCTCGGGCGGCGGCTCCGCCTCCGCCGTCAAGACGAAGAAGTCCGCATCGAACCACAAGGTGTCGATGGGGATCTCCGATCGTCAGGTTCGTCTGGGGCCCGGTGAGTCGACAACCGTCACCCTCACGCTTCAGATCGACTCCGGGTGGCACATCAACTCACCCGTCCAGACCGATCAGTTCGTGGTGCCGCTCTCGATCGCGACGCTCAGCAACGGATTCCAGATCACTGCCGCCTTTCCTCCGGGCGAGCCGTTCACCGGCCCGGACGGTCCCGTGAACGTCTATTCCCACACCGTCGAGATCCCCGTGACGGTGACTCGAGTCGGAGATCTCGGGCGAAGCGGGCAGGCCTCGATCACCTGGCAGGCCTGCAACAGCCAGAACTGCCTCATGCCGGTCACCATTCCGCTTCCTCTCAAGGTGCTCGCTCCCGCCGGAGAGTGAAATCCCCTCAGGTTGACAGGCTGCCAGCATCCACCACAATCAGTGCTCCGCGAGTCGTCGACTCGGATTACCACGCCAGGAGATCACCATGGCTTCGAAGTACCGCACCGCACCAAGTCTGAGTACGAAGATGCCAGGCGGCATCCCCTACATCATCGGAAACGAGGCGGCGGAGCGATTCTCCTTCTATGGGATGAAGTCCATTCTCGTCATCTTCATGACGGGCTATCTCTATCTGCTTCCGGGGGCGGTTGGGCCACAGATGTCCAATGCCGAAGCGATCGCCAACTACCACCTCTTCACGAGCGCGGTGTACTTCACGCCGATTCTCGGGGCGTTGATCGCCGACATCTTCCTCGGCAAGTACCTGACCATCATCAGCCTCAGCATCGTGTACTGCCTCGGCCACGG
>DEYK01000031.1:16175-56870 GCA_002364485.1 Phycisphaerales bacterium UBA3160
CTGATCTCGCTCGGTTCGGGCGGCATCAAGCCGTGCGTCTCCGCCCACGTCGGAGATCAGTTCGGCAAGGGCAACGCCCACATGCTGTCCAATGTCTACAACTGGTTCTACTTCTCGATCAACGTCGGGGCGTTCCTGTCAACGTTGATGACCCCGTGGTTCCTCGAATGGTACGGGCCGCACTACGCCTTCGGCATCCCGGGAATTCTGATGGTCATTGCGACCTTCCTCTTCTGGTGTGGACGACACAAGTTCATCCACGTTCCTCCGGGAGGGATCAAGTGGTTCAAGGAGACCTTCAGCTGGGTCGGCATCTCGGCGATCCTCAAGTTGGGAATCATCTACATCTTCGTCGCGGTCTTCTGGGCCCTGTTCGACCAGACCGGTTCGTCGTGGGTCCTGCAGGCGGAGGATCTCAACCGAAACTGGCTCGGTCTCGAATGGCTTCCTTCGCAGATCCAGGCCGTGAATCCGATCATGATTCTCGTCTACATTCCGGTGTTCACCCTCGTGGTCTATCCACTGTTGGGCCGGGTGGTCAAGTTGACGCCGCTTCGCAAGATCTCCGCCGGACTGTTCATCATGGTGATCGGCTTCGCGATGGTGTCGATGCTCCAGTACTGGGTCGACGCCGGCGAGCGTCCCAGCATCGGTTGGCAGATCGCGGCCTACGCGATTCTGACCGCATCCGAAGTCATGGTCTCGATCACCTGTCTCGAGTTCTCCTATACACAGGCTCCGCGAAAGATGAAGTCCTTCATCTTCGCGCTGTTCCTGGTCAGCGTCTCGCTGGGCAACATCTTCACCGCCGGTGTCAACAAGGTGATCCAGGTCCCGTCCTCCGCCGAGCCGGCGAAGATGCTCGCCGCCCAGATCGCCGAGGGCGACGGTCATGGTTCCGACGTCCTTCTGGATGCTCATCCCCACGTCGCGTACCGGGAACTGCCGGAGCAGCATTTCGCCCTGGAACTGGCCGGAGTCGATGGGGTGCTCGGAGGCCAGGACGACATCCGACTCGGCTTCGCTCCCGACGGAACGATGACCGGATTCATCGGCAACGAGGAGCAGTGCATCAGGGATGCGATCGATGGCATCGGTGCATACTGGGTTGCCAACGGCCAGCGCCTTCCGGACAACGCCAAGGGCGAGGAGATCGCGTCCTCGTACAAGGATCCCTGGGGCAATCCCCTTCGCTACACCATGGTCACGGGCAGTCAGTTCCAGATCACCAGCGACGGGCCTGATTCCGTCTGGCAGAGCCAGTTCGACATCCGTGCCGAAGTGACCGTCAACGCGACCGAGACGTCGGATGGGACGGAAGAGGCATCGACCGAAGGTTCCTCGGGCTGGCTCAGTTGGGCTCACCCGAAGGAGTCGTGGAAGGACCGCAGGGTGAAGGAGCTCAAGCTCAAGGCCGAAGCAGAGGAAACGCCTGCATTCGTGCCGGAGAGCGGGAATGTCGACGGCTTCGATCGCTCCATCATGTGGGACGTCGGCGGAGCGACGACGCTTTCGGGAGCGGCCTACTTCTGGTTCTTCACCTGGGTGATGCTCGGGACCGCGATCCTGTTCCTGCCCGTGGTCCTCTTCTACAAGCCGAAGACGTATCTGCAGGAAGAGGCTGACGCCGGCGCCGGCGACGAGTGATCCGGTCGGTCGGGGGTCGACCTCGGCCGGAGCAACGGAGCGTTCAGGAGGCCGGAGGTGCGCCGGGCGTGTACGTCGGGGCCTGATTCGTCGGGACGAGGGCACGCAGGCTGATGGTGTCATCGTCGGCCGGGGTCATCAGGATGAATCGCCAGTTGGCATCGTTGGTCGCACGGGGAATGGCGACCTGATCGTGAAGCCGGATCGACCGGTGCAGACGACTCGGATCCACATAGCGAAGTTCGGTCGGGGTCGAGACGATGTAGCGGCCACCGATGTCGGGGGATGCGGCGACCGCCTGATCCAGCAGAACGAATGGAAGCGAGGTTTCGCTTTCATCTGGGTTCCAGACGACGACTCTTCGTTCGCCGGGATGGTAGAAGATGTAGTCCTCATGCTCGTTGCCGGGTACGCCGTGGATCACGGGGTGCGCCGCGACCGCCTGCGAGGCGAGTTCGACGGAACCGCCCGGCATGATGTTGATGTCCCGAAGGCTGCTGAGCATGCTGTCGGGAGACTCGGTGTTCATCGTGGCCAGCTTTATCATCCCGCTCGGGGCGATCCAGAACGCGTAGAGGCGATCCGCCTGGTTGCTCCAGGAGGGGAAGTACCAGTTGCCGCCCTGACTGGAGAGGTCCAGTTCGCGTCCACCTGGCTCCCGGATCACGAGCGTGAAGCCCGAGGCATCCACGGGTCGGCTGCACCAGGCGAGTTCGCCGTTTCGGCCGAAGGTCGCGAACGCGTTGACGTTTCCGTCCTTGACCAGCCACTCGAGCTGGCCGGATTCCCAGTCCACCTTGCCGATGTCGCGGGATCCATCGGGGAGGGGTGATTCGACGATGAATCCCGACTTGTCGGCGGATCGTCCCAGCAGCATCGGGGGAGGAATTCGATAGGCGACGGAGCAGGCGTTGGTCGCCTGGTCCAGTCGCCATACTTCGATGCTGGTTCCCAGTGGTGAGGGGGCTCCGGATTCCGCGAGTCGCGTCGGAGCGCCGGGAGAGAGCCCTGTGACCGTAGCCACGTAGCGACTGTCCGGACTGACGATGGGAAGCATGAACGAGTCGTAGGGGATGTCGCAGAGGCTCTGCAGGTTCGCCTGGAAGCGGATCGCCTCGGTGCCCCCGCGCTGCATCTCCTGCTGGGCGATCTCGTAGAGCCGCTTCTGGGCCTCGGGACGCATCGTGTTCGTCTTGGGGGGAACAAGCGACTCGACGGAGCACCCCACCATCATGGTGGTGCAGATCAGAGGAAGGATGATTCGAGACGATGTCATGACGAGGTCAGTTCGCGTCGACATCGATCATGTCGATCTGGTCGCTGTCGATCTCGGTCTGCTTGGGATCCCGGTCGGGAAGCACGATGTTTCCATCGTCAACCGCCTTCTTGGCATTCTTCAGATTCTGTCCGGCGATGCGCTCGTTGATCTTGAGATCGAGCTTCTCCTGGTTGGCCAGCTGCTCGGCGAGCGGTCGGGAGACCTCCTCGAGTCGAATCAGGTCCTCGCGGTTGAAGTTCTCGTAGTTCTCGTCCGGGTTCTGCACCACGGACGGCGTGATGAAGGCGAGCAGTTCGTTGCGCTCCATCGTCTCGTCGGTGTACTTGAAGAGCTCGCCGATGATGGGGATGTCACCCAGCAGCGGGATCTTGGACTTGAACTGCCGCTCGGTCTCCTTGAGCAGGCCGCCGATCACGACGGTCTGGCCATCGAGCACGATGACGTGACTGTTGACCTGCTTCCTCGAGAAGACGTCGGCATTGGTGTCCGTGCCGACCAGCGTGCTGCCGATCTGATCGGACAACTGAAGACTGATCTCCAGATCGACCGTGCCTTCCTGGGTGATGCGGGGACGCACGTTGAGGAAGACGCCGACATCCCGGTACTCGAACTGGGTGTTCAGCGAGTTGCCGCCCGAGAGGTCGGTGGTGTTGCTGGTCGGGATGGGGACTTCCTTGCCGGAGAAGAAGACGGCTTCCTCGTTGTCGGCGGTGAAGACCCGCGGCTCCTGGATGATGCGGGTGTTGGTCACCTGCGCCAGGGCCTCGATGATCACGCGGACGTCGAAGGTGTTGATGTTCAACGTCGATGTCGTGACCCCGTTGAGCAGGGATCCGAGGAAGTCGTCCACGGTCGCCGTGAACGAGTTCCCATTGCCGACTCCCGGCGCCTGGCCGAGTCCGCCGCCCCAGAACTGGCCACCGACGCTGTCGGAAGCCTGGGCGTTCTGGCCGTACTTGAATCCGAAGTTCAGCTGGTCGGTGATGTCGACTTCGACCACGGTCGCCGACAGGAGGACCTGGCGTCGTGGGCGGTCGAAGTTCTCGATGAGCTCGACCATCGGTTCCAGGAAGGCCGGTGGGGCCAGGACGGCCAGCGCGTTCTGGCGGACGATCGGGACGATCCTGACCTTGCCGATCAGAGAGGATTCGGGTGACTGTTCATCGTCCTCGCTGCCTCGTTGCCAGGGGAAGTTCAGCTCCTGACCGCTCGTCGTGGTGTTCTGGGCTCCGGCTCCGGTGCTGGTGCCGGTGGGGGATTCGAATCCTTCGCCGCTCAGCCCGGTGTCGGGACGGGGGATGGATACGTTCGTCCCCGGCTTCGAAAGCAGCACGTTGAGTTCCTCGGACAGTTCGACGGCCCGCGCGTACTTGAGCTGGATGATGCGGGGAACGCCGACGCTGCTGGGCTGATCGAGTTCCTCGATGATCGACGCGATGAAGTCGAAGGATTCCACCGTCTTCGCCAGTACGAGCAGGGCGTTCTTGTCAGAGTAGGCTTCGATGGAGTAGATGCCGGAGATCGCCTGGGTCGCGTTGGCTCGCTGATTGCCCTGGCCGCCTCGGGTGCTCGTCGATCCGGACGAACTGCCGTCGAGCACCGTCTCCAGCAGCGAGGCGATCTTCTTCGGATCGGTGTACTTGAGTTCGAAGAGTCGCGACGTGCCGGCCGAACGCGGAAGATCCCATTCCGTGCCGATGAGCGTCGCGATCTCCTCCATGATTCCAGGCTCGGTCTGCACGGTGACCGTATTCTGCTGGACGTTCACCGTCAGTCGAAGTTCGATCCCGGTGTCGCTGGAGCCGCTGGCGGCTCGGTTGTTGCCGCCTCGGTTCTGGGTCCGCTGATTTCCGGTGTTTCCCGTGCTTCGCCGGCTGGAACTGGTTGACGTGCCGCCCGAGAAGAGGTCCTCGATGTTGGTGGCGATCTCGTTCGCATCGGCCCATTTCAGTCGGAATGTGTGCATCCGCCGATTGAGCCACTTCTGATCGAGCTCGCGGATGATCTTGTCGTACTGCTGGCACAGACCGATGTCGCCGAGCACGATGATCTGATTGGACAGTTCGTCGACCCAGACCTCCGCGTACTGCGGCTTCATCTCCGAGATCTTGTCCGCGATCTCGGCGGCGTCGCTGACCGTCACCGGGAAGATCTTCATGACGATCGTTCCGCGGTCCTGACGACCTCTGATGTCGACCGCCGCATCGAGCACTGGGATGTCGCTCATCTCGTCGGTGATCGTGCCCAGATCGAGCTTCGTGAGGATGATCAGATTGGGGCGTTCGATGACGGCGATGCCGTTCATTCGAAGCGCGCTGAACAGCATGTCCAGTGCCTGCTCCTTCTCGACCGGTTCGTCGACGATGACCGTGATCTTGCCGCCGGTGGATCCGATTCCGATCCCGCTGCCATCAAGCTTCAGCGGCATGACGATCTTGCCGGTGATCTTGGCCAGCCAGGGAACGATCTCCTTGATCTCGACGTTCTCGAACGCGAAGTTGACCTTGCCCTGCGGGATCGGCCTCCGGTTCAGGTGGGCCTGTTCGATGGGTTCGAGTTCGCTCGACGGTCGAAAGCGTCCGTCGTCGGGGTCGCCGGACATGGTGTCGACAGGCGGCTCCTGTTCAGCCTCGCCGGTGGGAGTTTCGGCGACGGGCTGGGGCGGTGCTTCCGGGGCGGGGCGTCCGTTCTCCTGGGCCGAGGTCGAATCGGCCAGGCCGATCGCAAGCATGGAGGAGAGCAGTACTACGATGTTGAGCTTGGTGCGTGCCACGTCAGTCTTCTCGGAGAGGGGTCTTGGTGCCTGTTGCGGGACCGGTGGAGAGTGAACGAACTGGCCCACCGATGTATTTCGTCCTGCGAGGAATGGAGATCATGCTCCGTCGTCCTCGTTCGCGTCGTCGTCTTCATCAACGTCCTGAGGTTCGGATTCGTCATCGTCCGGCGTCGTGCCGATGCCGGGGGCATTCTGGGTCTGGGCTTCGGATTCGGTGTCGTCGTCTTCGGTGTAGACGGTGTTCACGCCCTCGTGCATTTCAGGAGGGCATGTTCCGTCGTGATGATCCTCATCCGGCATTCTCTGGAGTTCATCGATCATGTCCTGAATCAGCTCGGCCGAAGGCGCTCCGAGGGATTTCATCGTTTCGGGCGTGCGATCCCACCAGTCGATCCACGCCTGGTAGACATCGATCCGCTTCTGGACCGCGACCATCGGCTCGTACTGATTGAGGAATCCGAGTTCCGCGTTGGAGCGGCGCCAGAACCGCTCGCACGCCTCGGCGGTCCCAAGAGGAGGTGTCTCGTCCAGCCCGGCATCGTCGGCCACGTCCTCGAGGATGCCGCGAGGCATGTCGATGGTGGTGGCATTGGCCGAGAAGGGCGTGGACTCCATGTCGATGAAAGCGACTTCGTACGGGCCGCCACCCTGGTAGTTCACGGTGATCCCGCGCGGCGGGTCCGTCGCCAGTACGTCGATGTCTTCGTGGTCGTCGCCGATGCCCAGTCTCGTGAGTGGATCGTTGTCGGAGGAGCGTTCCTTGAACCACGCCTCCTCTCCGAGAATCGCCACCAGTTCCGGACCGGTGTAGTTCGGCGGGAAGCTGGGCGGGGGTGGAGGCGGCGGCGGCTTCTCCTCGACCTCCACCTTCGGCGGAGCGGGAGGGGGAGGGGGAGGCGGCTTCCGGTTGATGGGCGGTGTGAAGAAGAGGGACCTGCCGTTGAAGCGTTCGACGTCGGTGGTCGAGTTCGCCTCGTGTCTGGCCATCAGCTTCTCCATGGAATCATCCGACTCCGGGGCTGCGATCAGGACCGTCGAACCGGAACGGTAGAGGCTGGGGGTCATCATGATCAGGAAGATCACGATGATCGCAATCGCTCCGATGCTGACCGTCAGCGGGTTCAGGGCCGAGTTGGTTCGGTTGTTCTTCATCGCGATCGCACCCAGGCTTCGATGGACAGGCGGGTGCGAACCTCCTTGTTGCCGGACTTGTCGATGCGGATGTTCGTGATCGACTCGATTCCGGGATGGCGTTCCAACTCGGAGATGATGGAGATCGCCTTGTCCGGAGTCGTGGTGAAGTCGAGTTCCCCCTTGACCCGTTCGATCTTCTCACCCGGATTGGCGATTCCGGGGAGGAGGCTGGCCTTGATCGTGTTGCTCTGGGCCTGATAGAACGTGTCGTTCTTGATCCCGTAGCTGGACATGATCCCCTGGACGATCTCGATGAGTTCGAGGGAGCCGACGGCCTTCCGGTCCGGAAGTTCGATGGGGCCGTAGGTCATCGCGGCGTTGCGGGACTTGGCTCCCAGCGAGATCGAGGCGCTGGTTCGTTCGACATTCGCCTCCATCCGGTCGGCGGTTTCGGCCCATGCGGTGCTCGTCGGCTCCAGCAGCTGCGCCCAGATCAGGAACAGGAACAGGAAGACGACGGCGCCGACGATCCACTGCCAGGTGGTTTCCATTTCGCGGAATCGCGCGACATGACGGTTGGTGGTGATCTTCATGACCCACCGTTCCGTTGCAGATTGCGCATGTGTTCCAGCAGCTGATTGAACTCGATCTTCATCCTCGCCTTGGCCTCGTCGTTCCGGGACCGCTTGCGAGCCTGTGCGACTTCCTGGAGCTTGATCTTGGCTTCGTCCAGCGTGAATGCCTTGATCTGCTCTTCGGTCAGTGGTTCCGGTTCATCTCCCGTGGGGACCGAGGAGAGATCGCCTGCACGGTCGTCCGCATCGCCCCGGGAGGAGAGTCCGCCGGAAGTGGTGCGAGGGGATCGGGACGGACTGCTGCCGCGGGTCGAACTCGTGGCGCCGCGAGCGGGTTCGCGGGCCGTCGTGGTTCTCGTCGCGGTCGTGTCGACGGGGGGCGTCGAAGCGGTGCTGGGGGTGACCGTCGGACGATCAGGCGAACTGGTGCTGGCGGCGACGGCGGTCGTGCCGTCCGACCAGTTGCCGTCGGCATCCTGTCCGCTCTTGCGTTCGGAGAGCGTCCATGTCGCGAAGTCCTGGTCGAGTGCATAGCTGGGGCGGTACTGGGGGCGTTGGACGTCGGCGCTGATGTCGAAGGAGCGGTTGCCGAACGTCTCCGAGTCCTCCCAGCGAAGTGTGACGTCGGAGAAGACTCCCGAAGTCTCCAGCATGGCCTTCATGCGAGTGGCGAGGGCTGCCGACTCCTCGCTGTTGCTGGGCATCGCCATGCCCTGGATGCGTACCGGTTCGCCGTAGCCGAGCCGGATGGAGTCGACTTCGATTCCCATCGGGGTGTTGGATGCGATGTCGGCGAGGAGCTTGGACATCGGCCAGGCTTCGCTCATCAGGGCGGAATAGATCACTTCCTGGTCCTTGTTGGACTCGAACGCATCGACCTGTTCGGACAGTCCGGGGTGCAGCACGGACAACATCGCCACACGCGTGCCGTGGAAGGCCATCGGTCCGATCGCGATCAGGAGCACGGCGACCAGCACGAGGGCCGCGGCGACGTCGACCAGTGACAGCCGTTGTATCGCGAACTCCTTGAGGTCGGGGTTCTCCTCGGGAAGGCTGTCCTGGAACATCGTCAGGGGGATCAGTTCATCGCTCATGGCCAGGGCGGCCCCGGCGGCGATGCCCCATGTGTTCAGCCACTGCGGATCGGATTGGCAGTTCTCGATGCGTTCCTGCATCGATTCGACCACCTCCGGAGGCAGTTGGAGGGTACGTGGATCGGTAGCGGTTCGCAGCATCGTCGCGGATTCGCTCGCCAGTGCACGTGAAGATTCAGGCGTGCTTCCGGAGTTCAACGCGGATTCCATCAGCAGGCGTTCGACCGACGAAGCGGTCGATTCGGCGTCTGGGAGATGTTCCTTCGTGGCTCTGACGTGGACGCGTTCCTGCTGGGCGAGCACCATGGTGATGGTGCCGTCTTCGCGGTCGATCCACAGGGCGGGTGCCTTGGGATGCAGTGGGCCCATGAGCGAGGCCATTGCGACGACATCCGGGACGTAGAGCGAAGTCGTTTCCAGCTCGGGTCCGGTGAAGTCCGACGACTCGGGCCAGGCGAGTATCAGTCCGGTCCGCATCGTCGAATGCACGGACGCCGGAAGCAGCGCGCTCGCGGTGCGATGAAATGGTGCGGTTCCAAGCAGTTTCGTCTCCGCCTGGAGCTGCAACGCCTCGTCGAGTTGTTCGGGGGTCGATTCCGGCAGGCTGCATGTTCGGCAGATGATGGATGAACCCGGTACGACGACCCGCACCATGTCGATGCCTTCGTCACGAAGCCAGCTCTGCAACGCCCGCTCGTCGGAGACCTCGAACATTCTCGAGGAGACGATTCGAATGCCTTCGTGCTTGCCGAGTGCCGCCTGAAGACAGGCCCATTGATCGCCCTGGCGATGAAGAATCGCGAACGTGGAACTCGGAATATCGTTGGTTTCTATATGCGTCACAGTGGTGCCCTGCGGAACGTGCTCAGAATAGCCGAATCCCCGTTTTTAGGGTTTCCCGTGGCCATGAACCGGCTTTTTTGATTGTTCCAGAGGGTTTCGGGAGAAATTCGGTCCTGAACAGGTCCTGAGCGGCATTTTGCCGGTCTCATTCCTCCCGGTATTCCAGAATTCTCACCGGGACCGTTGAACGATCCACGACGGTGATGATTTCACATTCTGCGTCAGAACTGCCAGATTTCGCCTGTGAACTGATCGTGTACACGTTGGACCTGGCCGTGAACCCCATGGCGAGTTCAAACAGGGTGTCATCCGTCATCTCCGGCAGTTCCCTGAGATCCATGATCCCGGTGATGCCCTCTGCGCGGTTGTATCGCATGCTCAGGATGCTCTCGACGAGATCTTCCCGACCTTCGTACATGTCCATGAGCAGTCGACGGCTGACCGTGTTGATATTGAGCTTTCCGATGTTCGGTTGATGATCCGGAGATGTGGATGTTTCGTCGAAGATGGCCTGGATCTGCCAGTCCTGGAGCGGCTGGACCGTCGGTTGCTGCTGGCCGTCCTGGGTGCTGTTTGAACTCTGCTGGGATTCGTTGGCGTTGCCGCCCTCGAGTGGAGTGGTGATCAGGCTTTCGAGCATGAAGTCGTCGCCGCCGGCCATCGTCATCAGCGTGGCCGCCTGATCCGCATCGATGCCGAGCCGTTCCGTGAGTTCCTCGACCGACGTGAGCGGATAGTAGATCCTCGGCAGGCCGCTCGCGGTCGCCCCGCCGTCGGTCGACATCGCGGTGAGATAGGCCGCCCACCCTCCGTCGAGCACACCGTCCGGTTCGTCGTTGGGCATCGAACCCTCGCCGTCGTTCTCGTTGGGATCCAGTCGGTTGTTGAGGTTCCAGTCCTCTCCACGGATGTCGTCCGGGTCGAGGCCGGCGATCAGTTCCATCTCGGCCACATGCCACATCGCCGAGTTCCTCGGCTCGTACCGGGAGTCGAGGGACAGGTAGTAGTCCTTCTCGACTCCGAGGTCGCGGGGTTCGTCGTCTTCGTCGATCCAGTCCTCGATCGCGGGCGAAACGCCCCAGGACATCGGAGAGAAGATGATTGCGAGGTAGCCGCGGCCGTCGCCGTTGACGTTGAGTTTCGAGTGCTCATCCATGGGTCCCGGCCATGACTGGCCGTCGAGATCGTTGTGGCTGATGGACCACTTGCCGCCATCCTCGATCTCTCCGAACGCGACGTCCTCCATATCCAGAGTCAGTGCGAGCGCGTTGTCGGGATCAGGTTCCATCGTGTGGTACGCCAGCACGGCGATGGTCGATTCCACGCCTGCTCTGGCGGTCCATCGTGCCCGGATGTCGTCGACGGTCTCGACACCGAGCATGCTCTGGCGTCCGGAGAATACGAGCAGCGAGCTGACGATCAGGGCGCAGATCGAGATCGCCCATACGACGACGACGACTGCCGAGCCGCGACGTGATCCGTTCATGCGTTCATGGAGGTCGTGCATCATTCCTCCAGCCTCGCCGGGTCGACGATTCCGCGTCCTTGGCCGGCATCCCTTCCGGTCTCGCCGGTCGCGTTGCCGCGACCGCCGCGGGCGCCGCCCGCGCCTCCACCGCCGGTCATCTCTTCGGCGGCGTTCTGCGCCTGTCCCAGTCCGATTCCGCTGCCATCTCCCACCTCTTCGCCGTTGAGCAGGGCGATCTGCTCCTGCAGGCGGTATTCCATCACATCATCGGGAGGGGGAGTCCGCTCGAGCGGAACGATCGTCCGCAGGTGGGCAAGCGGAGCATTGAACGGTGGATCCCCGGGCAGGTGTCCACTCGCGGTGACGGTGATTCGAAGTGCGTGAGGCAGGCCGTCGTAGTCGGAGTCCCAGTTCTCCTGCCACTGGTCGCCGTCCCACGCCTCGATGCCGAGTCCCACCACGCCTTCGGCGATGGGGGATGCGATGCCTCCGGCCGTCGGATACTGATCGGGCATCGCGTCGCGACGCTGCCAGAGCACCGGTCCCCATTCGTCCTCGTCGATCCGGTAGGCGGTCTCGTATTCGACTCCCTCGCCGTTGTAGTCGATCTCACGCGAGGCACGAAGTCGGTGATTGAAGAGCAGCACTTCGTCCTGGTTGAGTTCACCCTGCGGGGTGTCCTTGGTGAAGTCCTCGAGGACGAGTCTCGTGTAGAAGAGGTCGTCCCTGCGCAAGGTCGAGATCATGTCGCGTCGAAGGCTCTTGAGTGCGACGTTGGCCCGCATGTACGCGTCGAGGCGTTCCTTGGAGATGTTCTTGGCCTGGACGACCTGCGTCATCGAGACGGCGAGCACGCTGAAGACCATGGCGGCGATCACGCCTGCGATCAGCAGCTCGACGATCGTGAATCCGCGGGGGGATCGAGGTCGTACGTTCATGGTGCGGCCTCCTCGTCGTCGTAGTAGCGGCCTTCGCGATCAAGCGGTTCGAGAGGTTCCCGGGGGAGTTCCTCCTCCTCCTCGCCCTGGCGGGGTGCGATCAGTGTGTTGACCACCAGCGACTTCTTCCGCGGACCGTCCATCCAATTGATGGTGGCGGCAACCTTGTACGGCTGGAAGTCGCCGACGGCCTCGAGCTCGATTTCATACGAGTAGTCGGCGAACGGCTTGGGGAAGTATCCGTCCCTGGCGTCCTCGCCGATCCATCCGCCCGGTTCGGCATTGGCGAAGTTCCGGGGGCCTTCGACGACCACCATGCTGAGCAGCTCGTCGGCGAGCCACGCCGCGGTCATCTTGCGTTCGCCATCGATCTGTCGCGCCATCGACTGGGTGCTCAGCGAGATGACCACGGTCATGCCCAGTGCGAGCACGATCGCGGCGATGATGACCTCGAGGAGGATCACGCCGCGTCGACGACGGATGGTGCGTCCCGGCATGGCCATTTCACCAGTCCTCCTGCCAGCGGCCGGTGGTGTCCAGGTCTTCCGGAATTCTCGCCGGTGTGCTCTGGACGCCGGCCTCCAGCCGCTGCGGCGACAGTGCATACGGCGGCAGCGAGAGGAGAACCGTACGATTCTCGTAGTTGAGTTCGATCTCGATCAGCGGCCGGTCCTGGCCGGGCATCGCCGACAGGGGCCAGTCGATGAGGTCGGCCTGGTCGCCGTCGACGCGGACCTCGAGTTCGCCGATGTCCATGAACTCCGGGAACTGGACGCCACCGACCATGGGATCCATCTTCCACATCGGCTGGTTTCCGCTCGAGACCTCGCCCTCGCGGCGCATGAGCATCAGCGCGCTGCGTTCGGGATCGATCATCAGGCCCACCGGCTGACCCCCGTGTTCACTGCGAAGGGCGTACATCATGAGCAGGTCGCCGACCTGCTCGACGGTGGTGTCGAAGTTGCGTCCCTGACGACTGGTCATCCGATAGACGATTCCGGACATCAGCATCGCCATGATGACGCAGACGATGATCATTTCGATCATCGTGAATCCACGCCGGCGAATCTGCTTCCCAGTGATCATGTGCCTTGCCCGATCAGTTGGTCACGTCGGCTGCGGGGCCTTCGCCGCCGAGCTGTCCGTCTTCGCCGTACGAGGTGATGTCCCATGTCAGGTTGACGTTGCCGGGATTGATGAGGACGAAGTTGCGTCCCCAGGGATCCTTGATGTCGTCGACGTTGGTCACGTACGGCCCGTTCGGTCCGCCCCCGTCTTCCGGTCGAAGCGTCAGCACCTCGAAGTCGAAGTCCGATGGGGGGCTGGAGACGCCGACGTCGAGCAGGTAGCTCGTGAGCGACTGGTTGAGTCGGGCCGCGGATGTCTGGGCGAGGCTCGATTTGGCCTGGCCCATCTTCTGGACGAGGGTGGTCGACACGACGGTGACGAGGAGCGCCATGATCGTCACGATCACGATGACTTCGACCAGCGTGAAGCCGCGGCGGGCTCGGCGGGAAGTGGTTCTGAGGAGGTTCATGGTTGATTTGGATTGCATTGTTCGTAGGACCTTGTGTGGAGTCTGTACGTTGGAAATCACGATTTTGTTCACTGGGCGAATGCCTGCATTTCCATCAAGGGAAGCAGGATGGCGGCGAGGACGAAGCCGGCCACGCACGCCATCACGATGATCAGGATCGGGGGGAGGGCCTTCATCACGAGTTTGACCGAGGTGTTGACTTGCCGATCGAACGCGGTTGCCGCGTGCATCAGCATCGATTCGAGGCGTCCCGAGCGTTCGCCGAGGTTGACGACCTGCACCAGCAGCGGGGGGAAGAGTTTCGATCGCTCGAGCGGGTCGGCGAGCGGCTTGCCTTCCGCCACCTGATCCTGCACGCGGTCGATGGCGGCCATCATGGCCGTGTTCCCGAGGGTGTCTCTGGTGATGCGAAGCGATTCGAGAATGGGAAGCCCGGCCGAACAGAGCGTGCCGAGCGTGTGGGTGAATCTCGCGACGGCGACGTCCCGGATGAGTTGTCCCACGATCGGAATCTTCAGCTTGAATCGGTCGAACTTCATCCTGTTGTCGGGGTTCCCGATCCAGGTCCTCCACAGCAGCCAGATCGCGGCGATCGCGATGATGATCACGAGCCACCAGCTCTGGAGAAACGTGGAGATGCCGAGGATGATCCTGGTCGGCATCGGCAGGGCGACGTTGCCGGTGGCGAGGAGGGGGCCCATCAGACGGGGAATGAGAACGGTGACGAGAATGATGACGCTGATGAGGATCAGGCCGAGCACCAGCAGCGGATAGAAGGCGGCGCTCGTGAGTTCGCGGCGGAGTTCGACGCTTCGTTCGAGCAGGTCGGCCAGTTGATGAAGGACCTCGTGGGTGCGTCCCGAGGCTTCGGAAGCGCGAAGCATGCCGATCACGAGGTCGTCGAAGGGACGGCCGTATTCGAGCGCGGCCTTGTACAGGGGTTCTCCGGCCTCGACCCGTTCGATGAGATGGTCCAGGATGACCGGGGCGCCCTTTCCGCTGGCCTGACGGCGGATCGTGCGCAATGCCTGCATCAGGGGAAGTCCCGCTTCCAGTGCGGTGGCGAGTTCGCGGATCAGCGTCGCCATCTCGGTCTTGCGGAGAGTCGGCTTCCCGAAGACGCTGCGGGACTTGCCGGCGACCTCCTTCGCGACGGCACCGCTCGACACGTCGGACGAGGTCTGGTTGGTCGAAGTGATGCTTGTCGCGGTTTCGCCACGTTGCATGAGCGTACGCACAGCTTCGGCGCGGGTCGGGGCGTTGATGACGCCGCTCTGTCGGGAACCGCTGCTGTTGAGGCTCTGGTATTGGAACGTCGGCATGCTGGTCAGCTCACAATTTCATCCGAGTCCTGGGTTGCCCGGAGGACCTCTTCCACCGTGGTCTCGCCTTCGACCGCACGGAGGATGCCGTCCAGCCGCATCAGGCGGAAGTCGTCGGGCAGGGCGTTCCGGAGTTCGGCTTGGGTTCCTCCGGAGGAGATCGCGGCTCGCAGTCCCGGGGAGATCCTCAGGAGTTCGTAGTATCCGATTCGCCCGAGGTATCCGGTGTTGTTGCACTTGTCGCAGCCGGCGCCGGTCCAGGCCTTGCCATCGAACATCTCGCGTTCCTCGGGATGCAGGCGCTGGGCGATGTCGTCTTCGAGCGGGATCTGCTCCCGGCAGTGCTTGCAGATGCGCCGTCCCAGCCGCTGGGCGAGCAGGCCCTCGAGGACGGATGCGACGAGGAACGGTTCCGCGTCCATGTCGACGAGGCGGCCGATGCTGCTGATGGCGTCGTTGGTGTGCAGCGTCGAGAAGATGAGGTGTCCGGTCAGGGCCGATCGGATGGCGATGTCCGCCGTTTCGTTGTCACGGATTTCGCCGACGAACACGACGTCGGGGTCCTGTCGAAGGATCGACCGGAGTCCGCTGGCGAAGGTCAGGCCTCGCTTGGGGTTGACCGGGATCTGGTTGATCCCGCCGAGTTCGTACTCGACCGGATCCTCGATGGTGATGATCTTCTTGTGCGGATCGTAGAGTCGGGTGAGTGCGGCGTAGAGCGTGGTGGTCTTGCCGGAACCGGTCGGTCCGGTGACCAGCACCATGCCGTGCGGCTTCGCGATCAGCGAGTCCATCGTCGTGATCAGTTCATCACGCATGCCGAGCGTGGAGAGATCCAGGCTCAGCGACGACTTGTCGAGAATACGCATGACGACGGATTCGCCGTAGAGCGTGGGGACCGTCGAGACACGGATGTCGACCTTGCGTCCTTCGAATCGGAGAGCGATCTTGCCGTCCTGCGGTACGTAGCGTTCCGCGATGTTCATGCCCGACATGATCTTGATGCGGCCGATGAGCGCGGGCTGGAGGTGCTTGGGAGGCGGCTTCTGCTGGTGAAGCATGCCGTCGATCCGGTATCGAACCATCAGTTCGTTCTCGAACGGCTCGATGTGCACGTCGGAGGTCCTGCTCTGGATGGCTTCCAGCAGAATCAGGTTGACGAGATTGATCAGCGTCGGTTCCTCGGCCATCCGGTGGATGTCGTCGGCTTCGATGGCCTCGAGGTTGTGTTCCAGGTCCTCCTCCGAGTCGTCCGAGGATCCGGCGAGTGCGTCCGCCATCTTCGATGCGGTGGTTCCGTAGTGTTCCCGCATCAGTTCGGAGAAGTGCTTCTGCTCCATTCCCTCCCGAAGCACCGGGTTGCCGGTCAGGGTGGCGACCTCGTCGGCGGCTTCGGTGTCGAGTGGATCGATCATCGCGAGCACGAGGTGCTCGCCGTCGAGTCGAAGGGGGACGATGCGCAGCCGCACCGCCACTTCGGGATCGATCATCTCGGCGACGCCTTCCTCCGACTTCGCAGGTCGATCGTGCCAGGGGATTCCCAGCAGATCGCATCGAGCACGGAGCTGCGAGGAGTTCGCGGCGGAATCGCCTTCGGCATTTTCATTGCTGCCGTTGATCAAGTGTTCCGCGGACGGAGTCGATTCGCTCGCCATGAGTGCTCTTTCGGTTGGTTCAGTCCCGCCTGGGGCCCTTGCTCTTGCCTTTCGGCTTCTTGTTGTTGGTGACGTCCGAGTTGGGATCCCTGCCCGGCTTCTTGCCGGCCGGCATCATCCCCCGGTCCTTGCTTTGTCCGGTTCCGCCGGCTGAGATGTTGGTGGCGGAGCCGCTGCCGTCGGAGATCCGTCCCTGCCCGTTGGTTCTGGTCGTGGGCGGTGCGAACCGCCTCGCTCCCTCGAGTTCGTTGAACTGCTCCGGAGAAAGCAGTTCGCGAAGTCGTTTGATGTACTCGAGGCCCAGTTCCTTGCGTTCGGAGATGATCGCCTTGGTGGGGGAGACGAACTTGACGGATTCCTCTCCGTCGAGCTTGCGCTCGCGATTGCGGATGTTCGCGAACTCCTGCTCGGGCTCGTTCTCCCTGATGGAGATGAGGATGCGGTCGTTCATCGCCGCGAGTTCCAGGAGATACTGCTCGTTCAGGGCGCCGACGGCGGCCTGGAGTTCCGCGGAGTAGTCGGTGTTGTTGGCGGCGGTCTGAAGCACCCGCTGGGCGGGCGTCCGGCGGAACGCCGACGGGTAGGCCCGCATCATCGCGGTGTCCATGAACTTCGTGGAGAGGGGCTCCGGAAGCGATTGGGAGATGGCCAGGATTCCACGTTCGTTGGCGTCCCGGACCTCGATCCTCGCCTGCACGACATCCCTGCGTCGTTCGATGTCCTCTTCCGTGTCGGAGGCCTTGATGGTCTCCATGATCGTGGCATGCGGTCCTCTGAGGAGCTGCCCGCGACGCTTCATCGCCCGGATGACCTCGATCGACCAGAGTTCGACCGACGGCTCGATGGCCTCGATCATGGTCGGGTCGAGCGCGATGTCACGAGCGATGTGGTTGAGGTTCAGGCTTTCTCCCGAAAGGTTGCCTTGACTGAAGTTCTGTTCGATGTAGAGCTTTCGATTGAACTGCATCCACTTCGATTCCTGTTCGGGAATCAGGATGACGCGGACGTTCTCGATCAGTTCGTCGCCGAGCAGTTCGCGCTGTCCCATCCACCGTTCGATCGGAGCGAGGACGAGCGTCAGGACCTGCTGCGGGTCGTCGCGAAGCGACTCGATCTCACCCTGGATCTCTTCGATCTCGTCGTTCATGCCCTGGAGGCCGACTTCGAAGGCCTGTTCGTAGTCGAGGAACATCTCCTCGACGATCATCTGCTGGGTTTCGTCCAGGTCGAGCCCCTCGATGAAGAGGATGAGATCGCGGGTGAAGAACTCGGGCTTCATCGACTCCGTCAGTCCTGCGATCTGGGCCTGCGTTCCGCATGTGATTCCGAGCAGCATCAGCAGGCTGCAGAGCATCGATGCGACTCGGGTCTTGGTTGGTTCAACGTTTCTTTGCATCAGTGACACGTGTGTACCTCTGGTACGGGGTCTCTCGATCGGTGGACTGGATCAGTTCCAGTTCACGGTGTTGGCGGCTCCGGACGGAACATGGGCCGGAGTCCAACGCACACCATGGTCAGAATATCGCATTTGGGTTGGAAAAACGCGATTTCAGTGCCATCTGGCTTGGTTTCTTGGTCTTCGTCGACGCGTCAGCTGGATTGGACGGTCCGCTGTTCGATTCGCTTCTCGGATTCTGTCTGGACAATACGGTCCACGAAGATGCCGGGCGTGTGGATCGAGTCGGGGTCGAGTTCGCCGGTGGGGACCAGGTGCTCCACTTCGGCAACGGTCATCGCTCCGCACATGGCCACCATCGGGTTGAAGTTCCTGGCGGTCTTCCGGTAGATGAGATTGCCGCTCTGGTCTCCGGTCCAAGCCTTGACCAGCGACAGGTCGGCCTTGATGCCCCGTTCGAGGATGTACTGGTCGCCATCGAACTCGCGATGTTCCTTGCCTTCCGCGACCACCGTTCCAACGCCTGTTTTGGTGAAGAAGCCCGGGATTCCGGCCCCGCCGGCACGAAGTCGCTCCGCGAGCGTGCCCTGGGGGGTGAACTCGAGTTCGAGTTCATCCGACATGAACTGTCGTTCGAACTCGGCATTTTCGCCGACGTAGGAGCTGATCATCTTCCTGATCTGCCTGGTCTGCAGCAGCAGGCCAAGGCCCCAGTCGTCGACTCCGGCATTGTTGGAGACCACGGTGAGGTCCTTCGCTCCGGTGTCCCTGAGGGCGATGATCAGCTGTTCGGGAATGCCGCAGAGGCCGAATCCGCCCACGGCGACGGTCATGCCGTCGTGGACAAGGCCTTCGAGTGTATTGGCGGCGGAACTCTGGACTTTAATGCTCATTTCAGGGATGATGACGAATGATCCAAGGCCGTGCAAGAGGCACCCCTTCCGAACCCGAAATCAGGACATGTCCCATGAATCAGTGCCCGGTCACGAACAAACCGAAGATGCCAGAGACCCTCATGGATCGGCTCAAATCCGAGACCGCGGCCGCACACGACCGGACCGAGGCGATCCCGTTCAACGAATGCATCATCGGTCGGACCATGCCCCAGAGCAGGTACGCCGGGCAGCTCGAATGCTGGGGAAGAGTGCACCACGTCCTCGAGACGTCGCTCGATGCATCCCAGGATCCCTTCATCAAGATGGTCTGGCCCGGTACCGCCAAGCGTGCACCGCTGATCTCGGCCGATCTCGAGTGGCACGGCGAAGCCGATGCTCCCGAGGAGTCGAGGATCGCCACGACCGAAATGGTGCAGTGGGTCGAGTCCGTCGCCTCGGACGACCCGGTCAAGCTGCTCGGGATCCTCTACGTGCTCGAGGGTTCGACGCTCGGCGGCATGATTCTCCGCAAGCATCTTTCCGAACTGTTCGACATCGACGGCGAAGAGGGGCTTGCGTACTACTCGGTGCACGGTCGTGACGTGATGCCCAACTGGAAGCTCTTCAAGGCGCGGATGAACGACGGCGTGCCGTGCCCCGAAGCCCAGCAGCGTATCATCGACGCGGCCAGTGAAACCTTCGATCGACTCGGCAAGGTGCTGATGGGGCTCTCCCAGGGACTCGTCGCCACCGGGGCCTGACCAGGTCGACCAATCTCCTCCCGTCGTGATGGGACACGTCATCATCCATGAGCCACGCTTCATGAACCGGACGGTCGTCTGCCTCGTGATGCTGCTGCTGGCGGCGCTGCCCGATGCGATGTTCGCCCCTGCGCTGAACACGATCCTCGTCGATCGGTACGGGGTCCCCATTGAAAATGGATTCTGGTTCATGTCCGTCAATCTGGCGGGCATGCTCCTCGTGCTGCCCCTGCTGCCGTGGCTTCGGCGGACCATGGCGCCGGCCATGCTGATCGCTCTGGCCGGCATCACGAACGGTGTGCTGTACGGGCTGATGGCGCTTCCGATCGGTCTTCCCGCGACGCTCGTGCTGCGTGGGCTCGAAGGCGCCCCCGATCTGGTCTCGCTGGCCGTCGTCCTGTCCCTGCTTGGGCAAGCCGGTCAGTCGCGCACTGGAAGCGGACTGCGTTTCGGTCTGGCCGGAACCACCATGATGTTCGCTCTCTTCGTGGGATTGATCATCGGCGGCTTCTCGTCCGGGAGCGGTGAAGACGCCGGGGCTCCGCTGCGCATCTTCCTGATCGCGTCGGTCGAGTGCGGGTTGCTTGCGGTGGTTGCCGTCGCGGCACGAAGGCTCTTTCCTCGAACCGCTGAGGTGATCAAGAGGACCGAGCGGGCGGAGCGTGATCGGAAGTATCCCGTCTGGCCCGCCATGGTCTTCATGTTCTCGGATCGTGGTCTGGCCGGCGTGCTCAGCGTCGCCGGAGCGTTGTACATGGAGACGATCCTCGACTTCTCCCCGCGGCTCACCAGCAGCCTGCTGGCCATGACGGTCCTGCTCCTGGCGATCTGCAACGGACCGCTCGGATTTCTCGCGGACAACTTCGGGCTTCTTCGGATCCGCGCGATCTCGGCGGCGGGCTACGGACTCTGCTTCATGGGAATCGCATTGTCGGCCTGGATGCCGATGGGCTGGATCGTGGCGATGATGGGATTCATGGGGCTCGCGGGGGCGGGATTGATCCCGACGGCGTTCTCGCTCGGCTCGAGGCATGGTGGCGGAGCGACCGACATGGGGCTGCTCCAGACCGCGGGGCAGTGGGGGTATTTCGCCGCAATCGCCATCTGCGGCGTACTCGTCTCGGCCAGCGAATCCGACAAGGGGATCGCGGCCGAGGACTGGAGTCTGATCTTCCTGGTGTTCGGCATCGCGTATCTGGTGCTCAACCTGATCGCGATGGTGGGCATCTCGTGGAGACGGCTCGTGCGGTGATCGTTCAGCGGTAGCGGATCCACTTGATCAGCTGCAGCGGACTCGGGGCCTTGCCCTGCATGAGCACGCCGACCCTGAAGATCCTCGAGCACATCCACATCATCGCGAGGACGGCGGCGAATCCTTCGATCAACGCGATTGCGATCTGCCAGAACGGGACGGGATCTCCCGATGCCGTGACACGGAGGATCATGACGAACGGAATCAGCGGAGGGATGTAGCTGGTGACCACGGCCAGGGTGCCGTTGGGTGATTCGGAGATCGGCATCCAGAGGATCATCGGAAGAATCAGCACGATCATGGCGGGGCCGATCAGCGACTGGGCGTCATGGAGATCGCTCACCGCGCTGCCGACGCTGGCCATGATCGAAGCGATCATGAAGTAGGCCATGATGAAGAAGAGCAGGAGGTAGATGATCATCCGGGGTGGAATGAGATCCGCCTGCGACATCGCGACCAGCGCAATGATGCCGAGCCCACCGTACATGACGAGGGTGATCAGGCTGACGAACGCCTGGCCGATGATCTTTCCCGACATGATCTCCATCGGGCTGGCCGCGCTCAGGAGGACCTCCATCACCTTGTTGGACTTCTCCTCGATGGTGGAGGTGAGCAGGTAGTTGCCGCTGGTGAACGTCGCGATCCACACGAGGATCATGAATGCGATCGGAATCAATCGCTTGGCCCATTCGTATTCACGGACCTCGCCGCCGCCTTCCTGCAGTCGCTTGGTCACGATGCTGGGTCTCGCCATCATCGAGCGGACCCTTGCGTAGTCCATGCCGGAGTCCTTGACCCGCACCTCGACCACGGAATCCGTGAGCAGGTCGTCGATGAAGTCCAGGTGCCGAGGTGACAGTCCCGGGCGGACGAAGAGCTCGAAGCGATTCTCCTTGCTGGTGGGCTGGGAATCGAGCACGTCCTCGTTCATGACCGCCACGCCGATCAGGTCCTGGTCGCGTACCCGCTGCTTGCTTTCGTCGACGGCCTCGATGCCGGCGGATTCGATCTTGAGGTCGTATTCGAGCTTGTTCTGCGTCATCGCGCTGCCGAGCATCGGGTCCGTGGCGGCCTGCTGGATCGCGTCCGGCATGTCGGCCATGGCCTGCTGCAGCTGCAGGGCGCTGCCGCCGGCGCGATCGACTTCATGTGCGAGCCGCTCCGCCTGGACGGCGACCGGCTCGCTGCCGATGATCATCAGGGTTCCCATGAGGGGATCCGACTTCTGCGCGAAGAGTCCGGGCAGCAGGATCATCAGGGGGAAGATGAAGATCGGGACGACGATCGATCCGATGATGAACGCCTTGGTCAGGGCGGTGTACTTGAACTCCCGCCAGGTGATGGGGCCGATCCGGTTCATGACGCCCCCTCCGGAATCATGTTGGTCTGCCCCGTCTCGTGCACGCGATCCCTGACCAGCATCACGAAGACGTCGTCGAGGCTCGGTCGCCGGAGTCGGATCGACCGGACCGGACAGGCCTGGACGATCTGGTTCATCACGCGATGGGGATCCGCCTCGTCGGCGAGTTGGAGTTCCCAGCCGCGGTCGCCGGAACTGGTCCGCCCGACGATCCCCTCGATGTCACCCGGAAGGCTGGAGCCGTTCGAGGGCTCGACTTCGATCGTCCTGGGATCGAACGTCTCGTGGATTCCGGACATGGTGTCGTCGAGGATCAGCTGCCCGCGGTCGATCAGCATGATCCGTTCGCAGAGCTGTTCGGCCTGGTGCATGACATGGGTCGAGAAGATGACCGTGCGTCCCTGTGCGTGCATTTCCCTGATGATCGAGTTCATCAGTTCCGCATTCACCGGGTCGAGGCCGGAGAACGGCTCGTCGAAGATCAGCAGGTCCGGATCGTGGATGATCGAGGCGATGAACTGGATCTTCTGCTGCATGCCCTTGGAGAGTTCCTCGCATCGCTTTCGCTCGACCGCATCCAGTTCCATGCGGGCGAGCCACTTCGTCGCCGCCGCTCTCGCGTCGTGCTGGGACAGGCCCTTGAGGCGGCCGATGTATCGGAGAAATTCACCGACCCGCATCTTCCGGTAGAGCCCGCGTTCCTCGGGGAGGTACCCGATGCTGTTCTTCGCCGACAGGGCGCTGCCGCCGAGTACGGAGATCGAACCGTGGTCCGGGTAGATGATCGACATGATCATCCGGATGGTCGTGCTCTTGCCGGCTCCGTTGGGACCGAGGAATCCAAGGAGGGTGCCCTGGGGGACATCGAAAGAGATGTCCCGGACGGCATGGACCGAACCGAATCGCTTGTCGACATGTTCAAGGCGGATGGCGGAGGATGTCATGTTCAATCGCGATCCGTTTCCGGAGAAGTGGTCTGTTCTTCGATCAGCGATCGGATCTCGGGAGGGAGGACGAAGTCGTCGTTCTCCAGCGAGTTGACCTCGATCGAATCGTAGTCGATCGAGACCTGCTGCTGCTCCTGGAGAATCTGCACCTTGTGGAACAGCTTGATTCCCTTCACGTCCTTCCAGTCGCTGAAGACGATGTCGAGGTAGATCGGTTCGGCTGGCGTGGCGGGATCCTCCAGCGGGGTATTCACCTCGAGTCGGAAGCCGTTGACGAGTCTCGTCTTCATGTCGAAGAACACGCGAAGCGGATCGGATTCGGATCGAACCTCGATCTCCCAGGAGGGGCTTCCGTGGAAGTCGCTGGTTCCGATCGTCCGCATCGAGTCCACGGTCGAACCGAGTTGCAGCACGCGACCAAGCCAGTTGTTCGCCTTGACGCGTTCGTTGAGTTCCGCCGGCTTCAGCAGCATGACGCGGTCGGCCGCGGCGCCGACCAGATCGCTCGATCGTTCGAGCTCCCACGCCGTCGTTCCATCGCATCCGATTTCGGTGATCGAGGTGAACGCCTCGGACTTGATCGCGATGCGGATCAGGGAACGGTTGCCGACGGCGAACTTCATGTCGATCTTCGCAATCGGGGTATCCTGGATCGAAATCCCTCCCGACGAATGGAGATTCAGGATCGACCCGATGAGGGTCTCGCCTCCCATGGCGCGAACGCTTCGGGTGACCAGCGTCGCGGGAGTCGCGGCTGCCGAAGTCGGTCGATTCGGCTCGTTCTGGAGTGCGGCTTCGGCAACGATTGGGCTGCTTGCGGCCAGCGTGCCGATGAGGAGGCCGAGGCATTTCATGTTGGATCGGCCTGTGGGAAGGAAGTTCATATCAGGCGAATCCTAGCACAGCCCCTCTTCAAGGGCCTGCAACGCGTGATTTCTGGTACGATTGAGCCGCCAAAAGATCCATCCTTTCATCCGGATAAACGGCTGGTAATAGCGAGACTCGGAGTTAGACTCCTTCCACATGGCATCAAAACTAGAACAACTGATCGAACGTCGGCCCTTGATCATCGATGGTGCCATGGGGTCCGCCATCCAGGAGATGGACCTCACCGTCGAGGGCGACTACATGGGTCGGGAGAACTGCGTCGACCTGCTGGTCCGTTCGCGCCCCGAAATCATTCAATCGATTCACGAATCCTATCTCGCGGTCGGCAGCGATGCGGTCGAGACCGACACCTTCGGTGCGAATCCGATCGTGCTGGCCGAGTTCGACGATGAAGTGTCGTCGTGGGCACGGGAACTGAACCGCGAAGCGGCCGAAGTCGCCCGCGCCGCATGCGACGCGCACGCGACCCCCGATTCGCCCCGATTCGTCCTCGGCTCCATGGGGCCCGGCACGCGGCTGATCACCCTCGGTCAGGTGCCGTGGGACGGCATGCTCGAGAGCTACGCCGAACAGGCGAGGGGACTGATCGACGGGGGCGTCGACGCCTTTCTGATCGAAACATGTCAGGATCTGCTGCAGGTCAAGTGCGCGGTCAATGCCTGCCTCAAGGCGCTCGACGAATCCGGTCGTGCTCCCGGGGACATTCCCATCATGGTCAGCGTCACCATCGAGACGACGGGCACGATGCTGCTGGGAACGGAGATCGCGGCGGCCGTCAACGCCCTGCGTTCGTATCCGATCTTCTCGCTGGGTCTCAACTGCGCAACCGGTCCGCGTGAGATGACCGCCAACATCGAGCATCTGTCGAAGACCTGGCCGAACCACATCTCGTGCGTTCCCAATGCGGGACTTCCCGTGCTCGTCGACGGGCGGACGGAGTTCCCGCTCCAGCCGACTCCGTTGTCGGAGACGATCGGCGAGTTCATCGATCGCTTCGGCATCGACATCATCGGAGGCTGCTGCGGCACCAGTCCCAAGCACATCGAGATGCTGGCCGAGCAGTCCCGCAGCCGGCAACGGCCCCGTCGCGACCATTCCGGCTGGATGCCGGGTTGCTCCAGTCTCTACGCTCCGGTCGACTACCGGCAGGAAGCGTCCTTCTTCATCGTCGGTGAGCGGCTCAACGCGTCCGGTTCAAGGCGTTTCAAGCGGCTTCTGGAGTCGGACGACATCGACGAGATGATCTCGCTCGCCCGTCAGCAGGTGCGGGAGGGGGCCAACTGCCTCGATCTCAACGTCGATGCCACCGGCCGCGACAACGCGGCGGACATGGCGACGATCGTCGAGAGCCTGGTCCGTCAGGTCGACAAGCCGCTGATGCTCGATTCGACGCAGTACGCCACCATCGAGGCGGGTCTTCGTCATGCCGGTGGCAGGTGCATCATCAACTCCGCCAACTTCGAGGAGGGCGACGAGAAGTTCGACCGCTTCTGCGTGTTGGCGAAGACCTTCGGAGCCGCCCTCGTCATCGGCACGATCGACGAGGACCCCGAGGCCGCGATGGCGAGGACCGCCGATCGCAAGGAGTCGATCGCCCGTCGGGCGATCGAGCGTGCCGTCGACGTGCACGGCCTGGCGGTGGAGGATCTCTTCATCGACCCGCTGGTCCTGCCGATCTCGACCGGCATGGACGACGATCGGCGCAGTTCGCTGGAACTGATCGAGGGGGTGCGTCGCATCGCCTCCGAGTGGCCGACGATCCAGATCACCTGCGGCCTGTCCAACTGCTCCTTCGGCCTCAAGCCCGTGGCCCGTCAGGTGCTCAACTCGGTCCTGCTCTGGGAACTGATGGACGCCGGGCTGACGTCGGCCATCGTGCATGCATCGAAGATCCAACCGATGAACCGGATCGATCCCTCGCGGAAGCAGGCGGCTCTGGACTTGATCTACGACCGTCGGGCCCTGTCGCACGGAGGCACCGGACTGCCGGCCGACGTGGAGGACGAGTCCTTCGATCCGCTGCAGGCGTTCATCGCCCTGTTCCACGACGACGAAGGAGCGTCCGAAGCCAAGGTCGAACGGGCCCTCTCGCTCGAGGAGTGGCTGCAGACGCACATCGTCGACGGCGAGAAGAAGGGGCTGATCGAGCATCTCGAAGAGGCGATGCTGAAGTACCAGCCGGTGGAGATCATCAACGATCACCTGCTCTCGGGCATGAAGACGGTCGGCGACCTCTTCGGTTCCGGCCAGATGCAGCTGCCGTTCGTGCTCCAGTCGGCTGAGGTCATGAAGATGGCGGTGACCCACCTCGAACCGCACATGGAGAAGGTCGAGGGATCCACGCGTGGTCGCGTGGTGCTGGCGACGGTGAAGGGCGATGTCCACGACATCGGCAAGAATCTCGTCGACATCATTCTCAGCAACAACGGCTGGACCGTCCACAACATCGGCATCAAGCAGCCCATCGAGGACATCGTGCAGGCCTGGCGGGAGACGGGAGCCGACGCGATCGGGATGTCCGGACTCCTCGTGAAGAGCGTGATGGTCATGGAGGAGAACCTGTCGGTCCTCAACGACATGGGAATCGGCGTCCCCGTGCTGCTTGGTGGGGCGGCGTTGTCGCGGCACTACTGCGAGTCGCATCTGCGGAACATCTACCAGGGGCCGCTGTACTACGGCAAGGATGCGTTCGACGGATTGCGGATCTGCGATCTGCTGGCCGAGGGCCGGACCGAAGCGCTCGATGCCGAGGTCGATCTGCGTCTGGCCAAGCGGGCTGCGGTGGAGACCCGCGTCAATGCGATGCAGGAGGACGCCGCGTCCGATCCCGAAGGCCAGACGATGCTTGCCGATCGAAGCGACGTGGCCCGCGACATCACGCTGCCGGACCCTCCGTTCTGGGGCGACCGGCTGATCGAGGACATTCCGCTTTCGACGATCTATCCGTACGTGAACACCGTCGCGCTCTTCCGGGGGCAGTGGGGGTTCCGCAAGGGCGACCGATCGAAGGGCGACTACCAGCACTACCTCGAGGAGGAGGTGCATCCCATCTTCGATCGACTGAAGCAGTCGATGGCCGACGACGGCGTGCTGCAGCCCAAGCTCGTCTACGGCTGGTATCCGGTCGCCGGCGACGGCGAGGATCTCGTGGTGTTCGATCCCGAGGATCATCAGGTGGAGATCGAGCGGTTCTCGTTCCCGAGGCAGAACAAGCGTCGGCGACTGTGCATCAGCGACTTCTTCCGCGACATCGACACGGGAGAACGCGATGCCCTCGGGCTGTCGTGCGTGACCATGGGCAACGAGGTCAGTGAACTGGCGGCCCGGCTCTTCGCCGACGACGCCTACCAGGAGTACCTCTACGTCCACGGCATGGGCGTCGAGTGCGCCGAAGCGCTGGCCGAACTCTGGCACAAGCGGATGCGCGAGGAGCTCGGCATCGATGGCGGCGACAGTCCGCACATCCGGGATCTCTTCACGCAGACCTACCGAGGCAGCCGCTATTCATTCGGGTATCCGGCCTGCCCCGACATGAGTCATCAGGAGATCCTGTTCCGGCTCCTCAAGCCGGAACGCATCGGCTGCCGTTTGACCGAGAACTGGCAGATCGATCCCGAGCAGAGCACCTCGGCGATCATCGTCCACCATCCCGAGGCGAAGTACTTCAACGTCTAGGCGTTGTCGTGGACATGGGTCCGCTTGCCCGCCCACTCGCTGAGCAGTTCGACCGCGACCTGGGCCCCGATGCCCGCGGCGATCGCGAACTGGCTGGAACCGCCGGCGAGCAGTCCGGCGACATGCAGATCCGGTTCGATGCGGTAGCACCCGTCGTGCGGAAGGTGGATCCGGTTGGTCTTGCCGCCCTTGGGATGCGGTTCGGGGACGTGATCGAGCCCTTCGACATCCCATCGCTTGTAGCCGGTGGCGATCACCAGCTTCGTGGCGACCACTTCCTCGCCCTGCTCCAGCGTGGCGATGAACCTGCCGCCGGGAAGACGTTCGGCCCGCTGGACCGTGCCTCGCAGCATGGTTGCGCACTCGTACTGACCGAGCTGCACCTCGAGTTCCGAGAGCAGGTCCGAGCCGAGGGTGCCGGGAGTGACCCCGGGGACGTTGAAGAGGCGTGCCTTCTTCAGATCCGACGTTCCGTCGTCGACGATGACGATCCGTCGATCCTCGAACCACTTCTTCTTCTGGGCCGAGGCGAGCGTGATCGCGCACGAAAGACCTCCGGCGCCTCCGCCGATGATCAGGACGTCTGCTGGGTGGGTAGGTGCTGGCATCGGCTCATTGTACCCGCCGCGCGCCCGCGGGGCATGGATTCAGACGAGTCGTTCCGCCAGCCAGCCTTCGACGGCATCGATGCCGATGCGTTCCTGCTCGAGTGAATCACGGTGCCGGATGGTCACCGTCTGTTCGCTCAGCGTGTCGTTGTCGATGGTGAAGCACCATGGGCAGCCCGCCTCGTCCATCCGGGCGTACCGCTTGCCGATCGACTGCTTGGCGTCGTACTGGACGGGCCATCGTCGTCGGAGCTGTTCGTGGAGCTTCTTGGCCACCTCCGGCATCCCGTCCTTGTTGACGAGCGGGAAGATCGCGGCCTTGATCGGAGCGAGCCTCGGATTGAACGCCATGTAGACCTTGCTCGCCCGTTCCGGGTCCGGCGTGTAGGCCTCGCAGAGCATGGCGAGGGTGCCGCGGGAGAGTCCCGCCGACGGTTCGATCACGTGCGGCAGATAGCGTTCGTTTCGGGGCTGGTCGAAGTACTGCAGCTTCTTGCCGCTGAACTCCTGGTGGCGACGGAGGTCGTAGTCGCCTCGATGGGCCACCCCCTCCAGTTCACCGAAGCCGGGGGCCGTGAAGGGGAAGCGGTACTCGACATCGAAGGTGCCGCAGCCCTCCTTGGCGTAGTGGGCCAGTTCGTCGGCGTCGTGACGACGCATGAGGACGTTGTCGCTGGTCAGACCGAGCCGTTCCCACCAGGATCTGCGCACGTCGCACCAGAACTCGAACCACTGCTCGGCCTCGTCGCCGTGGCAGAACCATTCGATCTCCATCTGCTCGAACTCGCGTGAGCGGAAGATGAAGTTGCGGGGGGTGACCTCGTTTCGGAACGCCTTGCCGACCTGGGCGATCCCGAAGGGGACCTTGACCCGCATCGTGTCGACCACGTTGTTGAAGTTCAGGAAGATCCCCTGGGCGGTCTCCGGGCGGAGGTAGGCGGCGCTCTCCTCGTCCTGGAGAGCGCCCACGAAGGTCTTGAACATCAGGTTGAACTGGCGGGGTTCGGTGAGGGTGCCCACGGTCTTGACGTGCGGTCCGACGGTGATCGCCATCTCGTCGGCCGAGAGGGATGTGAAGGGGCTGCAGTCGATCTCGGCATCCTCGAGCGTGCGCTTGACGTACTTCTCGAGCTTCTTGCGAGCGCCGGCGAGCGTTTCGTCGTCGTTCTCGATGAACGCGTACATCTGCCCCGTCTGGTCGCCCTTGACGCCGAGGCACTGGAGGTGGTCGGCCCGGTAGCGGCTCTTGCTCTCGCGGCAGTCGACCATGGGATCGTTGAAGCCGCCGACGTGGCCGGAGGCCTCCCAGACGCGCGGGTTCTGCACGATCGAGGAGTCGAGGCCGACGATGGAGATCGGCTCGCCGTCGGGGCCGTTGGGTGGGCACCGGACCATGTCGTGCCACCAGGCGTCCCGAAGATTGTTCTTGAGTTCGGTGCCCAGCGGGCCGTAGTCCCAGAAGCCGTTGAGGCCTCCGTAGATTTCCGAGGCGGGATAGATGAATCCGCGTCGCTTGCAGAGCGAGACGAGATCGTCCATCGAGAATGCGGTATCGGTGTCGGTCATGGGAAGCCCATGATACGCGGGCGGAGGCGTCTCAGGAACTCGCGGTCCGGCTTCGCTGCTTGGAGGCCAGATGCACCGCAAGGCGGATCGCCGACTCCATCGAACCGGCGTCGGCCCGGCCGGTTCCGGCGATGTCGTACGCGGTTCCATGGTCCGGGCTGGTGCGGATGATCGGCAGGCCGACCGTCCAGTTCACCGCGGTGCGGGGTTGGACGAGTTTCATCGGTATGAGCCCCTGATCGTGGTACATCGCCACCACCAGGTCCCAGCGTCCGTCCAGGGCTTCGCGGAACACGACGTCGGCGGGGAAGGGGCCGTTGGCATCGATGCCGGCATCCTTCGCCATCCGGATGGCCGGCTCGATGATCCGTTTCTCCTCATCGCCCATGAGTCCGTTCTCGCCGGCGTGGGGATTGAGCCCGGCAACGGCGATGCGCGGAGCGTTGATGCCGAGTTGGCGGCATGCGTCGTTTCCGAGATCGATTGGATCGAACACCCGTCCGATGGTCAGCAGGTTTCGAAGTTCCATCAGCGGAACGTGGATCGTGGAGAGGATCACCCGGAGCCTGGGTGATTCGAAGCACATGGCCGTGCGGCGGCTTCGGGTGCGGTGGGCGAGCAGTTCGGTGTGGCCGGGCCAGGAATGATCCGCGAGGTGCCATGCCCGCTTGTTGATCGGGGCCGTGACCATGGCATCGATGGATGCCGGATCGGCGTCGTCGCGCATGGCATCCGCGATCGCGGCGTCGACCCACAGCTTCGAGGCATGTCCGCCTCGTCGCGTCGGCTCGGTCGGCAGCCGCATCAGCAGTCCGCCGTGCTCGTGGTCCCGGACGATCACGTCGCCGGAGGCATCGGCGATCAGATCGGGATTGTCCGCCGGCACGCGATGCCAGAAGGGCTCGATGCCGACGCGGTCGGCGGCCAGCATCAGCAGGTCGTTGGCTCCGTAGATGACGAACCTGGCGCTGCGGCGGACATCGGCGTTGGAGAGCGCCTTGACGATGATCTCCGGTCCGATGCCGGCAGGGTCGCCCATGGTCAGGCCGATCACCGGGCGTGGGTTGTTGCGGGACGATGCCATCTCCATATCGTAGCCCCCTTCGAGCCGAAAGTCGGGCCTATCATGCGGTGATGTCGAATCCGTCCGATGAGATCGCACGCGCCGCGGCCCGGCTCCTGATGGAGGACACGGAAGGGGACATCCGGTCCGCGATCCGTGCGGCCCGATCCCAGGTCGATGGCGACCCGTCCGAGCCGCCTCCCACCCGGGAGCGGGTTCGCAGGCATCTGGTGGCCATGCAGCAGCAGTCGATGGGATACGAACTGTGGGCCAGGCTTCGGCTGGGAATGCTGGCCGCGATCGAGGAGTGCATGGTCGCTCTCGCGTGGGCCATCGACGACATCGAATTGCGACTTGCCGGGGAGGCCGCCCGGGGACAGTTCGACGGAACGACTTCCGTTTCCATGCGTCTGCATTCGACCATCGACGATCGGGCCCTGTTGCGGGTGCTCGAGGACATCGAGTTCGAGATCGCTGCGGTCGGCGTCCAGGAATCACGTCACGGAAGACTGACGAGAATCGTCGCCGAATCCGAGGAGTTCGATCTGGTGATCCTGCGATGTCCGCAGCGCACCATGGTCGAGGAGCCGGTCAATCTGGTGACGGGGCGTCCCGTTCCGATCGTCGATCAGGCCGCCCTCGCCGCCCTGATCGCGGAGGGCCTATCGGACGTTCCGCCAGCCGACTGAAGTGAAGGTGGGGCGACTCTGCGGCCTTCGCGGCGAGGCCTTGCTCTCCCCGCGGCGATCGGTCCGACGCCCGTCCCGACCCGAAGGCATCCTTGTGGTGGAGGGGATGTTCTGCGCAGGCAGCTCTTGATCACGATCGCCGTACTCATGGCAGGCCTCGGCACGGCACGAGGGGGCATTCAGGTGCTCGACGACATCGGTGCGCCGGTGCCTGCGTCGGCATGGTCGCTTGCGAGCACTCCGGCTGGATATCGGATCGTCCTGCAGGAACTTCATGATCCTTGGCAGGTGACCTGGTACGTCGTCCGATGCGATGGAGGAGAGCGTTTCGACGAGGTGGAGATCGCCGTCGACGGGCCGGTCGCGGGTTCGCCGGTGCAGGTTCGGATCGAAGGGGCCGGGGCGATCGATGCGATCGTGCAGACCGGATCCGCCGAGACGCATCTGGAATACGTCCAGGTGTTCGAGGACCTCGGTGATGTGCAGGTCCAGTCCATCGGAACTTTGATCGTCGGTCGCGACGTGCATGGGCCGATCGTCGCGACCACACCGCCCAATCCGGTCCGGGGAATCGTCGCGATCGAAGCCGGTCGCGACATCGCGGGTCCGCTGCTGGCCGAGCATGGGCGGATCGAATACGTCTCCGCCGGCCGCTCGCTGGGAACGCAGGATGCCCCGGTGCGCATGCGCGCCCGCTACGGCATCGGAACCCTCGAGTGCGATTCGATCGCCGTACTCGACATCGATCTGCGGTCGTCCACCGGTGACGGAACGCTGTCGAGGCTGAACGCATCGGTCGTCGACGGAACGATCATGGTGGACGCGATCACGCCTTTCGAAGGTCAGGACGCCCTCGAGATCGACCGCTTCGACGGCCTGCTCTGCCTCGAGGGAGCCTTGTCCGGGGGAGATTCGATCATCCATCTCGGTGCACAGGGGCTTTCGGGCCAGGTCATCGTCAATGCGGCCGACGAAGGCGGTGCCTGGTCGGCGCCGATCGACCTCGGAATGCCGGCCGACGACGACTACGTGCAGCTTCAGGGACCAACCTACGGCTCGACGCCCGACGATGTGGGCGGTGGATCCGTCGGGGTCGTTCCGTTCAGACTGCACATGAGCGGGTGCGAACCACTTTCCGGCGGCACGGTTTCGATCGGCGAATCATCCCTTGTCGCCAGGCTCCGCTGGTACGGGCCCGTCGTCTGGCCGGGAGGACCGCCGCTGTCGGTCGAACGCCGCGCGTCGCCCGGAGGCGCGGGGTGGGAGCCGGTTCCTTCGGTGCATTTCCTCTGCCTGCACGATCCGGATGACTCCAACGTGATCCACGTCGAGTCCGCGGCGCAGGGACTGGGATTCGTATCCGGCTGGGAGTACCGACTTCGGCCGACCGGACACCTGGTGTGCGCGGTCTCCGCGGCTCCGGTGGTCGCCGTCGGCGACGCATGGACGATCGAGATCGAACAGACCGATGTCTGCATCGGAGATCTCGATGGCGACGGGGGCGTCGGCGTCACCGATCTGCTGGTGCTGCTGGCCTGCTGGGGGGACGTCGATGGCGAGCTCGCGGTCCGAAGCGATCTCGATGGGGACGATGTGGTCGGTGTGCTGGATCTTCTTGGATTGCTGGGCGTCTGGGGCCCGTGCACCTCGTGAAATCAGCCGATGCCGCCCTTGAGAGGGCCGTCGCCGAACTTCGCCTTGAGCTTGGCCATCATCGGATCCTCCTTGCGTTCCGCCGCGGAGGACTCGGATCCGCCGGCCTGCTTGATCGAGAGGCCGATGCGGCGACTCGACGGATCGACGTTGAGGATCTTCACCGAGACCTTGTCGCCGACCTGGACCACGGACGCGACCTTCTTCACGTGGTCGTTGCTCAACTGCGAGATGTGGACGAGTCCGTCCACGCCCTTGGCGATCTCGACGAAGCAGCCGAAGTCCGCCAGTCTGGTGACGGTGCCCTCGACGATGTCGCCTTCGGCGAAGCCGTCCATCAGGGAGTGCATCGGGTCGGTCGTCAGCTGCTTCATCCCGAGGCCGACGCGAGGTGGATCCTGTTCGGCATCGATGCTGAGGACCTGAACGGCCACGGCGTCTCCGACCTTCACGATGAGGCCGGGGTCCTGCACCCGCTGCCAACTCATCTCGGAGACGTGGATCAGTCCGTCCATTCCTCCGATGTCGGCGAATGCGCCGAACGGCTGGACCCTGGTGATGACCGCGTCGAGCACCTGACCGGGTTCAAGGGTCTCGAGGAGCGTGGTCCGGGCTTCGGCCCGTTCCGCTTCGAGCATGTCACGTCGACTGAGCACCATGCGGTTGCGGGCCAGATCGAGTTCGATCACCTGGCACGGCATCTTCTGGCCGACGAATATGGTCAGGTCCGGAACGTGATGCAGGGCGACGTGGCCGGCGGGCATGAACGCGGGGTGGCCGGCCACTTCCATCTCGAGGCCGCCTGTATTGGTGCCGGTGCACCGGGCTTCGATGATCTGGCCGAGTTCGATGGTGTCCCATTGGGCCTTCTGGACGCCTCCGGTCAGTGAACAGACCAGGATGCCGTCGTTGGGATCCTCACGTTCGATGACGAAGGTGATGCGGGTTCCGGGAACCGGGGGTTCCTTGAACTGCGGCAGGGGACAGACGCCCTGCAGCTTGGGGCCGAACTCGATGAGGACTTCGGCGTCGCGGATCGAGACGATGGTGCCTTCGCGCTTCGGTCGTGCCCCGGGCTTCCTGGAGCCGGTCGACTTGGCATCCTCCTCGATGAGATCTTCGAAACTGGCTTCACCCAGTGCGGCGTCGATCTCTGCCTGGAGTGCTGCATCGAGGCCTGCCGCCTGACGTGCTTCCTGCGAAGCGTCGTCGGCCGCGCCGTGATCTTGTTCGGGAGTCATCGTGTTGCTTCCATCTTGGTTTCGAGGACCTTGAGCGGGTGATCGAGTTCAAGCACCCGTCCCGAGGTCCGATTAGAGCTTACGTGGGTGATGCGGACGTGCACGGTTTCGTGACGCCGGCGGCGGGTCGGGACGTGGACCCTGGCATAGTGGTCGCATCGTCCGGTCATGAATCCATCCTCGTCCTCGGACTCGAGCAGCACCCGGACGCTGCGTCCGAGCAGTTGCCGCCTCCATCGCATCGAGAGTCCGTCGATGGGATCCTCCTCGAGATCGATCAGATGGCGGACTCGACGTCGCACCACCGCGTCGGGAACGAAGCGGTCGGTCCATCGCGCCGCGGCGGTGCCGCTGCGGGGGCTGAACGGGAAGACGTGCATGTGGAGGAAGGCGGAGGCCTCCGCGACTTCGACCGTCCGGGCGAAGTCGTCCTCCGTTTCGCCGGGGAATCCGCAGATGATGTCGGTCGTGATGGCGGGAGGGAGCCCGACTTCATCGGTGAACGCCTCGTTGACCTTCTGGATCATGTCCTGGTAGTCCTCGACCCGGTACTGGCGATTCATTCGATGAAGCATCGCGTTCGAGCCCGACTGCAGCGGCAGATGCAGGTGTGGAACCACCACGGGGCGATTGGCGATCATGGCGTCGAGCAGCGGTTCGGTGACATCGCCGGGCTCCATCGAACTCAATCGAACCCTGGCCAGCCCGTCCACAGCCGCGACGGCATCGAGCAGATCGGCCAGCGGTTCGGACTGGGGATGCCGCTGCTTGCGGCGAAGAGCGGTCTCGTGGCCGTAGGCACCGAGAAAGATCCCGGTGAGAACGATCTCACGGTGGCCGAGTTCGACGAGTCGTCGGACTTCCTCGACGACCAGTTCCGGCGGTTTCGATCGGAGGGTCGGCCGCAGGCTGGGAATGATGCAGAAGGTGCAGTGCGCATCGCATCCGTCCTGGATCCTCACTTCGGCTCGGGCATGACGTCCCGGAATCGGGGGAGCAAGGACGGGAAGGATGCGGAGGCCGTCCTCGGATCGTTGGTCGGCGATGGGTGGAGCGGGCAGCGGAGTGTCGCCCCGATCGACCAGCCATCGGTCGACCCGGACGGCCAGACGTTCGATCATCGTTCGATGATCGTGGTCGCGGTGGCTGATGGCATTCTCCTCGCCGCCGCAGAGCGAAGCCGCCTGCTGGGGATCGGCGGATACGAGGCACCCGGTGACCAGGACGGTCGGGGTGCGGGTCTCGTCTCCCCGGGAAGCCCGTCGGATGGCGTGACGTGACTTCGCTGCGGCCTGGGTCGTCACGGCACAGGTGTGGACGATCTCCATGTCCGCGATCTGCGAGGCCGGTGCGGGCTCGAATCCACGAGCCTGCAGGAGGCCTTCGATCTCGCGGGACTCCGCGTGATTGACGCGGCATCCCAGAGTTCGAACGTGGTAGGTCGGGTTGGATCTGGTCAGTTGCACGAAGCGTCTCATCCTAGCAGGGGCGGCAGTGGCCGGAACGCTGGAAGCGATGAAGTCGCGGGGGAATCCAAGGGGGATCCGCACACTCGCGATCGGCCCTGGCTCGGCAGGTGAAGGGGACATGGCTCGCAAATCCTGCCTAAGGGCCATGGATTGAGACCAGAAGGGGCCGTCGGTGTATGATTGAATGGATATCACAGACCTCCGGTACAGGGCTCCCCGATGTGGAGTCTCGGCATGAGCAAGGACTGCAGAACGCATGGCAAGCCAACACAGTGCATGGGGAATCGAGATCGGCGCGTATGCCGTCAAGGCCATCCGCCTTGATCGCAACGGTGACGACGTCAGTGTCTCGGATTTCGCCTACATCCCTCACAAGAAGGTGCTTTCGAGCCCCGATTCGGATCAGCGTGAAGTGATCCGGCTGAGTCTCGGTCAGTTCATCAGCGAGAAGAAGCTCGAAGGCGAGCATCTGGTGATGTCGATTCCGGGCCACTCTTCGTTCGCACGCTTCGCAAAGCTTCCTCCGGTCGAACCGAAGAAGGTTCCCGACATCGTCAAGTTCGAGGCCGTCCAGCAGATTCCCTTCCCGATCGAGGAGGTCGAGTGGGACTATCAGACCTTCGTCGCTGACGATTCTCCTGAAGTCGAGGTCGGCATCTTCGCGGTCACCCGCGAGAAGATCCAGGAACGTCTCGACCTCTATTCCGAGGTCGGCATGAGTCCCGAGGTGATGACGTTGAGTCCGGTTTCGGTCTACAACGCCATGGCCTGGGACCACAACCTCGCCAAGCGCGAGGAGCCGGTCGTCTACATCGACATCGGCACCTACGCCACCGACGTGATCATCGCCGAGGCCGGTCGATGCTGGATCCGGACGTTCCCGCTCGGCGGAACACACTTCACCGAAGCCATCGCGGAGTCGTTCAAACTCAAGTATTCCAAGGCGGAGCGACTCAAGCTCGAGGCGTCCTCCAGCCGCTACACCAAGCAGATCATGCAGGCGATGCGTCCGATCTTCAGCGATCTGCTCCAGGATCTGCAGCGATCGCTCGGCTACTTCTCCAGCGTCCATCGCGACGCGAATCTGGAGACCATGGTCGGACTGGGATCGACGTTCAAGATTCCCGGCCTCCGCAAGTTCATCGGGCAGCAGCTGCAGGTGAACGTCAGTCGTCTCGACGAGTTCAAGAAGATCTCCGTCTCGGGACGCGAGGCGGCCGCGTTCGCCGAGTACAACGTGAACATGGCCACCGCCTACGGGCTCGCGCTGCAGGGCATCGACATGTCGCCCATCAACGCCAATCTGGTTCCCGTCCCGGTGCTTCGCGAGCAGATGTGGCACCGCAAGACGAGATGGTTCGTCGGCGCCGCCGCGCTTGCGGTCGCCGCCGGTGCGGTCACCTTCTACCGTCCGCTGGTCGACTCCGCGAAGATCTCCGCCGATCCTCCCTCGGAGGTCAGGCAGGTCATCAGCCGAGGCGAGCAGTTGAAGAAGGAATACGAGACCGCGAGGTCCAGGGCGGTCGTGAATCAGGAGGCTGCGGCATTGCAGGACCTCTTCATGTACCGCAATGTCTGGCCCTGGCTCGTCCAGGACTCGGCCCGATCGGTGCTTTCCGCCGATCCGCAGCCGGTGCTCAGCGGCAGCGATCTCGAAGCCGTCATGAATCTGTCGCCGGAGGATCGAAGGCTCGTCGAGATCGTCGATCTCAGTGGCGAGTACGTCGGCCCGGCTGAAACCGGTGGCCGGCCGCGCATTCGAGTCACGATGCAGCTGGAACTGACCCGCTCCCGTCCGATCGAGTTCATCAACGAGACCGTGGCCAACTGGCTTCGGACGAATGGTGAGCCCGAAGGCGATCGTGCCGATGCTCCGTACCGGATTCTCGTCGACACGGTCAACACCAATGCGGCCAGCATGAGTGAGCGCATGGCAGGCGAAACCAAGGATCAGCCCTCACCGGGTGGTCGCGGCGGCGCCCCTGGCGGTGGAGGTCGCGGCGGCATCGGTGGCGGCATCGGTGGAGGCGGAGGCAACATTGGCGGCCTTGCTGGCGGAGGCGGGCGAGGCGGCGGACTTGGCGGCATCGGCGGAGGCCGAGGCGGCGGAGGCGGCATTGGCGGTCTTGGCGGTGGCGGTGGACTCGGCGGCATCGGCGGAGGCCGTGGCGGCACCGGTGGTGGTCAGGGTGGGGCCGGAGGCGGCGGGGGCGGTAGACGTCCCGCGGCCAGTTCTCCGGGGCTCGACACGATGGCTCCCTTGCCGGAACTTCCCGAAATCTACCCGCCCGATACGACGATCTACATGATCCCGATGACGTTTGAAGTCGAGATTCTCGATCCCAAGGAAGCGACTCAGACCGCTTCTGAAGCACCGAAGGGAGGCCGAGCGTGAATACGGCCAAGATTCTCGAGTACATCAAGCAGTACCTCGTGATCTCGATCTGCGTGATCGTGATCATCGCGGCGTTGGTCGGATTGCCGATGGTCTCCACATCCTGGAATGCGGATGTGCAGAAGCAGGTGAAGTCCCGAGGTCAGCACTTCACCAAGATCACGAACCTCGAGAAGACCAACTTCCAGGTTCCCGGAACCGGACAGACCCACACGACGGTCATCAATCAGAAGCTGCTCGATTCGTATGAGCAGATCACGGCTGCGATGCTCGACGATGCGCAGACGGTTGCCGACACGGCGATCAAGCAGAACCAGCAGAACCATGACGTCATGATGCCGGAGTTGTTCCCAAAGCCCCCTGAGGGCTATGGAGCGATGGATGTCCTTCCAAAGCAGTTCCACGAGAGGCTGGTTGCGAACTACGAGCAGCTGCTCGCGTCGATCAATGCCGGATCGCCTCCTCCCGCTTCCGAGGTCGAGATCAGCCTGCAGGCCGCTCGACGTCAGTTCCTGGAGCAGATGATGGCGAAGGACGAGTCCGATGCCCTCACCGAGGAGGAGGCCGAGCAGCTCAAGGAGCAGATGACCGGCGAGCGTCTTGAGATCTACAAGGATCGCGCCGCCGAAATCGGAATCTATCTGACGAAGGACGCGGCCACGGAGCCCGTCTTCGATCGATCGAGCCCTCCCGGGCTGGTCGAACTCTTCTCATGGCAGTGGACCTACTGGGTCATGGAGGAGTTGAGCGGCGTCATCAAGGCCTTGAACGGAGACCGATCGGAGCTGCAGAATCCGCTGAAGCGAATCGATTCGATCAAGTTGATCGGATTGATGGAACTGAATCACCAGGCAGGCTCATCCTCATCCGGTGGACGAGGCCGCGGTGGTGGTGCCGGTGGCGGCAGGCCTCGGAGTCCGATCGGCGGCGGCATGAAGCCGCAGGGGCCGACACGAGGTGGACAGGGAAGACCTCCTTCGTCTCCACGTGGTGGTGCACCGAAGAAGCCGGCGTTCGCCATGGCGACCGCTCCCGGTTCCGGATCGACCAACTACGACGTCTCGCTGAGCGGCCGGATCTCGAATCAGTTGTACGACGTGGTGGTCGTCGAGCTGGACATGGTCGTCGCGACGGCAGCCGTCGCGGAGGTCCTCGATGCGTTCGCAAGACAGAACTTCATGACGGTCATCGATCTGAAGATGAGGCCTGAGAATGCGTTCGAAGCGATCAAGGAAGGCTACTACTACGGTGGGGAGAACACCTCCCGCCTCAAGCTGGTCGTGGAGACGATCTGGATGCGATCCTGGACGCGTCAGCACATGCCGGACGAGGTCCGTGCCATGCTGGGTATCCCGCTTGATCCTCCGCCCGCCCCGGCCGGCGGCTCGCCTCAGGGGCCTCCGGGTCGACCTGGGGCTCCAGGAAGGCCTCCCGGCCCGACGCGACCGGGTGGTGGGCGTCCATGAATAGCAATCTACTTGTTGTGATCATGCAATGGAGAATCGCATGAAGGTCAAGGGAATAACCATCTGGGAACAGTATGCGGAGTTCATCGCGATCGGCATCGTCGCCGTGGTGTTCGTCGTCTATGTGGTCTTTCAGGTCTCCGATGACACGAACTCGGTGAAGATCGGTTCGAACACGATGTCTCCCGGCGACGTGGACGAGGAACTGAAGAAGAAGGCGGATTCACTCAATCGTCGAATCAGCAGCGATGCTGCCTCGCCGGTCGAGTTCGAGATGCCCCAGCCCCAGTCCCAGCGATTCCTCGATGCGATGTCGGCATCGGTCAGCCCTTCCTATCGCGAAGTGCATCCAAGGCCGATGATCGTGGTCGATGCCGGCTCGAGTGTCGACATGTCCGGGCAGTCCTACATCGAGCCGAAGGTGCAGGCGACCGACCTTCCCGTCACGATGCAGTTCTTCGACGGACTCGATGACTCGGCCGTTTCGGGAGTTCCCGAACTGGAGGATCGTTTCGCCGATCGGCCGTACGACACGACCTGGGTCACCGCGGCAGCCGTGTTCGACGCGGCCAAGGTTCTCGAGCAGTATCGAAGCAAGGGTGCGAACGGCGAACTTCCGCTTCGTGAGAAGTGGTACAACGGACGGCTCGACATCGTCGACGTCGTGGTCGAGCGGGAGGAGATGGTCGACGGCCGATGGGCGAACCTCAGGGTCGTCGATGCGATCCCGGGCCAGTCGAGCTTCCGCGAGCAGATCGCCGGTGAGGTCGATTCGGGGACACGGGACGAGATCATCTCGAAGCTGGCCGTTCCCGGTACCCAGAGCGAGATCATCCGGCCTTCGTTCCTGATGACCCGCAACAGTGATTGGGTTCACCCCGCCATGTACAGCAGCAAGGGGGACGGCGCCAACGAGGTGCTCGTTCTCAAGCGTCGTTATTCGGCGTTGATGCAGCAGATCGATGACACGACCGAACAGATCAAGCAGCTTGGTGGCGGTCAATCCGGAGGCTCCGGAGGACCCGGCGGCAAGCCGGGTGGCGGTGGTCTCGGTGGATCCGGCGGCGGTCTTGGTGGCCTCGGTGGATCCGGTGGCGGTGGCGGCGGCCTCGGAGGTTCCGGC
>DEYK01000031.1:57214-59471 GCA_002364485.1 Phycisphaerales bacterium UBA3160
CGGAGGTTCCGGCGGCGGCCTCGGCGGATCCGGTGGCGGCCTTGGTGGCCTCGGTGGTTCCGGTGGAGGTGGGGGTGGTGGCGCAGCCACCAGTTCCAAGCGTGAACGGGAAATGCGACTGAAGCGACTCGAGCGTGACCTTGCTCGTTTCGAACGTCAGTTGGACAAGGCTTCCGATCGCCTTCAGCAGCTGGGTGTCGCCGTCGGCGATGACGGCGAGCTTGATCTCGGCATCGAGTCTTCCCAGGACGAAGTCTGGACGTGGGTCCATGACATGGACATCGTCGCCGGGCATCAGTATCGCTATCGATTCACGATCAAGGTATACAACCCGTTCTTCGCGAAGAAGCTGAGTCTCATCGGCGAGCAGCATCATCTCGCCGACGACTTCGCAATGGAGTCGGTCACGAGCGAATGGTCCGAGCCGGTGCGGGTCGACCCGTTCGTCCGGTACTTCATCACGCGTGCCGTCCCGTCGGGATACGGCGCAGCATCGGGCAATCTCGGGCTGGGAAGCGCCGAGGCGGAAGTCTTCCGCTTCCACGATGGACGTTGGCACAGTCGGACGTTCCCCGTGCAGCCAGGCGATCGCATCGGCGGCGCCCGCATCGTCGAGATCGAGAGCAGCGAAGAACCAGCATCCGATGGGATGGGTGAAGGCGGTGATGACGGAACGATGTTGGCGGGTGATGTCGAAATCGACTTCGGAACCGGTCTCTACGTGCTCGAAATCATTCCGAATGCCACCCTTGATCCAAGCAAGGTCCGTTTCGGCCGTGAGGCGGTCGTGGTCCTCGCCCCCCTGGATTCCTCCATGGGTATGGGGCATGTGATCCGGGATCCACGGGGTGATGGTGACGAGGTCAAGCCGACCGAAGGCTGAACCTTCGATTTCAGGTCATTAGAGGTGACTCTCTCATTTTTGAGAGGGTCACCTTTTTCATTACGAAACCGCCGATCGGTGCCGCTGAAGGCCTTGACAGCAGTCCGTGGCTGAGTATCATCTCCGTTCGCCCTTTTTGTCGGGCTTTCTCGACGAGGGGCGTATGTTGTTGTTTACGCAGCAACGCCAAGGCTCTTTGACAAGTTGGTGATTCGTCTGTTGATTCCTGCGATACCTCCCAGTGTCGTAGGATGAGTACAGACCAAAACTCGAGAATAAGTCAAGGCTTTTAGAAGATGACTTGGTTCTTCCGCAGGTGCAACTGCGACATCATGGTTCGATCCTCCACGGGTAATCGTTCCAGTCGTCGAGGCACAGGTGGTTGACCAGGCCAATAAGGGCAAGTGGTGGATGTCTCGGCGTTGAGAGGCGATGAAGGACGTGGAAACCTGCGATAAGCTTCGGGAAGCCGGTAATCAGGCAATGATCCGAAGGTCTCCGAATGGGGAAACCCGGCCCACTTTTGTGGGTCACTCGTACCCGAATGCATACGGTACGAGAGCGAACCTGGCGAACTGAAACATCTCAGTAACCAGAGGAAAAGAAAGCAAACGCGATTCCGTAAGTAGCGGCGAGCGAAAGCGGAACAGCCCAAACCGGACTTCGGTCCGGGGTTTGGACACCGACATGGTGACCGAATGATGTGTGAGTCGGCTGGAAAGTCGAACCAAAGAAGGTGACAGTCCTGTAGCACATCTGAAGGAAATCTAGGTGTTCCAGAGTAGCACGGTGCTCGTGAAACTCCGTGTGAACATGGGGGGTCCACCCTCCAAGGCTAAATACTCCTCAACGACCAATAGTGAACCAGTAAGGTGACTGAATGATGAAAAGTACCCCGATAAGGGGAGTGAAAAGTACCTGAAACCACTTGCTTACAAGCTGTGGGAGCCCGCTTCGGTGGGTGACCGCGTGCCTTTTGCATAATGAGCCGACGAGTTACTTTCTGTGGCAAGGTTAAGCTGTATCCCAGCGGAGCCGAAGGGAAACCGAGTCTGAATAGGGCGCACAGTCGCAGGGGGTAGACGCGAAACCGGGTGATCTACCCATGGGCAGGTTGAAGGAGGGGTAAAACCCTTTGGAGGACCGAACACACCTACGTTGAAAAGTGGGGTGATGACCTGTGGGGAGGAGTTAAAGTCTAATCAAACCCGGAGATATCTCGTTCTCCTCGAAATAGCTTTAGGGCTAGCCTCTCGTTACAGCGATCGGGGGTAGAGCTACTGGATGGGGCTGGGGGGCTCACCGCCTACCCACCCCAACCAAACTCCGAATACCGAACGCCTTTGTCGAGGGAGTCAGTCCATGGGAGATAAT
>DEYK01000060.1 GCA_002364485.1 Phycisphaerales bacterium UBA3160
CGTCGGTGTCCTTGTCGGCGTCGGTCGAGGCGTCCTGTTCGGGCGCCGGCTCCGGCGCTGGAGGCGTTGCCTCCTTGGTCGAACTTGATGATGCGTCATCCTCTTCACCTGAAACATCCCACCACGGCTTCTCACCGGGCGCCGGATCCTTCTCGGCCGAGGTGTCGGCCGGAGGTTCTTCCGCCTGCCCCCAGGCAGTCGTGTTCAGACAGAACAGGGAAACCCCCGCAAACGTCAACATGATCAGGGACGCCAGCGGCCGTTGGGCATGAAACTTCATTCGACTCTCCCGAGGCATGTCCACTCATGTGGACAGGAACTTGTGCACACACATGTCGGATCGGGCCCGACACGGCAATTTCAGGTCTCAACCGGGCCTGTGGTAACAGATCCCGACCCGCGATCATGACCGCGGGAAGCCCGAAGTCTACCCCGCAAGAGAGTGCATCCGCAAGGAGTGCACCCTTCCGCGATCGCTGTTTTTCATATCGTTTCGAGGGGGGGCATTCTGCCCCGTGCCAAGGCTCAGGCCTTGACTGCCTTGGAGGCCTTATTTGGACCCCGTCTGGAATCGACCTTGCCCGTATCACCATGCATCATGGCCACGAACTGATCAAACAGATAGGCCGCGTCATGAGGCCCAGGAGAGGACTCAGGATGGTACTGAACCGCGAATATGGGCTTTGAAGCATGCCTGAACCCGGCCACCGTCTGATCGTTGAGATGGACGTGCGTCATCAGGCAGTCTTGAGCCTTCAATGAGGCCTCATCGACGCAAAAACCGTGATTTTGGCTCGTAATCTCGACCTGGCCGGTCTCGATGTTGCGAACCGGCTGGTTGGCCCCCCGGTGCCCAAATGGAAGCTTCCAGGTCGTGGCCCCAAGCGCCAGAGCCAGCAGCTGGTGACCGAGGCAGATGCCGAATGTGGGCACTTCCCCCGCGATCTCCTTCAGAACCTCGATCAGAGGCTCCACCGCGGCCGGATCACCCGGTCCGTTGGAGACGAACAGGCCATCGGGCTCGAGCGCACGGACTTCCTCGGCGGAGCAGTTCCAAGGCAGGAAGCGGACCTCGCAGTTGCGTTCCACCAGATGCCTGTAGATGTTGCGTTTCGCACCGCAGTCGATCGCCACGACCCGCTTGACCGTCGTCTCCCGACGATCTCGAGGTGGTGTCGGGGGAATTCGAACCAACCCCTCGGACCAACTGCCTGCCGTATCTGAAGATGCCTCGGCGGCGAGATTCCGACCACCCATGCTCGGCGACGTCCTGACCTGCTCGATGAGCTCCTGATTGGACAGGGTCGGGTCGGTGGTGATGACTCCCCTCATCGCACCGTTGACGCGAAGCCTGCGGACCAGCGCCCGGGTATCGATGTCGGACAGGAATGGAATGCCGTGGCGGGCCAGCCAGGGAGCAAGCATGGATTCCGATCTGTAGTTGGAGTCCATGCGTGATGATTCACGCACGACGAACCCCGCGACCTGGGGTACCGCGGATTCGACGTCGATCTCGTTGACCCCGTAGTTGCCCATCTGCGTCGCCGTCATCACGAGAATCTGGCCGCGGTAGCTGGGATCGGTCAAGGCCTCCTGATATCCGGTCATCGCGGTGTTGAAGACGACTTCTCCGAACCCGGTTCTGGGCTCGGAGTCTGCGGATGTAGTGAAAAAAGGGCGACCTGTGAAGACGGAACCGTCCTCAAGTACGAGACGAGTTGCCTTGATCGCGTCCTTGGGCACGAGGACATTCTACATCACAAGAACGTCGAGCGGCACCCCCCGGCGGGTGGAACGTATGCTGTATTCCCGAGATGGCACTTCTTTTTCCACAGGAAGCCAATGCCGGGTACGCACGCATCGCTGTGGAGCGGGGCTTCGATCGCTACCCGGACGGGCTGACGTACGCGATCCCCACCGAACTCTCCGATCTTGAAATCGGAGAGCGGGTCATGGTCCCTCTGGGTCGTGGCGACGCGCCGACCCCCGGGTACGTGATCGATCGGTCCGACTCGCCGGGAACGCGCGACCCCGATGCATTGAAATGGATCCTTCGCCGCGACGGTTCCGCCCACGGCCTCCCGGCCGAGTTGATGTCCCTCGCCAAGTGGGTCTCCCGCTACTACCAGGCTCCGCTGGGACTGACCGTCTCCGCCATGCTTCCCTCCGCCGTTCGGCGTGGAGTGGGAACGGTCAAGCGGCGCATGCTCGATGTTCCGGAGAATCCGGAACCCACGACCGGCACGACCGCGAAGCAGAAGGCGGTCCTGAAGGCGATCACCTCGCTGCCGGCCCAGGAGCGACCGGTCGAACTCAACCGGCTCAAGCAGCTCAGCGGAATTCGCACCAACGGCCCGGTCGATCGACTGCTTCGCGACGGGCACCTCGTCGAACACCGGCGGACCGAAATCGAAGCCCAGTGGAATACACCCGTCCCCGGCGAACTCACCCCGGACGAACCGACCACGACCCAGCAGGGAATCATCGACCACATCGGCGGAACACTCGGCGACGGATTTTCGACCCACCTGCTGCATGGCGTCACCGGTTCGGGAAAGACCGAGGTCTACATTCGACTGATCGAACAGGTGCTCGCCGGCGGAGGCATGGCCCTCGTGCTCGTTCCCGAGATCGCCCTGACGCCACAGACCGGAGCGAGGCTGATCGGCCGCTTCCCCGGCAAGCGGGTGGCCGTCCTGCACTCCGGACTCACCGCAGCCCAGAGGCATCAGCAGTGGTCCCTCGCCGCGGGAGGCGATGCGGACATCGTCCTCGGAGCCCGAAGCGCGGTGTTCGCTCCGATCCCCACCGAACGACTCGGACTGATCGTGGTCGACGAGGAGCACGACTCCTCCTACAAGCAGGAGACCGTCCCCCGGTACCACGGTCGAGACGTCGCGATCCGGCGGGCCCAGCTGGCGGGCTGCACCATCGTGCTGGGCAGTGCGACACCCGCACTCGAAAGCTGGTGGAACGCGACGCGGCGAGGCGTCGCCACGCTGCATTCGATGCCCCAACGGGCCCCCGGCCTGACGCTTCCATCCGTCAGGGTCGTGGACCTCGTCGACGAACGTCGAAACCAGGAACGTTCCAGCGAACTGATCGGACCGACCATGTCGCATGCGATCAGACGGACGCTGGACCTCGATGCGCAGATCCTGCTGCTGCTGAATCGACGCGGCTATTCGAGCTACATCACATGCACCAACCGCACCTGTGGATGGGTGCTCAGGTGCGAGCACTGCGACGTCTCGATGGTCGAACATCGAAGCGGCGAAGTCCGGACCGGCAGCTACGTCCGGTGCCACCAGTGCGAGACCGCGATCAGGCTGCCGTCGGCCTGCCCCGACTGCAGCCGTGGAATCGCGAAGCTCGGCCTCGGCACGCAGCGCATCGAACAGGAACTCGTCGACCGCTGGCCGGAACTCGCCGAGCCGGGTGCACTGCACCGCGTCGACTCCGACAGCATGAGCACGATGCAGGACTTCCACGAAGCCCTCGGCGATTTCACCGCCGGCCGGACCCGACTCCTCCTGGGCACCCAGATGATCGCCAAGGGGCTGGATGTCCCCGGCGTCAGACTCGTCGGAGTGATCAACGCCGATACCGCCGCCGGGCTTCCCGATTTCCGGGCATCGGAACGGACCTTCCAGTTGATCAGCCAGGTCACCGGCCGCTGCGGTCGGGGCAGCGGAGCCGGCACCGTCGTGGTCCAGACTCTGGATCCGGAATCACGCGCCATCACCCTCGCCGCCAAGCACGACTACGTGACCTTCGCCGAGCAGGAACTGACCGATCGTCAGGCCATTCGGCTTCCTCCGGCCGGGCGACTGGGACGGATCGTGGTCAAGGATCCGCGGCATGAGCATGCCGAGGCCGATGCCCGTCGGATCGCCGATCAGCTGGGCCGCATGGCGGCCGAGGACACTCGCGTGAGGGGGCCGGCCCCCTGCCCGATCGCCCGAATCGCCGATTCATTCCGATTTCAAGTCGAAGTCATCGCCCCATCGGCCTCGAGGCTCCAGGCACTGCTTGGAGAGGCACGCCAGCAACTGCTCTTTGAACCCTCCAATCGCATATCCGTGGATGTTGATCCCCAATCCCTCCTCTGAACATCCAACAGATCCGTCGAAACGGCTAGAATGGTGATCTACCGGTTTCGCCGTCAACGAGACGGTGTGCCGATCCGGCGTGCAACTCGGCTGATCATCCATGAGCGGTTCGACATCTTCTTCCGGCTCCCCGACTCCCGGACACGGACCTGCGCCGTCCATCAATGGTTGGAATGCGCCCTACGTGGAAAGCCTGTATCAGCAGTGGATCGATGATCCGGAATCGGTCGACCCGCAATGGATACCCTTCTTCGAAGGATTCCAGCTCGGCTACGAACGCATGCCCGATCCCGCTGCCGACGCGGATGCCCCCACCGCTTCGCTGCCCGGCCACACCACCGGCGGCGACCTGCAGAGCAGGGTGGATCGCCTCATCGATCGTCATCGGAATCTCGGTCATCTGGCCGCCCACCTCAACCCGCTCGAGGCCGCACCGGCCATCCCGCAGGATCTCGAACTGGCCGCACTCGGACTGGACACGGTCGACCCCGATACGCCGGTCAATCCCGGCACCCTGCCGATGGAGGGCCCCGCGACGCTCGGCGCCGTGACCGAACAGCTTCGACGCAGCTGGTGCGGCCGACTCGGCGCGGAGATCTCGCACATCCGCGACCTGACCCAGCAGCAGTGGCTGATCGAACACATCGAACGCATTCCGACGGAACCGGACCTCGAAGAGGACATCAGGAAACGCATCCTTCGCGAACTCGTCCAGGCCACCGGACTCGAGCAGTTCCTGATGCGTCGGTACATCGGAAAGAAGTGGTTCAGCCTCGAAGGCAACGAAACCCTGATCCCCATGCTCAACGAACTGCTCACGATCGCCTCGGCCGGAGGCGTCGAGGAGCTCGCCTTCGGCATGGCCCATCGGGGACGCATCAACGTGCTCGTGAACATCCTTGAAAAGAGCTACGAGCAGCTCTTCACCGAGTTCGAGGAGAGCTGGGCCGAGGACTTCATCCAGGGCGGCGGCGATGTGAAGTACCACCGCGGCTTCAGCAGCGACGTCATCACCGACGCCGGCCGGCCCGTGCATCTGGCGATGGCCTCCAATCCCTCGCACCTGGAATGGGGACACCCCGTGAGCCTCGGACGCGTGCGGGCCAAGCAGCGGCTGCGCAACGACGAGGAACGCGACCGCTGCATCCCGATCCTGATGCACGGCGACGCATCCCTTCCCGGCCAGGGCATCGTCCAGGAGACGTTCAACCTCTCCGAACTGCCCGGCTACACCGTCGGCGGAACCATCCACATCGTCATCAACAACCAGATCGGCTTCACCACCGAACCGGTCGATCTCTTCACCGGCACCTACTGCACGGACATCGCCCGGGCGTACGACATCCCGGTCCTGCACGTCAACGGATTCGATCCGGACCTGTGCGTCAGGGTGATGATGCTCGCCTACGAGTACAGGCAGCGGTTCCAGAAGGACGTGGTGATCGATCTCTACGGCTACCGGAAGTACGGACACAACGAGACCGACGAGCCGGCGTTCACGCAGCCCGTCATGTATCAGGCCATCAGGAACATGATCCCCGTGGTCGAGCAGTACGCCGACACCCTGCTCGCCGAAGGCGTCATCTCCCGAGAGGAGTACGAAGCCGCCAAGCACCGCGTGCAGAACCTGATGGACGAATCGCAGGAACGGATCCGGGAGAAGCCCGTCGAGCCGACTCCGCCGGCATTCGACGACCACAGCGCGTGGGGCGGATTCTCCCCCACCTACGACTGGACCGCGGCCGACACCACCGTCGACCGTGCGCAACTCGAAGTCGTGGCCAAGGCGCTCGGTTCGATCCCCGAAGGCTTCAAGCCGCACCGCAAGCTCGAACGCGTCCTTGAGCAGCGTGCCAACGCCATCGGCCAGGACGAGCCGCTGGACTGGGCCATGGGTGAACTCCTCGCCTACGGAACGCTCCTGTCCGAGGGAACCAGCGTCCGACTCACCGGCGAGGACGTGATGCGGGGCACCTTCTCGCATCGACACGCCGGACTCTTCCATGCCGACCACGGCGAGGAATACGTCGGACTCAACCACATCGACGACGCACAGGCGCACATCTGCATCCACAACAGCCCGGTCACCGAGGGCGGCTGCATCGGATTCGAATACGGCTATTCGCTGGGCGATCCCAACATGCTCGTGGTGTGGGAAGCGCAGTTCGGCGACTTCGCCAACGCAGGGCAGGTGTTCTTCGATCAGTTCATCGCCTCGGCGGCACGCAAGTGGGCACGCCACAGCGGCATGACGATGCTCCTTCCCCACGGCTACGAGGGACAGGGACCGGAGCATTCCTCCGCGCGGATCGAGCGGTTCCTGCAGCTCAGCGCGAACGACAACATGGAGATCGTCAATCCGACGACTCCGGCCCAGATCTTCCACCTGCTCAGGCGGCAGATGAAGCGGAACTTCCGCACGCCGCTGATCATCTTCTCCCCCAAGAGCCTGCTGCGACATCCCGCGGCCCGCTCCCCCGTCGCCGACTTCGAACGAACCGGCTTCCAGCTGGTGATCGACGACCCGAAGATCAAGAACCCGGACACCGTCGAACGCGTGCTCTTCTGCACCGGCAAGGTCTTCTACGATCTCGCCTCGCACTGCGAGAAGGTCGAAGCCGGTCATGCCGCGATCGTCCGCATCGAGCAGATGCACCCGTTCCCGATCGACGAGGTCAGGAAGATCCTCGATCGGTACAAGGGCACGAAGAAGTTCATCTGGGTCCAGGAGGAACCCCGCAACATGGGGGCCTGGACCTTCATCAACGAACAGTTCTCCGAACGGCTCGGCGTCCAGTTGAACTACGTCGGCCGCCCCGACAACGACACCCCCGCCGTCGCCTCCACCAAGATGCATGCCACCGAGCAGCATCGACTCGTCACGGATGCCATCGGCATCGAGCCCGCAAGCATCGCCAGCAGCTGACCCGGAGTCCACGCCCATGCCCGTCGACATCGTCATACCAAGCCTCGGGGAATCGATCACCGAAGTCCGTCTCGGACGATGGCATCGCTCGGAAGGCGACTGGGTCGAGAAGGATGAACTGCTCGTCGAGATCGAATCCGACAAGGTCACGCAGGAGTTCCCCTCGCCCGCCGCCGGAGTCCTGCACATCACCGAACAGGAAGGCGCCGATCTTCCGGTCGGAGCCTCCATCGGCGCGGTGGACACCGAGGCCGAGAAGCCGGCATCCGCGGCGGAACCCGAAGCCGCACCTTCGACCTCGGACCCCGTCTCGACCCCGGCCGCCCGGGTGGAGGACGCGACCGAAGCGGCTTCGCCAAAGCGGGTGACCCCGCTGGCCAGAAAGGTCGCCCGCGACCGCGGCGTCGACATCGACTCCGTCCCCGGCACCGGACTGCACGGCAAGATCATGAAGTCCGACGTGCTTTCCGTCACCCCGGGCGAGGCGGCACCACCCGATGCGATCATCGCCGCCGGCGACGCCACCATGCAGCGGGGCGAACGCCGGGTCCGCATGTCGAAGCTTCGACAACGGATCGCCGAACGCCTGGTCCACGCCCAGCGCACCGCGGCCATGCTCACGACCTTCAACGAAGCGGACATGTCCCACGTCATCGCCCTGCGGAACTCCCACAAGGAGGAGTTCAACGACCGGTTCGGCGTGAAGCTCGGATTCATGTCCTTCTTCATCAAGGCCGCGGTCTCGGCTCTGCACAAGTACCCGCTGGTGAACGCCTTCATCGAGGGCGACGAGGTCGTCGAACACGACTACGTCGACATGTCGGTCGCCGTCGGCACCGACAAGGGGCTCGTCGTCCCCGTGATCCGCAATGCGGACCGACGCTCCTTCTCCGAGATCGAAACCACGATCATGGACCTCGCCGGCAAGGCGAGGGAGGGCCGGCTCGGCATCGACGACATGACCGGCGGCACCTTCACGATCTCCAACGGCGGCGTCTACGGCTCGATGATGTCGACGCCGATCCTGAATCCACCGCAGTCCGGAATCCTCGGCCTGCATCGGATCCAGAACCGTCCGATCGAGGACCCGGACAACCCAGGACAGATCGCCCTGCGTCCGATGATGTATCTGGCCCTCAGCTACGACCACCGAATCGTCGACGGCTCCGAAGCCGTCGGCTTCCTGGTGCATCTCAAGCAGTGCATCGAGCATCCCGAGCGGCTGCTGCTGGACATGTGATCGGAATCAGTTCAACGTCGGCACCTGCACACCGAACAGCCACATGGCGGTGATGTAGCCGAAGATGAGCACGGCCTGCAGCAGCCCGAGCAGAATTCCGATGATGCTGCATGCCCGGCCGGCCACCACCATGCCGGCACCATCGAGAGCCGGATGCGCATCCAGATCCCGCTGCGCCTTGTTGGCGTGGGCCAGCCCGATGAAACCGAGCACGATGCCCATCGCGATTCCCACGAGCGGGCAACCGCCGAGCATGATGCTGAGAATGCCCAGAACCAGCGCAGGAGTGGTCGAGGGTGACATGCCTCGAAGAACCGGGTTGGACTCCGGCGATCCGCCTGGAGGTTTCATCTGGGCCATGCCCGTATCCTATTGCGAAGCAGAAACCCCATGGCCGAACCGATCCATATTCCAGTCATTCTCCAGGAGTGCCTCGCACTGCTGGGACCACGCCCGGGTGACACCGTCGTCGACTGCACCGCCGGACGCGGCGGACACGCCGAGGCCCTGGCCGGAGCCATCGGACCGGACGGAACCCTGGTCCTGATCGATCTGGACGCAGGCAATCTCGAGACCGCCCGAAGGCATGTCGAATCAAAGCACCCGGATGGCCCGCAGGTCCATGCCGTCCACGGCAGCTTCGGGCTGGTCCACCGCCATCTGGAGGATCTCGATCTCCGCGCCGATGTGGTCCTGGCGGACCTGGGCTTCTCATCGACCCAGATGGACGATCCCGAACGGGGCATGAGCTTCCGGCAGGATGCTCCTCTGGACATGCGATTCGACACCAGCAAGGGCCCCACTGCGGCCCAGATCCTCGAATCATCCTCCGAAGACGAGTTGGAGGAGATGATCCGGGACTTCGGTGAAGAGCCCCTCGCTCGCCGGATCGCGCAAAAAGTTGTACGAGCCCGGGATGAGAAACCGATTGAAATGACAGGACAGTTGACGCAACTTGTCCGCGAAGCATACGGTCGCCGGGCGGCGACGGCTCGAATGGACCCCGCGACCAGAACCTTCATGGCACTCCGGATCGCGGTCAACGACGAACTTGTGGCTCTGGATGCACTCCTGGCCGCAATCGTCTACGGGGCGGAGGCTCGAACCTCCGTGGGATGGCTGAATCAGGGTGCCCGAATCGGCATCATCAGCTTCCACAGCCTCGAGGATCGCCCGGTGAAGAGGGCTTTCGCGGACCTGACGCGGCGGATGCTCGCGACCCACCTCACGAAGGGGCCCCTGAGGGCCTCCCCCGAGGAGGAGCGGGCGAATCGACGGAGTCGATCCGCCAAGTTGCGAGTCGTCGAACTGACCTGATCGAGGCGCCCCACCCGGCGATGCATGGATGCATTCCGGAGGGAACGAACGGCGTCAATCACCCCCGCAGGCCGCGAGGGGATCACAAGAGGTCGCCTCGGCGACCAGCACGGATGCTGTCGACCATGAGTCGTGAAAACAAAATCGCTCTGATCATCGGATTCGGACTCGTCCTTCTGGTCGGTGTCCTGATCTCGGACCACCTTTCCCAGGCGAACCGGCAGGTGACCGCCGATCTCTCCATGGCGATCGACCCGCTGGTCGACGAGGATGACCGGACCACCCTCGTCGAGTTCGCCTCGCTCGAGGATCCCACGACGCCTCTGGATCTTTCGCACGCGACCGTGGCACCCGACGATCGACGACTCCACGTCGTCCGGGAAGGCGAGACGCTTCATGCCATCTCGCGTCGCTGGTACGGAGACGAATCGGCCGCGATCATGCTGGCGAACTACAACAATCTTCCCGATCCCGGCCAGCTGGTCACCGGCACCAGACTGCTGATCCCCGAGTCCACGACCACATCCATCGTGCTCGAGACACCGCTCGCCGCCCCCTCGACGACCGCCGTCGCCGCGGCGGACGAGCTGAACGTCTACACCGTCCAGCCGGGCGACACCCTGTCCCAGATCGCCCAGAAGCTGCTGGGCAGTTCACGACGGACCCCGCAGCTGTTCGAACTGAACCGGGATGTGATCGGAAACATCGACTCGCTCCAGGTGGGCACCGAACTTCGGTACCACCGACCTTCAAGCTGAAATCCGGAGCTCGACGTGTTTGCGAAACTCCTCATGATCATCGTCGTGGCCGGATGCATCGCACTGGCGCTGCTCGGACTGCGTCAACAGCGACTGATGATCGTCCATGACATGGTCGACACCCATCGCACCCTCATGGAGCAGCGACGGATGCTCTGGACGACCAGGCAACGCATCGCCGAGGCGTGCCGCACGCCGGAGATCCAGGCCTGGCTGGCCGAGGACCAGAACCGCTGGCTCGCGATCCACCAGCCCTGGACCGTCGTACCGACCGACATGCAGGCCCAGCCGTGAGTGAACAAACCGAAGCACGGCAGGCCTGGCAGCAACGAAGGATCGACAGCTGGACATCGCTGCTGCTGCTGGGCGTCATGGTGCTGACCGCCGGATGCATCGTCCGGATCGTGCAGTTGAAGATCCAGCCCGACCAGCGGCTCGCGGCCGCCGCCGGCTCCCCCTTCTCGACCCGGGTCGAACCGGCCCGACGGGGCGACCTGCTGGATCGACGAGGACGCATCATCGCGACCACGACGCTCGGCCACCGCGCATTCATCGACCCCGCGATGGTCACCGACGTCGCCACGATCGGCGTCGATCTGCAGGAACTCGTGGGCCTCGACGCGGTCGAGATCGATCGCCGCATGGGCCCCCGCCTCCATTCGCGATTCGTTCCCGTCAGCGACATCCTGGAGCCGTGGCAGGTGGAACGGATCAGGCGAAGCGGCCTCGACGGCGTGGGACTGGAGCCCAGACTCGTACGCCACTACCCACAGGAATCGACCGCGGCGCAGCTCATCGGAGCCGTCGGATTCGAACACACCGGTCTCGGAGGCGCCGAACATCTGCTCGACGTCGATCTCACCGGATCGACCGGTCGGATGGACTACCTTCGCGACGTCAGAAGACGCCCGCTGTGGATCGACCCCGACACCTTCCAGCCCCATGACGACGGAGACGATCGCCGCCTGACGATCGACATGGTCATCCAGCGTCATGTCGAGCAGCGACTGGAGGCGGAGATCAGGACTCGGAACGCCGCCGGCGGACGCGTCGTCGTCGTCGATCCCGTCACCGGTGAACTGCTCGCCCTGGCCGACATCGTCAACGACGAACGAGCCCCTCGCGAAGGCGATCCCGAACCGGAGGAGACCGTCCCGAATCCCCGTCTGGCCCGGAACCGGTGCGGCACCGACCCCTACGAACCCGGCTCCACCTTCAAGCCGTTCATCTGGGCGTTCGCCACGGAACACGGCGTGGTCACCCCGGACGAGGTGCTCCCGACCCCCGACGCGGTTCCGCATCGGACCGAAAGCGGTCGCCGGATCCGGGACGTCCACTACTACGGCGCTTCGACGTGGGAGAAGGTGCTCGTCAAGTCCATGAACAGCGGCATGGCGATCGTCGCGGAACGACTCGAACCCACGGCCATGCAGTCGTGCATCAGACGGTTCGGATTCGGAACCAGAACCCACTGCGGACTTCCGGGCGAGACCGTGGGACTTGTCACCAGCGATTCGAAATGGACGTCGTACACCCAGGTGTCCGTCGCGATGGGGCACGAGATCGGAGTGACCCCTCTGCAGATGGTCCGGGCCTTCAGCGTCTTCGCCTCCGACGGCAATCTGCCGGCCCTCCAGCTGCTGGCCAACGACGACTCGACCGACACACCGCGCATCCGGCATCGCATCATCGAACCATCCACCGCATGGTTGACGAGGCAGACCATGCGGAAGGTCATGACGGATGGGACGGGCAGGAAGTGCCAGTCCGACTGGTATCAGCTCTTCGGAAAGTCCGGCACGGCGCAGCTGCCCAAGGCGGAGGGTGGCGGTTACCACGAGGATCGATACATCTCGAGCTTCATCGCCGGCGCTCCGCTCGACACGCCGCGACTGGTCGTCCTCTGCGTGATCGAGGATCCGGATCGTCGGATCGGACCGTACTACGGAGGACTCGTCGCAGGGCCGGTCGTCCGCGACGTCATCGACCACGCACTGGCCTACCTGGGGACACCACCCGATCTCGAAGACAGCGAGGGCCTGCCCGACCTGCTGGTCGGCGCTGGAGAACCCCGCTGAGTCCGTGGTTCAGGCCGCGATTCCAAGCTGCTTCATCTTCTTGTACAGCGTCGTCCGATCGATCCGCAGCTGACGGGCCGTCCGGAGCCGGTTCCATGCATTGCGTTCGAGAGCGGCCAGAATGATCAGACGTTCCGGAGCCGCCAGAGCGTCCCGGAGCGATCCGCCTTCCACCCTGCGGGGCGTCATCCGTTCGATGCTGCGGGAGGCCCGATCGATCGCAAGTCGACACCGTTCCGCCGAGGCCGTGCGTTCCAGCACGTCGACGATGCCGAACCGGATGGCATCGACCACCTCGTCGACGGCGGGGTCGTCCATGATCAACACCATGGCGGGGGACGTTCCATCCCCGGCGAGCGACCGGAGGCGTGCGTAGTCGACGACCACCGTCGCATCGATGAAGACGATGCAGGGCCGACCGGCATCCATGCATGCATGGACCTCCGAGACCGCTTCGATCCGATGCAGCACGTCGACTCGACGACGCAGGGCGGACTCGATCTCATCGAGTCCGGATCCGGCTCCGCCTTGGAGGATCGCCGTGATGGGTGGCGGCTTGATCATGCCGCGAGTCTGGTCACCGGAAGGTGCGCCTGGATGGTGGTGCCGCTTCCGAAGGGAACGCCGCGAAGGAGCAGTTCGCCGCCGAGTTCACCGATGCGTCGACGCCACGTACCGAGCGATCGGACGGAATAGGCCTCTCGACTCGATTCCGCCGAATCCTCGATGCCGATGACCAGCCGCTGCCGTTCGTCGATGCTCGCTGTCACCATCAGCTTCCGCTTGATGCCGGACGTGATCGGTGCCGCGATCGCCTGCTGCACGAGTCCGACGAGAATCGAGCCTCCGACCGCAAACGGAATCGCCCGCAATGCCGGCGAGAACTCGCAGACCATCTGGATTCCCTTGCGACGAGCGTCTCGCAGCAACGAATCCATCTCCGCCCTCGCGACCTGCGAGAAACTGCCGGTCTGGGCCGCGGGTTCCAGAGCGTCCCTGGTGTCGCCGTCGAGCAGGAACGAGGCCATCAGATCCCGAAGACGATCGACATGCCCTTCGAGTTGGGAGCGTGTCGATTCGGGGAGTTCATTCAAGGCCTCGTTGACCATCTCGAGACTCTGAAGTCCGGCCACGACGTCACGATGATTTCGACGTTTTTCTCTGTTCATGGTGCTGGCATCGACCGCACTGAGGGGCACCTGAACCGGGAGTGTGGGATTTCCGCAACATTCGAACAGGCCCGAAGGCCACATCAAAAAACGACCCTCGCGAGGCCATGAGAGTCGACTGCCCCCCTTCAGAGGCTTCCCACCGTGCCCCCGGATCCGCCCCCCGAAAAGGTGCCTCAAACGGATAGTAATTTCTTGGCAGGTCCCAAACTGGCTTGTACAGTTGGGTTACAGCATCGCCGGAGAGGTTCTGGAGGAGAGACCTTTTCGGCGATGCTCTTTTTTTGACTTCATGCAAGTGGCGAATCGACTTCCACTCACCGGAACTCGATCGGACGCCCTGTGATTCCGATCACCTCACGCAGGGTCGTCATGACGATGAAACCGACCACGGCGAGGATCGCGAATCCGATTCCCGCAACCGGCAATCCAAGCGCGAAGAACCAGGCCGAGGCGTAGAAGCACTGCCACATCGCACCGTATCGCTTCAGCTTCTCCGCTGCAGCCCTTCGATCGACCGCTCCACGACACTTCCCGCGTACCACGATCAGACAGGCGAGGGCGACACCACCGGGCAACGCCAGCGACCACAGCGGGCGGTTCCAGATTCCGTCTCCCCGTTCGACCGCCAGCCACAGAAGCATTCCGCTCCAGAAGCACCAACCAAACACGATCCCGACGACGGCCTGCCATGTCACCCTCGGTCGCTTGTCCTCGAAGATGTACACGCCCATCGCCAGTGCCATGGCGTGGGTCATGATCAACCAGACCGGAAGCAGAATCGATTGATCCGGATTCGGAATGAGCATGTGGATTCCGTGGATGAGACCGATCACCACGACGCCGACGGCCGGCATGAACCTGCCCACACCGTTGTAGAAGAGCAGCAGAACCGCCACCCCCATCGTCAGCCAGACGGGCCAGGTCCCGAACGCCGTGGCCCCGAGCACCGCCGTAAGCAGCGAACAGACCGTCACGATCACCGCCTGGCTCGAACGGATCCGTCCAGCGGGAATGGGACGCTGCGGGCTGAAGGTGGCATCGCGTCTGACGTCGAGGACGTCGTTGAGCGAGGCCCCGTAGCCGAACAATCCAAGCGCAACGACCAGTCCGGCCACCAGTGCGGCCGGAAGCCACGTCAAGGCGGTTCCAGCCCCCCACCCGGTGACAATCCCTTCCGAGGGGTCCCCACCCAGCATCCAGGCCAGCACGATCATGAACCAGAGGTCGCTGACGGCACCGAACGCCACACTGAGTCGAGTCAACTGAAGCGTCGTCATCATCCGCTCGAACATGGGACGCATCCAAGCACCTCCTCCCTGGCCATTGCGGTCAACTGCCGTCCCCTTGTACCATCATGGATCCGGACACGTCGAGCATGCAAAGCCAACACGCCACAACCAGACTTCCCGATGCAGATGGCATGTCCATCGCCGTCATCACCAGCCGCTATCACCCCGAGGTGACGGGAGCCCTGCGCGACGGTGCCGTGGAGGTGTTTCTTGATGCGGGCGGCTCCGAGGATCGGCTGATCCTGATCGAGGCCGCCGGAACCTGGGAACTTCCCGTGCTCGCCCGGGCCGTCCTGGAACGGGATGCGGCTCCGGATGCGGTGATCGCACTCGGATGCGTCGTCGCGGGCGAAACCTCCCACGACCGCCACATCAACCATGGCGTCTCTTCGGCCCTGTCCTCGCTCGCCATCGAAACCGGACGGCCCGTCGCATTCGGCGTGGTCACCTGCAGCACGATGGAGCAGGCGATCGCCCGAGCCGGCGGCGATCGCGGAAACAAGGGACGAGAGTCGATGCTGGCCGCTCTCGAAACAGTCGAAACCATCCGAACCATCCGAACCATATCGAAGCAGGCACAATGACATATTCACGTGACATCCGTCGCAACGCGCTCCAGGCCCTGTACCAGTTCGA
>DEYK01000056.1:0-5916 GCA_002364485.1 Phycisphaerales bacterium UBA3160
GGCCTGACGATCATGGACCGGAAGTACGGAGAAATCCGACATCCACTCGCCGAGGTCCTGCAGGCATTCGGCGCGAAGGGGCTGCCGGCCGCCAACGCCCGGTCATCAAGCACCGACGCTGGAGGATGACTCCGGCCGGGGACATGAAGATGTGGGGGTCGGAGATCGATCCACTTGCGGAGTCGCAGGCTCAGCCGGTCGCCCCCTCGGGATGTGCGATCTCCCAGGACGGCAGGGGGTCTTCGAATTCGAGCCAGTTTTCGGGCCCGGCTTGCATCTCCTCGTCCGTGACCAACGCGGCATCCAGCATCGCTTCGATGCCCTGCCGGTCCATCGCCACGCCGATGAACACGATCTCCTGTCGGCAGTCCCCGACTTCGGCGTCCCAGTTGCCGTCGACCCAGTCGCGCGTCGTCGGATCATCGGGCCAGTGCGCCCGATCGACGGCGGCGAACCAGAGGCCGCCGGAATCGATCTGCAGGGATGCACCGGCTTGCGCCCAGATGCCGCAGTGGCGAGGCCGACTCGCGATCCAGAGGTAGCCCTTGGACCGGACGACGCCTTCCATGCCGGTGCTGATCGCCGCGACCAGACGTTGTGGGTGGAACGGTCTGCGTCGCCGATAGACGAAACTGCCGATCCCGTACTCCTCGGTCTCGGGGGTGTGGTTGCCTTCGAGTTCCCTGGCCCACCCCGGCATCTGGCTTGCGGCCCCCTCGTCGTACAGGCCGGTACCGACGACCGCGGCGAGATCGACCCGTCCGCGCGAGACCCGCAGCGTGCGGGCATCGGGATTCAGGTGGTGGAGGATGCCTTCGAGTCGTTCGGCCTCCGTCTCCGGGACGAGGTCGCACTTGTTGATGACGATCACGTTGGCGAATTCGATCTGGTCCGTCAGGAGATCGACGATCGTCCGTTCGTCTTCGTCGCTCACGCCGAGCCGGCGGTCGTTCAGGTTCTGCTTGCTGTCGAAGTCGTGGAGGAAGTTCGCGGCGTCCACCACGGTCACCATCGTGTCGATCGCGGCGACGTCGTTCAGGCTTCGTCCGTCTTCGCCCCGGAAGGAGAAGGTCGCGGCGACCGGCATGGGTTCGCCGATGCCGGTCGATTCGATCAGTAGATGGTCGAATCGGCCCTCGGCCGCCAGCCGGTCGACCTCGATCATGAGATCCTCGCGAAGGGTGCAGCAGATGCATCCGTTGGTCATCTCGATCATTCGTTCGTCGGTCCGCGAGAGCTCGGCTCCACCGTCACGCACCAGCGAGGCGTCGATGTTCACTTCGGACATGTCGTTGACGATGACCGCGACCCGGAGCCCTTCCCGATTGTTCAGGACGTGATTGAGCAGCGTCGTCTTGCCGGCGCCGAGGAATCCGGAAAGCACGGTGACGGGGAGATGGCGTTTCGATTCGGGTGACATTCGAGCGTGTTCCGTGATGGTGATCGTGGCGTTGGGCGACGGACGGGCCGACTCCGGCTGGTGGCTGTGCGTGGCTTCGCATGCAAAGCGAAGCACTCGTGCCGGCCGCTAATGGCAATCAGATGCCAACAGTAGCCATAGTTGGATTGGTGTCAAGCCCTGCTCGCGCGGGCGTCTGATCGGGCCATGCGGCACGGGGGCGCCATTCGCCTCGCGCTTCGCCCGAGGTGACGGTCGAGGGGTTGTTCATTCGAGCGGAGGCGCGATGGCGGTATTGGTGTGACCGGTCGATTTCAAGGGTCTGCGTACTTGGAGTCGTGAGGCGTACCTTCCACGGGTGTCCGGGGGCGTGTCCTTCTATTTCTCAAAATTCCTGGAGCTCCGAATCATGAAAGCCGTCATCGCCGCCGCGTTCCTCGCCCTTCCGCTCGCCGCCCTCAACGCCGTGCCGGTCGCCGGCGAAGAGCAGGCCGCAGACCCGCCTGAGAATCCGATCTTCGGTCCCCTGTATCCCGAGGGGTCGAAGGAGACGATGCGCCACTTCGATGCCGGCATCAATCAGGAGCTGTACGGCGCAGACGGTGTTCTCGGTGCCAAGAACGCCCGGCTCATGGCGATCGCCACCTCCGCCGCGATCAAATGCGAATACTGCGTGATGGCCCAGAACCGTCTCGCCCGGGCGGCGGGTGCGACGGAAGAGGAGATCCGGACCGCACTCCTGCTGGCGGCCGACCTCCAGTTCCGCAGCACCATGCTCTATGGCCACGAGTACTCGGAGGAGCTCCTCGAGGCGCAGATCAAGCAGATGACCGGCGGCTGAGGCCAAGGACCGAATCTGCGAATCGATCAATGAACACCGCCCTCGGCATCGGCCGAGGGCGATTTATGTCCGAGGTGGCGAATCGTTCTGACGCACGGATTCCAACGGGAAGATGCGGCCGCGGCGATGCCGGGCGTCACGCGAGTCGGTTCGGCCCCTCGGTTGGTTCGGAAGACGGGGAATCCAGCCTCCCCGGACGTATCCCGAGGTCCTGGGGTTTCAGCGACGGAGCGTGCGCAGTGGGCGATCTCTGAAGTACGGGTGATTTGGTAGTTTCATGGTCATTCGCTCCAGAGGAGATTGATCGACGATGGAACCGGGCAGCAGAATCAAGGGATATGTGATCATCGGCGAGGCCGGTCGGGGCGGCATGGGCGTGGTCTACCACGCCCGGGACGAGGCGCTCGATCGCGATGTCGCGATCAAGGTGCTGCCGGAGCTTTTTGCGGTCAATCCCGACCGAATGGCGAGGTTCCAGCGCGAAGCGAAACTGCTCGCGGTCCTCGATCACCCGAACATCGCCTCGATCTACGAACTCGTCGAGATGGACGATCAGGCGTTCGTGGTGATGCAGTACGTACAGGGGGAGACCCTCGCCGATCTGACGAGTCGTGGGCCGATGCCGGTCGAGGAGGTCGCCCGGATCGGAATGGAGATCGCGGGGGCGATGGCATACGCGCACGGCAAGGGGGTCATCCATCGGGATCTCAAGCCTGCGAACGTGAAGCTTGATGCGGAAGGCCATGTGAAGGTGCTCGACTTCGGGCTTGCCAAGGCGGTGCTGGACGAGACCCCGGTGGAGCCCGAGGCCGGTTCCAACGCCGGCTCCCGAACGGCGGAGAGCACCATGCCCCCATCTGCGCCCGCCCCCACGCCACCTCCTGAATCCAACCGAGACGTCACCGCGACGGATCTCGGCGACGTCTGGGGCAGCCGTGGCTCGCAAGGCTCGAAGGGCTCCACGATGCCGAGTGCGGGTGTGACTTCTCCGGGCCTCATGATGGGGACCATCGGGTACGCGTCTCCCGAACAGATCAGAGGACGTCCCGTCGATCGACGCACCGACATCTTCTCGTTCGGTTCACTCCTCTTCGAGATGCTCGCCGGCGGGCCGCCCTTTCCCGCGGAGACCGTCGCCGACGGCGTCGGGATGACCCTGCACAAGGAACCGGACTGGGCGTCGCTTCCGGCGCACATCCATCCCCGGTTGCGGCTGCTGCTCCGTCGCTGTCTCGCGAAGGACCGTGATTCGAGGCTCTGCGATCTTGGAGATGCCCGATTGGAACTCGCCGAGCTTCCGACCGGTCCGGAGGACGGCGCGCCGGTCGCGGCGCAACGCGGGCGTGGCCGGCTGATCGCGACCGCTGCGGCGTTCCTCCTCGTGATCGCGGCGTTCGTGACGGGGACCCGACTGGGGACTTCGCCCGTTGAAACGCCGTCCGAGCCCGAGACGCCCCGGCGGCTCGAATTGATGGTGAACGAGGGCATGTCGCCTTCCAACCTCAAGGTCTCCCGGGACGGCTCGCGTGTCTTCAGCGCGATGGACATCTACGTCGGTAGTGAATTCGCCTGGGATCCCCAGAACATGAAGACCCGCCGGAAGCTCTGCGTCCGCGATCGTGGGTCGGATCGATTCGAGGTGCTTGCCGACCTGAGCGGCCGTTCGGGCTTCGCGATCTCGCCGGACGGTGGCAAATACGTGATCATCGACGGGTCGAAACTGCAGCGGGGCAAGGTCGATTCAGGGGTCGAGCCCGTTCCGCTCGGTTCCGTTCCGGGTGTCATCCAGGGCAACACCGCCGCAGCGATCTCCCCCGCGGTCCAGGGCGTGGTGTGGTTCGATGCGGATCGTCTGTTGGTCGCGAGGCAGGACGAGGACGGCAATGCGGTACTGAGCTTCCTCGACGCGGGGACCGGCGACGTCTTCGAGTCCGTGCCCATCGGGTCGATGGAATCCGGAAGTCGATTCGCCGGGCTGATCGATCGTTTCGATGAGGATCGCGTGCTCGCGGCCATCGTCATCGAGGAGGATGGCGACGTGGTGTTCGGGCTCGCGGCCATCTCGACCACCACCGGAAAAGTCGATTTCCTGGTCAGGGACGCGGGGGACGGTCGCTTGATCGATGGCACGCTTCTGTACACCCGGGAGGATGCGTTGCATCGTGCCCGGCTTGCCGCGGACGGATCCCGGCTTCTTGATGCGGGGGAACCGGTGCTCGACGGCTTGCGGGCCCAGTTCAACGCCCATGCCGAATTCGAACTGACCGATGAGGGAACGCTTCACGTGTTGCCTGGCGGTTCCCTTGGGCAGCAGCGGCGCATCTTCAGCAACACCACCGATCGGAATCGCCCCAGTGCCTTCGAATCGGCGGCGTACGGCGAATTCCTCAGCGTCTCCGGCGACGGTTCCCGTCTCTGCATTTCCCGTCGACTGCCCGACGGAAGAATGGAGCTCTGGGGCGGTACGTTCGATCCACCCCGGTTGACCAGGATCCTGGCCGCACCTCCGGAGGGCGGCATCTCCTACTTCTTCCTGAGTCATGACGGTGAGCAGCTCCTCGTTTCCCGCCGGATTCCCACTCCGAATGGTCCGGACACCGTGCTGGAGATCGCTCCGTTCCGTGGCAACTCCACGCCGACGAGGATCTGGTCGTTCCGCGAGAACGGTTCGATCTTCGCGACATCGTTCCATCCGGACGGCACGCGACTGGTCGGGCACCGGAGCGTTTCCGACGAACGCACGGGGGCCAACCGGATGCAGCTGGTCCACATCGATCTGCGTACCGGGGAGATCGAAGTCGCTCATGCCCCGGAGGAAGGCGCCGTGCTCGGGATGTGGTCCCCGGATGGGGGTCTGCTGTCGTTCCAGCGGTTCATGACTGCGTTCGGCAGCACCCAGCCGAAGGGGTTCGTCTTCGACCCGAGCACCGGCGAAACGCTGGCGATCGGCTCGGAGCCGATGTATGAGAAGCAGTGGATCACCGGTGACGACGGCTCGCTCGGAATCGTCTACTGGGAGGATCTCGACTCCGCGCGTTACATCCCGATCAAACGCGATGCCGATGGTGCCCTGGTGGCCGGCACCGAACGTCCCTGGTCACTGGTGCATCCGGAAGGCACGATCTTCCTCTCGATGGACACTGGGGGTGGTACGCACACCATCGTGATCGGCGACAACGACGCCGCAGCCGGCCATGTCGAGCTGGTGGAACACTGGTGGCAGGAATCGGATTCCGGGGTCGAGTGATTCGACGGGTGGGCATCCGTCGGGGTTTCACTGCGCCGTTGGTCGAACCATTCGTTCACGATTGCCCAGGATCGGTATCCTCGTCGGCACCTCGATCACCGCCTTGGGATCGGCGCCGTCACGAATCGCCGCGCCGACCTCTTCTGGAGACGCGTCCGGGTTCTGGCAGAGGTCAAGGAGTCTTCTGGTCGCGTCGGTGATCGCGGAGGCAGGATCATCGCTCGTCCCGCCTTGCGATTGAGCAAGGACGGACGTGGACGTCGTACAGGCCAGAAAGATGGCAACGATGTTTCGCACGAGGCGCATGGGCTTGATCTTGCAATGAAGCTTCCGGCAAAGTCGCTGTAAAGCGACTCCCTATCAACGTTTTTCAGTTTATCAGTGCGTCACTCATCAGCGAAGAAACCCCGTCACATATTCGTGACAGGG
>DEYK01000056.1:6250-6579 GCA_002364485.1 Phycisphaerales bacterium UBA3160
ATTCGTGACAGGGGTTTCTTCGTTTGAAAGCGGGTGAGGCGATTCGAACGCCCGACATATACGTTGGCAACAAGTCTTCATCCAATCTCGATCGCATTCTTCGCGTCTCCAGAGGAATTCAGGTTATGCAAGTGTTGCGTCTTTCAGGCGTAGATGCGTAGTGGCAACGCGTTCGACGCCGAGCAACGGCGACGTCGGGTCCGCTCATCTCGTCGGGTCATCGCGTCGGTCCGCTCGATCGGCTCGTTCGGCTTGAACGCGTGCTCGATTCAATCGTCGGAGGTCAGGCGGATTCGTCAATTGGTTTCGACCAAGTGTGGCTTGGGCCG
>DEYK01000042.1 GCA_002364485.1 Phycisphaerales bacterium UBA3160
GCACGGAGCTACATGAAGAACGTGGTGGATCCGGCAGCCGACGAACTGATCTTCACCTGGATGGGAAGCGAGGACATCAAGGAGCCGTTCTACTACCGGATACTCGGACCCGAGTTCGTCTTCGAGTACTTCGATGCCGGAAAGGACGGTGACCGGGCGAGTGCGGTCTGGAGAGATCGCGTACGCGACTATGGAGCGCACCTCGATACCGACCCCGCCGACGAGAACGAGGACAAGGAACTCCAGTAGCAGGGAGCAGTTCGATGAGCGACGAGACAGCGCCTCAACTCGGAGACATCTTCGACAGATTCTGGGTGGATGAGGGCTTCAGACAACGTTTCCTGAAGGACCCGGCTTCGGTACTGCTCAAGCACCGACTGATGGACATCGAGGGAATGCAGGTCGAGATCGTCGAGAACAAGAGAAACAAGATCCACCTGATCTTCCACAGCGATTCCCCCGACAAGATCCACGTCGTCTCCAATCGACATCCGAGAATGCCCGAAGGTCCGGCAACGGCGTGATCCTTCTGCCGCTGCTGATCCCGGCCGCATCGTCGTCGCCTCCGAACGCGGACCGCTGCGGCGGATCGAACTCGAAGAACCCCTGAGCGACGTCGTCCAAAACGACTTTCAAATCATCGTGAAACGGACTTTCGATGACTTCTTGCACTTCATGGGAGCGCAGGGCGGACTTCGGCGCATACTCGAATCGGAGAGGACGTTCCGCAACGTCTGCAGAGGGACGAAGAGAATCATGTCCGATCGAGATCTTGCCATCCTGAAGTTCGGAGGATCCATCCTCCAGGATCACGAGTGCCTCGATGTCGTGGTCGAGGAATGCCACAGGGCGGTGCACGCCGGCAGCGATGTGATCGCGGTCGTGTCCGCCTACCGGGGAATGACCGATCTCCTGCAGACCGAGGTCGACTCGCACCAACCCGACCTGGAACCCGGAGCCGTCACCGCGATGCTGTCGATCGGCGAAGTGCTCGCATCGTCGCAGGCCGGGTTCGCACTGCTTGCCGCCGGACTCGACGCCCACGTCGCGACCGTGCGCGAGATCGGACTGCTGGCGGTCGGAGATCCGATGGACGCGAGACCGATCGGACTCGATGTGCCGACGACGCGAGAACTGCTGGATCGACTCCATGTCCTGGTCGTTCCCGGCTACATGGCCGTCGATCGCGCAGGTCGACTCGCGCTCATGGGACGCGGCGGATCCGACATGACCGCACTGCATCTCGCCTGCATGCTGAAGGCGGATTCCTGCACACTCATCAAGGACATCGACGGACTGCACGAATCCGATCCGAACCGTGGTGTTCGCTGGCCGAGACGATATGCATCGATCGACTTCGAGGATGCGAAGCGACTCGGCCCCCGCATCGTCCAACCCAAGGCATTGGAACTCGCCGGGAAACACGATTTTCCGTTTCTCGTGCGATCATCTCCATCGACCGGCGGCACGCTCGTCGGTGGCGCGACGCGCATCGAGGAGATGAACAGCATCGGTCTGTCGGATACGGCCTGAACGACGACGGAGCATCCGTTGGCAATGGGCCCGCTGGGATTCGAACCCAGATGAGGTTGCCCTCAGCGGATTTTAAGTCCGCCGCGTCTACCAGTTCCGCCACGAGCCCAGAGCATGGTACCGCGTCGGCCTTTCGATCGATCCGATCGACGGCCAAATGAATCTCCTCCAAACGCCACTGAAGCGTCGATAATCGATTCAATGTCCACCCGCACCCGGCTTCGGATTCCATTTGCGCTCGGCTTCCTCGTGATCATCATCGGGTGCCTGGTGTTGTCGAGACTGCTCCCGGGGCTTCCGGAACGCATCCCGGCCGTGATGGATGCGCCGCCGATCGAGATCACCACGGAGATCGCGCCGTCCGTTGATCGATCCGCCACCATCCCGGCCCCGCTCGAGAGCCACTCCGAACCCACGCCGCCGGATCCCGAGTCCCTGCCTCCGACCTCTCCGGACCAGGGTTCGGTGCGATTCTTTCCGGAACTCGAGAACGATGAACTCCGTGAGCGACTGGCCGACATCGCGGAAGCCGGACACCGGCCGCTCTCGTATCGGAAGGCCCGCGAAGCCATGTACTGGACCATCGACAACAGGGACGATGCAGTCACCACCGTCTACGCGCTTCGACCGACTCCACTCGAATCCGGCCAGTGGCCGAGGCAGCAGGATCTCAATTGCGAACACCTCTGGCCGCAATCCAAGGGCGCGAGAGGCATGCCCATGAAGACCGATCTGATCCACCTGCGGCCGGCCGTTCCGAGGGTCAACAGCATCCGAAGCAACCACCCGTTCGGCGAGCCTGTGAACGAGGATGATCCTTCGACGCCATGGCACATCGGATCCGATGAGCATGGAAAAACGGTCTTCCAACCTCCCCTCGGACTGCGGGGCGACATCTCGAGGTCGATGTTCTACTTCTCGGTTCGATATCGGGAGGAGATCGATCCGAGACAGGAAACGATTCTGCGTTCATGGCATCGAATGGACCCGGTCGATGAAAGAGAACGAATTCGGGCCGATAAAATCGAATCGGTTCAGGGGAATAGAAATCCGTTCGTGGACAATCCGGGATCCGTCGATCGAATAAACGATTTCTAGATCCTGCTGCTACCATAAATCAGCTTCAACAACAGGTACTGCTCAAGGGGTGCATCACTAATGGAATTCGCAACGAAACTCGTGAACTGGGGCGTGCTCCTGTTCACCATCGCGTTCATCGCGCTTGGACTGGTTCTGTCGCCCTGGTTCTTCCTCGGCCTTGCGGTCAGCGTCCCCCTGACGCTTCTCTCCATGTGGGACAAGCAGCAGGGACACCACAGCATCCTTCGCAACTACCCCATTCTCGGCCACCTGCGATTCTTCTTCGAAAGCATCAGGCCGGAGATGATGCAGTACTTCGTCGAAACGGACACTGCCGGTCGTCCATTCAACCGGAACGAACGGACCGTCGTCTACGAGCGTTCGAAGGACGTGCTCGACGACAAGCCCTTCGGCACCGAGTTGAACGTCTACAACTCCGAATACGAGTGGCTGAACCACTCGATCGCCCCCAGGCCCAAGGCCGAGGCGGTCGGCGTCGCATCGGAGAACGGTGCAGTTGATCCGTTCCGTGTGACCATCGGCGGTCCCCAGTGCACCAAGCCGTACTCCGCATCCCTCTACAACATCTCCGCAATGAGCTTCGGTGCGCTCAGCGGCAATGCGATCATGGCTCTCAACAAGGGAGCGAAGAAGGGTGGTTTCTTCCACGACACCGGCGAGGGGAGCATCAGCCCCTACCACCGGAAGTACGGCGGCGACCTCGTGTGGGAACTCGGAAGCGGCTACTTCGGCTGCAGAACGGAAGACGGCAACTTCGACCACGGCAAGTATTCCGAACAGGCCGTCGATGACCAGGTCAAGATGATCGAGATCAAGGTCTCGCAGGGCGCCAAGGCCGGTCACGGCGGCGTCCTTCCCGCTGCGAAGATCTCCGCTGAGATCGCGGAGACCCGCGGCATCCCCGCCGGAAAGGACTGCATCTCCCCCGCCTTCCACAAGGCGTTCGGCACGCCGATCGAGATGATGCAGTTCATCGAGCTGCTCAGGACCGGATCGGGTGGGAAGCCCGTCGGATTCAAGATCTGCATCGGTCGTCCCAGCGAGTTCCTCGGAATCTGCAAGGCCATTCTCGAGACCGAGATCTATCCGGACTTCATCGTGATCGACGGCGCGGAGGGCGGCACCGGAGCCGGACCGATCGAATTCCTCGACCACATGGGAACCCCGCTGACCGAAGGCCTGCTCTTCGCGCACAACGCACTGGTCGGGACGGGAATACGCGACAAGATCAAGCTCGGCTGCAGTGCGAAGATCGTGACCGCCTTCGGAATCGCCTCGAAGATGGCGACGGGAGCCGACTGGTGCAACTCCGCCCGCGGATTCATGTTCGCCGTCGGATGCATCCAGGCTCAGCGATGCCACACCAACACGTGCCCGGTCGGCGTCGCCACCCAGGACAAGAAGCGTCAGAGAGGACTGGTGGTTCCCGACAAGGCGGAACGCGTCTACAACTTCCACCGCAACACGCTCGATGCGTTGGCGCAGGTCGTGGCGGCGGCTGGACTTGATCACCCGAACCAGCTCAAGCCCATCCACATCAGTCGACGCGTCTCGGCGACCAGCGTGCTGTCGTACGAGGATCTCTACGACTACCTCGAACCAAACGAACTGATCGAAGGCAGCGACAACGCCCTGTACCGCAAGTATTGGGAACGTGCCACATCCGATGCCTTCTGCGGTCCCGTGGGATCCTGATCGACGATCGCAATCAGCACCCCCTATTCGAAGCAGGAACCAGACCATGAAGAAATCAACGCTTGTCAGCTCACTGATCGCCTTCGTCGTGGCATTCGTCGTCGCATTCGTCATCTCCGCCGGTGACACGTCCGCCTCGGCGCATTGCCAGGTCCCCTGCGGCATCTACGACGATCCGATGCGGATCACGATGCTCAGGGAGGATGCCGTGACGATCGGGAAGGCCGTTGACAGTGCGAATGAACTCGTCAAGGAGGGTGGAACGGCCCTCGATCTGAACCAGATCATCCGCTGGACGACGGTCAAGGACGAAGCCGCGACCAACATCCAGCGCATCGTGTCGGACTACTTCCTGACCCAGCGGGTGAAGGCGGTCGCGGCGGACGATCCCGGTCATGCCGCCTACCTCGATCAGTTGGCGAAGATGCATGCGATTCTGGTGGCCGCGATGAAATGCAAGCAGACCGTCGATCCCGCGAACGTTCGTGTGCTCTCCGAGTGCATCGAAGCCATCGCCCCGATGTACCCCCCGCCGCATGATCACGGCTGATGTCGAACATCCGCCCCCGGATGGAGGCGGGCGTTCGAATCAGAAGATCAACTGCATCTGGGCCCGAAGCAGCCACTGGCCATCCTCGTCCCCGATGTCCCTCCGCCAGCCCGTACCCGAGCTCGTGTAGTCGGGGGACGTGGGTGCGTTGCCGCCACCCGTGACGGGATTGAAGGCATAGCCCCAATCCATTGTCAACTTCACATTGGGGTTGAAGAACATGTTGCCGCCGACCGTGAACACATTCAGGTTGTCGCTGGGAAGACCGCCCTCGGAGACGCCGTCGGGGATCTCGCCGAGGCTGTATCGAGCGAAGAGCTCGAGGTCCTCGGTGACGAGCAGCCCGCCCTGGACGACGACTCCCCACGACTCCTGCGTATCGCGTGCCGGCGACAGATAGCGGTTCTTTCCATCGGACCATACGAAGTACGAGAACAGTTGCCATCCATCTCCGATCAGCGTGCCGTCGACTGTGAATGCGACGCTCCGGGGCACATTCGCGTTGCCGTACTGCTGAACGTTTTCGATACCACCGTTGAACCAGCCGAACGCACCACCAAGAAGGAAGGCGGTGTTCCCGTCGGTCGACCTCGCATTCATGGAATCGAAGAGACCCCAGTCGGAATCCTCACCGAACAGCATCTCGGCCCGTACGTTCAGTCCCTGTCGACTGCTGAGCAACGATGCCGCGGCGGAGTTCAGGTTGTTCGGGCCCTGGTTGTACATGGCGTCGATCCTGAACATGTCGTTCTGATACCCGACCATGATGCCCTGGGTGCGCGTCCAGGTGAATGCGTTGTTGACCACCGATCGCTCCACGGCAAGCTGCCGCTGGCTGGAGACGAGTTCCTCGCGGGTGAACGGCGCCACGAACTGACCGGCCTGGATGTACATGCCGTTGTCGAGCACTTTCTTGATGAACACGTCCTCGACGAAGACGTTCGGATTCAATCGCTTGTCCTGGAACTCGACCGCCTCCCGATTGCTCACGACCACGATCCTGTACTCCCACGACGGATCCACGATGTGTCCGGAAAAGTTCAGTTTCATGCGTCGGATCTCGAATCCGTAGTCGTTGGCCTGCTTCTTGGCTTCGTTGAAGATCCATCGGACCTGGATCTGTCCGTTGAGACGGATCAGCCAATTTCCGTCGGCACTGCCGACGAAGAATCCTCTGTCGTATCCACCGTTCATTCCGTCACCCTGCAGACTTGCACGGGTGTCGGCGTCGGCGAGCACATCCGACACGAGTCCACGAATCTCATCGGCCCGGCGCTCGGTCAGCCAATCGTCGTTCTGCGAGGATTGAAGCGTATCTACCTGTCCCTGCAGGACATCGACCACCCCCTTGAGTTCGAAGACCGTGCTGCGAAGCTGTTCATCGGACATCGACTCGACAGGCGTGTCCGCAAGCGACGTCGACCCCAGGATGAAGGTGGTCAGCATGGCGATGGATAGGTTCATGAATCACTTCCCTTGGGTTGGTACAAACTCCGTGACGTTGCCCACTCTTGATGGGACGATACTTGAACAGGGTGAATAGTGCACCAAATCACTATTCACCCGGAAATGGATGTCTGTCGATGAGTTGAACCCAAAAAAGACCGTCCGCCCCCGGATCGGGGACGGACGATGCTCATCGACGAATGATCTGCCGACGCTGCCGGCGTCTCGATCAGAAGACCAGCTGCATCTGGGCCCTCAGAAGCCACTGGCCGTCCTCATCACCCACATCGGGACGCCAGCCGGTGCCCGAGGTCGTGTAGTCGGCCGAGGTCGGCGCGTTGCCGCCGTCGGTGACCGGATCGAATGCGTAACCCCAGTCCATGGTCAGCTTCACGTTTGGATTGAAGAACCAGTTTCCCCCGATGGTCAGAACGCTCAGGTTGTCACTGGGAAGACCGCCCTGGGAGACACCGTCGGGAATCTCGCCGAGGCTGTAGCGGGCAAAGAGTTCCACATCCTCGGTGACGAGCAATCCACCCTGAACGACCCAGCCCCAGGAATCCTGGGTATCACGGGCCGGTGACAGGTACCGATCCTTTCCGTCGGACCACACGAAGTAGGAGAACAGCTGCCAGCCGTCGCCGACCAGCGTGCCGTCGACGGTGAAAGCGATGCTCTGGGCCACATCCGCGTTGCCGTATTCCTGCACGTTGCCGAGACCGCCGTTGAACCAGCCAAACGCTGCACCGAGGAGGAAGCCCATCTTGCCGTCGGTGGCCTTGGCGTTCATGCCCTTGAAGAGGCCCCACTCGGACTCGTCTCCGAAGAGCATCTCACCCCGGACGTTCAGGCCCTGCTTGCCGTTGATCGAAGCGAGCGCATTGCTGTTGAGGTTGTTGGGTCCCTCGTTGTACATGGCATCGATCTTGAAGGTGTCGTTCCTGTAGCCGACCATGATGCCCTGCGTCCGCGTCCAGGTGAACGCATTGTTGACCACTGAACGATCGACAGCGAGCTGCCGGCTGCTGGAAACGAGTTCTTCTCGTGTGAACGGCGCCGTGAACTGACCGGCTCGGATGTACATGCCGTTGCCGAGCTTCTTGTTGATGTAGGCATCCTCCACGAACACATTCGCGTTCTGCTTCTTGTCCTCGAACTGGACGGTCTGACGATTGCTCACGATCGAGAGCTTGTACTGCCAGGACGGATCGATGACGTGTCCGGAGAACTTCAGCTTCGCACGACGGATCTCGAATCCGAACGCATCGGGCTGGGCCTTCGCGTGGTTGAACAGCCAACGGACCTGAAGCTGGGAGTTGAGCCGGACAAGCCAGTTTCCATCGGCGGTGCCGATGAAGAAGCCCTTGTTGTATCCGGACGTCATGCCGTCGCCCTGGAGGCTCGAGCGGGTGTCCGCGTCGGCCAGAACATCCGAGACGAGTCCGCGGATCTCCTCGGACCTGCGTTCGGTCAGCCAGTTCTCGTTGCTTGATGCCCGAAGTTCATCGACCTCGCCCTTCAGCTCGAGAACCATGTCCCGAAGCTGCTGGTCGTTCATCGAGTCGATCGACGAGTCGGCCAGAACCGCTGTACCGCCGAGGCTGATGGCCAGGGCTCCAATCAAAGTCTTCATGGATTGCTCCCTTTCAAGGAAACCTGCGGATATCCGCGTTGAAATAATCAGTCGCAGGTAAATTACATACTTCAAAGGTTGAAAATGAAGTCTGACTGGAGTTCTCATAATCACATTCGGATCTGAATCCAACCTGAACACCAGCTGATACACAAGCCCTCCCAAGCCGTCCGCCAGGGCATTCCGATCCGTCAACTTGGCCCAGGAAGCAATTCGGCATATCCTTGACAGTTCGACGGCCGTGTGCCCAAGTGGTCTAAGGGGACGGATTGCAAATCCGTTATTCGTGGGTTCGAATCCCACCGCGGCCTTTTCCGGACTGGATCTGCATTCAGGAACCCAGTACATGTTGAAATACCGACATTCAGCCCGCCTGGCAGTCGCTTTGACGGCTCTGCTGGCTGGAGTGAGCGTCGTCGCCCAGGAGCAGCCGCTTCCAGCTCCTGTTCTTCCGGAAGGAAGCTTCATCGCCGCGGCACGGGGGACCATGCATCGGACCGGACCGAAGCAGCCATGGGTCTTCAGGATCGATTCCGTCGGTGACGAGGATGCGAGGCAGAATCTGACCCTGCTGCCGACGAGCCTGCTCGAGGAGATGGAACAGAATCAATCTCGAAGCGAGAACACCATCGACTTCACGGTTTCGGGACCGGTCCTTCTCTACAGGGGAAGGAACTACCTTCTGCCGCAGCATGTTGAGATGGAAACGGACCATTCCAGCCGACCGGGAACATCGGATCCGGTTCCGGATCCGGTCGAACCCGCGATGCCACCGGATCAGGAGACGGAGTCGGTGGATGAATCCGACGACTTCGATCCGATCGACCAGGGCGACAGCATCGCCGACATCGTGTCGCAGCTTCAGGAGGATGTCGGACCACTGAAGCGGTCCGTCGCCCGAGAGCAACCACTGATCGAAGCTCCGGAAGGAACCAGCGAGGGAGACCTCCTTCTCTCCCGCCGTGGCCGGATCCTCCGTGACCGAAGCGGAGCATGGGTCGTGGTCCTGGATGCCGACGCCTCTGGACTCATGGATCCGACCATGATCCTGCTGCCCTCCAGCAAGCTGGTCGGCATCGAGAACTGGGCCCGACGAGGGGGAATCGGGCGATCGATCGTCATCAGTGGAGAGGCCTTCTCCTACCGGGGACGGCATTTCCTGCTTCCGTCGGCCTGGCGATTGCCCATCGAAAGACCCAATCTGAAATGATCGACACCGGACAGTCTCGACGACGATTCATCGCATTGGCAACGGTGATGTCCGCAGCTCATCTCGTGCCACGACAGGCGCGAGCCGAAGAGGGGAATGGGGCCATCGCCACCGGACCGCGAAGCGCTCCGCCCGACGACATCACCTCCGAGACGATTGCGCAGGCCGAGCGGCTCGCTGGAATCTCGTTCACACCGAAGGAACGTTCGATGATGGTCGAGACCATCATTCAGAACCGGGAGATGTTCGAATCCCGCCGCAGGGGAATCGACCTGCCGGATACGCTCTTTCCCGCGACTGTGTTCAATCCGCTGCTTCCCGGGCGGCAACCACGGCCGACCACGGATGCCGGCGACCCCAACGTGCTTCCTCGCGTCACCGACCGGCCCGCAGGTGATGAGGATCTCGATTTCGCATCCATCGCCCAGTTGTCGCACTGGTTGCGGACCCGCACGATCACGAGCCTGCAACTGACGAAGCGTTCGCTGCAGCGGCTTCGGACCCATGGCGAGAAGCTCCGTTGCGTCATCACGCTCATGGAAGACCAGGCCCTGGAGCAGGCGCGGAAAGCCGATGCGGAACTCGACGCAGGACGCTGTCGGGGACCGCTGCATGGGATCCCCTGGGGAGCGAAGGATCTCTTCGACACCGACAACGCGCCCACCACGTGGGGCGCCGCTCCGTACAGCGACCGGCAACCCGACTCCAACGCCGCCGTGATCGAACGCCTCAACGAGGCCGGAGCCGTTCTGGTCGCCAAGCTTTCTCTGGGGGCGTTGGCGTACAACGACGTCTGGTTCGGAGGACGGACGAACAACCCGTGGAATCTCGAAGAGGGGTCCAGTGGATCCAGCGCCGGATCCGCCGCCGCCACCGCCGCCGGGCTCGTGGGATTCACACTGGGTACGGAAACCTACGGATCGATCGTGTCGCCCTCCATGCGATGCGGGGTCACGGGACTTCGACCGACCTTCGGACGGGTGCCTCGTGACGGCGCCATGGCACTGTGCTGGTCGCTGGACAAGGTCGGACCCATCGTCCGCCATGTCGACGACGCGGCACCGGTGCTTGCTGCGATCAACGGAGCATCTCCGGGAGACCCTGCTTCCGTCACCATGCCGCTGTACGCCGATGTGTCGAAGAATGCGAGCGGACTTCGCGTCGGATACGACCCGAAGTGGTTCGCGGACGACGAGACCGCCCCGCTCGAGCGGTCCGCGGTCGATGCGCTTCGGGACGCCGGGTGCGAACTCGTGCCGATCGAGATGCCGGACTGGCCTTGGGATTCCCTGGTCACCATCCTGCTCGCCGAGGCGACGGCCGCGTTCGAATCGCTGACCCGCGGCAATCGGGACGATGAACTGAGTTGGCAGGATCCGGAAGCCTGGCCGAACACGTTCCGCCAGTCCTGGTTCATTCCGGCTCCGGAACTCGTCCAGGCGGACCGATTCAGACGACGATGCATGGAACTCTACGCGGAGCGATTCGACGACCTCGACGCCATGATCGGATCACCCTTCTCGGGTGGGGTCCTGATCACGACCAACTGCACCGGCCACCCCTCGCTGACCGTTCCGGTCGGACTCAAGGAGAGCGGGAGTCCCCACGCCGTCACGCTGGTCGGACGGCTCTTCGACGAGGGCACCCTGCTTCGACTCGGCAAGGCCATCGAAAGACGATGCTGGCCGACGCGGTTGCGACGACCTCCGCACGCCTGAGTTCAGAGCACCTCGACCTTTTCCATTCCAGCCGGTTCGCTGGGTCGATCCTGACGATCGGTCGGAATCGCGCCGATCTTGCGGACGACGTCCATTCCCTCGACGACCTGACCGAATGCGGTGTACTGGCCGTCGAGATGCTGGCAGTGCTCGCGACCGAGGCAGATGAAGAACTGGCTGCCGGCCGAATCCGGATCGGCCGAGCGGGCCATGGACAGCGTTCCCTCGACGTGTTCACGATCGTTGAACTCGTTCTTGATCGTCCATCCGGGACCACCGGTGCCGGTGCCTTCGGGACAACCACCCTGGATCATGAAGCCGGAGATGATCCTGTGGAACGACAGCTCGTCGTAGAAACCGTCGCCGGCGAGCTTCGTGAAGTTCTCCACGTGACCGGGCGCAACATCGTTCCAGAGTTCGACGACGACCTCTCCGTGGGTCGTCGAGATCCGTGCCTTGGGGTTGTCGCTCATGCTCTTCCTTTCTGATGGATGATCCGTGTTTCAGGATCGAAGTTTTTCAACGAGACAGTTCCGGACCGCGGCGGCATCCGCCTGTCCTCCGCTTGCTTTCATCACATGGCCCACGAGTCGACCGACCGCCGCATCCTTGCCGGATGCGAAGTCCTCGGCGGCCTGCGGCTGCGCCGCGATCGCCTCGTCCACCCAGGCGTCGAGTTGTCCGGTGTCGGTGACCTGCAGCAGTCCCGCCTCCTCGGCCGCGTCCCTCGCCTCGGCGTCGGAGTCGCAGAGCATCTCGAAGAGCTGCTCCGCGGCGTTGGAGCCGATGTCGTTGGCATGACGAAGTTCGATCACACCCGCCACCTGCTGTGGATCGATGCCGAGTTCCTGCAGTTCACGGCCGCGTTCGTTGGCCAGTCGTGCACCGACGTTGAGAAGGAACTTCGCAGCGGCCGTTCCGATCTCGGACGGCTTCATGCCGTCACCGACCAGGGCACCGGTCGACTCGATGCAGGCTTCGTAGAAGTAGCAGGGATCGCGATCGGACGTCAACGCCATCGCATCCTTTCCGGAGAGGCCGTAGTCGGATGCGTAGCGGACCCGACGACGATTCGGGAGTTCGGGAATCTTCGTCTCGATCTCGCTTCGCCACCGGTCGTCGACGACGACCGGAATCAGGTCCGGCTCCGGGAAGTAGCGGTAGTCGTGGGCATCCTCCTTGGCACGCTGGAGGAACGTGACCTGACGCTGGTCGTCCCAGCCCCGGGTGGACTTGGCTCCGGCTCCCATCACCAGTCCATCGGATTTCCAGGCTTCGACCTGTCTCTTCGCCTCGTGCTCGATCGCCCCCTGCACGGCCCGGAACGAATTGAGATTCTTGATCTCGGCGATCGGCGTCGCGACCGTCGTACCGTCCTCGAGCGTGATGATCATGTTGATGTTCGGCTCGAAGCGCATGTGACCGCGCTGCATGACGCCCTCCGTCACACCGAGGAAGCGGCACAGGTTCCGCAGCTCCTTGCCGAAGGCGACGGCTTCCTCCGCACACCGGAGATCGGGCTCGCTCACGATCTCGAGCAGCGGAACTCCGGCCCGGTTGTAGTCGATCAGCGAACCTTCGTAGGACAGGCCACCCGGAAGCTCGTGGCCGGTCTTGCCGGTGTCCTCCTCCAGGTGGGCGCGGGTGATCCCGATGTTCCGGGTACCCCCATCCGGGACGGGGATCTCCAGGGATCCGCCTTCGCACAACGGAAGATCGTATTGGCTGATCTGGTATCCCTTGGGCAGATCGGGGTAGAAGTAGTTCTTCCTGTCCCACTTGCTGAAATCGGGAATGGTGCAGCCGAGGGCCATTCCGACCATCATCGACATCTCGACCGCTTCCCGGTTCATGACGGGCAGCGCTCCGGGCAGCCCGAGGACGACTGGATCGCAGAGGGAATTCGGGGGTGCGTCGTAGTTGTCCGGATGGGCGATGTTCGCCGAACGGGAGAACATCTTGCTCCGGGTCGCCAGTTCCACATGGATTTCCATGCCGATCTTGAGTTGGGTCGATGCAATCGTGGTCATGTGGATTCACTCGCTGGCTGGTGCGGCCCCCGTGCCGGTCCGGAGGCGTTCGTGGACGTGACAGGGTACCACCACCGACGTCTGGTGGAGTACCATCGGGGCATGCTTGATCGCACTGAAATCGCACGTCGGATCGCGGAAACATCGGTACTCCACGGCACGTTCACCCTCCGGAGCGGACGAACGAGCACCTATTACATCGACAAGTACCGGTTCTCGACCCAACCCGACATCCTCCATGCGCTCGGGGCCCTCTTCGCGGAGATCATCCCCTCCACCACGACGCTTCTGGCCGGTGCGGAACTGGGGGGCATTCCACTGGTGACCACCGCCAGCATGGCCAGCGGCCTTCCGTGTCTCTTCATACGGAACGCGAAGAAGGACTACGGAACCGCGAAGATGCACGAGGGGAACGTGGGAGAAGAGGATCGTGTCGTGATTCTCGAGGATGTCGCCACGACCGGTGGCCAGGTCATCGAGGCGGCGAGGACGATCGAGGAACTGGGAGCACGGATCGACATGATCATCGCGACCATCGATCGTCAGGAGGGTGCCCGGGAATCCATAGAAGGTGCCGGATACGAATTCCGTTCGCTCTTCGAAGTCGGCGATCTCGGGGTGAACCTCTGATCAGCCGCCCGATCCGGAATCCGAGTTTCCGGACTGCATCTGGATCTGCACGTCGATCATCATCTGCGTCCGCTGCTCGACCCACTCGGCAAGCTGCTTGACACGCTCGTTGTCGGATCGGAGCAGCGTCGTGAGCATGGGGCTCGCGATGATGTCGGCCGGCTCGGCCGATTCGAGCATTCGAAGAAGCAGGATCAGCTTCGGCAGAACGATCTCGGACTGCATGATCTTCGATCGGATCGGGTTCATCGCCTCTCCCGAAGCAGCCACCGACATGAACCATGCCTGTTCGACGGAATCCATCCTGTCGTACGACTCGATGACGGCGGGCATGATTTCCTTCAGGAGGTCCCGCGACAGCTCGTCGGTCGAATGGTCGTTCGGACTCAACGCGGCGTGCGTGAGCACCGACAGGTCACCGATCAGCTTCGGTTCCATGATTCCCTGTGATGCGTTCGAAAGCGCTTCCGAAACCCATTCATCGTCGATCCGGACTCCATCGATGTGCATGGTTCCACCGGTGACCTGCGAACCGAGGACGCCGGGGGCGTAGGTGACCCGTCGCTCGGCCGTGTTGTTGGATACCTTGAAGTTGATGATTCCGGTGGTGATGATCGATGCCCCGACGATCGGGTGTGCATTCAGGAAGGTGCCGACCCACGTCGATCTGAGATTGAACGGAACGTTGATCTCCTCGTACGGATCGAGTCGAAGGGGCCCGCCGATGTCGATGATGATCGGCATGAGCTGGATCGGATCCTGATGCGGGATCTGGACGATGACCTCGATCAGCATCAGCTCCTTGATCGGACCCTCGGGACTGATGGCGAGGGGCATCGGAGACTGGTTCTTGACCTCGATGTCGAGGATCACCGGTTCATAGAGATCGACGACCGGATTTCTCGGCTCGATGTCGATGGTCAGGGCCAGTCGTGAATCCCTCGTGTAGCGATCGAACGCCGCGGGAATCGAGTCGACCACACCCGTCATCTTCTGGGCGAGCTCGGTCATGGGTATCTTGCTTCCGAGGATCTTCTCGAGGCGATCACGGGACCAGATTCCGATCAGTGCTCCGGGTTCGGATCTCGAAACATCCAGAAGCAGTCGAGCGGCATCCTGCTTTCGTCCCTGCTTCTCGCGAATGAGAGCGAGACCGAGCCGTGCGGCGGGATCGGATTCCGCCAGCGGTTCGAGGATCCTCGCCGCATCATCTTCGAAGCCCCTTCGGAAGCTGAGCCAGCCGTCGAAGCGATCCATCGCACCCTTCTCGATCGGCTTGAGCGCGTTCGCCTGCTCGATCCAGTTGGACGCCTTTTCCACATCGCCACCGAGCCACAGGGTCAGCCAGGCTAGTTCGGTGAGAGACCATGCCTGCGCCGCTTCGGTGCCCTTCTGACTCGCAAGGACGTACAGGCCGCTCTGATACGTCTCGATCAGCGAAGACCGTGCATCTGCAGCCGATTCGGCGGTGCCTTCGCTCTCGATCACGGCACGGACGGTCGCCAGAGTCGGTGTCAACGGAGCCTCGAGGCGGGCGAGATCCAGAGGGGAGAGATCCTTGGAGGATTCCTCCTTGTACATCTCCCGATAGAGTCGATCCGCTTCGAGTTGCCGGGACTGGATCAGACCGAGGGCCCGTTCACGATTGCCGTTGGCCCACTCCGCGATGGCGACATCGGCGATCAGATCGCCGTTGATGGCGTACCCGCCGGCCTGGAGATCACCCATCGCCAGGTTGTAGGCCCGATTCGCGGCCTTGTACGCACCCTCCTCCATGAGGATGTGGGCGAGGGTGGCGGGCGTCGAGCTGGCCGTGGGATCCGCGAGCATCAGACTGACGAGCAGTTCGACGCTGGCAAGCCGGTCATCGACCTTGGTCTGGAAGTAGCCCACGCCGATCGCAAGCGCCTCCGAGAACGACGGATCCAGTGCGATCGATCGGCCGACCCACCGGCTCATCTCGTCGATGTCACCCATGCGTCGGTGAAGCATGGCCAGCTTGAACGCGAGCCGTGATGCGATCGGACCACCGATCGCCTTGATGTTCGAATCACTGAGCAGGATCTCGAAGGCGGCGACCCGTTCGTCCGCATGCTGGTAGACATCGACTGCTTCGAGCAGTCTTCGAAGCTGAAGGGCCTCGTTGCCCGGATTGGCGGCGAGCGCCAGCCTGGATGCGGATTCAATGAGTGGCTCGTCTTCACACATGATGGCCATTTCGAGCAGCCGGGATGTGATCTGAATGTTGCCCGGGGCCAGACGGGATGCCTCCATCAGGAAGTACTTCGCGATCTCGATCGATTCGACCGTGATCGGCTTCAGCAGCATGATGTCCTTGGCGTACCGCAGCAGCTCGATGGCCAACCGCTCGGAGACGACCGTCCGGGATGGATCTGCGGCATCGACGGCGGAGGCGGGTTCATCCTCGTAGAACGAGGCCGACGCAACCGGTGCCGGGAGCAGCAGGATCGAAAGCAACAGGAAAAATCGGTGCATCTGGGACCCCGTCTGGCGGCAAATGATGGAAACACTCGCTGATTGATCGAATGGTAGGCCCCCTTTCCTGCTTCTGCCAACCAGAGGGGCTCCTGAGAGTCCCCTGGAAGCGGTTTGAAGCGGCACCGGGATCCGCAAATCATTGACACCTCGATGGGCCGGGTGCTATCGTTTCAGATCCTCCAGGCTCCCTGGAAAGGCCCATCTTCGGGTCGTATCGATCGGGAGCCAGTATCTGAGCCAGATCAATACCAATGCAAAATCGATGCGCTTCATTTCTGCTCTGTCTGACCGGGCTGCTCACCTTCAATGGTGAGTTGTCGGCGGCTCCTCCCACTTCCCTGACCTCGGTCGCCACGGAAACGACTCTCGACGACGCTCAGAAGAAGCGGATCAAGGAGTACACGGTCTACTGGCTGGACATGCTCAAGACGGGTACGCCGGAGCAGGCGACCAGAGCACGCAACAAGCTGGTCGAACCCGTGCGCAGCATGCTGGGGAGCTCCAGTTCGCTGTTCCGTTCGACCTACTCGGGCGATGTGATTCCGACGTTGCAGAAGATCGTGGAGGGGGATGATCTCTTCCGCGCGGTGAACGCTCTTCAGATCACAGGATTCCTGGGATCCGATCGAGCCATGCGGCTTCTCGTCGAGACCGAGGATCCGGATGTCGAAGCCAGCCCTGAAAAGCGGCTTTGGGCCACGATCGCAATTCGAGAAGCACTCAAAAACGGCGACCTTTCACCCCGAAAGGTCTCTTCGACCGTCCGCAGCGTCGCTCGTGCCGCCAGCACCGAAAAGGATTGGCGGGTCCTGATGCGTGAAATGGAGACGCTGGCCGCGGCCAGCCAGTCGTCGATCCCCCGTGATCAGGGTGGAGACGAGATCCGCGACCTCGGACGAAAGCTTCAGCTCGAGGTGATCACCAACACGATCAATCGACTCTCGAGTGGTGACGGGAAGAACATCGATCTGATCTATGCACTGCGTCCGAGCATCCTCGAACTTCGTCAGCAGTATCTGGATCCGAGCATGATCGAATACCGACGTGAGCTCGGTCTTGGAGCGGCTCTCCAGCTCGGCCGCGTCTACGAAGTCGTTCTGGTCAACTACGACTCGCTGCGAAGCGACCCGGAACTCATGGAATCATCCGGACTGACCCTTCGCCTCAGCGAAGAGACCCTCAAGCTGATCGATACGGACATCCGAAACGGGGGAACCCCGACTTCGAGTTCGGTCGATGCCTGGGAACAGGGTCGGCGGGATGTGGTCCAGAAGAACAAGGCCGAGTGGGAATCCGTTCTCGGGAAGCCACCCTACTCCGGTCGCTGAATCAGCCGGAACGACATTCGACCCTCCCTTGACCGCACTCGATGGAAATGTCGACGTACCATGAGTACGTTCGTTCCAAGGACGGTGCGATGATCCGACAACTTCCCCTGATCCTGCTGCTCCCCGCTCTCCTGGTGCTCGTCGTATGGTTCGACGAACCCGCACCGAGATCGGATTTCACGTGGAGCAGCAGCAGCGACGTCTTCACCCTCGATCCGCAGCGGATGAGCTACCTCACCGACATGCGGGTCGGTTCCGCGCTCTATGAGGGACTCGTGAGGTTCGATCCGGAGCAGGGCCTCTTCGTACCGGGTGCCGCCACCTCGTGGGAGCGGAGTGCGGACGGAAGATCGTGGACGTTCCACCTGAGGCCGGATGCCAGATGGAGCGACGGATCCCCCGTCACCGCATGGGATTTCGCATGGTCGTGGATGCGACTGCTGACACCGGACACCGCAGCCAGCTACTCATCCCTGTTCTTTCCGATCCGTGGTGCCCGGGAATGCTGGAAGCATCGCAACGAGCAGCTGAAGGCGTTCTCGGAGAGGGACTTCCTCGACGATCGGGAACGCATCGTGGCGGCCCGACGACTCTGGGACGATCACGAGGATCGATTCAGTCGTGAGGTGGGCATCGAGGTCGTGGACGAGTCGACGCTCGTGGTCCATCTCGAGCAGCCGCTGCCATGGCTGCTGGACCTGCTCGCCTTCACACCGGCTTCACCCGTGTATCGACCCTCGGTCGAGGGTTGGCCCACCGCGGATGATCCGGATCAACCATGGCACCGGCGGGACATCCCGGAGTGGGATGATCGAGCCTTCGTGAAGATCGATCCTGCGTCGGGCCGATTGTTCCAGGACCATCGGTGGGCGCGGCCCGGACGACTCGTCGGCAACGGGCCGTACCTGCTCGACTCCTGGCGATACAAGAGGGATCTGAGACTCGTGGCCTCGCCGACCTGGCACGATGCCGACGGCGTCGCCTGCGAGACGATCACCAAGCGAACCATCGAGGATCCGAACACCGCGGTCCTGGCCTTCGAATCCGGTGCCCTGGACTGGCTCAACGGGGTGAACGTCGACTACCGGGTCGACATGATCGAACAGCAGGATCTGGGGCATCGCAACGACATCCATGTCGTCCCGGCCTTCGCCACCGACTTCTTCTCCTTCAACTGCCGTCCGACGCTTCCCGGAGGCAGGCTGAATCCATTCGCCGATCCGGCGGTTCGCCGTGCCTTCGCATTGACCGTCGATCGGGATTCCATCGTCGAACACGTGACAAGGCTGAACGAACCGATCGCGACCACGCTCGTTCCGCCGGGATCCATACCGGGCTACGAATCACCCCGAGGTCTGGACCGCGATCCGGATCGGGCCCGGAGCGAACTCGCCGCAGCGGGTTGGATCGACCGGGACGGGGATGGACTGGTGGAATCGGAGGATGGATCGCTCTTTCCGATCACGACGCTCCTCTACACCACGAACACGCCGCGATTCAAGCGAATGGCCATCGCCCTCCGGGAACAATGGGAGACCGAACTCGGGGTGCGGATCGAACTCGTGGGCAAGGGTTCGAAGTTCTATCGCAACGATCTCCGGGAAGGCGACTTCATGATCGCCCGGGGAACCTGGTACGGAGACTACGGGGACCCCACGACGTTCCTCGATCTGTGCAGGACCGGAGACGGCAACAACAGCCGGGGGTTCACGGATCCGATGATCGATGCCGCACTCGACGAGGCGTCGACCGAATCCGATCCATCCCGCCGGCTCAAGATGCTCGCCGACGTGGAACGTCGCCTCTTCACCGAATCGCTGCCGATGGTTCCCATCTGCCAGGTGGTCGACGTCCACATGTTCGATCCGGATCGGATCTCGGGGCTGTCGTCCCACCCCAGACAGATCCACCAGTTCTGGAAGGTCGCGGTCGATGACGGCGGTGCCCGGGGAGCAGCAGCTCCATGAGGCGGACGACCGGTGGACATCCCCTGCTTCGACTGATCGGCTGGCGACTGGTGCAGCTTCCGTTCATCCTCGTGATCATCTACACGCTGACGTTCATGCTTGCGTGGCTGATCCCGGGAAACCCGCTCGAACAACCCGAAGGAAGGCGACCTCCGGACGAGATCGTCCAGGCCATGGAGGCCCGTTACGACTTCGACGATCCGATGACGTTCTACTTCGAGTACCTCGGAGGAATCACCGGTGTCGACTGGATCACGGGAGCCGGTTCGGGTCCGGTGATCGATTTCGGACCAAGCCTTCGTCATGAGAACTGGACGGTCAACGAGATTCTCGTCTCGCAGCTGCCGGTGTCGATCGTCCTCGGACTGTCCGCGATCATGCTGGCGTGCGTGATCGGAATCCTCGCCGGAGTGATGGGATCGCTCCGGCCCGGATCGTGGGTCGATCTGGTCACGCTTCTGATCGCCCTGATCGGCATCAGTCTTCCCGCCTTCGTGACGGGCACCGTGCTGCTGGTCGTCTTCGCGGTCTCGCTCGGCATTGCACCGGTGGGTGGATGGGGAGGGTTCTCGCACATCGTGCTGCCCGCGATCGCCCTGAGTCTTCCCTTCGCCGCATACATCGCGCGACTCGTGCGGACGGGAATGCTCGAGGAACTCCGATCCGATCATGTGCGGACCGCACGGGCCAAGGGAATGCCCGAACGCGTCGTCATCTACAAGCATGCACTGAAGAACGCATTTCTTCCGGTGCTCTCCTACCTGGGACCGGCCACCGCGGCAGCCATGACCGGATCGTTCGTCGTCGAGAAGGTCTTCGCGGTACCCGGAATCGGAACCCACTTCGTGGACGCCGTGCTCGGCAAGGACATCACATTGATCACCGGAGTCGTCCTCGTCTACTCGACGCTGCTCGTCCTGTTGAACCTGCTGGTCGATGTCCTCTACCACTGGGCCGATCCGAGGATACGGATCGCATGATGTCCACGATCCACAACCGGAACCGTGGCATCGGAAACCGGATGCGCCGAATGTTCTTCACGATCGTCGTCTGTCTCGTTGTGGCCTGGATCGTCTGGCTGGGACTGATTCTCCTTTTCCAGGAGACGTTCATCTTTCCCCGATTCATCGCCAACCGGGATGTTCCCGCATCGGCCCCGGCCGACGTGGAGATCCTTCGAATCGCGCTGGATGACGGAGGCTTCGTCGAATCGTGGCTTCTTCCCCCGATCGGAACGACGCCCGCCCCGCTTCTCGTCATCGCCCATGGAAACGCCGAGCGCATCGATTCATGGATCGACTTCGCCCGTCGCCAGCAGCAACGCGGCTATGCGGTCCTGCTTCCGGAATACAGGGGATACGGACTCTCGGGCGGGTCGCCCACCCAGCAGGATCTCGTCGACGACACCATCCGGTTCGTCGATCAGGTGCACGCCAGGAACGATGTCGACGCGGACCGGACGGGATACCTGGGGATGTCCATCGGAACGGCGGTGCTGGCCCAGGTCGCGCTGGAGCGTGCCCCCCGTGGAATCGTGATGCTCGTGCCGCCGGCGCGGATCGACTCGTTCCTGTGGAGATTCGCGGCGCCTTCGTTCATGATGCGGCATCCGTTTCGAACCGACCTCGCCGTCCAGCAGCTCGATCTTCCGATCCTGATCTGCTCGAACACCCGGGACCACATCATCCCCCACGATCACGGACGCCGTCTGGACGAACTGGCGATCGATTCGACGTACATGGAGTTCGACGGAGACCACAACGTGCTGCACAGCGATGCGGAGGTCCTCCGGCGGCGGCGGGCGATGGATGGATTTCTCGACGGACTGCTCGAGCCCGGGCGGTGATCACATCGTGGGACCGTACTCCGCGAGTTCACCGAGTTCCTCGGCGATGCGGATCAGCTGGTTGTACTTTGCGCACCGGTCGCTTCGACACGGGGCACCGGTCTTGATCTGACCCGCATTCACCGCGACGGCGAGATCGGCGATGGTCGAGTCCTCGGTCTCTCCGGATCGATGACTGATCACCGCGGTGTACGCGTTGTGTTGGGCGAGTCGGACCGCTTCGAAGGTCTCGGTCAACGTACCGATCTGATTGACCTTCACGAGAAGCGAGTTGGCGCATCCCTCCTCCAGACCGCGTCGGAGAAAGTCGACGTTGGTCACGAAGAGGTCGTCTCCGACGAGTTGGATCTGATCGCCGAGCCGCTCGGTCAGCCTGGCCCATCCATCCCAGTCGTTCTCGCCCAGACCGTCCTCGATCGACCGGATCGGATACCTCGAGGCCCAGTCCTCCCACAGATCAATCATCTCGTCCGTCGTCGCGATCCGGTCGGGATCGCTGGAGAAGAAGCAGTAGCCGTCCTCACCCTTCTGTCGGGCGGCATCGACCATCTCGCTGGCCGCCGGATCGAGGGCGATGAAGATCTGTTCTCCGAATGTGTATCCGGAGAGTTCGACCGCCTCCTCGATCACGCGAAGCGCATCCTCGTTGTCGGCGAGATCCGGTGCGAAGCCGCCCTCGTCTCCGACCGCCGTGGACAGTCCCCGCTTGGAGAGGACACCCCTCAGCTGGTGGTAGATCTCCACGCCGGCCCGAAGCGCGTCCTCGAACCTGTCGAATCCCCAGGGTTGGATCATGAACTCCTGGAAGTCCACGGTGTTGTCCGCGTGCTTTCCTCCGTTGAGGATGTTCATCATCGGTGCAGGAAGCGTACGGGCGGAGGTGCCGCCGAGATACCGGTACAGCGGAAGGCCGGAGGCCTTCGATGCGGCACGGGCCACCGCGAGCGAAACTCCAAGGGTGGCGTTGGCTCCGAGATTGGACTTGTTGGGGGTGCCGTCGGCTTCGATCATGAGCTGATCGATGTATTCCTGTTCACGGGCATCGAGGCCGACGATCTGGGGTGCGAGTTCCTCGTTGACGTTGGTCACGGCATTCATGACCCCCTTGCCGCCGAAGAGATCGTCGTCTCCGTCCCGGAGTTCGACCGCTTCGTGCTCACCGGTGCTTGCACCGGATGGAACGATGGCTCGACCCATCGAACCATCGATGAGAATCGCCTCGCACTCGAGCGTGGGATTGCCGCGGCTGTCGAGGACCTGCCGGGCGTGGATTGTTTCGATCTCGTACTCCATGGGAACTTGCTCCGATGAGGTGGATGGGTGAGATGATACCGATCTCAGTCGGCGACTTCCGTCCTCGACGCGAGGCGGTCGACCATGTCTCGAACCACCCAGCTCATGTTGAGCAGTCCGGTCGTGGTCCGGGCGGCGATGTGCGGGTGGAGCACGACGTTCTCCAGACCCAGCATCGGGCTTCCGGATGGAATCGGCTCGGTTTCGTGGACATCGAGAACGGCCCGGAACGACGGGGTCGACCCGAGTCTCGATGCGAGAGCCGGTTCGTCGATCACGAAGCCGCGTGAGGCGTTCACGAGCAGAGCCGAATCCTTGATTTTCGCCAGACACGCCGCATCCACGAGACCGTGGTTCGAGGCCCGGCCGTCGACATGGATGCTCAGGACATCCGACTCGAGAAGAAGCGTGTCAAGATCGACGGGTTGACAGGTGCCCCGATGGGCGTCCGGAATCGCCCTGAGATCATGGAACAGGACACGAAATCCGATTGCGGACGCGACGGCCCCGAGTCTCGATCCGATGCGGCCGAACCCCAGAATCCCGAATGTCATCTCGTCCATCTGCATCGAGGCCCGGCTGGATGCCCGCATCCGCCTCCATTGATCGCCGTCGACCGCATTCGTGATCCGTTCCCTGGGCCGGAGTTCGTTGGTGACGGATGCGATGACGAACTCGACGACCGCCTGCGTGTTCGCCGACGGAGTGTTGAGGACCTCGACGTCGCGTTCACGGCAGGCATCGAGATCGATCCCATCCAGACCGACACCGGCTCTGGCGACGATTCGGAGGCATGGTGCCCCATCGAGCAGCCTGGCATCCACACGTGTCGCCGTCCGGACCACGAGGCCATGGGCGCAAGCCAACGCCTCGTCGAACCCGTCCTGATCGAATGCCAACTCACGAAGATCGACCCGCTCGGAAAGCCACTGACGGGCTTCCTGCTCGATCGGCTCCGCAAGGATGATGATGGGGAGATCAGCCATGAAACGGCATAGTACGCACCCCGAACCATGACCAGAAGGGCTTTAAATCGGGTTTTATGTTCGTAAGTTCAATACTGGTTGGTATTTAGGCCCATTTGCACATTCCAGACCATCATTGCAATAGATCGCCGTGAAGGGCGTTTCACTGACAGAAGACAAAGGGACGTCTCATCGATCAAACCGACGCACAACCCCTGCGATGACCTGATCGGTCCCTGTGAACACATGTGAGGGGGTACGGAGATCCTGCTGGCGAGAGCGGATTTCCGAACAACCCATCTCCCCTCTCCCTGAAGCCCGACGGAGCCAATGCTCCGTCGGGCTCATTGTTTTTCTGGAAAGAAGTGCGAGAGATGTCCGGGTTCGAACGCAATCAGGGTACTGGGCCCGGTTTTTCGGCCCCTTCGCACGCATCAACCAAGGACTATCACATGAAATACATGCCTTTCCGGACACTCGCAGCCTGTGCCATCAGTACGACCCTTGGAACTGCTTCGGCATCCATGGGCGAAGTCGTCCTGAGCAGTTGGACCGACAGCGAACACTTCTACTACTACGTCAATCACATGCCGGACTTCGATCAGGTCCGATGTGAAGACATGGAGCCTTCCGTGGAGGGGCTTCCAGAAGATGGAATAAACTACTGCGTTCCGACCGCGACCACGAATGTCTTCTCGTACATCGCGTCGCACGGATTTCCGCACATCGATCCAGGTGTCGTGTTCAATCCGGAGAGCAACTACTTCTACGACAAGTTCGGTGAATTCATCGAGGACCTCGGCGTCGACATGGATACCGATCCGTTGGGCGGCACGAACTACGACGACTACTACGAAGAGATCAAGGATCGACTCTCCTGCGAATTCGTCGTCAAGCTCTACATCGCGAGGGACGACTATGCTCCGTCGTTCAAGGGACTGTGCAGGTCCGCCATCAACGGGCATCTGATTCTCGTACGGAACGGATACTACGACGACCTCGGTACCACCGGATCCGGTCGATACAAGGTCGATCGATACGGTGGTCACGTCACGACCTTCAGACAGGGTTGGGGGTACGAAGGAACGGAAATCATGACCGTCCGCGATCCGGCCACAGGTGGAAGCGACTGCTACGGACAGAGTGAATTCTCAAGCCGTTCCTGGCACATCGAAGAACGTCGAATCCAGGATGAATACGGAGACAACCGCACGCAGTGCTACATGTACGAACTGGATGGATCCGTGTACGGTTCGTCCAAGCGGTATCTCGACGGGTACATCTCGATCATCCCGAATCGCTTCTACTCCTGGGGACCCTATGACAACGGCATCGGAATCAAGGTCTTCGGACCGATCGATTCGCTGTTCACGAACATCGTGAGCGGACCCGTCATGCTCGGAGACGCGTACCGGGACTGGGCGGTCGGCGATTTCAAGCCGCACCCCAGCGGCATGGGTGGCTGGGCGTTGATGAAGTCCCCACAGGGGCTGACCTCGATGGCCGAGATCGACCTGGACACCAACACCCTGACGCCGGTGGAACTCGCCAACATTGCACCGAACCCGAAGCGTTTCGTCATCGATTCCAATGCACGACTCTGGGTCGCCGATGATGCACCCGGTCAGAATCCCCGTCTGCAGATCTTCGACAAGGATCCGTCGAACAACATGAGACCTCTGGCGTCGCTCGATCTGCAGTCGCCCCCCGCAGCCATGACGCTCGACGGAAACGACATGTGCGCCTTCTTCCCCGCCGAGGGTGGATTCCGGTGGTTCTCGCGATCCGAAGGCAACGGCTACGGATCGACCCGGTTCGCCCCACTCCCGCAGCAGATTCAGTTCCAGGGAGAATGCAGCATCGAGATCGATCCGAAGACCGGAGATCTGCTGTTCTGGTCCGAAGGGTTCGCAAACACGATCTGGTCCCTCTCCATGGGCGATGAAGGCGTGTTCGAGGTCTCCGAGATCCGTGGCGAAAAGGATCAGCCGATCGACAGCTTCCAGTTCGACGACCATGGAAACCTGTTGATGATCGTCGGAGGAACGATGTGCTCCGTCTCTCGGAACGAACAGGGGCAGTGGGTTCCGATGGAGGACCATCTCTTCAACGGTGTATCGATGTACGACCATCTCACCGGCGAGAATCCCGGCCCGCAGCGATTCAGCATGCTTCGCAGCAGCAACAACCTGCCTGCGGAACTGTCCGATGACCAGTACGACAACGCCGGTCTCGAACACGAGTCGCAGTTCGGAGACTACGAGCAGCTCGATTGCGATGCTGACATCAACCGTGACCGGATGGTGGATGTGAACGACATGCTGCTCGTCATCAGTGAATGGGGCAGCGAAAGCAGTCCCGCCGACATCGGGAACGACGGCATGGTGGATGTCATGGATCTTCTGTCCGTCATCGAATCTTGGGGCATGTGCCGCTGAACCGGCGTCACATCGGCGAAAGAGGTCACGGGAGTCGCGTTCGGGCGGCTCCCGTGATCATTTTTGTGAGGAGACGAACTCCGCTCCATGCGCATAGTCGGTGTTCACTGGAACCCCGTTCCGGCACAGATGGCATTCCGCGGCCGGAATGGAGGGAAGTTCGATCTCGTCGAGGAAGATGAACCGGTCGACGCCCAATTCCCGATGCCCCACGTTTCCTCGGTTGATCCAGGTCGCGACGCCACAGATGGATGCGCCTGCGGCCCGGACCGCGTCGAGGACCAGACCGGTGGAATGCCCCGTGTTGATCACGTCGTCCACGACGAGGACCCTGCGACCACTGACGGCAACGTCGTAGCCGCGGTTGAGCCGGAACGTCTCGCGACCGTCCTCGCGATGGCGTTCGGCGAAGATGCATTCGATCCCCATCGCGAGGGCCGTGTACTGGGCGCAGATGACGCCGCCCACCGCCGGACCGCAGACCACGTCCGCCTCGATCCCCGCCTCCGCGACCGCCTCCGCGAGCATCGCACCGAGGTCGCGCGGTCGTGATGGGACTGTGTTGATGATGTCCTTGGCGATCCATCCGGGACCGTGTTCACCGGATGCGTAGACGAAGTGGCCGTCCGTGATGAGTGCACCACAGTCGTCGAGCAGCCTTCTGGTGAACACGCTTCGGTTCGATCCGCTCATGCATGCACCCTTCCTACGCGTAGGAATGCAGACCCGAGATCGTGAAGTTGATGACGATCCAGTTGAAGAGCATAACGGCGCACCCGATCACGGCGAGGATGGCCGTCCACATGCCCTTGTCGCTCGACTTCATGCGCACGTGGATGAGAATCGCGTAGATCAGGAAGGTATTCATCGCGAACACCTCCTTCGGATCCCAGCCCCACGGTCGACCCCAGGAGTGGTCGGCCCAGATCGCCCCCATGACCAGTCCCGCCCAGAGCAGGATGAACGAGAGTTCGACGAGAATCATCGTGGTGCCGTCGAGGACCGCTCCGAAGCTGGTCTTCGAATCCATCAGGGCCGCTTCGCCGCCTCGACGACGGATGATCAGGGAACCGACGCCGCCTGCGCCCACATGCTCCCGGACGTCCCGCTCACCTCGACCGAATCGGATGAATCGATGGATGAGATAGAGGCCGGCGGAGACGAAGGCGAGGAAGATCAGCACGTAGGAGAAGATGATCACGTTCGTGTGGATGTAGAGCCACACGTCGTGGAGCACGGGCATCCGGTTGCTGAAGTGCGGAGACAGCTGCAACGGACTGAAACTCGCCGCCATCAGGGCGAACATGGAGGCCATCGCGCTGCTGAGGAAGAAGAGGTTGCGGACCCGGGTTCGCCCGAGCACGATCTCCATGATGATCGCGAAGCATCCACCGAACCACGTCGAGGTGGTGACGGCTTCGAACATGTTGGTGTTCGGCCAACGCCCGGAGACGTACCAGCGGAGCACGAGGGCGAAGGTCTGGAGTCCGAAGGCGGCAAGAAAGAAGATGATTCCCGTCCAACGGGCCCCACCCCAGCCGTACACGACGGCCATGAGCAGGAAGATGATCGAGATCAGATAGATCATCCAGATCCAGGTGAATCCCTTCCACTTGAAGTACGAGCTCTCGAGTTGGAGGCGTTGTTCGGATGGATACTCGGCGAACACCGCGCGGCCCGCCTCGGGAAGCACCCGTCCGAGATCCACGATCGCGGCATTGACGCCGGCGACGTCCTCCTGCTGCCACGCGCTGACCATCCGGGTCCACGCCTGCACCATCGGATCGCCGTTGGCGGCATTCGGATCGAGTTTGGCGAACGACATCTGGTACTCGTCGATCGTCATCCAGGGCTTTGTGTACTCACCGTTCAAAGGTGGCATCAGCACGAGCAGGCGACGGAGCATCATCGGATTCGAGGTCTGGGTCGCAGCCTCGAGGGCCTCGACGGGCTTGGCGAAGCGAAGCACATCGGAGCGGAGCCGGGACATCATCTGCTCGACGGCGGGGTTCCGCAGAAGCGAATCGCTGGCCAGCCCCGTCTCCATGAAGGCCTCGAGGCTGGCGCGGTCGGGAGGATTGTTGGATTCCAGAGCGGCATCCACCATCAACGCTCGGAACGGCTTCTTCTTCACGAAGTAGAGGGGCTTCCCCTCGTACGCCTGGGGACGGAGCATCAGATCCAGATACGTCAATGGATCCGACTGACCATCGATCTCCCTGGGACCGGTGATCGACTGCATGATCGAACGGGCGAACGAATCGTACGACTTGATCCGACCACCCTGCCAGACGGCGACGACGTCCAACGGGGAGACGTCGACACCATGGGGAAAGGGTCTGGATTCGACGTTGTCGTCGGCTCCGGATGTGGATGCGGATGCGGTCAACAGCACTGTGAGCATGAGAATGAAACGAATCATGATGCCGCTCCAACCTTTGCAATTGCCGATTCCTGACGACGACGGACCAGAACGGGTTTCACATAGAACGCATACATGAGTCCGAGGACCATGAGCACGCTGCCGGCGAGCTGCACCCACACCCCACGGCGGTTTCCGACGCCGAGCACCGTGTAGTTGAGACCGAGCGAGGGGGTGTCGCCCGAGAACCTGGCCGGATCGGGGGGATCCCATTGCGACTGGAAGAACCAGAAGCCGCCCTCTTCGGCCGGATCGTTGACACTGATGTCGGCTTCCCTGGGTCCGGACGACTCGTCGAACTGGACCCGACTGATCCAGTTCAGGATGCTCGATGTGCTTCCCGTGAAGCCGCCGATGTGATCCTTGGTGTCGAAGCCGAGCAGCGAGACCTTCGAGGGAAGCGATTCGCTCTTGCGAGACAGCATGAGCTGGATCATTCTTCCATCGGAAAGCGCGACGGTGGTCGGTCGCCAGGGGAACCTGCGGAGAACCTCGTCCCGGGATTCGAACGGCCAGTGGTGATACGCGAGCCACGCCTCCCTGTTGCTCGAATTCGGAACCTGCACCCTGATCATCGAGTACTGATTTCCGATCGACGGGTCCTGCTGTCCCCGGGGCACGATCGAGGGTCGGGTGCTGGTGGTGGTGTACGGTGAATAACTCGGGACGTTCATCGTGATGCCGGGTACCAGTTCCATCGGCTCGTCGATGACGACGTCCATCGCAACGGGAGGTTCGTCCGACTTGAAGTTGGTCACGAGCCGGAGCGTGCCATCACCTGGACCGGCCAGGAGCAGCACCGGAGCGGCGGCCCTGGTCGACGGCTCGAAACGCGTCTGGATTCCGGGGTCGAGTTCACGGCGTTCGATGGTGTGGTCCGTTGGAACGGCGCCGGGAACCGGAAGCGGAAGATCGCCGTTGAGCGATGGATCGTCGAAGACCCACCGCATCCAGAGATCGCCGTCCTTCTCGAGTTCGATCCGAAGCATCGAGATGTCCCGACCCTCGATCGAAAGATGCTCGTCGAATCGGACCGGACGCCACCTGTAGTCGGTTCCCTCGATCGGCTGCATGGGAAGATCCGGTTCGAGTTCGGACAACCCCTCGATCGGGAACGTCATGGTCCGGGGTTCATCACCGGGAATGGTGATGACGATGCGGGGACCGACGGGTTCCATCAGCTCGTCGAAGTCGGATTCCTCCTCGATCCACTTGAACTGCATGAGCGAGGGATCGGCGTTCGAAGACTTCGGATCCATCGCGAACATCTCGTAGCGCTGCTTGCGCCCCTCGCTGGTCGTGAATTCGACCTTGGCCGACGGCGCGAGCACGTTGCCTCCGGATTCGGTCCGCTTCTCGAGCACCGCCGCACGCAGGTAGTCGGTGACGAGGACCGAAGCCCCGTTCAGTGGATCGTTCGGATCCGACGCCGGAACCCGGATGCTGAGCGGTTCGATGAAGGTTCGGTTGTCATCACGTATCGGCCACGTCGTACCGAGTCCGGAAAGGTAGTTGTTGAATCTGGGAAGACCATGGATCGGGCGTTCGATCCATGGTGTGGTCGGCTCGATGGATCCGTCGGCCTGCTTCTTGATCTCGCGGATGTAGAGTGCCGACGAATTCATCACATGGAACCTGTCGCGGACATCGGGAACGAGGGACAGCGACAGATCGGAATCGACGGTCGGAGTGCCCACCACCTTGATGGCACGCGCGAAGGGTTGGTTCGGATTGTCGCTGGCGACGAGATCCTCCGTGTACTGGGGATACCCGAGGATCAACTGGCGGACGTACCGCTGCTCGGGGGACTGGACCGACACGGAGACGGAATACGCCCGCTTGCCGGCATCGGATCCGGAAAGAAGTTCCCATTCCGGATCGATCGACGTCACGATGAACGACCATTCGTCTGCTCCGGATCCGACGGTCGCCGTCGCGCCGGGCATGACCAGGACGGAGGAGGTCTCGTGTCCGGGAATCTCGATCTGCATTCGAGCCCGGGCGATGGGGACATCACCCTCGATCTTGGTCGCGAAGTAGATCACGCTTCCGATCACCAGCGTGATGATCCCGGTGTGGATCGTCCAGACACCGAGGTTGATGACGTTGAATCGGATGCGGCGGATCGTGGTGACGATCAGCGTCACCGAGAAGAGTGCCATCAGGGCGTAGAAGGGCCACCAGTGGAACCACTCGAATTCCGTCATCTCGAGCCCCTTGGCCTCCCTGATCGCGTACCAGGTGGTGGGTTCCCAGAGGGCCCAGTGGATGGGGATTCCGGAGGATCCCACGGCGCTGTAGATGAACAGCAGGACCATGAAGACGATGCCGACGCGGACGCTGCTGAAGAAATCGAGGATGAGCTTGAGTGGATTCATTGATGCTGATGTTCGGTGTACCGGGCTGAAAACAGACCTTCCTCAGCTGTGATCGTAGACACCATGTCCGGTCTTGTTTCCCAAACGTCCTTCTTCGACCAATTCGACCAATTTCGGGGCTGGAAGGTACTTGTCGTCGCCCAGACCACGGTGCATCACCAGCATGATGTCGCGGCAGACATCCAGACCGATGTGGTCGGCCAGACGAAGGGGTCCCATGGGGAAGGCACAGCCCAGAACCATGATGGAATCGATGTTTTCGGGCTCGGCGACCCCATCGGACCAGGCGTGGAACGCCTCGTTGATCATCGGCATCAGCACCCGATTGCTGACGAATCCGGCATGGTCGTTCGCGGGAACCGGAACCTTGCCCATGGCCTCGGACAGTTCGATGGTCCGGCGGGTCGTCTCCTCGCTGGTCCCACGGCCGTTGATGACCTCGACGAGCTTCATGATGGGGACCGGATTGAAGAAATGCATGCCGATGACCCGGTCCGCCGCGTCGGGAACCGCCGTCGCGAGATCGGTGATGGAGATGGAGGAGGTGTTCGTGGCGAGGACGACTCCGTCGCCGAAGACCTCGTTCATGCGCTTGAAGATCTTCTTCTTCAGATCGGCGTTCTCGGTGGCGGCCTCGACCACCCAGTCGGCGTCCGAGGCGTCGGACATGTCGGTGTGGCAACCGATGCGGGACAAGGCGGTGTCGGCCTCCTCGCGGGTCATCCGTTCCTTCTTGACGTTCCGGTCCATCGTCTTGGCGTGGTACGAGGACGCCTTCGACAACTGCTCCTCGGAGACGTCGATCAATGCGACGTCGATTCCCCTGGATGCAGCAACCAGCGCGATGCCGCTGCCCATCGTTCCTGCGCCGATGACCGCCAATTTCTTCACGTCTGACATGTGTTGACTCCGCCGTTGTCTGGTCAGTTGTCTTCCCAGGACTTCAGTTCAGGACCGGTGTATTCGGCCAGGGGACGGATGATCCGGTTGTTCCGGTGCTGTTCCATGATGTGGGCGCACCAGCCGGTGACCCGACTGGCCACGAAGATGGGTGTGTACTGAGGAACGGGAATGCCCATGGCGTAGTAGGTCATGCCGCACGGGTAGTCGACGTTCGGATGGATGTTCTTCTCGCGAAGCATGATGGCCTGCACCTCGTCGCCGAGATCGAACCACTTCTTCGCGTCCGTATTCTCCTCGGAGGCGTACTTGAGTCCCCAGTCCCTCAGGATGCCGGCGCGATGGTCGCCGTTCTTGTAGACACGGTGGCCGAATCCCATGAGCTTCCGCTTGGTCTCGAAGGCGTTCTTCAACCAGGACTCCGCATCGGAACCGCCCTCGACGGCCTCCATGATCTCGGCGAGCATGTCCATGGCCGCCTCGTTGGCGCCACCGTGAAGCGGTCCCTTGAGGGCTCCGATGCCGCCGCAGATCGCGGAGTGCATGTCGGACATCGTCGATGCGATGACGCGACAGGTGAAGGTCGATGCATTGAAGTCGTGTTCGGCGTAGAGGATCAGCGAGACATCCATGACCTTGGCCGCGATCTCGCCAGGTCGTTCTCCGGTGATGCAGTACAGCAGGTTGGCCGCGTGGGAGAGTTCGGGATCCGGGGTGATCGCATCCTTGCCTTCCAGGGCACGCTGGTGGGCTCCGATGATCGTGGGAATCGAAGCGAGCAGCCGCTTCGACTTTCGAAGTTCGGCATCCTGTGAGTTGTCCTCGCAATCGGGATCCAGATGCGACGCCGCGGAGATCGCGGTGCGGAGAGCGCACATCGGATGTGCGTCGGGCGATTGCTTCGCGATGTGCTGCACGAGCTCGATGACGCTCGGATGCGGATTGGCGTAGCTTCGCAGCTCCGTGTTGAACGCCTCCAGTTCACCGGAAGACGGCTTGTGCCCCACGAGCAGGAGGAATGCAACCTCCTCGAAGGTGGCGTGGGCTGCGAGGTCGGCGATTTCGTAGCCTCGATAGATCAGATGCGACTGACCGACCGAACAGATCTGGGTGTCGCCGATGGTCTGTCCGGCGAGGCCTCGGGTGTCTGGCTGCTTGGTCGTTGCGCTCATGGACGTTCTTCCAATCTTCTTAGGGGTATTTATGTGCAATCGGGCACCTTGAGCGCCGAAATGCAGAGTCCAGTGATTGTAGTCGATCGGAGGCCGGGGCGTCGAAGACGACGTCTCAGGCCTTGGATGCGGTCGAACTCGGGTGCATCCATGGTTCACCGGGTACGTAGCCGAGCAGGTCGTACAGGTCCTGCCGCGTCTGCATGGCATCGATGATCCCGGCCACATCACCATCGGAACGCAACTTCGAGAGCGCATCGGTCACGGCACCCATCGCGATCCGCTGCATGGTGACCGGATAGATCACCAGGTCATAGCCCATCTCCGAGAAGCGGTCG
>DEYK01000055.1 GCA_002364485.1 Phycisphaerales bacterium UBA3160
GCGGGCTTGTACCCGTGCACGAAGGTCCGCATGCGGTCGCGTACGGTCTCGCAGTCCATCGACTCGCAGGCCGAATCAAGTTCCTCGAGCAGTGGTTCCATGACCGCCCAGGAAAGGTCGTCCTCGCTGGCCCGGAGGATCTGTCGGTGCGGGGTGCCCGAGGTGTTCTGACCGATGAGGAGTTCCTCGTAGAGCTTCTCGCCCGGGCGGAGTCCGGTGAACTCGATTCCGATGTCGCCGTCGGGATGATCGTCGGTCTTCTCGGAAAGACCCGCGAGACGGATCATGGTCCGGGCGAGATCGACGATCTTCACCGGCTCTCCCATGTCGAGGACGAAGACGTCTCCACCTTCGCCGAGCGATCCGGCCTGGATGACCAGTTGCGCCGCCTCGGGAATGGTCATGAAGTACCGGATGATCTCCGGGTGCGTGACGGTGACCGGCCCGCCGGCCTGGATCTGGTCCCTGAAGCGAGGCACCACGGAACCCGATGAATCGAGCACGTTGCCGAAGCGGACCATGCAGAAGCGGGTCGGAATCTCCAACCGGGACAGTCCCTGCAGCACCAGTTCGGCAAGACGCTTGGTCGCACCCATCGCATTGGTCGGCCGGACCGCCTTGTCGGTGGAGATCAGGACGAAGTTCTCGACCCGCTGTTCGATCGCAGCCCGGGCGAGACGCCAGGTGCCGATCGTGTTGTTCCTGACGCCCTCGACGATGTTGTACTCGACGATGGGAACATGCTTGTAGGCCGCGGCATGGTAGATCGTCTTGATCTGGAAGACGTCCATGATCTCCTTCATCCGGTCCTGATCGCAGACGTTGCCCAGCAGCGGAAGGATCTCGACGTCGATGGATTCGGATTCGGCGATCGATCGCAGCGACTGTTCGATCTCGTACAGGGCGAACTCGGACTGCTCGACGAGCACCAGGCGGGTCGGACGAAGCCGAAGCAGTTGCCGGCAGAGTTCGGAGCCGATGGAGCCTCCGGCACCACTGACCATGACCGACTTGCCGGTGGCGCATGCCGTCAGCAGCGATTCGTCGGGCTGGACCGGGTCCCGACCGAGCAGGTCCTCGATGCGGATCGGACGGATCTCGTCGTAGCTGGCCGAGCCGGCGACGAGTTCCCCGAGTTCGGGAATGGTCGAGACCTCGACGTGCAGCGACCTGAGCTCCTCGACGATCTCGAGTCGACGGCGACGCGAGACCGAGGGGATGGCCAGGAAGATGTCGGATACGTTCATGGACTTGATCAACGAAGGCAGGCTCGCGGGAGCATGCACGCGGACTCCGCGGAAGTCGGTCTTCCACAGGTCACGATCGTCGTCGACGATCGCCACGGGGTTGTACTCGCCGCTGTTGACGATGGCCGAGACCAGCCTGGCCCCCGCCTGACCGGCGCCGTAGATGACGACCGGCTTGGCCTGACTGTTCATCCGTGATCGGAAGTACCAGCGGACGAGCAGTCGACTGCTGCCGATGAGCAGGGATGCCATCAGCCAGTAGATGATCGGAGCCGTCCGGGGGAACATGGCGGCCCGACTCATGAACGCGATGCCGACCATGCACAGGGCCGACAGGGTGACGCCCTGGACCAGAGCGAGACTGAACCGGGGTCCGAGATACCGGATGACGGATCGATACAGATGCAGCGAGGCGAGGATGGGGACCGTCACCACCGGCATCACGACGAGCACCCACCAGATCGTGGTCAGCTGGTCGGGAAAGACCTGGCCCATCCGGAGGGCGAAGGAGGCCCAGACCGCGACCGCGACCGCGACCAGATCGAATGAGATCATGATCGCGCGCTTGGCGCTTCTCGGCAGCTGATCGATTCTTCTGAGCATGCGCACCCATTGTATCTGGACACGCGACTCGCAATTCATCAAGTTCAGCCGTTTCCAGATACGCTCTTATCGGAAGTGAACTGCCGCTGCCGCCGTCAGGCGGTGTGATCACGCCGCCGTGCGGGGACTCCGACGACCGTCAGGCCGTCATCCACGTCGTCGACCACGGCCGCCCCCGCCCCGACCACGACATCGCGGCCGATCGAGATCCCGTGACGAACACATGCACCGATCCCGATCCAGGTTCCGGATCCCACGCCCACATCTCCCCCCAGATGTGCACCGGGAGCCACATGGACATGGTCGCCGAGCTGGCAGTCGTGATCGACCGTCGCACCGGTATTGACGATGCAGCCGATGCCGAGCTTCGTACCGATGTTCACGGCCGCCTGCGGAAGCACGACCGTTCCCGGGCCGAGTTCGCAGGCGGAACCGACCGATGCGGAACGATCCACGATGGTGGCGAGCGGAAGGCCCGATGCGAGCACCCGCTCGATGAGCCCGGCTCGATTTCGATTGTCGCCGATCGCCACGATGCAGGAATCTCCGGGACGGATGACCGATTCGAGTTCGGTGCAGCTGCCGATCACCGTGAACTCGCCGTCGTCCATCATTCGATCGGGGGCGTCGTCGAGAAAGACGATCGTGTCGTAGACATCCAGGCCCCGAGCCGAGTCCGCGACGACCCGCCCGTGTCCCCCGCCGCCGATCACGATCAGACGACTCATGAGGCGGATCCCCTGAACTTGTCCTGCGTCGCCCGTCCGGGCTGGCTGGTCTGCGAGATCTTCATCAGCTGCCCGATGGTCGAGAACATGATCCTGAAGTCGAGGAGCGTGGAGCGGTTGTCCACGTACCAGACGTCGAATCGGAACCGCGTCTCCCAGTCGATCGCGTTGCGACCGTTGACCTGGGCCCATCCGGTGATGCCCGGACGAACCTCGTGCCGACGCGACTGCGTCGAATCGTAGAGTTCGAGGTATTCGGGAAGCAGTGGACGAGGACCGACCAGGCTCATGTCGCCCCTGAACACGTTGAACAGTTCGGGAAGCTCGTCGAGACTCGTCCGACGGAGCAGGTGGCCGAGCCACGTCAGCCTCGATGCATCGCGGGTGGTGTCGACCTCGTCGACGTCGGAGCGTCGCATGGTCCTGAACTTGACGATCCGAAACGGTCTTCCGGCGATCCCGGTTCGTTCCTGAAGGAAGAACACGGGCCGCCCCATGGTGATCAGGACGAGCACCGCGACAAGCAGCAGCAACGGGCTCAACAGCACCAGAGCGACAAGCGAAATGAGGAGTTCAAGAAGTCTGGGCATGCACAGGTCCGTCCGCGACCGCCCAAGTGTAGCGATCACGAGGTGATCCGCTTGATCGCACCGTCTTCGAGGACGTAGGTGTCGCCGGTGTGGGTGCATTCGCATCGACCAGATCCCGTCACGGGAAGATCGAGCTGCTCGCCGTGGGCGCTCATCCAGCCGATCTGCCTTCCGGGCACCCCCACCACCAGGGCGTGGGCGGGAACGTCCCTGTTGACGACGGCACCCGCTCCGATGAACGCGTGCTCCCCGACCGTGACACCGCAGACGATGGTGCAGTTCGCGCCGAAGGTCGCGCCGCGCCGGACGACCGTATCGCGGTATTCGTCCTTCCTGACGACCGCGGACCGCGGATTGTAGACATTGGTGAACACCATGCTCGGGCCGCAGAAGACGTCGTCCTCGAGCGTGACGTTGTCGTAGACCGAGACGTTGTTCTGGATCTTGACGTTGTCGCCGATCGCGACGCGGTTGCCGACGAAGACGTTCTGCCCGAGCGAACAACCGCTCCCGATCACCGCCCCGGGACAGACGTGGACCCAGTGCCAGATCCGCGATCCGGCTCCGATGGTCGCTCCATCGTCGACGATGGCTGTTTCATGGATGAACGGCTCGGACATTCGTGACTCCTCTTCGTTCAACGTGGCAGCGGCAGTGCGACGGCGTCCCCGCTTTCGGCGGACCGATACGAAGCGATGAGCACTTCCAGACTCTTGAGGCCCTCACCGCCGTCGGTCATCGCCTCGGCGTCCCCGCGCATCGCGTCGATCACATTTCGATAATAGGGAACATGGCCGAATCCGTAGACGGAGGCCGTTTCGTAGCTCGCATCGCGAACCCGGGCGTCGTCCTCGTGTTCGTCCTCGAACTCCCAGTGCTGGATCTCGTTCACGGCGACACCGCCGATCCGCACCGTTCCACGTTCGCCGAGAATGGTGATCGAACCCTCGTAGTTCTTCGGGTGGGTGAGCATGGTGACGTTCACGCTGCCCATCGTCCCGCTCTTCCAGCGGACATTGAGGATTCCGGTGTCCTCGGTCTCGATGTCGCGTTCCCTGGTGTCCATCATCGCGTGGATCCGGTCGATCGGACCGATCATCCAGTCGAGCAGATCGATGTAGTGGCTCGCCTGATTCATGAACGCGCCGCCGTCCATGTCGCGGGTTCCGCGCCACGCGGCGGCATCGTAGTAGTCCTGGGGCCTGGTCCAGAAGACGTTGAGATTGACGAGATGGATGCGACCGAATCGACCGGCATCGACCGCACGCTTGAGCAGCTGCAGCGTGGCGTTCAGCCGATTCTGCTTGACGACGAACAGTCGGACTCCGGCATCGCGGCACGCTTCGACCATGTCGAGACCGTCCTGCCAATGGGTCGCCATCGGCTTCTCGGTCATGACGTGGACGCCGGCCTTCGCGCAGGCGACGGTGTTCCCGGGATGGACACCGCTGGGTGTGCAGACCGCGACGAGTTCCGGCTTCGCCTCCGACAGCATCTTCTCGAGATCGTCGTACCGGGGCGTCTGCTCCGGGATGTCCTCGCGATCCATGGCGGCGGTTTCGGTGTCGCAGACCGCGACGAGTTCGAGTTCGTCGGCATACTCGGCGATCGCATGCAGGTGCTTCCCGGCGATGCGTCCCGTACCGAGCACGGCGATTCGTATTCTTCGATGGTCGGTCATGACGGGTACCCCGATGTGCTGCCCCTGCTTCCACAGGGAATCGGGAAGTCTACAGAGACGCCGTGGCTTCTGCGCCGATCGGACCGACAACCTCGTGGAGAGCGTCGCCAACGCGTCCCGCCAGCATCTCGAGGTCATGGTGCTCCATCACGTATGAACGGCCGCGGACTCCCATCGACTCGAGTTCGGATGCATCCATCGCGGACAGTTTCCTGACCGCGCCGGCGAGTGCTTCGGGATCCTCCGGCGCGATCGTGAGTCCGGCTCCGGCGCGTTCGACCGGATTGACCGGGGTGTCCACGGAGAAGATCACGGGTCTCGACACCGCGAGGTAGTCGAACATCTTGTTCGGTGAGATGCCGTGCCGGAACACGTTTCCACGCTTCAACGGCATGAGGCATGCATCGCCCTGCTGCAGCACCGAATGAATCGACGACTTGGGCACCGGGTCCCGGAACTCGACGATGTCGAGCGACTCGTCGGCGGCCCGCCTGACGAGATCCGGCTTGGCGGGGCCGTCGCCGATGAGCACGAATCGGATCGGACGCGAGGCGGGCGTCCGCTGGAGGATCGACGCCGCATCGAGCACCGAGTCGAGACCGTTGGCCACGCCGTGCGCCCCCGCGTAGATGATCGTGAAGGGATCTTCGCCCCGCGGAGGTGCGCTCGGCGGCAGAAGTTCGGGATCGACGCCGTTGGGGATCCAGACCACCGAACCCGGTCGACCGCCATGTTCGACGATGTGCTCCTGCGAACCGGGCAGCAGCGTGAAGATCCGTCGGGCGGCCCGGTAGATCCGTCGTTCGATGCGTCCCATGTGCAGGACGATCGGGTTCCAGGGAGACGCACCGGCGATGTCGACGAGCGAACCCGGCCAGATGTCGCGGACTTCGCAGCAGTACGGCACGCCCATGCGCTGCGCGACGCGTCTGGCGGCGTCCGCCGCGTAGAGGTGCGGCGACGAACCGATGATCACATCGGGCGGATCCAGCGGAAGGGTCGGTGCGATTCGCCTCAGGTGCGATGCGAACGATCTCATGTTGTTCAACTTGGCGAGTGGATTCGACGTGTAGGGTCTGGTGCGGAGCCAGGCGTACCGAACGCCGTCTCGATCCTCGATCCGCATCGTCTCGCCGTCGTCGAGCCGCTCGACGAGCCTGGTGTAGTGGAAACTCGATGCGATCAGCGTGACGTCAACGCCGTGCTGCTTCAGATGACCGGCCAGGGCGTGGTGCCTGGTGCCCCCGGGCTCGTCGGCCGGACAGGCGTAGTGATTGACCCACCAGCATCGAAGGTTTCTCACGCGATGGTCCCCATCAGGGCATCGACGATCCGATCCGCGGCGTCGCCGCGTCCGTACGGGGTGATCGGTTCGCCGCGAGTGCCGATCGAGGCCATGACTCCGGTCGTGATGGATTGCGCATCGACCGGAGGCACGATGGTGTTCCATCCCGACTCGACCAGTTCGACCCATTCGGTCTCGTCACGAAGCGTGACGCACGGGGTGCTCTGGAAGAACGCCTCCTTCTGCACTCCACCGGAGTCCGTGAGCACGAGCATCGAGTCGCGCTCCAGAGCGACCATGTCGAGGTACCCGAGCGGCTCGCAGATGGTGATGGCTTCCGAAAGCCGTTGCAGGTCGCCACCCGCCTCGAGCACGGCCCGGGTCCTGGGGTGCAGCGGCAGGACGATGCGATGCTCCGAACCGATGGCGATGAAGGCTTCGATGATGGCGTTCATGCGCACGGGATCGTCGGTGTTCTCCGCCCGATGGACGGTGGCGAGCAGGAATCCGTCGGGTTCGACGCCGAGCCGCTGCAGCAGATCCGAACGGGCACCGGCCCGCTCTCCGTAGAACCGGGCCGCGTCGTACATGACGTCGCCGACCTCGAGCACCCGATCGCCGGTGATGCCCTCGGCGGCCAGATGCGCCGTCGCCGTCGACGTCGACGTGAGGTTCAATGCCGCCAGGTGGTCGGTCAGGACCCGATTGAGCTCCTCGGGCATGCGGCGGTTGAACGATCGCATGCCGGCTTCGACGTGGGCAACCGGCACGTGGACCTTCGCGGCGGCGAGCGCACCGGCGATCGTGGAGTTGGTGTCGCCGTAGACCAGCAGCCAGTCGGGACGTTCGTCGAGGATCACCTGCTCGATGGCCTCGAGCATCGCGCCGGTCTGGGCTCCGTG
>DEYK01000069.1 GCA_002364485.1 Phycisphaerales bacterium UBA3160
GACTGCGGTCATGGCTGCCGTGGAGTCCAGGCGAAGGCGTTGGAGGATGGAGATCAGTCCAGGATTGCGTACGAGGCTGGCGAGAACGGCCATAGGCCTTGTCCTGCCGCTTGAAGTGATCCAGCGGCTGCTCTGGATCGGAAGTGCCGTATCCGCCGCATCGCTGATTCCTCTGATGACGGCCCAATCCCAGCTGTGATCTGTGGCCAGAGCGGCAAATGCGGCTGATTCCAGATCGACCACATCGGCCCCGGTTTGTCGGTGGAGATCCCTTTTTTGAGCCACCGTGCTCACGATGCTCCCGGTGGAGCAGATCAACCCGCTTCGGCAGTCGGTGGCAGGCAACCGCATGGACGGAATCCACCGCCTGCCTGTGGCGTTGTCGAGGATCTCACTGGCCACGATGGGATTTCCCGCACCGATCTTCGTGGAGAGGCCTCCTGCAGTTCCGGCCAGGATGACCACACTGCCGGAGGGTGGAAGATCGGCGCCCCATGACGATTCGATGCCTGTGGAGCCGGGGCCGCAGATCCGGACGTTCCAGCCGCCATGGACGCCGAGGCATCGTGCCTCGAAGGCGAGGGGGGTCAGGATCGAGATGGAATCTGATGCAGGCATGCCGCATGGAGAGACTACCGCAGCCTCGGGATTTCTGTCTTTACCTCCATGCAGGTCATCCCGTATCATGCCAGCCTGCGCCAGACCCCATCGTCTAGTCAGGTCTAGGACGTCAGGTTTTCATCCTGAAAACAGGGGTTCGAATCCCCTTGGGGTCGTTGCTCGGAAGCCCGCGGATTGCCGCGGGCTTCCTTGCCATAGAGTGTGTGGGTCATATGGTCGTTCTGCTCCTTCTTCTTGCTCTGTTTGAACCACCCCCGCCGCTTTCAGATGCGGTTCGGGAGGTGCTGGTCGAGGTACAGGACGATCGGGATGCGCCCGATGCCGGCATGCTCGCCCTCCTGAATCACGTTCAGGCCTGGCCGAAGAATGCCGGATCCTTGGGCGGCCGACTCCACATCGAGCACGACGAACTGGTGGCATCGCCTGCGGCCCACCGCGGCGTGCTGATGGTGGTCGAAGGACGGCTGGAACAGGTTGAGCAGCTCGCTCGCCCGCTGGAGAGAGTCCAGGAGTGGTTCGTACGTCCTGCTGATGGCCGTCCGGTCATGGTCTACGTTCCGATGCAGGGCATGCTTGCCAAGCCGGGAGACGAGGTGGTGCTGGAGTGCTACTTCTACAAGCGACTGCGGATCGAGGATCGGCAGGGAGTTTCCCGTACCTACCCGGTGTTCATCGGCGGGCAGCCACGCGTGGTGGCCATGGAGGAGCAGGCGGTGGACGCAGCTCTTCGCGACGCCAAGGCGTACATGACCACGATGGTGTCGCTGATTTTCGCCGTCGTGGCGGTGCTGTTCGTGGTGCTGGGGCTGCTGTGGCTGAACCGCCGATCAAAACGGAGAACGCCGCACGCTGGTATCTTTGGCGATGTCGATCCGGAACCACCCGTGCCGCCACTGCCGGACGAGCCGGCGGATGCTATGGACGAGTTGTCTCGTCGGAACAGCGAGAACGAATGACCGCAATACCCGTCCGATGCCCCGGTGGTGAATACGAAGTGGTGGTCGAGCCGGGAATCCTCGGCAGCGTCGGTGAGCGATGCGTCGGACTTCTTTCGGGCCGGCGGATTCTCATGGTGGTCGATTCGGCCGTCGCCGATACGCATGCGGTGCAGGTCGAGGATTCGCTGGTCGCAGGCGGATTCCGCGTCGAACGGTGCACGGTCGAAGCGGACGAACGCCGCAAGACGATCGAGACCATTCAGGACATCTATCAGGCGGCCTTGAAGGCCGGACTCGATCGTCACGATGCGATCCTCGGGATCGGTGGCGGCCTGACGGGAGACATGGCCGGCTTCGCCGCGGCGAGCTATCTTCGCGGAATCGATCTGGTCACGATCCCGACCACACTGCTCTCCATGGTCGACGCATCCGTGGGCGGAAAGACCGGTGTCAATCTTCCGCTCCCCGGCGGCGATGCCCGACTGGGCAAGAATCTGGCGGGTGCCTTCTGGCAACCCCGACTGGTGCTCGCCGATCCGCTCGTGCTCGGCACGCTCGACGACCGGCAGCGTCGCTGCGGACTGGCCGAATGCGTCAAGCACGGACTGATCGACGGGCCGCAGCTCCTGGACCTGATCGATGCCGGGCTCGACGCGATTCTCGACGCCGATCCCGAGGCCGTCGCCTCGCTGGTCGAACACGCCGTCAGAATCAAGGTGGGCGTCGTGCAGGACGATGAACGCGAGCAGGGCCGCCGGGCGGTCCTCAATCTGGGACATACCTTCGCCCACGCCATCGAGCCCATCAAACCGCTGGATCTCCTCCATGGCGAGGCGGTTTCGATCGGACTGGTCGCCGCCATCGGGATCTCCGGCGAACTGGGCCTTCTCGAGGGGGATTGGGCGGCCGATTTCATCGGCAGGCTGGAGCGGATCGGATTGCCGATCCGCCTGCCCCGAACCATCGCCACCACCGAGCTGATCGATCGGATGGGCTTCGACAAGAAGATCCGTGCCGGACACCACACGCTGGTGGTTCCGATCAGGCCCGGGCACGTGGAGATCGTCCAGGATGTCCCCGAGGCGGCCATCGCCGGAGCCTGGTCGAGCGTCGGAGCCGACTGAATCGGGTCCCATATTCAAGGCCTCTTTTCATGCCCGCCGATGATGACTCTGAGCGTCAACGCGTTCGGCGGCGCGATCCGCGCCGCCACCGGTCAGGGAGGACCTCAGTGCGAACCATCGCCATCGTGAATCAGAAGGGGGGATGTGGGAAGACCACGTCCGCCATCAACCTCGCCGCGGTCCTCGCCAAGCAGGGGGTCCGAACCCTGCTGGTCGACATGGACCCCCAGTCCCACTGCGCCGCCGGGCTGGGCGTTCCCGAATCCAGGATCGAGACCGGCATCGCCGAGGCGATGCTGTCGGATCTGGATCACGGGTTCGACCCTGCTCCGATGCTCTGGCAGGTCATGCACGGACTGGATCTGCTGCCGAGCACGATGATGCTCGCCGGCCTGGAATCTCCAGACGGGGGCCTCTACGCCCTTCCGGATCGTGATCGACGCCTGGCCAGGGTCCTGCAGGGGTGTTCGGCCCGATACGACATCTGTCTGATCGACTGTTCACCTTCGATCGGACTGTTGACCTACAACGCGCTTCGGGCCTCCACCCAGGCCCTGATCCCGGTCGAGACCGGATACTTCTCCCTTCGCGGGGCTCGCCGGCAGTGGGGGACCATCCAGTCGTTGATCGAGCGCATCGCCCGACCCATCCAGTGCAACATGCTGCCGACCCTCTTCAATCCGGAATCCCGGCTTGCGGCGAGGATTCTCGAAGCGCTCCATCAGCACTTTCCGGATCATCTGCTTCCGATGGTCGTTCGCGAGCACGAACCCCTGCGGGAGGCCGCGTCGCTCGGTCAGCCGATCACGGAGTTCGCACCGGGCAGCGAAGCCGAGCAGGACTACGTCGCGCTGGCCCGCTGGGTGATCGATCATCCTCCCCAGGTGCAGCCCGAACTCGTGGATCGGCGATCGGCCACCTCCGTGCCACCGCCGCAGGTCCAGACCTCGACCCGGGTCGGTGAACTCGCCCTTCGAATGCAGGCCGGATTCGACGCATCACCTCCGGAGAACCGCACGCCGGATCAGGCCGGTGCATCGGAGACCCCTTCGTCCACCAGCGGGATCTTCGGAGAAGGTCGGGGCACCGAAAGCGGATCCGACGTCGCCGAGAGCGACTTCGGCGTGATCATCACGGATCAGGGCATCTGCTTCCGACAGCCGGGAGTGCCCGAGCAGAGCATGTCGATCTCGGCCGATTTCAACGGATGGTCGACTTCGGCGACTCCGATGCGGTTCGATCGCGGTCGCGGATGCTTCGAAGCAGTCGTGCCGCTGCCTCCCGGACAGTACCGCTACCAGGTGGTGATCGATGGGCGAAGTCGAATCGATCCCTACAACGAATCGACGTTGACCGGTGAAACGGGTGCGAGCACGAACTGCTTCACGTTGAACCCGACATCATGACGACGCAACCCGATCCATACGGTGCATTGACCGATCTCTTCACGACGCCGTCCACCGCCACGACGGTGGCCGAGCCTCCTCGGGCATCGACCGTCACACCGCGCATCGAATGTCTGATTCCGGGGCACCTGCCGGTCCGCGCCGCGGTCTGGCTCGGCCCGTGCACCTGGGCGTTGAATCCGGATGCCGACGATGCGGCGCTGCTTCGGATCGAGGACGACTCCACCTGCCTCAGTCGACTCTCCTCGACGCCGCTCGATCCGCTGGATACGACCCGGCCGCTTGCCGAGACGATCGATCAGACGGCCACCCGAAGTCGGCGATGGGCGATCGTCCCCCCGATGCAGTGGGATGCCGTGCATCTGGCCACCGTCGGGTTCGATCGGATCACGATCCTCAGCGGTACCGATCAGGCCGCCGTCGTCGCGGCCTATCAGGTCTGCAAGACGTTCGCGTCCCTGCCCGGCGCCGTGCAGTTGGATCTCGGGATCTGCTTCGCCGGTTCCGACGGAACGACCGCCGAGGCGACGGGGCGGCGTCTGGCGGACACGGTTCGCGAGCAGCTTGGATTCGAACTGGCCCTGCGCGGACATCTCCATCGCATCGACGATGCCGGAGCCCAGGTCCAGTCCAGTCGATGCCGGTCCCACGAGCATGGGCTCGACGGTCTGGTTTCCGAAATACATCGCGGACTCGCCGCAACGTTCGCCGAACCGGCCGAACCGGCCGAGCCGTCGCCTGTCGAGTCGCCGGTCATCCACGAATTCCCCGTACCGTCGGACTCGGTTCCCGAGCCGGCGCTCTTCGATGTTCCGCCGCCGCCGCTGGTGATCGACGAGGACGTCGAGTCCACACCGGTCGAGCCCGTGCAGCCCATGCGGTCCGAGCCGGTTCGGCCGTCATCGACGTCGGATGTCGAAGGCGGTCATCTCGCCGAACACGTCGACGGCATCGATCCACTGCCGATCTCGAGTCCCACGTGTCCGGAGATCGATCTCGGCGTCGATTCCCACGGCAGAGTGCACTGTCTCTGTCGGGAGTCCGATCTCAGGCAGTTGCGGGTGGTCTCCCGCTGGGTGCTGGAGCATCATCACATTCTGACTCTGGCCTGCCCGGACCGACTGTCCGCGTCGCCGCTGGAACCGACCTGTCACCTGTTCACCGCCCATCCACCCGATCTGAGCGATCTGCACGGCAGTGGACTGCGACTGCATCTGCTCACCCGGGTGCATGTGGGGCGGGAATCGACCTGGTTCGCCTGCCCGCTTTCATGATCCGATCATGCGGTCTCCCGGGGGCGTGACCACGCATTTCATCTTCGAGTGCGGGAAAGCGATCCTCGTCGACGTCTGGATTCGCGTCGATCGTCTATCTTGAACGGGCGATCGATCCGCCCGAAGGACGCACATGACGCAACCTCCATCCACGCCGCCGCCGGAACCACCGGACGATCCGTCATCCGGATTCAATCCCGATGACGCGACGATTCCGATGGATTCGTCGGCCGACGGCGACGTCGGTTCGACGGGGGCCATGTTCGCGTCGGAAGCGGACGCCGAGTTCATCGACGGCTACCGGATCATCCGCAAGCTCGGTGAAGGCGGTTTCGGAATCGTCTATCTCGCCCAGCAGTCGACTCCGGTCAAGCGCAAGGTCGCATTGAAGATCATCAAGCCGGGCATGGACACCAAGGCGGTGATCAGCCGCTTCGAGGCCGAGCGGCAGGCGCTCGCCATCCTCGATCATCCCGGCGTCGCGAAGGTGTTCAATGCCGGAACGACCGAGCGGGGGCTTCCGTACTTCGCGATGGAGTACGTGCAGGGCGTTCCGATCACCACGCACTGCGATCGTCAGCGACTGGACATCCGCAGCCGCATCGATCTGATGATCCTGGTCTGCCGGGCGGTGCTGCATGCGCATCAGAAGGGGATCGTGCATCGTGATCTCAAGCCGAACAACATCCTCGTGGAATACGAAGGAGACGCGGTGTCGGCGAAGGTGATCGATTTCGGCATCGCCAAGTCCCTGCATCAGCCGTTGACCGACAAGACGATCTTCACCCGTGAAGGACAGATGATCGGCACCCCCGAATACATGAGTCCCGAGCAGGCCGAGATGACCACGCAGGACATCGATACGCGAAGCGACATCTATTCGCTCGGCGTGGTGCTGTACCAGATTCTCACCGGATCGCTTCCGTTCGAGCCGGAAACGCTGCGGTCGGCCGGATTCAACGAGATCGCCAGGATCATCCGCGAGGAGTCGCCGGCCAAGCCGTCGACGCGACTGGTCGATCAGTCGTCCGCCTCCCGCGAGCGGAGCAAAGTCGTGGCCGTCTCGCGCGAGACGGACATGCGGACCCTGACCAAGGGGCTTCGGGGCGATCTGGACTGGATCGTCATGAAATGCCTGGAGAAGGAACGTTCCCGCCGGTACGACTCGGCCTCCATGCTGGCCGACGATCTGCAGCGATACCTCGACGACGAGCCCGTGCTGGCCGGTCCCCCGAGCCGCTTGTATCACATCCGGAAGTTCGCCCGTCGTCATCGTGGGCTGCTCGCCTCGGCGGGGTGCGTGCTTCTGGCGCTGGTCGCGGGCATCGTCGTGTCGGTGTACTACGCGGTGCACGAGGCGCGGCAGCGGGCGATCGCGGTCACCGAACGCGATCAGAAGACGGCGATGCTTGCGATCCAGGTCGACCACAGCGCCGATCTCTCGAGGCTTCTGGGCACGCTGATCCAGCGGGTCGATGCGCTGGACGAATCGGCTTCGCTCGCCTCGCTGCGGATCGAGCATCTCGAGTCGCTGCTCGAGAAGGCGCAGGACGACGACCACGGCCTCCGTCTGCAGCTTGCGGACGCCTTCTCGACCCTCGCACGTTCCCGCTGGACCCGGCGCAATCCGAGTTTCGACGACTGGCCCGCCGCGTCGATTGCGCTGTCCCGGTCCGATGCGGTGCTCGACGCCCTCGATGCGGACGGAGTCGCCTCGGTCGAGCAGCATCTGCACCGGGCCAGGAACCACATGCTCCGCGGGGATCACGCCCGGCACATCCTTCGCGACATGCCGGTGGCGCGTGCTTCGTACGCGTCCGCGCTCGAATCGATCGGCGAGGCGTCCGCAATCGATCCGAACCGGGTGGACGTGCGGTCGAACCATGCCATCGTCATGACGTCGCTGGGCGGCATCGAGTCGCGCGAGGACAACGCGTCCGCCTCGCTCGAGCGGTACGAACAGGCGCTTCGCATCCGCGCCGCGCTCGTGCAGGAGTCGCCTCAGGATTCGCTGCTCCAGCGTGATCACGCCGTGGTGCTCGTCCGCGTGGCGTCCATGGCGGGACGGACGGGAGATGCGACCCGTCAGCGGGAACTGCTCGAACGATCGCTGGACATCCGGCAGGAACTCGCCGCTCGACATCCCGGACAGAACCGCCAGCTGCGTGACCTCGCCTCCGGTCATCGCGCCATGGCCGACGCGCACGTCGATCAGGATCGTCGGGCCGAAGCGATGGACAACTTCATCCGATACATCGATCTGCTGGAGATGCTGGCCTGGCTGAATCCCTCCGATTCCCGGGCCGCATCCATCGACCTGTCCAGAGGACAGGAGGCCATCGGCTACCTTGCATGGTGCGGAGCCGAACCCGAGATGATGCTTCGTCGCTACGAGCGGTATCACGACCGGCTTCTGGAGCCTCGCCTGTCATACGACCCCGATGATCGCTCGACCCGTTCGCTGCTGGTCGAGAATGCACTGAAGAGGGCCGAACTGCACATGCAGGCCGGACGTCAGGGCGATGCCCGGCGGGTCTGCATCGAAGGGGTCGAAGCCTGCGAAGGTCTGGATGATCAGGACCCCTCCTGCACGGCAATACGGGATTTGGCGAGTCGGATCGAAGCGGCCGGCGACTGAAACGCCGTTGTTTTGCCTCAGGCTTCGTAACCGACTAGCCTTGTCGAAATGGAGTACTACGATACGAAATCCAGTGCGGGATCGCCCATCGTCCAGCGGTTGACCGATCTGCTCTTTGCGCGGCGGGTCGTGGCGTTGTTCGTCGTGCTCAGCTGCGGCACGGTCCTCGGCATCGCCGCGTGGCTGACGCCGTCGGAATCCGGAATGGGCACGCACACCCAGATGGGACTTCCTCCGTGCAGCTGGATCACGACGATCAACCTGCCGTGTCCGACATGCGGATTTACCACGGCATTCTCGAATCTGGCCCATGGACGGTTCTATGATGCATTCGTGGCCCAGCCGTTCGGAGCACTCGTCGGATTCGCGACGGCGGTGTTCTTCATCGGTGGTCTGGTGGTCCTGGTCACTGGAGCCCCTCTGGGAGGCGCTCTGTGCCGTTTCTGGACCATGAAGGTCACCTGGGTGGTCCTGATCATGCTGCTTCTGGGCTGGGTCTATACCATGCTTCGTTTCCGAGGAATCATCTGATGCGTCGTCTGCTCCTGCTGCTGCTCCTGCTCCTACCGGTGGTCCTCCTGAACAAGGGCTGCGGCGCGTTCTATCTCGCCGGCGGCATGGCCCAGAGCTTCGAGTACCAGAAGCGCATCGAGGTGCTCGCCCGCTACGAGGGGCTGGAGCACAAGACCGTCGCGGTGGTCGTCGATACCGATCTGGGAATTCTCCATCAGTATCCGACTCTTCCCGAGATGGTCAGTTCGGGCGTCGGAGGTCTGATCGCCCGTGAAGTCTCCGGAGCCCGGGTCCGTACTCCTGCGAACGTCCGCGAATGGCAGTTCTCGACGCCACGATGGAACGCCGTGCCGTACAGCGACATGCTCAAGGCCCTGCAGGTCGAGCGGATCGTGCTGATCGACATCCACACCTTCCGACTGACGCCACCCGGCAACCGCTGGATCTGGGAAGGCGAATGCACGGCCACGGTCGGCATCATCGAGGACGACGGGCACAGTCCCGACGAGTTCATGGATGCGTACCACGTCACGGCGAGGTTTCCGACGGTCAACCAGCTCGATCGGGATTCCTCGACCGCCCAGATCATCGAGACCGGTCTGTTGACCGAGTTCATGAAGCAGACCGCCTGGATGTTCTACCCGCACCTGGCACCGAAGTACCCGGATCGCTACAAGCCCGAGGTTGATCAGACGCCATGATCCGTTCACTCCGACGCACGTTTCTGCTTCTGCTGCTGTTCGCTCCCCTGATGATTGAGCTGGGCGGCTGCAACATCGTCACGGCCGTCAGCTTCGTCGCGCGACCGGAACCCAAGACGGAGGCCCTCTACACGCTCGAGGACGTTCCGACCGTGGTCTTCATCGACGACCGTCGGAATCGAATCAGTCCCACACGCCTTCGTCGGACGATCGCCGAGGAGGCCACCATGATGCTGATGGAGGAGGAGGCGGTCTCCGAAGGCAACATGATCGCGGCCCGCGACGCCATTCGCGTCTCGTCCCGGCACGATCGGGCCGGCAAACTGCTTTCCGTCCACGCCATCGGCGAGGCGGTCGGTGCCACGCAGATCATCTATGTCAGTGTCGACGAGTTCGCCCTGACCAGGGACGGGCAGACTCCGGAGCCCAAGGCGATGTGCCGGGTCAGGGTCATCAACGTGCCGACCGAGTCGCGTGTGTTTCCGGCGCCGGGCACCGAAGGGGGATACACGTACCACCAGCTGATGGTGGACATTCCCAACGTCGATCCGCACGGATTCCACACCATCTCGACGAGGAACGATCTCAACGACCGCCTGGCCACGGTGACCGGTGACAGGATCGCGAAGATCTTCTACACGCATCTCACGTCGGAACTCGGTGGTCGCATCGAGCCGAGGTGACCTGGTGCGCATTCTCCACCTGATCGACGTGTACCCCGGTTCGGACGGACGATGTCTGCACCGACAGCTGCGACGTACCCTGCACGGACTCGCCGGCGACGGATTCGAGCACGTCGTGCTGGAAGTCGGCGCGGGAGATCGCCGTCAGCCGCAACTGCCCCGGACCTCTGGTCGCATCGGCACGATGGGCGACCGCATGCTCGCCAACGGCGAGGCGCTGCAGGATGTCCTGGATTCATGGACGCACCTCCACGGACGATTCGATCTGGTGCATGCCTGGGGATCGCGATCGATCCAGCTCCGCTCGACCTGCGACGAGGCTCCGCCGTGCATCGGCACGGTCGACTCGATCCGGCTCGGGGCGACGCAGCGTCAATCGATGCTGCGTCTGCAGGATTCCTGCCGGTTCCAGCTGCAGGTCGGCTGCGAAGGTGTGGTGGAGGCGCTTCGTGCACGGGGACTCGGTCGACTGGACATGCAGGTCCGGCCGTTCGGAGTGGACGTCTTCGACGCCATGAACGTCGATCGCGACCGCCGGGCCGAATGGGGGGCCGATGACGACACGATCGTCTTCGGGGTGCTGGGCGATCCGGTCGGGTGGACCCATCTGCGTTCGCTTCTGGGTGTTCCCGCCCGATTGGCGATCGGAGGACATCCGATCAGAATCCTCACGCATCCCGACGTCTACGGCTTCGACCTCTGCCGCGACTGGCTCGAGTCGATGGGGCACGGCGACAAGCTGGTCGTCGATTCCGATCTCGCGGGTCATCGGACACCGATCTCGTCGGCGGATGTCCTGCTCGTTCCCGGAACATCCGGTCGACGGGACGAAGTCATGGGCGTGCTTCCGCTGCTCTGGAGCATGAAGGCCGGCAAGCCGGTGCTGCTCGGCCACGGTCATCCTGCGGAATCGCATCTCGTGGATCATCCGGATGTCTTCACGGCCGTCGATCGGGACGAGAACACCGCCACGAGGTGGACGCTCGATCGGACCTCGATGGCATGCGACGTCGACACGGAATGCCCGGTCGCGACCGAGGCGGACTGGTGCGATCGGATCCGATGCGACTACGCGTCGATCGTGGACTGAATCGGCTCCACGAGCCCCAGTCCCACCGCGGCATCGTGATAGATCATCCGCTGCAGCTCGACCGGCAGGCCATGTCCGTGCAGTGTGGGTGAATCGAGCGGTCCGTAGGCTTCCGGATCGACCATGGCCAGATCCGGATCCGCGATCGGGGACGGCCCGTCGTAGTTCGACTCGAACAGATGCCGCAACGCCCAGTAGCGGCTGGCGTAGAGATCGAACGCTTCTTCGGTGGTCGATGCCTTGGCCGTCATCTCGTTGAGTTCGGGATCGATCTCGAGGTGCGCATCGGAGGTGACGATGTCGGAACCGAAGAGGATCCGGCCCGACCACTTGGCAAGGAATCCCGTGAACTCGCCGGTGTCGTGTCGACTGAGTTCCCGCACCATCCACTTCGTCGCCGAAGTGTCCAGATGGAGATTGGGATGACGGGTGAGAAGCCCGTCGAGGAAGTCGAGATTCTCGGGCCAGCCTCCGAAGTGGGCTGCGATCCACGGATTCGGATAGGTGTCCAGCAGTCGTTCGAACGATTCGTACTGCCACGCCTTCGAACCGTAGCGATCCGCATCGCGGTACTTGGTCGAGAACCAGGTGTCCGGGTCGGCGATGTGCACCATGAACATCATTCCCAGCGATGCACCGAGGTCCATCGCCTTGCGGCGGATCGGGCTGTCCAGTCGAAGCAGGTCCGGATTGCCGACCTCGTCTCCGTAGTCGACGCCCCTGGGTGCACACCAGAACTTCACGATGCGCGAGCCGAGCTCATGGAAGGAGCGGATCCGATCGAGGAAGTCGCTGCCATGAGCGGCGCTTCGGTCCGGATCGGAGAAGGATGGGATTGCGATGAACTGGATCCTGTCGCCGAGTACTTCGGACACGGCCTCGACCTGTTCCAACTGGGTCATCGAGCAGCAGTGGCGAACCCCCCAGGCCTCCGCCGCGATCTTGTAGATCTTCGACGCCTGGCCGCCGCCGATGTGGGTATGGACATCGATGATGGGCACGGGCGGAGGTCCGAACGACCGTGCCGACTCGATGTAGTCGATTCCGTGCAGATTGGCTGGATGCGGGGTGCCTGTGGTCATCGACGAATCATAGGTCACAAGCGTTGCGGGCTGAAGTTCAGTTTGCGTAGATCTTCTTGCTGCCGACCATCTCTTCGATCGACTCCATGACGTTGAACGTCAGGGGATCCTCCTGATTCTTGACCACTCCGATGGCCTTGACCAGGCCGAGGTAGATCCTGCAGTCCGCTTCGGGTGCCATGTGGCCCACCAGTTCGCAGTCCATGAAGAACTCGCATCGATGGATGATCGGCGCTCCGGTGATGGCCTGGGAGGTCGGGATGGCGACATACGGATCGTCACCGCGTTGCGGGGGCGGATTGAACCGGCGTTCCACCAGTCGATCTGCTTCCGTGATCTTGCAGATGCCGAAGCAGCGGCTGTCCCGCAGGAGCGGCTCAAGTGGAGTTCCCCTCGGTATCGAGACCATGACCAGGCATGGATCGGTACTGCAGATCTGCAGCCTCGGGGTCAACACGCCAGTCTGCGTGTCGTCGTGGGCCGCTGTCATAAGGAAGGAACCCTGCGGTATCCGTTCCAGCACGTCTGAAATCACATTGCGTGCGACCATTTGATGCACCCCGATTTGTAATAGAACCCCGAAATGGCCTTTCCCCGATCTGGCCACATTCAGTCTGCTTCCAAAGAAGCGCTACTGCGAGAGGGAGTTGAGGATTCCCTTGAATCAGTTGATCTCAAATACAGCTCTGGCAATACCAATAAAGCCGCTTTGCGGCGTAACCATCTGCAGGGGCTTGAGATGTATTGATTTTCGGACCTGATTTGAAGGTCCAAAGATGGAATTGGGGTAGGATCTTGAGGAAAAGTGTTGAAATGTGGGGCGAAGTGGGCTAATTTCCCAGACGGAAACCACGAGGAATTGATGCGTGCTGTTTACAGGCGAATACGAACACGCGATCGACGCGAAGCAGCGTCTGGCAATCCCATCGGATCTGCGGAGTCGACTCGACCCCGAGATTCATGGATCGGCTTTCTACGTGGCACCCGGCCAACGCGGTTCATTGTGGGTCTGGCCCGAGAAGACCTTCGAGCACATGGCGGCGGCAACGGAGTTGTCGCTGGTTCCCGACGAGGACCTCTTGGAATACGAGCAGCTGCTCTATTCCCAGGCGGCCAGGGTCGATCTCGACAAGACCGGCCGCATCAGGATTCCAGATCGAATGATTCGAATGGCCGGCCTGCAGAGCAATGTGGTCGTGCTCGGGGTGAAGGATCACCTGGAAGTCCACGACCCGAAGGCATGGGCCGCTCTGCGGGAGGAGAAGTTCGCCTCACAGGCCGAGATCATGCTGCGGGCTCGCCGTGCGATCAGGCGAGGCGGACAGGGGGAGGCAGGTCAATGAGTTGGCGATTCGCATCCTTGACGGGATCGAACTTCGCATTGCCGAAGGCAGCATGGGACTACGGCCGGCCCAGCCGGCGTGCTTCGAGCGAGCATGGATGCTCTCTTGAACCGGGTTTCGGAGTCGTCGCACCACGGATGGTGCTCGGACTCCGGAAAGAAGGAGGTATTTCGCCATACCAGGACCTGTGGCGAAGCACCTGCATGGTGTGGTCGACATGCCTGCCGAAGGCGACGGATCACGGATGATCCGGAGATTCGAGGCATCAGCGTCAGGCACGGATCGCCACGACGCCTGCCTCTTTCAAGGTCCGCCCGGTGCTCACGCACCGGGGCCGTGACAGGGGCGGTTCACGCCGGCCCTGCACGACAACGGCCCGATCGGCCCTGTGTCGATCAGACGGGTCAAACCCTTCCCGGTTCGTGACGTGCTCCCACCGCACGTCACGAACTTTTTTTTGTGCAATGAGTGGTAGCTTCGGCGTCAGGGATTCTGGCCGGCCGGCCGGATCTTGCCCACGACGCTCGGTTTGTCAGCGATGATCTGGTCGGCGACTTCACGACGATGCACTTCCACCTCTCGGGGGAAATCCATCGCCAGTCGGACTCGATCGCCCTTGACGGATGCCACGCGAACCACGCCAATAGGGTTGGCGGGATCACCAATGACGACTTCTTCGCCTTCTCTTCGTGTTATGACGAGCATGCCTCGGACCTCCTGCCGCAGGGTCCATGCCATCTTCATCGAGGTCCCACGACCTCGAACTTCCAACCTCATACCTTAGCGGATCCGCAGCATTTGTCCTACTCCCCATTTGAGGGTTGGCAGGAAAAAGAGCGGGGGGCTAAATCGTAAGTTGTTGTGGTATACGGCCTTGGGCTATTCTGAGATCGGTTTTCCGTCGACGTCAACCGCGATGACCGCCTTGAAACCGGGCACGTAGGTCTTCAGATTCCGCTCGATCCCTCCCTTGAGGGTCATGGTGCTCGAGGGGCAGCCGACGCAGGCACCGTGGAACCGGACCTGGACATCGCCTTCGGCGGTGACGGAAACGACCTCGACATCTCCACCATCGGACTGGATGGCGGGACGCATCTTCTCGATGACCTCTTCGACCTTGGCTTTCAGATCGGAGGCTTCTGGACTGGCTTCGGGGGCGCTCATCATCCTCAAATACTATGTCCCATTCTTGTGATGGGCAAATGAGAGCCGGGTTTCCGCCTCGACGGGTACACTGGACCCATGGCTGGCCACGTAGAAGTCCTCGAAAGATACGTTCTGAAGTCCCTCGTGCCGTGCGTCGCCGCCCTCATCCTGTCGGTTGCTGGCGGCTGCGAAACCACGGTCAAGGACCCGATGTCGGCATTGACCGACAAGTCGGCTCACGATCGGACGCATCTCAAGAGCATGGAAATGATGCAGCAGGGCGATCCCGCCGAAGACGAGGCCTATCTCAGGGTGCTGGAAGGCATCGTGTGGCGGCCCGGCTACGGAATCGCCGTTCGTCGCGAGGCGCTCGCGCAGCTGTGGGAGTACGACCGTGACCGCACGATGGTGCTGCTGCGTCGTCAACTTCCCCGCATGACCAACTGGCCCTGGTTGACCGAGTGCTGCGAATGGATCGCTGATCGGGATCTGGAGCAGCTGGATCCTGCACTGATCTCGAGTTGGGGTCGGCCCCGTGCCCTGACGCCCGACGAGATGGATCGTCCGGAGTACATCGCGCTGGTCAGGATGCACGGTCACGATGCCGTCGTGGAGAAGGTGTTCGAGCTCTTCATGGAGTCGGGAAATCGGTCGCAGCGGGGACTTCGGCAGCGATGCTGGGATCTCCTGCATCGACTCGATGAACGCGATCGACTGATCCTGCTCGCCGAGCAGTCGCAGCCCGGCGGAGAGGACGTGCTGCTGCTCGATCTCCATGCGGCCGCCACCGACTTCGGGATGGTTCCGTACAACCGCGAGGAGATCATCTGGCTGCAGGAACTCCGTCAGCCCGACAAGCAGTGGTTCTGGGACGAGGCCAGGGAATCGTTCGAACGGGTCCCCGAGCAGCGCCGCGCCGAACTGGAGATGCGCGATCTCGCGGTCGTGGTGGCCGCGGTCCGTCATCGCCCCGATCTGCTCGAAGCTCCGGTCACCCGCCTCTACTCGAACGTCGAAGGATCGCTGAGGGGGCGCAAGCACTATTCCGAGTACCACCCCGGCATTCCGGGCGCGGACGCATCGCGTGAACGTCTCAGGACCCATCGCGAAGCGCTCACCTGGAGCGATCTCGCCTCGATCGAACTCGCCCTGCAGGCCCTGCAGCCTTCCGAGGTCAGGGCCCATCTGTTCGCCTACGCGGACGAGGACCACGAGGACGAGTCCACCGAGTTCGGGGGCGTGATCGCACTGGACAAGCAGGGTCGGTTCGAGGTGCTCGAGTTCAAGCCCCGCATCCGGCAGCACGACCTGAAGTTCAACGCGTCCCAGGACATGTTCGATGCGGGCTACACGTCCCTGTTCCACTTCCACTACCACGTCCAGTCGCATGGCAACCGCGATCATGCCGGTCCCGGACTCGGCGACATGAACTACGCCGACAACACCAGGGCCAACTGCCTCGTCTTCACCTTCGTGGACGAGGACCGCATGAACGTCGACTACTACCGCCACGGTGGAATCGTCGTCGACCTGGGAACCATCCGCCGCCCCGGATCGGGTTGATGCTTCCGTGCTTCCGCTGATACCAATACTCCTGGTCCTGTCCGTGCTGCTGGCCGACAGCGGTCTGATTCTCGATCTCGGACTGGTGCCGGAATCCGACGATGCGCCCGTGCTGGTGGTGCTGCTGTCGATCCTTCCCACCGTGCTGGTCACGCTGGTCACCATGGCGATCTTCTCCATGCTGCACGCCCGCATGGACCGGCCGGGGCCGCGGGGGCTGCGGCCGATCCTCCGTCGGGGCGACCGATGCATGGTGGTCGCCCGCTGGCTGATCCTGATCAACTATCTGGCGGCCGTGCTCGTGCTCGACTGGCTGGGCGCCATGCGTTCCTTCACCGGTGCGCTGCTGCTGATCGACGAGGTGCTCGTCATGTTGCCGCCGCTCGTCGCGATCTCGCTCCTGTGGTGGTCCTGGTATCCGATCGAACACCGGCTGCACGAAGCGGCGCTGATGCAGCGTCTGGATCGAGGCCTTCCGGTCCATCTTCCACCGGGTCGGATGGTCTTCGTGCTCACGCAGTTGAGGCTGCACGTGCTGCTGATGCTCGTGCCGATGCTGCTGATCCTCGCGGCCTCCGAGGCGTTGGAGCGGTGGCTGGTTCCCGGCGGCAAGGCCTTCTTCGAGGTCAACGTCTGGCTCGAGATCGGAACCGGAGCCATGGCCCTGGTCGTCCTCGGGCTCTCCCCGCTGATCGCGCGTCTGGTGCTGGGACTTCGGCGACTCCCCGACGGCGACGTTCGCAGCGACATGCAGACGATCTGCGACGATCATCGGGTCCGGGCCCGCGACATCATGCTCTGGCGCACCAGCGGCACCATGATCAACGCCGCGGTCATGGGGTTCGTTCCGAAGCTTCGATACCTGGTGCTGACGGATGGTCTCCTCGAACAGGTGCCGCGGCCGCAGGTGCTTGCGGTCATGGCCCACGAGGTCGGACACGTGCGTCATCGGCACATGCCCTGGCTGCTGGTGGGCCTGCTGGCGACGATCGTGCTGTCCCAGTGGTGCCTTGAGCTGCTGTTCTGGTTCGAACCCTCCTGGTTCGTGGGTTCACGCGGTCTGGGCGGTCTGCTGCAGATCGTCGTGCTGCTCGGAGTGGTCTTCATCCTGTTCGGCTGGATCTCCCGGCGCTTCGAGCGGCAGGCCGACACCTTCGCGGTCCAGCATCTGGCCCGCGGCGCTTCCGACGAGGGACTGGTGACTTCTGAATCCGTCGACGCGATGTCCGACGCGCTGGGCACGATCGCTGCGCTGCATGCGGTCGATCCGGGACGGCGCAGTTGGCGTCATGGCTCGATCGCATGGCGGTGCGGGTATCTTCACGGGCTGACCGGGCAGCGGTTGGATCGTCTCGCGATCGATCGACTGGCCACGGGCATTCGTCTGGCTTCCGCCGTCATCGTGGCGGGGGGGATCCTGCAGTTGACCATGGAGACGTTCCGATGAATCAGCTGACCGTCCATCGCATGCACGGACTCGGCAACACCGTGCTGCTGGTCGATGTCCGCGATCTGGTCGGACACGATCCGCAGGAACTCGCCCAACGCTGGTGCGCCGAGGCCGCCGCGGATTGCATGCTGCTGCACGAGCGGACGGATGTTCCCCGGCATTCGATCCTGAACGCCGACGGCACGCCGGCCGAACTCTGCGGAAACGGACTCCGCTGCCTGATCAGACTGGGCATCGACGAGGGATGGTATCGGCCCGCCGGCCGGATCGAGTCGCCCGCCGGTTCGCACGAGTATTCGCTGTGCGAGGAGGGGGTCCGGACGTCGATGCCGACCCCGCAGTTCGGATTCGAGTCGGTCGGCGCCGTTCCGTCCCGGCTCCCGTGCGAGGTCGCCGGCGACGGCGCCTGCCTGTCCATCGAACTCGAGGGGCACCGCATGGATCTGCATCTGGTCTCGACCGGCAACCCGCATGCGGTCATTCCCTGTTCCGACGTGGAATCGCTGGATGCGATCGACTTCATCGGTCCCGTGCTCGAGACCCATCCCGCCTTCGAATGCGGAATCAACGTGCATCTCGTGCACGTCGGATCGCCGGGTGAACTCGCGCTTCGCAGCTGGGAGCGCGGCGTCGGTCCGACGCAGGCGTGTGCAACCGGAGCGACCGCCGCGGTCGCCGGACTCGCCCGAGCCGGACTCGTCGACTCGCGGGCGACGGTGTCGATGCCCGGAGGCGTCTTGTGCGTCGAGGACGGCGGGCCCGACGGCACGACCTGGAACAGCGGACCCGCGGACCATCTGGAGCCTGCGTCGCTTCGGCTCGACTAGGATGACGGCATGTACGAACTCGATGATTTGACGGTCCGGGGCGACGCGCGTTCGATGGGGCGACAGCAGGGGGAGGCCCTGCGCGACCGCGTGCAGTCGCTGCTTGCGCACCGCATGAACGAGATGACCGGATACCTGTCGACCCGCGAGGTGGACGCCATGCATCGCATCGACGAGGTCGGGCGTCGCTGCCTCGATCTGCTCGAGGCGTGGGACCACGAGGGATGGGACGAGCACATCGGGGTGGCCGAAGGCGCGCGGGTCGATCCCGCCCACCTGCTCTTCGTCCTGAACATGACCGATACCCGGGATCTGGTGTGCTGGGGGCCGGAAGGCGACGACGAGGGGTGCACGGCCATCGGCATTCCACCCAGCCGGACCGCCGACTCCGATCTCATCATGGCGCAGTCGTGGGATCTCAACCGCGGCGACATCGAGCACGTCGTCGCGATCCATCGACTGCCAACCGACGGCCCGGAGACCTGGACCGTCACGGTCGCGGGGGGGCCGACGCTGATCGGCATGAACGAACACGGTCTCTGGGTCGGAACCACCAACCTCAAGACCGAGGACGTCCAGTCGGGGATCGGGTACATGAACCTGCTTCATCGGGCGATCCGCGAGCGGACCGCGCAGGCGGCGGCCTCGGTGATCGAGTCGGCGACACGCATCGCCGCCCACAGCTACTGGCTCGGCGACCCCGACGACGCGATCCAGCTGGAATGCTCTTCGAGCGATGTGGTGCGACGGGAACTCGGGACGGAGCCGATCGTCCAGACCAACCACTGCCTCGATGCAGCGCACCTGCGTCGACAGCCCGAGCCACCGTCTGCCAGCAGCCGGCACCGGTTCGATCGGGCGACATCCCTGGTGTCCACTGGCGGATTGGATCTCGAGGCGATCCGTACGATCCTCTCGGATCGCAGCGAAGGGGCCCTGTCGATCAGCCGCCATCCCGAGGACGGCGAGCCCACGACGACCAACGCCTGCGTGATCGGAATCCCCGCCGAGCGGATCCTCGAGGCGTGCCGGGGCCCGGCCGATCAGGGCCGATGGATCCGTCTGCCCTTCACCAGAGGGGGTTGAGCGAGGATTTCGGTCATCTCAGGGCGGATCGGAGCCTGTCCACTAGAATGGGTCGTTCCATGAATCCAGAACACGTACCAGAAACGAGCCGCCACCTGAATCCCATGACGGCGTGTCCCGACGTCGATGCCGCCATCGAGGGGCTGGTGGGCGCGCTCAAGCGTCATCAGGCCACGATCACCGGGGTTCGGGCTCCCGATCCGGGGCGGACCCAGGTGCTCGAGGACGCCGTCTCGCGACTCGCGTCGGTTCGCGGCCGGGCGGGGTTCTATCCGTACATCGGCTCGGGCTTCGGTCGCGGCGGACTCGTCCAGCTCGCCGACGGTTCCGTCAAGTGGGACATGATCACCGGCATCGGGGTGCACGGCTTCGGCCACGGCGATCCCGATCTGGTCGAGACCGCGTTGCGGGCGTCGATCACCGACACCGTCATGCAGGGCAATCTCATGTGCAACGACGAGGCGATCTCCTTCGCCGAGACGCTGCTCGAGGCGTCCCGCCCCGGTACGCGGCTCGCACACTGCTTCCCCTGCACCTCGGGGGCGCTGGCCAACGAGAACGGACTCAAGATCTGCATGCAGCACCGCTGCGGTGCGCCGCGCGTGCTGGCCTTCGATCACAACTTCATGGGCCGCACCATCGCCATGTCGCAGATCGGCGACATCCCCGGCGGGCGTCAGGGCATTCCGCTGGACACGCTGGTCGACTACCTGCCGTTCTACGAGGAGCAGGATCCGGAAGGATCGCTGCAGCGCACGCTCACGCTGCTCGACCGGTACCTGTGGCGGTATCCGCATCAGCATTCGTGCATCGTCATCGAACTCGTCCAGGGCGAGGGGGGATTCGTCGCCGCCAAGGCCGCATGGGTCCGGGCCGTGGCCGAGCGGTGCCGAGAGGCCGGCATTCCCGTGTGGTTCGACGAGGTCCAGTCCTTCGGCCGCACCGAACGCATGTTCCGATTCCAGGCGCTGGGCCTCGAGGACCTCGCCGACATGGTTTCGGTCGGCAAGATGTCCCAGGTCTGCGCGACGATCTACACCGAAGAACTCAACCCCAAGCCGGGGCTGCTCAGCGCGACGTTCCTGGGCGGCACGGTCGGCCTGTCCGTGGGGCGCCGCATCATCCAGCGGCTGCTCGAGGGCGATTCGTACGGTGACGACGGGCGACACGCCCGCCTCCATGCCGCCTTCCATGCGGCGGCGGAGGGAATCATCTCGCGTCGTCCGCAGGACTTCCCCGAGGTCGAGACCGACTGTCCGACGCCGTGCGAGGCGTTCCCGCTCATCGGCGGCGCCGGAGGCATGATGCGTCTGACGCCCTACGGCGGACGACTCGCCGCCATCAAGCCGCTGCTGCACCGGCTGTATGACCTCGGCGTGGTGGCCTTCTTCTGCGGACACGGTCCGCATCATCTGCGTTTCCTTCCTCCGGTCGGCGTCATGCAGCCCGAGGACATCACCGAGGTGATGGGGCTGCTCGAGCAGGCCATGGATCAGGAGGCCTGATCCATGTTCGTGATCCGAAACGTACGCATGGACGACATGCCCGAGCTGCTTCGGATGGGCAAGACGGTGCACTCGAACAATCTGCCGCCGACCGAGCGTGCGATGGAGAAGATCATCGAGCGGGCCGAACTCAGCTTCGCCGGCGAATCCTGTCTCGAGGACCGGTTCTTCACGTTCGTCCTCATGGACACCGGCAACGGCAACGGGGGCCGGGTCGCGGGCACGTCGGCGATCATCGCCCGACGCGGCACGCCGGACTTCCCCCGGCTGTTCCTCAAGGTGCGCCGGCACCAGCACTATTCGAGCGATCTGCAGTCGGGCCAGGTCCAGTTGACGGTGCAGCTGGTCTGCGACCGCGACGGCGTGACCGAAGTCGGCGGACTCATCCTGTCGCCCGCCTACCGCGGCAACGACATGCGGCTGGGCTCGTTCCTCAGCAAGGCCCGGTTCGGATTCATCGGCCAGCATCCCGAACTCTTCATGGACGAAGTGGTCGCCGAGGTGATGGGCGTCCTGACACCCGACGGACGGACCAAGCTCTGGGACCATCTCGGACGCCGGTTCATCAACCTCTCCTACGAGGAGGCCGATGCGTTCAGCCGGACCTCGAAGGAGTTCATCACCTCGCTCTTCCCGGAAGGGGAGATCCACACGTCGCTGCTGCCGGCCGCGGCCCGCAAGCTGATCGGCGCCACCAGCGACGATGCGATCCCCGCCCTCCGGATGCTGGAGCGCATGGGATTCCAGCACGTCGACGAGGTCGATCCCTTCGACGGTGGTCCGTATCTCAAGGCACGACGCGACGAGATCTCGCTGGTCAAGGCGTCCCGGACGCTCAAGCTGGGCCAGGGGGGCGCATCGAACGACGGTTCCGAGGCGTTCGTCAGTCGGAGCAATGGTGGTCAGTTCCGATGCGTGCGATGCACGTACCAGCTCGACGGCGACGAGATCCGCCTGCCGTCGGAGGCCATCGACCGACTCGAAGCCGCCGTCGGGGACGAGCTCGGCTTCACCCCGGAACGCACCTCGATCGCCGACTCCTCGAATTCCGAGGAGAGCGGTTCGGTCCGTTCCTGAAATTCGGGAGAGAACAATGCGTATCACAACGTTCCTGCTGCTGCTGTCCGCTCTTGTCGGATGCACCCGAACCCAGGTCCACGAGCGGACCGAAGAGCAGGTGGTCAAGATGCCGCCGGCATCGATCCGCGTCGAACTGACCAGCGGATCGGTCTCGCTCACGGTGACCCGTGCCCTCGATGCCACGGTCCGTGCGATCTGGTCGACTTCGGACGGCGACCGCACGGCGGCCGAAGTCCGCCTCATGCAGTGCGACCTGGGAATCGACACCGATTCGGGGACCTTCGAGATCAATCCGAAGATGCCCGAGAACGTCTCGGTCTCGCTCGTCATCACGCTGCCCGACACCCAGGGCGTGATCATCAACACCGGCAACGGTTCGATCGACGTCAACGGAGCATCCGGAAGCGCGATGCTCACGTCCGGAAACGGCGCGATCCGCTGCGTCGACCAGGACGGCACCGTGTCGGCGAGGACCGACAACGGCGCGATCCAGGTCGTCAACGCGACCGATGCCGTCGAGGTGATCTCCCGCAACGGGGCCATCGAGATCCTCGAAGCCATGGCCTACGTCAGGGCCAAGACCAACAGCGGCCGCATCGTGCTGACGACGCAGGACGACAGTTCGCCGCCGATCTTCGCCCAGTCCGACAACGGTTCGGTGGACGTCACGGTCGGCCCGGCCTTCGTGGGAGAGATCGCGATGAAGGCCGTGAACGGAACCAGCACCGTGGAGGATCCCGGCCAGCGGCTTCGCGTCAACGCCGTCGACGGGGATGTGCGTCATCTGGTGCTGGGTGACAGCGAACAGCGCACCTCCATCAGCACCAGGAACGGCTCCGTGCGGTTGACCATCGGAACGGGACCGCCTCCGGGCGATCCGGCGGGATGAACACGGCCGCGGACTCCATCGAGGTCAAGCGGCATCGGGTCGTGACCAGTCTGCATCGTGGACTCGAGGCCGCCTGTGGAACCACGTCGATCGGTCCCATGGTCCTCGCCGTCAGCGGCGGCGGAGATTCCACCGCGATGCTGCTGGCCACGTCCCGGCTGCGTGAGCGCAGGGGCATCGACATCGAACCGGTCGTGGTGCATGTGAACCATCATCTTCGCGAGGCGTCGGACGCCGATGCCGAGCACGTCCGGTCGCTCTGCCGCGAGCTCGACGTTCCGTGCGAACTGCTCGACGTGCATCCGCAGCAGGGTGGGGCGGAGGCAAGGACGCTCCGCTACGAGGCGATCCTCGACGCAGCCCGACGCAGCGGGGCACGATGGGTGGCCACTGCGCACCACGCGGAGGATCAGCTCGAGACGATCATCGCGGCCCTCGGCCGCGGCGCCGGCCCCTCGGGGCTGTCGGGCATCGCCCCGAGTCGGCGACTCGGTGACGGCGTGGACCTGGTGCGTCCGCTGCTGAACGAGACCAGAGCCGATCTGCAGTCGCTGTGCGAGATCGCAGGCGTCAAGTGGCGGTCGGATCCGACCAACATCGATGCGACCACGCTCAGAGGCCGCCTTCGTCGGGACGTCCTTCCGGTGCTGGAGGAACTCTGGCCCGACGTGGCCCGGAGAGTCGCCGGCAATGCCGACATCGTGAGGGCCGCGGCGTCGATGCTCGACGTCGGAGTCGAGTCGATCTTCGGGGACGCCGACCAATGGCGACGCAGCGAGCTGCGATCGCTGGATCGGGGCCTGCGTCTCGGTGGTCTCCGCCGGGCGCTCATTCGGGCGAATCTCGTGTCCGACGGGATCGACGGCGATACACTTTCGGCCGCGGCCGACGCGATCGTCGACGGGGCCGAACACGCGCGGGTCTTCATGTTCACCGACGGGGTGAGCGTGGGCATCGATGCGAACCGGGTCTGGATCGACAGGGAGTACGAAGATGGCTGATGTGATGCTGGTAGGACACTGCGGACCCGACGCGATCATGCTCAGGACGGTGGTGCAGCGGGCGATGCCCGGTGCGAGCGTCGAGCTGGTCAACGACCACGAGGCGCTCGACGCCGCCCTGGAGCGGGACGTCGTGCTGCTGGTGAACCGCGAACTCGACGGCGAGTTCACCACCGGTCGCGGCGGCATCGATCTCATCAGGCATCTGGGCGAATCGTCCGCGAAGGCGCCGATGCTGCTGGTCTCGAACTTCGAGGACGCCCAGGCCCAGGCCGAGGCGGCGGGAGCCATGCCGGGCTTCGGAAAGAGCGATCTCTACGACGAAGCAACGACGCAGCGTCTGATGGACGCCGCGTCGCGCTGCGGGTGATCGAGTGAATCGAATCAGGGGCAGGAGTTCCAGGCCGCGATGACGGCCAGGAGGTCGCCGACGTCGACCTGACCGTCGCCGGTCACGTCTCCGTAGCATTCGTCCGGGCACTCGGCCGAGTCGCAGGTGGTCTCGTCGCCGGCGTAGATGCCCGACGCCTCGAAGCATTCAAGGAGCGTGACCTCGACGCAGCCGCTGGTGACGCAGCAGGCGCCGGTGGCGGGCGGAATCGAGCAGTCCTCCTTTGCGCACGCGGTGCCCGCGCCACGCCAGTCGCCCAGAAGATCAAGGCAGACCTCTTCGGTGAGTTCGGCGCAGCTGCCGCCGTAGCAGCAG
>DEYK01000018.1 GCA_002364485.1 Phycisphaerales bacterium UBA3160
GGTGTAGTCTTCGGAAAGCACACCGTTGTTGTAGATCATCATGTCGCCACCGACACCAGCGATTCCGTAGCCGACGCCGGACTCACCGACGAAGAGATCACAGATCTCACCAGCTGCGGTACCAATCGTTCCGGCGAGCCGTCCAGTGTTCTGGCATGGGTTCGCAGCGTCTCCGGCAGTCTGAATGCCAGCCGAGGCTCCTGCACCAAAGGCGGCGAAGTCGCCGACTGCGAAGTCAGTTCCGCCAGGGCAATCCTGATCGAAGGCCCACGTCGAGTAGAACTCGGTCGTGATCACGCCGGTGACGTCTGCGGAGACGTAGCCGGTGCCGACCATGTCGTTGCCCATCTCGTTGCGGTTGAACGAGACGTAGCTGCTGTTGACGGTTCCGATGACTCCGTCGACCGAGTAGCTCCACTGAGCGTCAAGGCCGGAGAGGCCGGTGTTGTCGACGGTCTGGACAGCCTCATCAGAGACGAGGTAACCCGAACCAGCTGCATCGATGGTGACGCCGATCATGCGACCGTTCTCACCCGACTGCATGTTCAGACCATTTTCCTGGCCGTACTGGAGGGTGACGATGCCGGTGTCGGGGTTCCAGCTGATGATGTCAGCTGCGTTGTCGCCTTCGTACGAAGGTTGTGCTTCGTCGAGGCCGAAGTAGGCCACTCCGACGACGTTCTCAGCCAAGGTCGCCGAGGCGCCCCAACCGAGAAGAATTCCGCCGGTCAGCGCGATGCTGACAGTCTTCATCTTGGTATTCATTGCTTGCTCCTGGTATGCCCTGTGAACTAAACGACAGGGACTCAAACCCATCTCTACAATCCGTTGCCCGAACTTCGTCTCTCATTGACTTGAACGAAGCAACGACGAAATCAACTACAACTCTCCGGTTGAAAACCGAATCGTGTGACGTCTATCGGCGGCCATGGTGAACCATGACCACATATTGCTGGAACATACGATTCCAGCACTGTGGGCGGGATTATCCAATTGATTCGGGGCCATGTCAACCAATGGGAAGATGGGAAACGGGGCTCGCTAGAGGCCTGTTCGGCCCCCATCGGTCAAATCCGTACCTTCCACCTCGCCAGACTCGATCGGCCTCGATCCGAGGAGGCTGATTGCAATCAGGAAGCCGAGTATTCCCAAGTAGTTACCACTTGCCTGGTAGGAATCTCCACCCGCTGCGACGATCCAGGCCACCAACGCATAGAAGGTTCCACCTGCCATGCAAGTCCCTGCTGCCAAAGGGGCTGCCTGCCATAAGGAGGCCCCCAGAAGGGCCAGAAGCAGAATCAGGCCTGGTATGCCGAGGGTGACCAGAGCAAGAAGATAGGTGTTGTGGAGGGTCACCCGTTCACCCCGTACCCCGTGCAGATCAAGCCCATCGGGCATGTAGCGGCTCGCCGCCCCGGTTCCAGTACCCAACAAGGGGTGTTCCTTGAAGACACCGATCCCGTATTCGAGCATCTGGACCCGCATTCCGATACTGGAGGTCGGATCCTCGTCGGCATTCATGAACTCATAGACCGCTGCCGGCCCACCAAGCAGAGCCGCCCGATACTGCGATGAAGTAGCCACTACGGAGAGGATGAAGCCCCCAATAAGCAGCAGGACGGTAATAAGGATCCTGCTTCGAAGCCGCGGCTGGGTGATGAAGGGCACGGTCAGAAGAAGCATGCTTCCGATGATCGCCCCCATGATCGGAGCTCTCGAGCCTGTAAGCATCAATCCAAGGCCCGACAGGGCCAGACCCGGAATGACGATCCAGAAATGCCGAAACGGCCCGAAAACGAGCATTCGAAGCCAGTAGCAGATGGCCACCGCCGCAAAGAGACCGGTCACGATCGGATTGTTCAGGGCACCAAGGCGACTGACCAGGGGAAATACCTCCGCGTTCGGCCACTGGAACCACTCCATCAACAGGAGGATGTTCACGATGACCATTCCGGCGAGATAGCTCTTTATCAGCAATCCGGCATGGGAGAGCAGTGGAAGCAGCAGCAGCGGAGTCAGGAACATCCGATGCTTCTTGATGTCCACCAGGCCCAGAGACACGTCGGATGTCCAGAGCAGTCCAAGGCAGATCCAGACCATATATGCGAACAATGCCCACCAGATCGGCTGGACCAGCCACGATCGATAGGCCGTGGCGATCTTTGGAAGCCTCAGAACCGTCATGACCAGCAGCACGACCGAGGCGATATCACGTGGAGAAGTCGCCAGAGGGAGCAGAAAGACATAGGCCAGCCCCGCCGCAAGATGAAATCGCTCCCCGACCGGATCGACGAGAGCGGTCCATCTCGAGGCCTGCAGCGGCGTCGCACCGGGAAGCAGGCTTCTGGATGAGGAAATGGTGCTCATGATGCGTTCCAGGGGTGAACAGGACTTCAGTGGGTCACCCATCCAGTCTATCAGGGGAGAATCCCGTCGCCCTGTCGTGAAATACACCCCCCTCGATGACACTCCAACCCGGTATAATCGCCTATTCCACATTTCATCGAGCCAGATGTCCCCTCGGATCAGACAAACCCCCCATGCGAATGGGTGGAGCATGACATGAGCACAGCCGATCCCAGCAACTCCAGCACGACCACCTCGCCGGCCGCCATTCTTCGGCAGCGACTGTCGGATCGAACCGCGACCATCGGAGTGGTCGGCATGGGCTACGTCGGCATGCCTCTGGCTCATGCGGTCCTCGAGGCGGGATTTCAGGTCCTCGGATTCGATGTCGACAAACGCAAGATCGACAAGCTCGCCACCGGGGAGGTCTACCTGCCGCATCTGGGCGAAGCAATGCATACGGAACTCGCGAACTCCGAACGGTTCACGGCGACCGACGACCCCGGCCGGCTCGAAGCCGCCGATGTCGTCATCCTCTGTGTTCCCACTCCGCTTGGAGCCCACCGTGAACCGGATCTGACGTTCGTCCATCAGTCGACCCGCATGGCGGCGAAGGTCCTCAGGCCCGGTCAGTTGATCGTGCTCGAGTCGACGACCTATCCCGGAACGACCCGCAACGAGATGCAGCCGCTGCTGGAGGAGACCGGTCTCGTCTGTGGACAGGACTTCTTCCTCGCCTACAGTCCCGAACGCGAGGATCCGGGGCGCAAGGGGGTGACCACCAAGGCCATCCCGAAGCTCGTCGGCGGCGTGGACGAGACGAGCACCGAACTCGCCATGCTTCTGTACGGATCGGCCGTCGAGGATGCGCACCGGGTGTCGACGGCGGAGGTCGCCGAGTCGGCGAAGATCCTGGAGAACGTCTACCGGGCGGTGAACATCGCCCTGGTCAACGAACTCAAGCTGATCCTGGACAAGATGGACATCGACATCTGGGAAGTGGTCGCCGCCGCGGCGACGAAACCCTTCGGGTTCCAGCCCTTCTATCCCGGGCCGGGACTCGGTGGACACTGCATACCCATCGATCCGTTCTACCTGGCCTGGAAGGCGCGGGAACTCGGCCACACGACCCGGTTCATCGAACTCGCCGGCGAGATCAACTCGCAGATGCCGGCCCACGTGGTCGCCAAGGTCGCCGAGGCGCTGAACACGCTCAGTCGCCCCATCCGAGGATCGAAGGTGCTGGTTCTCGGAATCGCCTACAAGCCCGATGTCGAGGACATGCGCGAATCACCGGCGGCGACCATCATCGAACTCCTGCTCGAACAGGGCGCCGAGGTGTCGTACCACGATCCGCACTGCCCGAACTTTCCCGAGATGCGTCAGCACGACATCGATCTCAACTCGGTCGCACTCGACGAGTCGACGCTCGCGGCAAGCGACTGCGTGCTGATCGTCACCGACCACTCCAACGTGGACTACGAACTCGTCGGCCGATGCGCCAGCCTCATCGTCGACACCAGAAACGCGATGTCGGACGTGGAACAGCCCGCGGCATCCATCATCAAGGCCTGAATCCCACAACGCCTGAAAGCCCACCATCATGCCAGATCCAATCAACGTCCCACTGCTCGACCTCAAGCCCCAGTACCACGCCCTCAAGTCCGAGATCGATGCCGCCGTGCAGGCCGTCGTCGACAGCCAGTACTTCATCCTCGGTCCGACGGTCTCCGACTTCGAGGCGAAGTGCGCCCAGTACTGCGACGTCCCCCATGCGCTCGGATGCGGTTCCGGATCCGACGCCCTGCTGCTCGCGCTGATGGCGCTGGTCCCCGGAGTCCCGAAGGTCGATGGTCAGGTGATCTGCCCCTCGTACACGTTCTTCGCCACCGGCGGAGCCATCGCGCGGATCGGACTGACCCCCGTCTATGCGGACATCGATCCGGTCACCTACAACATGTGCCCGAAGCACGCGGCCGAACTCGCCGAGCAGTGCGACAACCTCGTCGCCATCATGCCCGTGCATCTCTACGGGCAGGCCTGCGATCTCGATGCGATCCTCGCCCTCGGAGAACACCACGGCGTTCCGGTCATCGAGGATTCCGCACAGGCCCTCGGGACCCGCGACGCGACCGGACAGATGGTCGGTACCCGCGGCACGGTCGGAGCCTGGAGCTTCTTCCCGAGCAAGAA
>DEYK01000070.1:0-11660 GCA_002364485.1 Phycisphaerales bacterium UBA3160
TTCTTGCGAGTTGCCTTCTTACGAGTGGCTTTCTTGCGAGTTGCCTTCTTACGAGTGGCTTTCTTGCGAGTAGCCTTTTTCTTTGCACGTTTCTTGGCCATTGGATTGACCTCCATGTGTCCGCTATAGCGTGTCGGAGAATGATTGGTACGCACGTGTACCCCAGGCGGAACGCTCTCCGAGAGGTATACCCGTATCGGAATACGACGAAAAGAGGCTTTAGAGGAAATCTCATCGATAAAAAACAACGCACATGCATCAATGTGCACGCCGCGAGAGCTTGTGCGGGCGTCTGTGTTGCGTGCGAGCAGACCAAAGCAACGAAGATCCCCCGTCGAACACGCGAATGCATTCGTTCCGGACTGCGCATGCTCGAACGCATTGCAATCAACGCGCATCCGATGCTTCATGTTGTAAAAACCCAGATTAGAGCACTTCAAACAGCGATTCTGCACGTCATCGTGCGCATGCCGACTTGCGTCGAACAAACCGTCGGCGCATGTTCGATCGCGTTGAATGTCGTTATTGTGAACAATCACCGGTTGATTCGGATGAAAGGCGGAACCATTTGCGCGACATACACACACGGGTCTTCGACAACGGATTGAGCCTTGTTCTCGAGCCAAAAAAAAATGTGAAATCATGCAGTGTGCAGTGGGTTTTTCCCGCCGGCTCGTGCACCGACCACTCCGAAGCGGTCGGCTTATCGGTCATGCTTGCAGACATGCTGCCGCGTGGAGCGGCGGATCTGGACAGTCGTTCACTCAGCGATGCGATGGATCGATGCGGCATGAGGCGGTCGAGCGACGTCGGCATCCACCATCTCGTGCTGTCCGCGACCATGCTCGGTTCCGATCTGGAGCGGGGACTGGATCTCACGTCCTCAATGGTTCTGGACCCCACGCTTCCCGAAGATGCGCTGGAGCCGATCAGAAGCCTGTCCCTGCAGTCCCTGGACTCCCTCCAGGACGATCCGCAGCAGGAGATCATGTATCGGCTGCGGGCCAGACATCGCCGGTCCCCGTTCAACCGGAGTGGTTACGGCGAGCGTGAAGCGATCGAGTCCGCGACCATCGAGCAGCTTCGGGAAGCCTGGCGACTCCGCATGGTTCCGCATGGCTCCATTCTGAGTGTGGCCGGTGAGGTCGATCCGACCGAGATGGAACGGTGGGTCGAAGCAAGGCTGTCCGACTGGACCGGTACTCCGCAGGAGGCGTCTGACATGAAGGACCGCATCGGTGGGATCGAGCATGTCGAACGGGACACATCCCAGGTGCACATCGCCATCGCGTGGGACGCCCCTCCCGAGCCGCACCCGGACTCCGTTCTGGAGCGGATCGCGACCAGAGTCTTCGGAGGCTCGTCGAGTGGTCGACTCTTCACCGAGGTCAGGCAGAAGCGTTCGCTCTGCTACAGCGTGAGCGGCGTCTACCGCGGCGGTCGTGACGTCGGAGTGATCAGTGTCTATTCGGGCACGACGCCCGAGCGTGCGCAGGAGACCTTCGATACGTGCCTGTCGGAGTTCCATCGCATGTCCAAGGGCATCGACAAGGACGAGTTCCGTCGCATCAAGACCGGCCTCGAAAGCGCGCTGGTTCTCTCCGGAGAATCGAGTTCGGCGAGAGCCAATGCTCTGGTCGCGGACTACTTCCGACTGGGGCGGGCCCGCACGCTCGAGCAGCTTCGGGAAGACATCGCTTCGGTCAGTCTGGATCAGGTCAACGAATACCTCGAAAACCGTCATGCGGGGGATCCCACGATCGTGACCATGGGGCCGGTCGCTCTTCAGATGGATTGATTCGATCCCGTCACGGGTCGTCCTCCGCAATGCCTGCTACATTGTTCCTCCATGAGCCTTGAAAGCACCGGATATCAGCAGGGAACACGGGTTCGAGTGACGCAGCAGACGCCACTTCGCGATCGCACATGGAGTGAGGTCGTCGAGGGATGCGTGGTCCGCTGCCGTCAGGCGAAGACCGGATCCTGGTTCGCGCACGCCAAGGACGATCAGCTCTGGCTGGATCGCATGGAGCTGCGACTGGACGACGGTGAACTGGCGGTCCTCAACCTCGACCAGTATTCGGTGGTCGAGATCGTGCCGGCCGATCAGGGCTGATCCGGAATCGGGTCCGTCTTCGGTTCGACCGTGGTGCGTGCGATTCGAATCCGCCTGGAATCCGTCAGCGATCTTCCATCCGGAAGAAGAAGCACGGCCCGCAGGTTCGGTTCCCAGGGCACGTTCATGTCGGGTTCCATTTCGAGCATCGCCTGATAGGTCCGTGTGACTTCGTCGTAGTACTGACGATTCTTGTCGGCGTCGTTGAGATCGCACGTCCATTCGGTCTGGGACATCAACATGACGCCGTCGTCGCTCTGGCCGGAGAGGATCAGGTCGAGTTCACCGATTCCCCGGGTGGAGAATCCGTCCGAATCGAGAAACTCGACCCGGGCGTGGACCACGGCTCGACCGGTCTCGCGATCGATCTTGATCCTGGAGATCGGATGGACCTGGATCGACGTCGGGGCGTATGGCCAATCCAACGAGGATGCCGAGATGGTCGCGTTTCCGGACTGACCGCTCCCGAAGCATCCCGGGAGCAGGACCGTGGCCAGAAGGCAGGACAGCAGACGACGCAAGGCGATCATGGTGGCAGGATACCCCCGCGCCGCATGCCGGATGGAGTTCGAGGGTCGAATCAGCTCTGGAGGTCTTCGAGAAGACCGTCGATCGCCTGTTCGTACTTCTCGGGAGTCTCGTAGCTGCCGGCATCGATGGCCGCACGTACCGCATCGACCTTCTCGGCACGGGTGGAGGGCATCTGACGGATGGTCTGCAGCCATGATGCGAATTCCGAGACCTCGACGCGGTCCGAACGGACCTGGGCGTCGGCGGTTGGAACATTCCCGGTGGACTTCATTTCGTTGCTGCGGCCTACGGCTGCAGCCTTGTGAATTGGTCCCACCGAACCATTGGCGATCGAAGCGATGTCTGGCATCGAATGCACTCCTCAACTCAACGATTCCACATGGGTGGAACCGTGACCGGGGTATCCTTAAGTTTTTCGCAGATTCTTCCCTGAATCCGTATCGGAGGCGGGGCACCTGGGGAAACCCGCTTCCGACTATTCTCATCGGATCGGACGTCTTCGCAACTTGAACATTTCAATGCGGTGATCGAGACGACCACTCAAATCATCGATTTTGACACGGCAATCGGGCTTCCCTACCGTTGAGCGACCTGATCAAGGCCAGGAGTGATCGACAATGCAACGCAATCAGCACCGTTTCCTGTTCGGATTTCTCGCGGCTGTCGTCCTTGTCGGAGGTTGCCAAGGTCCCACCAGTGTGGATTCATCGGCTTCGCGGGCCTCGACCGACGTGCCTGCCGAGGATGATCTCTCCAATCTCGACCTTGGTGGCGATTGGTCCGATTTCGAGCAGCAGCTGGCGACCAGGAACGTATCAGGAGCATCGGGATCCGATTCTCGCGGCCCCGTGCTGTCGGGTGAAACGACGGCATCCGAGCCCCGATTTTCGATCGTTCTAAGCACATTCGCGGGTGACGGTCACTTTGCACAGGCTACGCAGTACCACCAGCAGGCCTGCATTCTCCTTCCCGATATGGCCAACTCCATGCGGGTCCACCCGTCTTCGGGTGGTTCGGTCGTCGTGTATGGAAGCTATTCCGGCTGGAAGGATCCCGCGGCTCGTGAGGACGTGAAGACCCTCCAGCAGTTGACGATCAACGATCGGCAGGTGTTCCCGCAGGCGATGCTCTCGGAACTGAATCCACTGAGAGCCCACGATTCGATTGCCGAGGAGGAACTGCTTTCACTTCGGCTCCGGTACCCGGACATCAGGGTGCTCTACACGCTCGAAATCGCCATGTGGGGTGACTTTGAAAGCGGCCAGTGGCCCGAGCGGAAGCGGAAGGCCGAGGCGGAGAGGTACGTACGCGGTCTCAGACAGCGGGGCATCCCGGCGTTCTATCATCACGATGCCTCACGTGAGATGAGCATCGTGACCGTTGGTGTCTTCGATCATCGAGCCGTCGACGGCCAGACGGGCCTCAAGAGTCCGCAGGTCGAACGCTTTCTCATGGACTTTCCCGAACGGAGAGTCAACGGAGAGCCGGTCATCGATCTCTACGATCCGAACGATCCCGGCAAGGGCGGTCGCCCGCAGCAGCCGAGGATCGTCGAGGTCCCCCAGCTCTGAACGGCCCTTCAGGTCGCGGATGGATGCCAGATCGTCTTGCTTTCGACGAACGGCTCGATGTTCCACGGCGAGGCGACCAGTTCGTCGTCCTCCCACTGGTCCTCCGTGTGCTTGGCCAGATGCACCCGCTTCAGATTGTCGGCCGCGGCGGACTGGATCCCGGTTCGTTGCGAGGGAGTCAGGTTGGCTCCGTTGATCGCGGCGATCTCCCGATGGCTCGCCATCGGCTCGATGAGTTCTGCACGCTGGCCGGTGAGGATGTTGACGGTGCCCGCGGGCACATCGGACGTCGCGCAGATCTCCGACAGCAGGACCGCGGGAAGCGGAGTGTCCTCGGATGCGACCGCGACCACGGTGCAACCGGCACAGAGGGGGCCGGCGATGAGTGTCACCAGAGCCAGGAGCGAAGGCGTCGACGGCGCCAGCACGCCGGTGATTCCCGTCGGCTGCGGCACCGTGAAGTTGTAGTAGGGTCCGTTCACCGGGTTCTGGCAGCCGAGGATCTGCTGGAACTTGTCCGACCATCCTGCGAACCGCACGAGGCGGTCCACCGACTGCTCGACCTCCTTGCGTGCCTTGGCCGGCGTCGCATCGGTCGTGGTGGCGATGGCGTTCGCGAACTCGTCCCGCCTGCCTTCGAGCATCTCCGCCATTCGATAGAGGATCTGTCCTCGCAGGTAGGCGGATGCGTTGAGCCATGCCGGGGCGGCCTTGCGTGCCGCCTCGACGGCGTTCCGCAGATCCTTCCGCGAAGCGACGCAGGCATGCGCGATCACGCGATCGTCGCCGTCGAGGATCGGACGGGAGCGTCCCGATTCGGTCCGCGGGAATGCGCCTCCGATGAAGAGCTTGCAGGTCTTGATGACGTCCAGTCGTGCGTTCATGATGCGTTCTCGGCGTAGGGAAGGAACATCGGTCAACTCTCCAGGAACTTCGCCATCGCGGGGCGGTATCGTTGGAACGAGACGAGTGCGAGGCAGGCGATCACCAGCCACCAGGTACCGCTTCGGACGGCCGAATCGTCGATCAGCGCGAGGTGCTCCCAGAATTCCCAGGCCCCGTTCTTGACGAAGTGCAGCCATGCCGACGAGGTTGCGCCGGGATCCTCGGAACCGGCCAGAAGGATCACGTCGACCGTGAACCAGACCACCCAGCCCAGAGCGAGAGCCTCGAGGATGCGCATCAGCACGTGGCCACCGATGCGCAGGATGAACGGTCGGGTTGGTCGGGGGGAATCGGTCATCTCAGAACTTCACGTAGGACTGGAGACCATGGCGGCCACCCTCCCGCCCGAATCCGGATTCCTTGAACCCGCCGAACGGCGATGCCGCATCGAACGTGTTGTAGGTGTTGCACCACACGACGCCCGCATCGAGCTTCCGGGCGATTTCGAAGACCTTCGAACCGGTGTTGGTCCATACGCCGGCGGCGAGTCCGTACGGCGTGTTGTTGGCCCGGCTGATCGCCTCCTCCGGCGTTCGGAACGTCATCACGGAGAGGACCGGGCCGAAGATCTCCTCGCGGGCGATCACGTGGCTGGGCTGGACTCCGGTGAAGAAGCAGGGTCGATGCCAGTAGCCCTTGTCCGGAAGCGCCTGCCCGCTGAACTCGTGCATGATCGCGCCTTCGTGTTCTCCGGCGTCCACGTAGCGTTCGATCGTCTTCAGCTGTTCGGCCGAGTTGATCGCACCGATGTCGGTGTTCTTGTCCAGCGGATCTCCGACCCGCAGCGACTGCATCCGATGACGGAGCTTGTCGACGACCTCGTCGACGACCGATTCCTCCACGAACAGACGAGAGCCTGCGCAGCAGACGTGCCCCTGGTTGAACCAGATCGAGGAGACGACGCCCTCGACGGCCTGGTCGATCGCGGCGTCGGCGAAGATGATGTTCGGGCTCTTGCCTCCGAGCTCCAGAGTCAGCTTCTTGCTGGTGCCGGCGACCGATCGGGCGAGGACCTTTCCGACCTCGGTCGAACCGGTGAACGCCACCTTGCGGACATCGGGATGTTCGGCCAGCGCTGCGCCGGTCGCTCCGGCTCCGGTGACGATGTTGACCACCCCCGGTGGAAGATCGACCTCCTGCAGGATCTCGGCGAGTTTCAATGCGGTCAGCGAGGTCGTTTCCGCCGGCTTGAGCACGCAGGTGTTGCCGCAGGCGAGTGCAGGGGCCAGTTTCCAGGCCGCCATCATCAACGGGAAGTTCCAGGGGATGATCTGGCCGCAGACGCCGATCGGCTTCGGGGTGCGACCGGGAAATGCGTACGCGAGCTTGTCGGCCCATCCCGCGTGGTAGAAGAAGTGCTGGGCGGTGAGGGGCAGATCGACGTCCCTGGATTCCTTGATGGGCTTGCCGCCGTCCATGGTCTCCAGCACGGCCAGTTCCCGGGATCGTTCCTGAATTCGGCGTGCGATCCGATAGAGGTACTTCGCACGTTCGCTGGCCTTCAGCCTGGCCCATGGGCCCTGCGCCTTCTTCGCCGCCTGCACCGCGGCATCGACATCCTTTGCGCCGGCGTCGGCGATGCTTGAAAGGACGTCTTCCGTCGCAGGATTGATGGTTTCGAAACGCTTCCGGGATAGCGGTGCCCGCATGGAGCCGTCGATGAACAGTCCGTACGACTCGTCGATCGGAACCGGTGTTCGTTCCGGAGCCGGACTGTAGTCCCATCCCGCGTCTGCAGGCGGATCGTGTTCGTGGGATTCGGTTGTGATGGGTTTCATGGGTGCCGAGCCGCCTGTTCAAGCTTCCGAGAAATCGTGCATGGCCATGTACTGACCGGTGATGCCCTTGAGCAGTTGCCGAAGAAGATCGTTCGTGAGGCTCGAAGCCCCGAAACGGAACAGATCCGGAGTCAGCCATTCGTCGCCGAGTGTTTCCTTGACCATCACGAGGTAGTGCAACGCCTGCTTGGCGGTCTTGATCCCCCCCGCCGGCTTCATTCCGATGCGTACGCCGGTATCCAGATAGTGGTCTCGAATCGCCTCCAGCATGATCAGTGTGACGGGCATCGTCGCCGCAGGGCTGATCTTGCCCGTCGAGGTCTTGATGAACACGTCACCGTCCTTGAGCACACCGGATGAATCCACGGCTTCGATGGCGAGGTCGCTTGCGCGTCTGACGTTGTCGTAGGTTTCGAGTTCTCCGGTCTCGAGGATGATCTTGAGGTGGGCTCCCTCGCAGGCCTGCCACACCTGCCTGATCTCCTCCGCGACCTCGCTGTGTCGTCCGGCGAGGAACGCTCCGCGGTTGATCACCATGTCGATCTCGTCGGCACCCGCCTCCACGGCAGCGGTGACGTCTCTCAGCCTGACCTCGAGCGGGTACTGGCCGCTCGGAAATCCGGTCGCCACGGATGCCACGTTGACGCCGGTGCCCGCGAGCACCTTTGCGGCCGTTCGTACGTGGGACGGGTAGACGCAGACGGCTGCGACGGAAGGTATGGGCGGATCGATGGTCCCTTCGTAGGGTCGAAGCGCCTTGCGGCACAGCGATCGGACCTTCTCAGGAGAGTCCTTGCCTTCGAGGGTCGTGAGGTCCAGCATCGAGATCGCGAGGCGGAGGCCCGACGACTTGGCTTCGGTCTTGATCGATCTCTTGGTGAAAGCCGCGGCACGCTGCTTCACCATGACCGAATCGACGAGATGGTTTCGACCGGGTTGCATGGTTCCAGTGTACCCATGACCGGCGGATCGCCCCATCGGGCCCCGCCGGACGCCGATTCAGGGCCGCACTGTATCGAAGAGGTAGTCGATGAAGCCGCCATCGACGAGGTTGATCTTCGTGACGGCTCCGGCCTGGACCGAACGGTAGGTCAGAAGGATGCCGTTGTGATTGTCGATCACGTACAGGAGATCCGATTTGGAGGTGCCGGTGCCGCTTCGGGCTGGTGCGGTCATGATCGTGAAGGAGTCGTCAGAGGAGACCATTCCGGCTTCGACCCTCGGAGTGGGATCTCGGCCGATCACCGCGAGGATGCAGATCAGCAGCACTCCTGCGCTGACGAAGAGCATTCCCTGGATCCGCCGAATTGTCGAGGTGTCGTTCATCATCTCGATTTGATAATGCTTTCGATGTCCGCCTGGATGTTGCGGTGCGCCTTGGCCTTCATGCCCTGGCCCGCATCCAGCCAGTCGACGCTGATCAGTTCGCCGTTTCGGCTCTCGAGGATCCAGACGAGGTTCGTGGCGGTGCGTTCACCCTCTCCGGCGACCATCAGGAAGTCGCCACGTCGTTCGCCGAATCCGGCCTGGACGAAGGGTGACGTGAGCGAGGAGATCAGGACCAGGAGCAGAACGGCATTGACGACGACCAATGGAATCAGTTTTCGTCGAGCGGTCGGATTCAATGTGTTCAAGGGAGTCATCGGAGCGGACTCAGTCCTGGTGGCTGCGTCGTGAAGGCATGAGGCTGATGGCCAGCACGATCCCGACGAGCACCACCATCAGAAGCATTCCGACCCAGGCCGCGGGGGCACCCTTGTTCGAAGCCGGCTGCGGTGGGGTACCACCCGGAGGAAGAACTGCCGCCGTTGCAGCGGCGATCTGCGTGAACAGGATCATGCCTGAGCAGGCGACCCATCGAACTCGTCCGGACATGTGCTTGATGTGGTTCATGATCGGATGAGGATACCCCGGAGCGAGGACCACTGGCAAGAAGGGGTCGTATTGCCCCCACCGGGGTCATCGCCGAAGGGATTCGGTGTCGTTGGCCCCGAGTCCCCGGAAGATCTCCAGCGTGGCATCCGATTGATTCAATGTGTAGAAGTGGATTCCCGCAACGCCGTGATCGAGCAGTTCGTTGCACTGTTCCGTGGCCCACTGGACGCCGACCTGGCGGACGGCGTCATCGTCGTCCTGATGCCGGTGGATGCGCCTCTGGAGCTTGGCGGGGAAGTTCGTTCCGCCGGCGAGGTCGGCCATGCGGCGCATCGTGCGGATGCCGGTGATCGGCATGATGCCGGCGATCAGCGGCACGTCGATGCCCTCGAGTTCGCAGCGTTCGCACCAGTCGTGGAAACTGGCATTGTCGAAGAACATCTGGGAGGTCACCCAGTCCGCCCCGGCGTCGACCTTCTGCTTGAGGTATTCCAGCTGCTTCAGTCGGTTCGGCGTTTCCGGGTGGCCCTCGGGAAATCCGGCGACGCCGATTCCGAAGCCTCGCGGGCTGGGGTGTCGTCCGGAATCGTTGAACGCCTTGATGTGCCGTACGAGATCGATGGCGTGCTGGTACTCGTCGTCCGTCGCGTCGTAGCCGACGTCTTCGATCGGATGATCTCCACGCAGGGTGAGGATGTTGCTGATTCCCGCTTCGGCGTACCGTTCGAGAATCGATTCGATCTCATCCCTCGTGTGCTTGATGCACGTGAGATGGGGAATCGGATCGACCCCTCCCTCCTGCTTGAGTCGTACCACGAGGTCGTTGGTGCGCTGCCTGGTCGAGCCGCCGGCTCCGTAGGTGACGGACACGAATGAAGGCTTCAAGGCGGAAAAATCGCCCATTCGAGCAAGCAGGGCATCCCACGCCGTATCGGTGCGGGGTGGAAAGAATTCGAAGCTGAAGGTCTTTCCGTCCCGTTGGATGATCTCGCTCATGTGCATAGATATGCATGGTACGCGATGGAAACGGGCCCGGTTCCGGTCTCGGAATCCAGCTTGGGTACACTGCAACGCAGGTCATGAGCGAACGTGCATCCATCCCGAGAGCGACGGTCAAGCGATTGAGTCTCTATCTTCGGGAGTTGGAGCTGCACCAATCCCGGGGCGAGACGACGGTCTCCTCCCGCACGCTCGGAGGGGACCTCGGCATCACGGACGCCCAGGTGCGACGTGATTTCGGCTACTTCGGACAGTTCGGCCAGCCGGGCATCGGATACAGCGTCGGAAGTCTGATCCTTCGGCTCAAGTCGATCCTCAAGATCGATCGGGAATGGAATGCCGCCGTCTTCGGGGTCGGGAACATCGGACGGGCGCTGCTGAACTACCCCCGTTTCGACTCCAAGGGATTCCACATCGTCGCCGCGTTCGATGTCGACGATTCCATCATCGGAACGAGCATCGGCTCGTGCGAGATCTATTCCGCGGCGGATTTCGAGCACCATGTCTCGGCGATGGGGATCGAGTTCGGAATCCTCTGCGTTCCGATGCTGGCGGCCCAGGAGGTCGCGGATCAGATGGTCGCAGCCGGTCTTCGAGGCATTCTGAATTTCACACCGAGGCGAATCGATGTCGGAGACGATGTCGATGTCGTGAGCGTCGACTTCTCGCTCGCACTCGAGCAGCTCGCCTACCAGGTGGCGATGTCGAATGAAGATGGATGAGCGCCGGTCTTGAGCGGTTTGCGTTCTGACCGTATGCTCCTCTCAGGGAGTCAGCATGCCCAGTCAAGCCAAGACAGCCGATCGATATCGTGAAGTCCGTTCCCGGATCGAGGATGCCGCAGTACGTGGTGGGCATTCTCCCGAGGGGATTCACCTGGTCGCGGTCACCAAGAACGCGTCCATTGCCCAGGTTCGTGAACTGATCGAACTCGGTCACGGAGATTTCGGGGAGGGCCGGATGCAGCACTTCCTCCAGTTCGCCGCCCAGATCGAGGAGTTTCAGGAGCGGCACCGGGAACTGGGACCCTCCGATGCGCTCGTGCCGGATGCCGTCCGATGGCACTTCATCGGCCATCTTCAGCGCAACAAGGTGAAACGCATCCTTCCCCTGACCAGACTGGTCCATTCGGTGGATTCGCTTCGGCTGGCCGAGGAGATCCAGGCCTGCCCGCTCCAGCGGGAGACCCCATCCGAAGTCCTCATCCAGGTCAATACCTCCGGCGAACGGGGCAAGTACGGCATTGCGCCCGCAGCGGTGACCCATCTGATCGATCAGATGGACACGATGATGAACATCCGCATCAGAGGTCTGATGTGCATGGCTCCATTCGGCGAGGATCCGGAGGATTCACGGAGAGTCTTCCAGAGGACCCGTGAGTTGTTCGATGAACTCAAGTCCTCCGCGATCATCGGCGAAGGGTTCGACATCCTGTCCATGGGAATGAGCAACGACTTCGAAGTCGCGGTCGAATGCGGTGCGAACGTGGTGCGTGTCGGCACGTCCATCTTCGGACCTCCGGCCGAGCCGGAAGAGGATGCGAAGGCGACGGCGTCCTCCGGTTCCTGAACAGTCGATCGATCAGGGGCGTACGGCGGCGGACAGATCAGCCGCGTTCATGCCGTTCCTGGTCGTGCTCGTCTCCAGCATGCTCTGCATGGCGGATGAACGGGCCTGGTTGAGTTCGGCCTGGGTCAATCCGATGGAATCGAGCTTGCTGTACACGTCCCGCAGTCCGTTGACGTAGTCGCGTGCCTGTGCATCTCCCGATCCCGCATCCAACCAGGAACGGAATCCTTCGCCGGAACCGTTCGATCCCGCCGAATCGCTGTAGCTCTTCCAGGC
>DEYK01000070.1:12070-21866 GCA_002364485.1 Phycisphaerales bacterium UBA3160
TCGTCAGCACGCCCTGGTAGGCGATGAGCGACTGTTCGGCGATGGCGCCATCGAGGCGTCCCACCTTCACTCGGACGTTTCCGGTGTCGGGATTCACATTCAACGCGTCCACCGTGTAGTCGGAGAGGATGTGGGTGCGGTCGATCGAACCTCGCAGTTCGCTTGCGGATGAAGCAGGACCTTCGACCTCGATGCCCAGGTCCCCAAGGTTCACGAGAATGATGGGTCCTTCGATGTCGATAGAATCTGTAACCAGTACTCCGCCCTCGGTTGAGCCGACATTGGAGCCTTCGGCGATGATCTGTGCACCATCATCATCTGGAATGACGGGAGTGGGTGTCGGTACGGGATCGGGTCCAGGTCCAGGTCCAGGTCCGGGTCCGGGTGCAGGTCCGGGTCCGGGAGTGGGTCCGGGTCCAGGAGTGGGTCCGGGGGTGGGTCCGGGAGTCGGTCCGGGAGGGGGTCCCGAGCCCGTGAATGCCTTCAGGATGAGGATGGTGTTCTCCCAGTAGAAGGTATCCATGAGCACGGGGGGTGCGAAGTTCGACCATGAGAAGTCCTGCAGCGTGGTTTCTCTCGAGGGAGAGAACTCGGTGGAAGAGAAGATCGGTCCTTCGTCGCCACCGATCTGGAACGGCACGCTCGTGAATTCGATGGTTCCGCCCGAGACGAAGTTGACCGTGGCGCTCAGGACGTAGATGCCCACGGAGGTCAGGATCTCGATCGGATCACGCCCATGGATGTTGATCGAGGGGGCGTCGACGATCATGTTTCCGAACGTCGAAATATCGTTGACGGTGATCTGCCCGTTGGTTGCGCGAAGAGTCAGATCACCCAGTTGCGAGAACTTCTGGTTCTTTCCGAGGACGATGTCGCCGTTGTCAGATGTGATCGTCAGGTTGTCCGACATTCCGACGATGTCTGCGATGGGGTTGGCATTCCCCTCGTAGTTGTTCAGGAAGATGCTGTTGACTGCATGCAGAAGATTGCCGTACAGCACGACCAGCTCCGAACTCGAGGTCAGCTCGATCGAGTCGAGGGGCGCGGCGGCACCGATGTCTCCTCCCATGACGATCGTTCCGGACGATTGCACGACGAACTGGCCGAATCCGGAATTGGTCGTGTCGACGTCACTGACCACCCGAATGTCTCCACCAAGCGTCCGAAGAAGCGTGAAGGGGGAGTTGTCCATCGTCAGCGTGCCGTTCACGTCGATGTCGCCATCCGCCCAGGAGACGAGCTGGGCATTCGCTCCGTTGACGACAACGTCTCCGTTGTAGATCTGACTTCCCTGGGTCCAGATGTTGATCAGCGGCCAGGTCGGATCGAGGTTGATGCTGTCCGGGGAGGTGAACTCGGCGTCACCGTTGATGTCCATGAGGCTGGTGTGGATGTTGACCGAGCCCGTGCCGTCGAGGCCGGACCGCACATCGAGATCCTCCAGTCCGTTGATGGCTGAATCGAAGTGGACATCGTTTCCGGCCAGCAGCTGGACGCTGTGGCGGGATCCCCCGCCGTCGGGAGCGAAGCCGTCGAGGATCCGGATCGAGCCGCTCGTTGATTCAAGTTTGAGATTGCCGTCGAGCGAGTCGAGGATTCCGGTGGCGACCTGCGATTCGCAGTTCAGCGGGTCGCCGATCAGATCCGAAAGCGACTCCATCGAAAGGTCGGCCGCTTCGAGATCCGTCAGCGCGTATCCGGTCGTCGCCGACTGCGTGGTGAGGTCGTCGTTGCGTGCGGTGATCGAAAGCTGTCCGTCTCCATCGCGGCCACCGATCTTCGTGACGGCGCGGAAGTGGACCCGTTCGCCGCCGATCTCGACCGAACCGCCCTCGTCTCCGAAGAGCGAGGAGGCGATCGCATTGACACGCGATCCGGAGCTGAAGTAGGTGGAGCCCGCGGAGGTGTCCACGCGGATCGATCCTGCGTCGCCGTGGATCGAATCGGATGAGAGTCGACTGCTGGATCCGAAGATCGCATTGGTGAAGGCGACGATGTCGATGTCACCGGCGGAGGTGGCTCCGAAATCATCTTCATCCACACTCACCAGGCCGTTGATGACCACGGCGTCGGATCCGATGCCGATCGAACCGGGGGTCGCTCCGATGGTTTCGGATCGGATCTGCGAATCGGGCTGGCTCACGATCGATCCGCCGCCGGCCATCATCTCGATGCTGCCGCCCGGTGAATCGATCGACGCGCCGGAGGCGTTGAGAATGGCGATTCCATGCAGATCGCCTGCGCCGAGGGTGATCTGGCCTGCGGCGGAACCGCCGCTGGAGATCGTCCCCTTGTTCTTGATCGACGTGCTTCCCCATGAACGCGGCCTGACGGTTCCCTTGGTGGGATTGGATGGATCGAGGTCCTGTCCGTCGATCTTCAAGTGGACCTTTTCACCGATCCGACTGATCAGCACCTCGTTGTCGCCGGTGCTCATCGAGATCAGCGGCGCTTCGACGCTGGCTCCGGACTTGACCAGGATCGCCTTGTTCCTGCTGCCGCCGACGAAGTGGAGTTCCTGTGCGTCCCAGGAGGAACCGGAATGGAACTTGATTCGATTCTGACCCGAAAGGTTCGTGAACCGGTCCACTCCGGCGAAGAAGTCGTCGTTCGAAAGATCACCCGTCGCCGCATAGAGTCGGCCCACGTTCATGATGCTGCCGCTCTGGAACTCGATGCCGTTTCGATTGACCAGATAGATGTGTCCGTTGGCGCTCATCAGTCCCTGGAACACCGAAGGCTTGTTGCTGGTGACCCGGTTGAGGACTCTCCAGTTCGATCCCATGTTCAGGAACTTCAGGCTCTCGCCGTTTCGAACTCCGAACTTGTTCCAGTCGATCACCACATTCGGCTGGTGGACGTCGATGGTCATGTTCGAGCCGTAGTTGATCGTCGCCGCCGCCGGGTCGACCACGCCGCCGCTGGGGTTCGCGTCAGCCGAGGTGGCGAGCATTCCCGCGGTGAGCGCAGCGCAGACCACTCCGTGACGGGATGTTCCGATGAGACGCCTGGACAGGCTGGATTTCGAGCTCTTCATGGTGGTTCCCTTCCCACGCGAGGTCGCGGCACACGGAGGGCTCCTCAACCCTTCGTACGATCTCGTATTGCGTAAATGTACCACGTACGAAAGCGTTCCCAGCGGCAATTGATTCGAATTGATGTCTGATAACGATCGCAACCCGCACAGACCGACCATGAGAGCACATGCCACTCAAGAAACATTTTGATGTTGTTCGGAGACCGGTCGGGGGGGGGTGTTCAGAAGGTGAACGTACCGCTGACGTAGAGCCGCTCGTCGCCGACCTCCACCCCCGCGGCGGGAAGGTCCTTCAACGGGAATCCCCAGTCCAGGCGGAATCTGAAGTTCGTTCGGAACAGGAACTCGAGCCCGACGCCCGCCCCCATCAGGGTCTCGTTCGACTCGAAGAACTGCGGCGACGACTGCATGAGCAGGCCGTAGTCGAAGAAGGCGCAGAGCATGAGATCCCAGTCGGTCCGTCCGTAGACGTGCTGCGGTGCGGCGCGGAATGCGCCGCCGAAGATCTCCATCGGTTCGGGATTGATCGCGAACGCCCTGGGGATGTGGTACCGGTATTCGGCCTTTGCGAGAATGGACGAGTCTCCGGCCGCCACGGACTGCGGATAGCCGCGCACCGAGTACATGCCGCCGAGCACCTGCTGGAACTGGGGGAGCAGGCGACTGCCGAACGAGTACTGCCCGCCGAAGTACAGCATCATCTCATGCGCGAGCGTCGACGTGCCCGGCGTCGAGGGATCCGCGAATCCCTCGGGATTCAGAAGCGGCTCGAGGAAGAAGCTCTGGACGCCGCTCCAGTTCATGCGTACCCATTGATCCGCCGTGTCGGGGCGGCTGCCGAGTTCGAACAGGGTCAGGTCATCGTGCTTGAGCAGATTGAACTCGAGTCCGATCGAGCCGCTGAAGTTCGCCCAGTCGGTGAGGTGATCGGCTTCGAGCATCACGTACGGGATCAGGAAGTTCGCGCTCTCGTCGGTCAGCAGCAGATTGTTGGTGACCTGCAGATGCTGCATCCGGACGCCACCGACGAGATCGATGAAGAAGGCACCGTCCTGCACGAGGTTTCCGGTCAGATTGCCGTCGACCGACCAGGAGTTTCCGGTGAAGGCGTCGTCGAGCACGCCGAACTCGTCGGCGAAGAACTCGCTCCAGTCGCCTCCGATCGACCAGCGAAGGCGGTCCATGCCGGGAACCTTCGCGGTGTATTCACCGAAAACGGCGTTTGAAGAACTGAAATCGGACGTCAGGTACTCGAGAGAGAACGTGTCGTCGTTTCCGGTCAACTGGGATGTGAAGAGACCGTACCGCTGCCGGAAGTACCCCTCCTGCTTGGTGCCGGTGTTGGAGAACTCCATGAACAGCGCCAGCGGCTTGTTCTCCCAGATCATGAAGTCGAGACCGACGCCTCCGGGTTGCGACGACGCTCCGACGGAGGCTTCGACGTTTCGACCGGGATGACGGCTCAGATACAGGAAGTAATCCTCCAGCTTCTTTCGCCAGAGGAGATCACCCTCCGTTTCGTCGGTCGGCGGCTGGAGCGGGGCGTTTTCGAGGATCTTCTTGTGGATCGGATGATTGATCCGTTCCTCCGGGGGGATCCTGTCGCCGGAGGCCAGTGTCCGGATCTCATTGACCCGTCCCACCGCGATGTCGAACGTCAATCCGGATGTTCCGGCGGAGCGGAGATCCCTTCCCATGGAATCGGGCTTGTCCGAGATCTGTGCCGGATCGACCGTGACGAAGACGCCCATGAGCCCGTCGTTGATGAGTCGTGAACTCAATGTCGCCGAGATGGTGGCCAGTGCCGACGAATAGTAGATCTGCTCGTCCTGGTCGTTCAGTTCCTGAAGCGTCATCCGTTCGATCTGCAGTCCGGGTCTCGGTCGAACCCAGCCATCGGGGGTACGCGCGAGTGCCACGGGAGTGGTGAGCATGGCGGCTTCCTCGGCGAGATCCGGATGATCCCACCGCCACTTGATCGAGAAGGACGTGATCTCGTACGGATTTCCGTCGATCTTGAGATCGGGCCCACCGTCGGCCATGTCGGTGGTCGGAGCCGGGGCGGCGGGTTGATCCTGATCATCCGCCAGACTTGAAAGTCCGCTCCAGGCAAGCACTGCGAAGAGTAGACAGATTTGAACGAGCATCATTTTTTTCACTGCATCCTCCAGGGATCTCTGGTGCCTCTTCAAGGCCCGTCTCGGCTTTGAATCGTCGGATGACACCAATCTCGGTACAGGGTACATCGACCGGTCACGGTCGTTGCGGCCATGCCTATCGGACTCCTTTCGCCCCTGAAGGCACCTCGGGGGCTGATGGACTCTCTTTTTGAAAGGTCTGAGGCGGTCTGGTGTTGTCTTTGGTGAAGCGTTTCCGGCACGAAATGACAAGAAATGCCGGGACCGCCTGAAGTGCCCCACCAATCAGGACGAAGTCGGAATACCCCCGCAGGTGCGGGGCACTCTGTCTCCCTGTCCAACGCAAGAGGATCGGACACATGACCACACGGAAGATCATCACACTCGCACTCGGAAGCCTCGCAATCGGCCTGTTCAACGGCTGTGCCGCCCGATCGACTGCTCCGAGTCACGTTGCACTCTCATCGATGGAATACGCCTCGGCCGATGCGGACCCGCTCTGCCTTGCATCCGGAGACTCGCTCGGCATGGAGCTCCATGTCTGGCACGTCGTCTCGACGGATCCCGATCCCAGCTGGATGCTCGCCAGCCGAGACTGAGCAACGACCACGAACAACTTCTTGCGGGGGTGAGGCGGCATGGCCAGCAGGCGATGCCGCCTCGTCATTTTTCACTGCGGCTTGTAGAGCTTCCGAAGTTCCGCAAGCCCCCTCTTCTCACGTCTGTTGACCGCGGTCGACTCGAGTTGATCGATGAGGGCGACGACCTGACCGGGTCCGTCGAGCCTGGAGAGGATCGGAGCGATCCTCCGCATGTCTCCGACGGGGTATCTGGGACGGATGGCGGCGGACATCAGATCGGCGGTCGTCGCGTCGGTGTTCGGTCCCAGCGTCGGAGCCATCAACGACCAGAGCATGTCCCGCTGGTAGGTGGTCTGCCTGTCCAGCTTCGCCCAGGCCAGCATGAAGTCGTCGCGGTTTCCCAGACGGAACAGCGATCCGAGGGCGGCCTTCGCACACAGCGGTCCCGCCACGCCCTCCTTGACGGCACGCTTCCAGAGGTCTGAGGCCATGCCGTCGAGGTTGATCAGCGTCATCATGTCGATCACGTCGGCGAACCGGCGATCGTCCGGCTGGGCCACCGCCTCCTCGAGCAGTTTCTGGGCGGTTTCGTTCAGATTCTCCGCACCGTGCCCGTCGACGCTGGCCATCGTCCTCCTGGAGATCCGAGGTCCTCCGCTGAGCATCATTGGATCGCCGAACAGATTGATCCGCCAAGAGACGGCCAGAGGCGCCTCTCCGTCCCACAGTCGAACGGATGGACCCAGGGGGATGTTGCTGATGATGCGCCGGGCCACCTCGTAGGCGGGACGGAATCCGTTGAGCAGCGGCTCGTGCGAGGAACCGTATGCGGCGTACACACCGTTGCGAAGCCACCGACCTCCGATCGTCTCCGGATCGTCGGGTCGCTTCATGGACCAGCTGTGGATCAGATACAGGAACGCGGGTCGATTGAGGACCGGCACCTCGTACGGTGACGCCCGATCGGTGCCCAGATCGAAGAAGTCGGCGTTGCCCGAGGAGTTCATGTACACCTGGTCGGTGTCGAGTCCGGTCGTCACCGAGTCCTGGAAGTTCCGCAGCGTCATGTTTTCGTGGAGTTCGACTTCGTATTCGTCGTGTTCGAACATCGCCGCCGTCACGTTCATCCGGTACGCCTCGCGGTCCGGCTCGTTCTGATAGGAGTCGCCCAGCCACACGTTCGTGCGGGTCAGGAAGAAGCTGCACATCGCCGAATAGAGCGAAGCACGCTGACCACCGACGATCCAGCCGGTGAAGGCGTACCGTTCGCCGTCCGGATGCCGGCCGAGCACGTCGGTGATCGCCTTCGGGCCGTCGAGGATCTGCGGAGGGAGCCCCTCCGGAAGCTGCTGACCCATGTCGATGTCGGCGCGGGCCGGCATCGATCGACAGAAGGTGAGGAAGTCGATCTCGTCGTCCAGCTCCTTGAACAGAGTCCCGGTCGCCTCCAGATTCTGGTGGACCTTGCGCATCAGATCCAGCGTGTCGGACTGGGAAAGGATGTCGCTGGGGCCACCGAGTTCGTCGTCGAGGTAGATCAGGTGCTGCCGTCGGGCGGTCGCCAGGGTGACGGCGGCGGGCCATGCGGGATCGCGCAGCGATGTGAACACGGCGCCCTTGGGCTTCAGTCCCCGTTCCACCACGAGATCCGAATAGGTGGAACTGATCATGTCCGGTTTCCGCATCGAGTTGGCCATCGAGCGGTCGATGAGCGCCCTGCGGCTTTCCATGTCCTTCGGCAGCTTTCCGACCGACGCTCTGCGGAACACGACCTCTGGCTCGTAGGATCGGATGAACATGGGAGCGTAGAAGTCGTCCTCGTACAGGATCGGCCACCGACGCTCTTCGCTCCACAGCGACAACTCGTCGAGGAACGTCGCGGCATCGGGCACAAGCACGACCTGCTTCGCGATCGGGATCTTGTTCTGGTTGACCATCACGGTCAACGACATGCGTCGCGCCCAGTGAACGGCTTCACGGTACGATTTCGGTTGTGCGTCCTGAATCGTCAACGGCGGCGGCACCGCGGAGCCGATTGCTTCGGGAAGGCCGGGCAGGCAGGCGGAAAGAACGATGACCGTGAAGAGCAGTGATGATCGCATGGCCTCATTGTAGGCTCAAGACAGCATGTGCTGTACGAATACGCCAGAGGCTGGATTCCAACAGAGGTGAACGTTCCCGTGACTTGCGAATACAGGATAATTTCGATCGGAACACTTCCGGCCCATCCGCTCCGGGACGAGACGTCCCCGCAGCGGACGCCGCATGCGACGACGACGCTGCTGTCGGTCGACGACAGGCGGATCCTCGTCAATCCATCGCTGCCGCCGCAGCTCCTGGAAAGCAGGCTCGACGAGCGTGCGTCGATCAAGCTTGCCGACATCACCGACGTGTTCCTCACGAGCTTCTACCCCGACCATCGTCGATCGCTTTCCGCTCTGGCGGGAGCGACCTGGTACGTCTCCGAGGCCGAACGCGAGGCGATGCACGAGTTCCTCGAGGGGGAGCAGTCCGGGGCCGACTCCCATTTCGACCAGGAACGGCAGCATCTGATCGAGGCGGAACGCGATCTGGTGGCCCGGACCACGGTCGCTCCCGACCGACTCGCCGACGGGATCGATCTCTTCCCGCTTCCCGGGGTCTCGCCCGGATGCTGCGGTCTTCTGCTTCCCATGCCGCAGCAGACCGTGCTCATCTGCGGCGATGCGGTGCCGACCATCGAGCATCTCGAACAGGGGAAGATCCTCCCCAGCTGCTGGAATCGCGAGCAGGCGATGGAGTCCTTCAAGGAAGCGGTCGAGATCGCGGATGTGCTGGTGCCCGGCCGCGACAACTCGATGCCGAATCCGATCCGCTCGCGCGGACTGCTGGGATGATCAGTCGACGTGTCCGTCCCGCGCCATGCGGCGTAGTGGACTGTCCGGATCGGTCTGCATGGTGCGCAGTCGCTCGATGACCGACTTGGGAACGATGCTTCGGAGTCGATCGATGTCGCCGCCCAGTCCCGCGACCTGACGAATGAGCCCCGACGACGTGAAGGCGTAGGACTCGCCGGTGACGATGAACACGGTCTCGACGTCGGCGACCTGACGATTGGTGATCGCCAGTTGGCATTCGCCGGAGAGATCGGTCACGTTCCTGATGCCGCGTATCAGAGCGGAGGCGTCCTCGCTTCTGGCGAAGTCGACGGTCAGTCCCTTGTAGGCGTGCACCGTGACTTCGGCGAGGTCCGGCCCCTGCTCGAGAGCGGAGACCAGTTCCTGGGCCATCTCCTCGCGTTCCTCGATCGCGAACAGCGAGGGTTTGTCGGGATTGTGCCCGATGCCGAGCAGGATCCGATCGAACATGCCCCGGGCGCGCTGCAGCACGTCCAGATGGCCGTTGGTGATCGGATCGAACGATCCTGCGTAGATGGCGATGTGTTCCTTCACGACCCCACAGGGTACCGGATTGTCCGGTGGTTCAGCCAGTGGCCGTTGCAGGTCTCCCAGACGGACTTCACGGTCGAGGGATTCGAGGAAACCGCTTGGCGTCGCCCGGGTTGAATTGGACTCTGTTGGTGATGCACGAGCGGATCGGTATTTCCAGCCCTTGGAATGGCCCCGAAACGGACTGCCTCCCTTGCTCGGAGCCTCTTTCTTTCCATACCCGTCGTCCGCTACGGACCTCGGGTGAACACTCTCTCTTCCCTTCCTCCCTTTCACTCTGTTCAGGAAAAGATCCAGCTTCGTGCGTCCCGCGGCTTCCGAAAGGAGGCCGCGGTCGTCTTCAGTCGTCGTAGAGGTATTCGAGTCCGGCGTCCGCAAGCAGTTTTCGGAAGCTCCCCGAGAAGACGAAGTTGTGTTCGGGGAACTCGAGTCCCGACATGTTGTTGTCCACGTGGCTGAACATCAACTGGATGGTTCCGACATCGTTCCAGTGTTCGCCGCCATCCGTGGATCGCTGCACGACCCCCGTGGTGGATGCGCCCTTGTCGTCGATTCGATCGAGGTGGGCCTTGAATCTGATCTGATCGCCCGCATGCATGTCGACATCCATGC
>DEYK01000070.1:21940-27528 GCA_002364485.1 Phycisphaerales bacterium UBA3160
GAGGTATTCGAGTCCGGCGTCCGCGAGCAGGTTTCTGAAGCTGCCGGAGAAGACGAAGTTGTGTTCGGGAAATTCGAGACCCGACATGTTGTTGTCCACGTGGCTGAACATCAACTGGATTGTTCCGACATCGTTCCAGTGTTCGCCCCCATCCGTGGATCGCTGCACGATCCCCGTGGTGGATGCGCCCTTGTCGTCGATTCGATCGAGGTGGGCCTTGAATCTGATCTGATCGCCCGCATGCATGTCGACATCCATGCTGGCCCTGGTGATCTTCGCGAGAATCACCTTCTCCTTGAAGTGGTTCACCGATCCCACGAGGATGCCCGCGGTCTGGGCCATGCCCTCGATCACCAGAGGCATCGGGAGCACATCCATGCGGCCCGAGTCGTTCATGGCGTTCATGTGGGTGTTCTGACGTTCCAGGGCGGACGTGATATCCATCACAGCACTGAGCTGCGATTCCGCCTTGAAGTCCATGAGACGATCAATCCAAAGCCACTGCATGGGGCATCAGGTCGAAGCGGTTTCGCCGGAGAGCTTGTTCGAAACGAAATCCGCCAGGGACTGGACCGTGATCAGATTGGCCACCTTGTCGACCTGCGGATCACTGCTGAAGCTGGAGAAGTCGATGTGACTCATCCGTTCACGAAGCATGGCAAGTCCGGAATCGGTGAACTTGCCGTCGGAGATCCAGTCGGGGTTGTCCATAAGATTTTCAGGGAAGAGTTCGCCCTGCGAGATCTTGAACGGCGCATCATCCGTCGAGAACGCCTTCTCGAGCCGGAAGACGATGTCGAGGAAGTCGATGGACTCGGCTCCGAGATCGCCGGTGAGACTTGCGTTCGGTGTGATTTCGTCCTCGTCGGCACCCAGTGCCTCCTCGAGGACTTCCTGGACCTTGGTGAAGATCTCATCCTTGCTCATGGACATGGTCGGACTGCTCCTGTATTTGGTCCGGGTGCGAAGCGGTACTGATCCTTCGGTACCGTGGACTATTCATCCCCTCGAGCGGTCGCATCTCTTCCGCATGGTAAACCGTCCGGAGAGAACTGTCTCCCCGTCCCCGCGTATTCCTGCTCCACGACGCAGGACACCGCCGCCCTTGAATGTGACGGAGCCTTCCTCGCTCGTCTTGCCCCGGATGATCTCGACCTCGAGCGTTTCTCCGGGCCGGACCATTTGTCCGTATTTCATCGCCTTGACCCCCTCGAGCACCCAAGGAGCCTCGTCCTGGTCGGGCAGGAGGTGGCGTGCGGCCTGGACCAGCACCTCGAGCATCATCACCCCGGGCATGATCGGGAAGGTCGGAAAGTGGTCCTTCAGGAAATCCTCGTCGCCGCTCAGATCGCAGGTGGCCCTGATTCGGTCCCCATCCTGCTCCAGAATCGTCTTGATCATGGTATTTGGCACGTTGTGGCCTCCGCTCATTTTCGAATTGTAGCCCAAGAGGCCGGAAGTGCATCCCGATCCCCGGGGGCGGTGGATGCTTGGCAGGGGCCTCTCCGCAGGCTATCCTGTGCGGCTCTTCGGCCCTGCCGATACACGTGCAACCCAAAATGCAAGAGGACCCTGTCATGGCCAGTACTGGCACCATCGTTCAGGTCATCGGATCGACCTTTGACGCGAAGTTCCCCGAGGATGATCTGCCGGATCTCTACAACGCCCTGACCGTCGATCTCGACGTCGACGGCGTGAAGAGCGTTCTCTACGGAGAAGTCAACAAGCACCTCGGCGGTGGCGTGGTTCGCTGCGTGTCCCTCGGTTCGACCGACGGCATGCGACGCGGCCAGCCGTGCGTCGACACCGGCGCACCCGTGAAGGTGCCCGTCGGCGAGGAAGTCCTCGGTCGGGTCTTCAACCTGCTCGGCGAACCGATCGATGAACGTGGTCCGGTCAAGACCGAGCAGCGTCGTCCGATCCACGCCGATCCTCCCAAGCTCGAGAACCTCAATCCGAAGACCGAGATCCTCGAGACCGGCATCAAGGTCGTCGACCTGCTGTGTCCCTTCGTCCGTGGCGGCAAGATCGGTCTGTTCGGTGGAGCAGGCGTCGGCAAGACCGTGATCATCCAGGAGATGATCGCCCGTGTGGCCCGTGAATTCGGCGGCTACTCGGTGTTCTGCGGCGTCGGCGAACGAACGCGTGAGGGCAACGACCTCTGGCGTGAAATGCAGGAAGCCGAGTACACCGACGAGAACGGCAACACCTCCCACGTCATCGACAAGGTGGCGATGGTCTTCGGTCAGATGAACGAGCCCCCCGGATCGCGTCTTCGTGTCGCCCTGTCCGGTCTGGCCATGGCCGAGGAATTCCGCGACGCCTCCGGCAAGGAAACCCTGATCTTCGTGGACAACATCTTCCGCTTCACGCAGGCCGGCTCCGAGGTCTCCGCCCTTCTGGGCCGAATGCCTTCCGCCGTGGGCTACCAGCCGACGCTCTCGACCGAGATGGGCGAGTTGCAGGAGCGGATCACATCCACCGACAAGGGCGCCATCACCTCGGTGCAGGCGATCTACGTGCCGGCGGATGACCTCACCGACCCGGCTCCCGCCACGGCGTTCACCCACCTCGATGCATTCGTGGTGCTCGAACGCGGCATCGCCGAGAAGGGCATCTACCCCGCGGTCGATCCACTCTCCTCGACGTCGAGCATCCTCGATCCGCAGGTTCTCGGCGAGCGGCACTACAACTGTGCTCGTCGCGTGCAGCAGATCCTCCAGAGGTACCGCGATCTCCAGGACATCATCGCGATCCTCGGTGTCGACGAGCTCGCGGAGGACGACAAGCTCGTCGTCAACCGTGCCCGTCGAATCGAACGCTTCCTCAGTCAGCCCTGCTACGTGGCTGAGCAGTTCACCGGGTTCCCCGGCGTCACGACCTCGCTGGCCGACACGATCGACTCGTTCGAGCGGCTCTGCGAAGGCGAGGGCGACGACCTGCCCGAAGGTGCCTTCATGTACGTCGGCAACCTCGACGATGCCAAGAAGAAGGCTGAGGAGATGGCCGCTTCGGTCGCCTGATCCCCCTCTCATTCCCAAACGATTCACCCCCGCGTCCTGCTGGACGCGGGGGTTTTTCTTTGGTCGGCAATGTCGGGTACCCTGATCGAACTCCAGAGCGTGTGCTTCGTAGAAAGCCTTGAGAACTGGAACAAAGGAACCAACCATGCACCGTACCCCACTCACGCTTGCCACCCTCCTCGCCACCTCGATCGCGATGTTCGCAGGGTGCGACAAACCCACCGCCCAGGCCCAGACGGAAGCCGCCAAGTCCGAGCCTGCCGCGGCCCCCGAGCCTGCCGCGGCCCCCGAACCTGCTGCGGCCCCCGAGCCTGCTGCGGCCCCCGAGCCTGCTGCGGCCCCCGAGCCTGCTGCGGCCCCCGAGCCCAAGCCCGAGCCCGAAACAGCGGCTGCTCCGAAGGGGCCGATCATCGCCCACCTGCCGGGCAAGGCTCCGATGAACGGCGACATGAAGCCGCTGTCCGGACAGGAAGGATTCTGGATGGCCGACATCTCGGTCGCCGAGGTTCCCGAAGGTGAACCGGCTCCCGCGTCGATCGACGGCGATTCCCAGGCCGTCACCATCGTGATGCAGGCCTGGAACATGCACGGAGACCACGGCCACGAACTCGTCAACCGCAGCATGATCATTCCGATCAGCGACGAGATGGTCTTCCCCGGCTGGACGGCATCGCTCAACGGCATGCGTGTCGGCGATTCCCGGAAGATCTGGGCCGATTCGAGCACCGTTCCGAGTCAGCAGATGGCCCAGGGAGCTCCGATCGTCTTCGATCTGACGCTCGAAGGCATCGATCAGTTCATGACCGTTCCTCCGACGGACGAACTTCCCGGCGCCACCGTCGGTGAAGTCGTCGTGCAGTCGAGCGATTCCGGTCTTCAGTGGTACGACGTGGTCGAGGGCGACGGGGCCAGTCCCGGTCCGGATGACCGTGTGAAGGTCCACTACAGCGGATGGCTGGTCGATGGAACGCCCTTCGACTCCTCCAAGAAGACGGGTGTCCCCTTCACCGTCAACATGCAGGGAGGGGTCATTCCAGGTTGGCTCGAGGGCCTCAAGACGATGAAGGTCGGATCGACCCGCAAGCTGATCATCCCCCAGCAACTCGCCTATGGATGGAATCCACGTCCCGGCAGCCCCATTCCTCCCGGAGCCACGTTGATCTTCGACGTCGAGATGCTCGAGATCGAGGATCCGGCCGCACCGGCGACCGAAGGCGGCGGCGGCAAGTGATTCCGTGGCCGCTCGGCCACCATTGAAAAGGATGCATGATGTGAATCGGAGCATCAATGGCATGAATGCCTGGTTGAGAGTCGGGGAATCCTCACGGGCGAACAGTGTCATCGACAGGTGTTCCGAGCACCCCATCTTGCTATCAATGGGCTTCGGCTGCGGCATTGCTCTGGGTATCGTCGCCTTGCTGATGGATGCCTTCGCCTTCTGGGTCATCGGATGGCTCTGTCCGGTCATGCTCGGGATGGGATACCTCCTCGCAGCCAGGTCTTCCGACCGGGCCGACGGTTCGTACGTGCCGTGATCCGCGCCGCAGCGACATGCCTGCTGCTGATGCTCCTTGCCGGATGCGCCGTCAAGCCGCATCCGCAGGCGAAGCAGCTCTTCAACGGCAGCGATCTCTCGGGTTGGAAGGGACTCGTCGGCAATCCGGTCACCCGGGCGAAGATGACTCCCGGGGAACTCGCCGAAGCGCAGGTCGCGGCCGACGCATCGATGCGCGAACACTGGTCCGCCGAGGACGGGGTGCTCGTCTTCGACGGCAAGGGGGACAACCTCGTCACCGAACGCGACTTCGAGGACTTCGAACTCTGGGTCGACTGGAAGATCGAGCCGCGTGGAGACAGCGGCATCTACCTTCGCGGCACGCCGCAGGTCCAGATCTGGGACAACAAGATCGGCTCGGGCGGACTCTACAACAACAAGCGCAGCGTGAAGAAGCCGCTCGTGGTCGCGGACCGTTCCGTCGGTGAATGGAACAACTTCCACATCCTCATGGAGGGCGAGATCGTCACGGTCTGGCTGAACGGGCAACTCGTCGTCGACGGCGTCAAGCTCGAGAACTACTGGGATCGTTCCATACCGATCTTTCCCAGCGGTCCGATCGAACTGCAGAACCACGGCAACTCGCTCTACTTCCGGAACATCTGGATCCGGGAGCGGTGAACCGCCGTGTTCCCCTGAAGTACCGGAACTTTCCCGGGCCGTTCGAGCCGTATGCGCCCCAGGTCGCCCGGCCGACACAGGTGTGGTTCTGGGTGGTCTACCTCGCACTGGTGGTGGTGTTGGCGGTGGCCGGCGTCCTGGCCCACTGGCCATACCTGCCGTACCTCGCGATGTTCGGCGGCATCGCCGTCTCGGTGTTCCTGCTGCGCCGCTGGCGCCGTCGCGTCAGCCGGTACGACTGGCTGCTGTGCACCGGGTGCGCCTATCCGATCCAGCACTGTCCACCGGAGGGTCGATGTCCCGAGTGCGGGCGTGCGTACACACACGACTCGACCCGCTGGGGGTGGCGTGTGCTCTGCGGGAAGTGGTCCGACGACATGGACCCGCCG
>DEYK01000045.1 GCA_002364485.1 Phycisphaerales bacterium UBA3160
TCAACAACCGGTGATTCAGTTCGACCGAAGTGAGGATGAAGACGGACCGAGATCACGAACCCGGATGTTCCTGAACGCAACGACGTCCCCGTGATCCTGCAACGCGATGTGCCCGGCTACGCGACGACCGTAGTCGGGCATCGCGTTGAACTTGCTTGCCGCAACGAGCTGGTTCCACTGGCTCGAGCCGAGGGTGTAGGTGACGACTTCCACGCCGTTGAGCCATTGGGTGACCTGATTCTCGCACACGAGGATCCTTGCGGTGTTCCACTCCCCCGCGGGACGGACCAGATTCTCCCGCGCAGGATGCAGTGCGTAGTTCGCACCCGCCGAGGTCAGCACGTTCTGTCCGTCAGGATGCAGTTCGTCATCGAGAATCTGCATTTCGGGACCGGTCTGCCAGACGTGGTCGTTGTCCTCGGTGACGTTGAAGAAGATCCCGCTGTTGCCGCCGGGCTGCACCCGCCACTGCAGCTCGAACTCGAAGTTGTCGTACTGGGCCCGCGTGATGATGTCGCCGCCGGGACCGGTTCGAGTGAGGAACCCGTCGACGATCTCCCAGCCGGCGGGCATGGTCTGCTTCCTGAATCCACGGAAATGCTCGAGACTCGAACCATCGAACAGCGTGGTCCAACCAGGCGTGTTCGACGAATGATCCTCGGGGACCGCGTGCTCCGCCCCCAGCGCCACGGTCGAAGCCAGTCCGGCCAGTCGATGCCGCATTGCCGCGGCCGTCACGAGATCCATCGTGACCACCGCCACCGGCACGTCGCTGCTTCCATCGGTCATCACGCCCAGCCTGATCGAAGGTCGTGCGAGATCCCCACCCGGATGCGCAAGCACGGACCACCACGCCGCCGAGCCGGCATCCAGTTCGATCCTGCCCCACGAACCGGGAGCGGACTCCCGGACCTTCGGAAGGGTGATCTCCAGCGACATGGGAAACGGCTCGGTGGGGAGGCATGGCACCGAGGCCCAGCCCGCCAACGCGGCGCCGATGCGTTCCGAAAGACCGAGGGCATCGCGTCCCGTAAGGCGGGTGGCGAGCAGCCACGTGGCACGGGAAGGAGACTGCACGGCGAGGGTCAGGCGGTCGTCGACGCTGGCCGCGGTGCCGTCTGCAGCCATGTTGTACGACGGAGCGGTGATCAGCCACTGCAGGTCGGATGACACCGCACCCTGCCGATAGTCGAACTCGCCATGCCCGCCGAAGACCGACAGACCAGGACCGGGTTTCATGGGCATGTCGCCGGAACGCTGTTGACAGGAAAGGCCTGTCAGCATCATGGTGAGCAGAAACGTGGCGAGGCAGGCGCGATTGAGCATGGGCGGGATCTCCTGAATACGGACATCCTGCTCGAAAGACGGGCCTCCCGTCAAGGCACGGATCAGGACCCCTGCTCGTCGCTCTTGGACTGCTCGTCGCCGAGCCCGGGCACCATGGCGATCTGCTGGTCCGTCAGTTCGATTTCGAGCAGAAGGCGGGTCTGGTCGCTGAGTTGACGACGTCGGTATCGAAGCTGCTCCATCTTCATGTAGCCCTTCATGGAGTCGCTGCTCGGTGGCCAGGACCGCTGCACCTTCTGACGCCCCTTGGCCCCTTCGAGGATCCGAGTGGTCAGATCCCGGTAGTCGCTTCGATAGTCCAGTGCGAGATCGTTGATGCGTTCACGCTGATCGGTGGTCAGCCCTTCGAGTTCAAGCGTGGCCTGGATCTGTTCGTCGGCGAGGTAGTCGTCGCTGAACACGTCCGGGTACGCCTTTCGCTCGTACATGTCCTGGATCACCATGGCGCGGTCCTCGGGCATCTTGCTGACGATCCCCTCGTAGGTCTGGCGATTGGTCTCGGCCATGCTGGCGGCGACCTCGCTCATCTTGGAACGGCCGGCCTCCCAACGCTCGTAGAGACGCTGCCTGAGATCCTCGTCGAGGGAATCCCGCCCTTCTCCCCAGAGCTGGCTCTCCAGCCCCTTGACGCGGTCGTAGCTCTTCTCGATCGCGTCGATGTCCTCCATCGATGCGGCGTTGTACTCGATCATCACGCCGACCATCAACTCTCGGGTCTCCTGATCGAGCGTCTCGGGATCGATCGCGAGCACGATCTCACCGATGTCGATCGTTCCTTCGGTCGAACCGCGAAGCGACCAGTTGCCGTTCCAGATCTTCTGGCGACGTCGAGCACGATCGTGCGACACCCGGATCTGATCCAGCAGGTCGGGACGCGTCTCGGGAGGAAGCACCATGGCCATGTCGGTGAAGAAGTCGTCCTCGGCCTGCTTGAGCTTCGGCAGCATCTCCTCCTGGAGGGCACGGCGCACCTTTCGACGCTCTCGCCAGTTGCCGCCCTCCCCGTCCAAGGCGGCGTAGCCTTCGGTCAACCGACTGTCGTAGTCGTTGGAAAGCGAATCGTAATTCGCGGAGTACTGGTCGTACAGGGATTCGAGGACGCTCTCGTCGACATCCTGAAGACCCAGCCAGGCCGAGAACTGCTCGACGCTGGCCGGCTCCATCGGTGCGATCGGGAGGCTGTAGGTTCGTCCGGTGACGGGGTCGGGAGTCTCCGAACGGGATCGTCGCCTCGACCAGCGGGAGCGGCTCCTGTCCTTCTTGTTCTCTCCATCGAGAAGTTCCATCTGTTCGGTGGTGAGGATTCCACGCAGGCTCGTGTCGCCGCTTGCGACCAGATCCTTCGCACGCTCACCCATCCGGTCGACGCGTTCGTCCTGCGAGGTGCCCGCATCACCCTCCATCTGGCTGGAGGTCCGGTACGCACGCTGATCCTGAAAGGCCTCGGCGACCTGGGGGAACAGGACGAGCCAGCGTCCACGGTAGTCGGACTGGGCGGACTCGAGCATGAGGATCTGCTCGTCGGTCGCGTCTTCGAGCTTCATGGCGCGATCGAATCGACGATCACCCCGCTGCACGCCGCCCGCGGCCTCGTTGTAGGACGACTCGGAGAACTCGAAGGTGAGCTGCACCCAGTTCTCGTCGCCGATCACCTCCCTGATCTGCATCGCGGTCTGGTGGTTCAGTCGGGCCATCTTCTCGATGGTCTTCTGGATGGACTTGCTGTTCTCATCGAAGAACGCCCGCAGACGCTCCTCCAGTCCCTGCCCCATCAACTGCATCATCTGCTGCATGTCCATCTCGCGAAGACCGAGTTCGTCGACGAGATCGAGGACCTGTTCGACCATCTTGAACAGATCATCCTGGAATTGAAGCACGAGATAGAGCATCCGCGATTCCATCGAATCCGTCACCTGACGGACCATCGCGACCTGCTCGGGGGACAGATCCGTTCGATCGATCCAATCAAGCAGGTTGAACCCGATCCCTTCGTTGAACCGACCGGCCAGCATGAAGTGCGGCATGATGTAGTTCGACAACTTGCGGCGGCGCCGCGCCCGCTCGAGGGCGGGCAGCTGCTCCTCGATGACGAGGGTGTTGATGCTGTCAAAGTACTCCTTGTCGATCCGGTTGAACTTGTCGTAGATCTCCAATGCGAGATCCAGAAGCTCCTCGATGTCCTTGCGGGCTGGAATGTTGATCTCGCCGCCCATCCAGCTTCCCATCGACTGGCCCATGGCGAGGCCCTGGTCCATGAGGTCGCTGACATCACGCTCCTGCAGCTGCTCGTACTCCGCCTGGTAGCGGTCGTACAACTGCATCATCTGAGCCTGCTGCTCGCGGGACAGCTCGAGTTCCTTGGCGAGATCACCGAGATCCTCGATGCTCACCGGCTGGATCAGAAACGGGAATCGCTGAGCCTGCGCCTCGGAGACGAACCCCGGAACGAGCAGGGAGGTCAGGACGGCCAGAAGAACGAACGTGGCGTTGATACGGGTGCGGATCGACATCGGAAATACCACCGGAGTAAGGGGGAAATCTGTAGGGAAGCCCATTCTAGCCATTTGACGCGGCAGATCCCCCACGGTTCCCCGTTGATCCTCAGACAAAAACAAACCAGGGGCCCCGCTGCGGGACCCCTGTGGTTCGTCGATTTCCGGTTTGAAACCGTGTATTCAGGCGGCCTGGGACCGCTGCTGCCCCACCGTGCGCTGCTCGGCAGTGGCGCGGCGTGCGGGCTCGTCGTTGAGTTTCGTGATCAGTTCGCCGGGCGTGGTCGCCCAGAGATCGGCACCGATCTCCTCGGCAAGTCCGTCGGCTCGATTGAAGATGCCGCCACCGACGACGATCTGCATGTCGGGACACGAACCGATCTCGCGAATGGTGTCGATGAGAACCCGGATGTGCGGTGCGTCGCGACCGGACGACGAGAACAGCAGCAGCACGTCGGGCTTCTGTTCGCTCGCCTCCTGCATGACCTCGTCCCATGCCACGCCACCACCGCCGAAGAACATCTCGTAGCCGTCGGCCTCGACGAGGTCCGCCACGATCTGCGCGGCGAGATCGTCCGCTTCCGTCTCGGCGCAGAAGAGCATCACCCTGCGGTTCCGGCGTTCCTTCTGCGTGTAGAGTGCCTGAGCCTGATCGACCATGCTGCGAAGCAGACGGGTCGAGTAGTGATGCGCAAGACTGGTCAGTTGGTCGTTGCGATGCAACGTGTTGATCATATCGAGGAGCGGCCAGTAGCCTTCGTGCGTCAGGGTCTCGGGAGAGACTCCCGTTGCAATGATCTGCTCCGCGGTTGCACGAGCCGTCGCACGGTTGCCCGTGATCAGCTGTGGGAAAAGTTGTTCGACGATGAGTTCGCTATCCACCAGTCATCTCCTTCTGCTGGCCGGCATTGGCTTCCCCCAAGCCGGCATCTGAGGTTCTAGTCCCAGGGAATCGACGATCCCCGTACGTGGTCAATCCACGCTCCGTCCCGGGACATCGAACCGTGGCCCGTTCTGTCTGAACTCAAGAGGCCAATGCTCGATGGAAGAGGGTTACCGGACTTGGTTTGGCGCAAATGCTGCGCCGATCTGGACACGACGACCCTCTGGAAGGTAAATCCAGTCGAGGGTTCGATCCTTTCGATCAATGCGTATGCGGGCCGGAATCAGCCGCAGGGGCCCCACATGCTGATGACGATCAGCAGATCGGAGACATCGACGACTCCGTCGGCGGTGACATCGGCATCCGGGCCGGGGCCCGCCCATTGGGCGATGACCAGCAGGAGGTCCTGGATGTTGACGAAACCGTCCGGGACGACATCCGCGGAGCATGTCGAGGGCTCGGGGACGGGCACCCAGTTGAGCACCGAGAGCATCAGCGATCGACGCACCGAATCGTCCAGCACGGCCTCGAAGGGGAACGCCCAGAAGACGGTCCTCCAGTCCTGATCCAGCACGGTCAGTCCGATCGGCCCCTCTTCACCGTTGAAGCCCACCTCCGCGATCGCGCCGGCCTCGAGAGAGTCCGTGTAGTTGGGGAAGGGACAGGTGATCGTCATGGTTCCGTATCCGCCGAAGACCGAGCCTGCGCCGGTCACGCTCAGCTGCCCCACATCGCTGTCGTAGTCCGCGACGCCCAGATAGTCGGTACCGAAGTCGGTGAGCCCACGATCGTAGAGGTAGTCCTGGCTCGACATCCAGAGCACGCCGCCCTCGTCGAGCCAGGTCGCGAGCGTCGCCTCGGACGCTTCGCCGGGTCCGGCGAAGCCGCCCCACTCGGCACCGGTGAACCAGATCACGAGATCGAAGTCCCGATAGGTCTCGAGCGTGGGCTCGTCGTCGGTGTTGAGCGTGTCCCAGACGACGTATTCGATGCCGAGTTCGCCGAGCGGCCCCGTGTAGTAGGAACGGACATCGGGCTCGTTGTCGTCATCGTCGATGAGCAGCACCTTGAGACCGGGGGAGGTCGCGAACGAGTAGGTCTGGGACCACTGGCCGAGTCCACACGCGTTGGAGGGCCGGACCCGCCAGAAGTAGTCGCTTCCGTACTGCAGGGCGAAGTCGACCGTGTGTTCCATCTGCGATGTCACCGTGGAATAGGCGATGTCCTTGAAGCCGTCATCGGTCGCGATTTCAAGCGCGTAGCTGGTGGCCTCGCTCATGTCCCATGCCAGCGTCGGCAGCGTGGAGATGTCCTCTTCACCGTCGTACGGCTCGAGCAGGTCGGGCACGCTGAGGAACGCGTTCACGACCACGATCTCCGCGGTGGCCTCGGTCTGGTATCCGCCTGAAGCCCCGGTGACGCTGAACGACTGGATTCCCGAAGTCCCCGAAGCGACCTGCACGCTCAACACCGTCTTGGCAGGAGGAACGACGATGGTGTCCTGCAGTTCGAACTCCATGTCGAGCGGGCCGAAGGCGTTCAGGACCACGGGAGTTCCGTCCGAGTCGGGAGACTGGATCTCGACGGAGTACTGGACGGTGCCTGGTGCACAGACCTCGATCGCGGCGGGACTGACGACGACGGTGAACGGATCCGCACTGCAGTTCCAGCAGACGAGTGCGAAGTCCTGATCCGTCGAATCACCGAAACCGGGCAGTCCGTCGGAGTTGATGTTCGTTGCCTGCACCCTGATGGTCGCGTACGACGAGCCCGCATCGAGCACGACCATCTCAGAGTTGTTCATGCCGTCCCGCACGCCATCCGCATTCGACCAGCCGGTCGTGGGGTCGATGTCGTTTCCGTAGTGCGTGCTTCCGTCGGACTCGACCAGCAGATCCAGATCATTGGTCCACGCCGGAGTGGTGCCGCCGAGACCGTGTCCGGGGGCCGTCGTCCAGACGAGGGCGATCCTGACGGGCTTCGCGGGATCGTGCGCCTCGATGTTGAGGGCCCACTCCTCGCCGCTGTCACCGAAGACCGTGTTCTGGTCGAAGTACCGTACGCCGCCGAGTTCGGGATCGATGAGTTCGGAGATGCCGAGTCGACCCCAGCCCTGCTTGGAATCGGGCGGATGACCCATCGCATAGCCGTCGGCGTCCTCGCCGCCGGCGAGCCCCTTCGCGGCGACGATCAGCGCCGCCTTGATCATGGCCGGAGATGGATTGCGACCGACACCGACGTTGGTCCTGAAGAACTCCGTGAACAGTGACGCCGCACCCGACACCTGGGGAGCCGCCATGCTCGTGCCGCAGGTATAGGCCCAGTTGTTCACATCGTAGACGGAGAGCACCTGGCAGCCGGGCGCGACGAGATCCGGAAGCATCCGTCCATCGAGGCACGGACCGTGCGCGGAGTTGGATGCGATGTCCTCGAGGCGGTTCTGGATCGCGCCGCCGCTGGATCGCAGACGACTCGCTCCGACGCGGATCACGTTCATCGCCTCGTCGGGAGTCCCCTGGGTCGATGTGCCTCCGTTGCCGTTCATGATCGAGAGCACGTATGGAAGCTGCTGGTTTCCGGAGAGATCCGGAGCCGCGTCGCGAACGCCCACATCGACGAGTCGCGTATCGATGTCGTAGCCAAGAGGCGTGGGGTGCGGCCCCCAGCTGTTGTTGCTGATCCTCGCCCCGTTGTCCCAGGAATCGGTCATCAACTGGAGCATGCCGTCCGGCTCGGTGTAGGTGGGATCGTAGACCTGCTCGAGCATCATCGAACGCGGAGCCATGCCCTGCCCAGCAAGGTAGCCCCAGTTGTCGACGACTTCACTGGCACCGTCTCCGGCCAGCAGGCCGGCGACGAGTGTTCCATGGCTCGACGAGGTCTCCGAATCGCCGCAACTGTCGCCGGTGCACGGGGCCATGCGGTTGACGAGATCGGGGGCGGCCTCGTGGATGCCGGAATCGACGCAGGCGATGGTCGTGCCGACCCCGGTGATGCCCAGATTCGTCAACCAGTCGTAGTACCCGGGCTGGATCGTGCCGATGTCGTAGAGGGACGTGTTCAGCTGGTTGGCCATCTCCCCGCGGTCTCCACCACCGGTCGGCTGGGGCTGCACGGTGTAGACGCCGGGAAGCGATGCGATCTGCTCGAGATTCGAACCGGACGCCGCGCAGCCGATGACGTCGAACGTGGCGTCGATCGATCTCCGCTTCACGGAGTCGATGCCCATGTCGTGAAGCGTGCGGACGATCGATTCGATGTCGGCTCCACCGTAGACGACCACACGAAGTTCCATTCGTTCGTCGGTGCGGCCGCGAAGATGCGGCAGCAGGCGACATGCGGGTGCGAAGTCCCCGGCCCATCGGACATCACGCATCGTGGACGTGGCCTCCAACTGGTCGGGGTCGGCCCACACGACATAGGTGTTCGGATGGATGTACTGAATCGGAACGATGCCCCGCTCCTGCAGCGAAGCCCGATGCGCATCGCGCACGGGACCGTGCAGCTGCACGAGTCGCAGGTCGGGCTTGTCCGGGGCGGACTTGGCAAGACCGACCGGGAACGGCGATCGATCGAACAGCGGGTCGAACGATGCTCCACCAAGCTTCAGAACCGTGTCATGCTTCGAAGATGCCTCGAGGTCGATGGGGTCCGATCGATCTGCGAACGCGATGCAGCCCACGCACAACAGCGAGGTCCAGATCGGAACCAGGATTGACTTGGACATTCCAGACACGTCGAAGGGTCCACGAGTGAATGAGACAACATCGAAATCGCGTACATACGGGTACAACGACAGCACTCAAAGGGGCAAAAAGCCCGTTTTGAGTCTACAACACATTTTTAACCGGGGACGGATTTCAATCCAATCTAGCTGCAGTCTTGAAGATCAAATGGACCGATAAAACACAAGATACTGCTCAATTTCGACTTACAGGCCTCAGGTGAATCAGAATGTGGCTGTATTCGGGGTCCTTGGGAAGGGAATCAGGTCCCTGACATTGGCCATTCCGGTGGCATAAGCCATGGTTCGCTCGAATCCAAGCCCGAAACCGGCATGCGGGACGGTTCCGTACTTCCGCAGATCCCGGTACCACCAGTAGTCCTCGGTATCGAGCCCCATTTCATCGATTCGACGGTCGAGCACGTCCAGACGCTCTTCCCGCTGCGCACCACCGATGATCTCCCCGATCCCCGGAGCCAGGACATCCATGGCCGCCACCGTGCGTTCGTCGTCGTTGAGACGCATGTAGAACGCCTTGATGTCCTTGGGGTAGTTCATCACCACGATCGGACGTCCGACGTGCTCCTCCGTCAGCCACCGCTCATGTTCGGACTGCAGGTCGATCCCCCACGAGACGGGATAGTCGAACTTGGTTCCCGAAGCGACGGCCTTTTCCAGCGCGGCGACGGCGTCCGTGTACTCCATGCGTTCGAAGCTGACCTTCACGAACTGCTCGAGTCGATCGATGCATCCCTTGTCGATCCGATCGCGGAAGAACGCCATGTCGTCGGGACGTTCGGCGAGAAGCGATTCGAAGATGGACTTGAGAAACGACTCCGCGAGGTCGGCGTTGTCGGAGAGGTCGGCGAATGCGATCTCGGGTTCGATCATCCAGAACTCCGCGAGGTGCCTCGAGGTGTTGGAGTTCTCGGCCCGGAAGGTCGGCCCGAAGGTGTAGACCTTCGACAACGCGAGGCAGTACGACTCCACGTTCAACTGGCCCGACACGGTCAGGTTCGTCTCGCGCCCGAAGAAGTCCTTGCTGAAGTCGACGTCGCCCTCCTCGGTGCGTGGAATGTTCGCGAGATCGAGCGTCGAGACACGGAACATCTCCCCGGCGCCTTCGCAGTCGCTGCCGGTGACGATCGGCGTGTGGACCCAGAAGAACCCATTTTCATCGAACCAGCGGTGCACGGCCTGGGACAGGCAGTGGCGGACGCGCGCGACGGCGCTGAAGGTGTTCGTGCGTGGGCGCAGATGCGCGACTTCACGCAGGTATTCGAAGGTGTGCCGCTTGGCCGGTACCGGGTAGGTCTCCGGGTCGTCGACCCAGCCGATGACCTCGACGGACTCCGCGTGGATCTCGAGCGACTGCCCCTTGCCCTGCGACTCCGCCACGACTCCGGTCAACTTGATGGAACAACCGGTCGTCAATCGCTGCACATCCTCCACGTAGTTCGGAAGATCGGACTGCACGACGGCCTGCACCGAATCGAAGCAGGAACCGTCATGAACCTGGATGAAGGACAACCCGGCCTTCGAATCACGTCGGGTCCGAACCCAACCACGCACTTCCACGCGTGATCCCGCCTGGACGGCTCCGGTCGCGCCGGGACCTCCGATGACTTCACATACCGATACCGTGGGTGCCACATCGGGCATGATTTGATTCCTCCTGCGATTGATGCCGAATCAGGTTGGCGGAGTATCCCGCCTCCCTTCCAGTCGATCAAGTGGCACGTTCAATGTGTGCCAAATTGGCAGGAAATCGGAGCCGGATCGACCCTCCCGAACGGGAAGGCGGACGAATCTCCCCATGCACCCCCTCCAGAGGCCCAAAAAGGGCGTCAACCGACCCTGTGAGGGCCACCGCAAGCGGCACATCCATTGCCACAGTAGAAGCACGTGCAACAGCAGACTTCGAACAACCAGGCACCCCGACTGAACCTCCTGCTGACCTATGGCGGCTGGAGGGAACGACCTGCCGTGGAGCAGTTGCCACAACTGCTCCACCCGCTCGGCATCCAGGCCATGCAGGCCGATTCGGGAGAGGAGGCCGCCCAGCTGATCCGCACCACCCCGGTGCACATCGCGGTGGTCGATCTCGAGATTCCGGTGCAGCCCAGACAGGAGCATGCCGGAGAACAACGGCCCAAGCCCAACTCCGAGGGCGGGCTCAGGATCCTGAAGCTGCTGCGGAGACTGGATCCCGCTCCACCGACCATCGTGGTTCGACCACGTCAGGCCACGCAGCGCGAACGCGTGCGCGGCCTCTCCCATTCGCTGCGTGACGGTGCCTTCGCGGTGCTTGACCGTCCACTTCACATCGAAGCCCTGCTGGAGGTGCTTCGCCGCGTACTGAATCGACACTATGAAAACCTCTGGCCGCGACCACAGGAAAACCAAGGCGATCCGACAGGGATCAGCCGTTGAGGAGACAGGAACAATGAACGTCAAGCCACTCGGCGACAAGTTGATCGTGAAGCGGGCCGACCCGCAGGTGAAGACCGACTCCGGAATCTTTCTTCCGGAATCCGCCAAGGACAAGCCGCGCGAAGGCGAGATCATCGCCACCGGCAAGGGCATCCTGAAGCGGGACAGCGGCGAGTACCTGCCGTTCAGCGTCAAGACCGGCGACAAGGTGATCTTCTCGTCCTACTCGGGAACCGAGATCAAGATCGACAACACGGAATACCTGATCATGACCGAGGACGACATCCTCGGCATCATCGAATGAGAAACCCCCTCGACGTCTCGACGTCGCAACAGGAACAGTCGCCATGGAACGTGGACCAATCCTCACCATCCTCCAAGAGATGAAGGGCACCGAGAAGGAGCTCGACATGATCCTCTGGGGCGAAGACAACCCGATTGAAATCCGCAACGTCATGGAAGTCGACACGCTTCGCAGCGCGAACGGCATCCGAGTGACGACCCGGCAGAACTTCATCTGGTTCGATGCGAGCCATGTGTCCGCCATGTGGCAGGCACGGGACGACGAGGCGCTGTCGGCGTCTCCCCTCGCCAATCAAACCGGTGAAATACGAAAGACCACCACGCTCTGAGCAGCGACCACCAGGAAGGAAGCACAAGATGCCAGCCAAACAGATTGCATACGACATGGACGCCCGCGAGCGAATGCTCCGGGGCATCCAGAAACTCGCCAAGGCCGTGAAGACCACGCTCGGACCATCGGGACGCGTCGTCGTCCTCGAGAAGTCCTTCGGCGCCCCCACCGTCACCAAGGACGGCGTCACCGTCGCCAAGGAGATCGAACTCGAGGATCCCTACGAGAACATGGGCGCGCAGATGGTCAAGGAAGTGGCCTCGAAGTGCTCGAAGGACGCCGGCGATGGAACCACCACCGCCACCGTCTACGCCGAGTCGATCTTCACGGAAGGACTCAAGAACATCACCTCCGGCGCCAACGCCACGCAGGTCAAGCGCGGAATCGACAAGGCCGTCGAAGCCCTCTGCAACGAGCTCGCCGGCATGTCGAAGGTCGTGGATTCCTCCACGGAGATCTCCCAGGTCGGCACCTGTGCCGCCAACCAGGACTCCACCATCGGCGAGATCATCGCCCAGGCCATGGACAAGGTCGGCAAGGACGGCGTCATCACGGTCGAAGAGGGCTCCAGCCTCGACACGACCGTCGAACTCGTCGAAGGCATGCAGTTCGACAAGGGCTACCTCAGCCCCCACTTCGTCACCGACCCCGCATCGATGGAATGCGTGCTCGAGGACTGCGCGATCCTGATCCATGAAAAGAAGATCAGCTCCGCCAAGGACCTCATCCCGATTCTCGGCAAGGTCGCCGAAGCGGGCCGCAGCCTCCTCATCGTCGCCGAGGACATCGACGGCGAAGCACTGGCGACCCTCGTCGTCAACCGCCTTCGCGGCGTCCTCAAGGTCGCGGCGGTCAAGGCGCCCGGATTCGGCGATCGCCGCAAGGCCATGCTTCAGGACATCGCGGTCCTGACGGGTGGACAGCCGGTGATGGAGGAGCTCGGCATGCAGCTCGAGACCCTCACCATGAACGAACTGGGACGGGCCAAGAAGATCACGGTCACCAAGGATGCGACCACGATCATCGAAGGCGCCGGCGAAACCAGCGACATCACCGGCCGAATCGAGCAGATCCGCGGCCAGATCGAACAGTCCTCGTCGGACTACGACACCGAGAAGCTCCAGGAGCGTCTCGCGAAGTTGGCCGGCGGCGTGGCTCAGATCAACGTCGGCGCAGCGACCGAAGTCGAAATGCAGGAGAAGAAGGCACGCGTCGAGGACGCGCTCCACGCCTGCCGTGCGGCGGTCGAAGAAGGCGTCCTGCCCGGAGGCGGCGTCGCCGTCCTCAAGGCACGCCGCTGCCTCGAAGCCCTCGAGTCCACCTGCAAGGGCGACGAAGCCCTGGGCGTCTCGATCGTGCATCGTGCCGTCGCTGCTCCGATTCGACAGATCTCCGAGAACTGCGGCGTGGACGGCTCGATCGTCGCCCAGAAGATCATCGAGTCCGATCACGATCAGTTCGGATTCAATGCTCTGACCCAGACGTACGAGAACCTCATCGAAAGCGGCGTCATCGTTCCGACGAAGGTCGAACGGGTCGCCCTGAGCAACGCGGCCAGCATCAGCGGACTGCTGCTGACCACCGACTGCGCCATCACCGACCTGAAGGAGAAGAAGGACGCGTCCCCATCCATGGGCGACATGGACTTCTGATCCGACCGGTTCGAGTTGCCGAGAGTCATCCCACGCGGGGGCATGTCACGACATGCCCCCGCGTTTCGTTCGCCAAGGGCATCCGGGCCGGGTAGCCTGTCCTCATGAACGCACGCAAACCCCGCCGGAGTCGACGAGATCGTCATCACGCAGCCTCCCACTCGGGGAAGCAGGATCCCCCGCCGCCGATCCCCGCCCATCCCGCCGTCCCCGGAGACGAACCGGTCATCGTGGCATCGGACGCGGATGTGCCCGCCATGGTGGAACACATCCGGGAAACCGGACAATTCGCATTCGACACCGAATTCATCGGCGAGGAGACCTACGTCCCCAAGCTGTGCCTGCTCCAGTTGGCGACTCGGGAACGCCTGTTCCTCGTCGATCCGTTGACGGTGCAGGACCTCGAACCGATCTGGTCCATGATGGCGGATCCCGATCTGGAAACGCTCGTGCACGCGGGTGACCAGGATCTCGAGCCGGTCGAACGACTCATCGGAAGATGCCCCGCCAACATCATCGACACGCAGATCGCCGCCGGCTTCATCGGCCAGCCGTACCCGCTCTCGCTGACCAGAACCGTCAAGGTCATGACCGGATACGAAGTGACCAAGGGGATGACCTTCACGAAGTGGGACGAACGTCCGCTGTCGGACATGCAGAACCGGTACGCGGCGGACGACGTGCGGTACCTCCCGCTCGTCTGGGAACGCATGAAGGAACGACTGGAGGAGAACGGGCAACTGGCGTGGTGCCTCGACCAGTGCAACCGGTCCTGCCGGATGGGCGCCTTCGACATCGACATCCTGCACATCTGCAGGAAATTCCATCGACGCAACCAGCTGCGACGCGCACAGTGGTACCGCTTGTGCCACCTCGTGACCATGCGCAATGAACTGGCCAGCAAGCAGGATGTGCCGCCCAGGAAGCTCATCCCCGACGGAAGCCTCAGCGATCTGGCCCGACGACGCATCGACAACGTCGACGAACTCAACGGCATCAAGGGCCTGCCGCGACCGACCATCCAGCGGCACGGCTTCGAGATCATGTCCGCCATCGCCGAGGACGACGACACCGACCGCTGGCCGGATCTCCCCGTCAAGCTCCGGGAGGAGTCCGCCGAGGACCGGATGAAGATCGACTCCCTCTGGACGGCGTTGTCCTGCTGGTGCCTGGCCCGCGAGATCGCCCCGGCCCTGGTCACCTCCCGCTCGGAGATCGCGGAGTGGGTGCTCTCCGGAGCCATCGACGAGGGAGTGGACCGACTCTGGCCGCAGGCATGGAAACAGGAGTCTGCGGGATCTTTCCTTTCACGTTTTCTTTCCGGCGACATCGAACTGACGATGGAGTGGAAAGAGGATCGCCTCCAGCAGTCCGACGACGACTGAACCCGTTTCCGCGAGGATGCCCCCGACATGGCCAAGGACCGAATCGTTTCAGCCACCGAACAGGTCGAGGACGCCCCGGCGAGCGGTACGGAGACTCCCCGGTCGATGCGTCCGACGCATCTCGACGGATTCACCGGCCAGGCGGCGCTTCGGCAGCGACTCCGAATCGCACTCGATGCCGCCTCGCAGCGAAACGAACCGATGGAACACCTCCTGCTGCACGGACCGCCCGGCCTCGGAAAGACGACGCTTGCGCACGTGGTCGCCAACGAGATGGAGTCCCGTGTCTTCGTGACCTCGGGTCCCGCCCTCACCCGCGGCAGCGACCTCGTGGGGACGCTGACGAGGATGCAGCCCGGCGACATCCTCTTCATCGACGAAATCCACCGGCTCCCCGTCTCGGTCGAGGAGTACATCTATCCGGCGATGGAGGATTTCAAGATCGACTTCACCCTCGATTCCGGAATGCACGCCAAGGTCGTGACCTACCAGCTCAAGCCGTTCACCCTCATCGGCGCGACCACTCGAGCCGGACTCCTCACGTCCGCCCTGCGCAGCCGCTTCGGCATCAGTCACCGCCTGGACTACTACGAGGTCGAGGAACTGGAATCCATTCTCGAACGCGCCATGGGCCAGATGGAACTTTCGGCCATCACACCTGATGCGAGGGTCCGCATCGCCGAGCGAAGTCGAGGGACGCCTCGAATCTGCCTGAGACTGCTCCGTCGTGTCCGCGACTTCGCCCAGGTCCGCAACGCCGGCCGAATCGACGCCGCCGCGGTCACCGATGCGCTGGAACTCGAGGGAGTCGACGAACTCGGACTGGACGCCCTGGACCGTGCCTACCTGAGAACGATCCAGAAGATCTACAAGGGCGGACCCGTCGGCCTGGAAGCCATCGCCGCCACCATGGGCGAGGATTCAGGAACACTGGAAGACCTCGTCGAACCCTACCTGCTGCAGATCGGCCATCTAGCCCGTACCAGACAGGGACGCCAACTCACCGAGGCCGCCACCGCCTGGCTTGATGGTCAATCCTGAACCGCCTCGGTCCTCCGGGATCGTGGTCCCCGGCGTCGATTCATACCAAATCGAATCAGCATTTCATTGACAACGTCCCGATCTCCGGGGATGCTGAAGATGTACGCATCGGCGTGCCGTGTCTCCATATGGAACGTTCCACACGATCGACTCGATCGAGCCCGTGTGCGGACGCAACACCTGAGCAACGCACTTCAGGTCAGGAACAGGAAGCAGATTCATGAAACGAACCAACGTACGAGCATTCACCCTGATCGAACTGCTGGTGGTCATCACGATCATC
>DEYK01000021.1 GCA_002364485.1 Phycisphaerales bacterium UBA3160
AAGTTCCTCCGGCAATGCGGGTGGCGGTGCTCCACGGACTCCGCCCCGTCGTCCGGCCAGTCCAAGTGGCCCCGGTGGCCCGAAGCCTCTAGGACCGAAGACTCCCTGACGCTTCCGGGAGTTGATGGACGCGGGTACACTGTGGCCCAGTGCGGCCGAGCGATTCGTTCCTTGGTCCAGACCCCTCAACTCCTGATTCTGGAGCAGTGCCATTACACCTTCATCGGATGCTGTCGAGCAGCGAGTCGCTGTGGTTACCGGAGCCAGTCGCGGCATCGGGCGTTCGATCGCCCTTCGCCTGGCCGAAGACGGCCATCGAGTCGTCCTTGTGGCACGATCGGCGGATGCCCTGGACACCCTTCGGGCGGAGATCGAGTCGGCCGGTGGCAGTGCCAGCGTCGCGACCTGCGATCTGGCCGACGGTACGGCCGTCAACGATCTGATCGAGTCGGTCGTTTCGGACGAGGGACGCCTCGACATCCTCGTCAACAACGCCGGCATCACCCGTGACGGCTTGATGCTGCGGATGTCCGACGAGGACTTCGATGAGGTTCTGAACGTCAATCTGCGGTCGGTCTTCGTCGCCTGCCGTGCCGCCGCCAGGCCCATGATGCGGGGTCGATTCGGAAGGATGATCAACATCAGTTCGGTCACCGGGCTCATCGGCAATCCGGGACAGGCGAACTACGCGGCGGCCAAGGCCGGAATCATCGGGATGACCAAGACGATCGCCAAGGAGTTCGCATCCAAGGGAGTCACCGCCAACGTGGTGGCCCCGGGATTCATCCAGACGGAAATGACCGAAGCCCTCGGTTCCGCCGTGCTCGAGGAGGCCGCCAAGCGGATTCCCCTGAAGCGGCTGGGGCAGGGAGAGGACATCGCCCACGCGGTCTCGTATCTCGCCTCCGAGGGGGCCGGGTACGTCACCGGACAGGTTCTTACAGTGGATGGGGGCATGGTCTGCTGACCGACCTCCCCGGGGCCCGCGAGGTCGTATTGCCTCCTTGCCCTCCATTTGATTACAATGCACTTCCCCCCAACAAGAGGGGGATTCTGACCAACCCAGGAGATTCGTCGTGACGGAAGCTGATATCGAAGCAAAGGTGAGCGAGATTGTCTCGGAGCAGATGGGTGTTGATCGAGCTGAGATCACCCGTGAGACGAGCTTTGCCAATGACCTCAATGCAGACAGTCTCGATACCGTCGAGCTGGTCATGGAGTTCGAGGACGAGTTCGAGACCTCGATTCCCGATGACGAAGCCGAGAAGATCCAGACGGTGGGACAGGCGATCGACTACATCATGAAGGTCAGCTCCTCATCCGCCTGATGGTGGACGAGGGATGTCTTCTGCAGCCGTTCCCCGACGGGAGGCCTGAATAACATGACATCCAACGGTCGGCGTCGTGTCGTCGTGACCGGGTACGGTGCAATAACCGACCTCGGTGACGATGCGCCTTCACTGTGGGAGGGCCTGAAGGCCGGCCGCTCCGGTGTCGGGCCCATCACCGCCTTTCCGCTGAACGATCAGTGGTTGACGCAGATCGCGGGTGAAGTGCATGGTTGGGATCCGGCCAAGCGGATTCCAGCCGGTGATCACAAGCGAATGGACCGCTTCTCGCTGCTCGGTCTCTATGCCGCGTTGGAAGCGGCCGAACACTGTGGGATCGATTTCCAGGCGGGCGACCCCTATCGACGGGGCGTCGTCTTCGGAAGCGGCATCGGTGGAATCATCACCATCGAGATGGGGCATCTGAAACTGCTCAACAAGGGACCCCAGCGGCTGAGTCCGTTCAACGTCCCGAAGCTGATGTCGAACGCCGGCGCAGGAAACATCTCGCTCGCACTCGGTCTCAAGGGCGTCAACTCCTCACCGGCGACCGCCTGTGCCTCCGGTGGTCATGCGATCGCAGAGGGCCTGTGCATGATCCAGCGCGGCAACGCGGACGTCATGGTCTGCGGTGGCGGCGAGGCCGCCGTGTCGACGTTGTGCATCGGATCGTTCTCCGCGATGAAGGCGCTGTCCACCAGAAACGACGATCCCACGAGGGCGTCGCGTCCGTTCGATCGGGACCGCGACGGATTCGTGCTGGCCGAAGGCGCTGCGGCGCTGATCCTCGAAGAGGAATCGCACGCCCGCGCCCGTGGTGCGGAGATCTACGCCGAAGTCCACGGCTTCGGCATCACCGGCGATGCCCATCACATCGCGGCCCCCGATCCGGTCGGAACCGGAGCCCGCGTCGCCATGGAGCACGCACTCGCCGATGCCGGCCTGTCCACCACGGACATCGACTACATCAACGCCCACGGGACATCGACGCCCCTGGGTGATGCCGCCGAGGTCGCGGCCGTCAAGGAACTGTTCGGCGATCACGCAAAGTCGCTGGCCATGTCGTCGACCAAGTCGATGACCGGTCACGCCCTGGGTGCCGCCGGAGGAATCGAATCGGTCGCCGTCATCAACGCGTTGCGTGAAGGCGTGCTGCCCCCGACGATCAACCTCGACGATCCCGACGAGGGGTTCGATCTGGACTTCGTCGCCAACGAGGCGCAGGAGCGTCCGATCCGGTACGCCCTCAACAACTCGTTCGGATTCGGTGGACACAACGTGTCGCTCGTGTTCGGGCGATACGAGTCCTGACGATGATCGATTTCGATTCGACGTGCCTCTTCCCGTGATCAGAACGGGAAGTTGATGCCGGTGTAGACGTACACGCTGTCTCGTCCCGGATTCTCGGAATACAGGCCCGCGTTCGAGATGTGATGCCAACGGACGCCGACGACCCAGCGGTTGTTGTTTCCGATGTCGAAGGTGACGCCGACGCCGGCCTGCGGCGTGAAGTTGAACTCCGAACCTCCGGTTGGAACGTTCGCGGTGGTTCCGAGGATGCCGACGCCCCCGTCGACGAAGACGGACCAGGTGTCACGCATGACGAAGTGCCAGGCGAAGAGGAAGTCCAGACTGCCGCCGAACGCGTCCTCGCCTTCCTGGAAGAAGCCCCAGAGCTTCAGTTCAGGAGTGAAGGCGAAGCCGTCCACGATGAAGTACTGCCAGGTTGCGCCGAAGGCGATTTCGTTGTTGCTGTCCGACTTGACGTCGATGCCCCATCCACCGAGCAGGCCCCATCGCATGGATCCCTCCGCTCCGAAGGTGGCGATCGCCGCCGAATCGTCCGAGTCCTGGAACATCGCAGGTGCGATGCGAAGATGCGATTCGGTTTCGAGGGTCGCCTCGAGAGATTCCATGGCGACATCCAACTGCTGCTGGATCCGTTCCTGCTGACTGATCACCGGCTGTTCGAGGGTGAACGATCCGGCCCCCTGAAGGCTTGAGGCAATGGCGAGTGTGGTGATGAGAAGCATGATCGGTCCCTCCCTTGAAACGGTTTTCCATGGTTCTGTTCCACAGGCTATGTGGCGGCTATCGGCTTGACAAGCAACGCACTTCTGTTCGATTCGCCACCCAGGGGTCTGAGGGGTTCAAGGCCGAAATGGAGTTGAAAAAGCCGCCGCCTGGAAGCTCCGACTCTCCAGGCGGCGGGATCGCGGCCGAAACCGCTTTTTTGGCTGTTTAATGGGCAATCAAGGCCGATCC
>DEYK01000057.1:0-42343 GCA_002364485.1 Phycisphaerales bacterium UBA3160
CAAGAAGTACCGCAACCGCGGCCTACCCTTCCTCGACATCATCCAGGAAGGCAACACCGGGCTCATGCGTGCCGTCGACAAGTACGAGTACATGCGTGGCTACAAGTTCTCGACCTACGCGACCTGGTGGATCCGACAGGCCATCACGCGTGCGATCGCGGACCATGCGAGAACCATCCGTGTCCCGGTCCACATGATCGAGACGATGTCCAAGCTCCGCACGATCCAGAAGCGACTGCTCCAGTTGATGGGGCGTGAGCCGACCATCGAGGAACTGGCGGAACAGGCCGACATGACGGTCGAGGAGACTCGCCGGGTGATGAAGATCTCCCGACATCCGATCAGTCTCGATCGCCCCGTGGGCGAATCCGAGGACTCCCAGTTCGGCGACTTCATCGAGGATGAACGTCAGGAGGCTCCGACGGAGACGGCCACGAGCGAAATGCTTCGCAGCCGGATCAACGACGTGCTCAAGACGCTCACCTATCGGGAGCGGGAAATCCTGAAGCTGCGCTACGGCATCGGCGACGGATACACCTACACGCTCGAGGAAGTCGGACGCATCTTCAAGGTGACGCGAGAACGCGTTCGCCAGGTCGAATCGAAGGCGATCCGGAAGCTCCAGCATCCGGTCCGTCGCAGACGACTCTCCTCCTTCATCGAGGAGCAGGGCGGAGACGACCAGAACTGAACCGTCCGAATGCAATGATCTCACGGGGTCCGGATCTCATCCGGGCCCCGTGTCTTTTTCCGGTCCTTGTCGACATGGCACGGGGACGCCTGGAGAGGCCGTCGCTGCCGGCTGGAAGCCCGTTCAGGCCTCTTCGTCGCCACGCTCGATGGCTGCCCGGGTGGATGAGGCCAACGCCTCCAGAAGCGACTCGCGAAGCTCCTCCGGCTCGGGCAGTCGCCCACGACCGGATGTGCGACACGCCTGCCAACCTGGGTTCGGTTCGAGGATGCGGAAACCGTCCTCGGCCAACTGGGCCAGATTCCGGCGCGTCGAAGGCTGATCAAGCATGGTCTCGTTCATCGACGGAGCAAGAAGCACCGGAGTTCGACTGCGATCGATCGATGCCGCCAGGAGACTCACCGCATTGTCGCATCGACCCGTGGCGAGCTGCGCCGTCATGTCCATCGAGCAGGGAGCAATGAGCATCGCATCGGCGCAACGCGCGAGATGGATGTGCGGAGATTCACGCCCTTCGGAAGCCGTCCAGGGACAGGTGACGACTTCTCGACCGGTCAGACTCTGGAACGTCAACGGACCCACGAAGCGGGTGGCGGCCTCGGTCATCGCGACGACGACCGATCGCCCTTCCTGAACGAGTTCGCTGACGAGAGACGCCATCTTGAACGCAGCGATGCCACCCGTGATTCCGATGAGAATCACGCGATCATCATTGCCTGTATGGGTCGAAGACACCGAAACGACCGGTCAGAGGACCGAGCCATCCAGGTCGTCCTCGTCGGCCTGATCCGCTGGCCAGATCGGGGCGATCTTGTCCTGGAGGATCTCCTCGATCACCAGTTCAAGGTCGGTACGGCCGTCACGCTCGATGAGCGGACGAGCCCCATCAACAACCAGTTCCTTCATGCGCCGCTGAACCAGGGCACAGAGCTTGAATCGGCCGCCCAGCTTGTGGACGATTTCATCGCTTCGAAGGGCTTCGATCATCGGTCGGTCTCCTCGGAACCCGGCTGAAGGGAGCACCCCTCCAGAGCCGTTGAGCCCCATATTCTAGCGGATAGACCTCCTCACGTCGAATCCCGTCATCGACCGATGTACACTGCTGAGCTTCGCCGTTGCCAAGACGGGGGTTTCTGGACATGCGTCCATCAGTCACAAGAGTCCTCAGAAAGATCAGCCTTCGCCTCGGCTTCGAACGAGATTGGTATCTCTACATCGTGGCGGCCGTGATCGGATTCATCATGGCGGTGGTCGCAACCGCGTTTATCACCCCCTTGAGGGCCGTCGAACACTGGGGCGAGTCCATGAAGGGCGATCCGCTGCTGCTCTGGCTCGTACTGATCTGTCCGGCCATCGGGGGACTGATCGTCGGGGTGCTGCGAAATCTGATCAAAACACGCGAAGTGGGGCCGGGAGTCACCACGCTGATGTACGGCGTGCTCCGGCAACGATCCAGAATCAAGGGCAGAGTCGGCCTGAAGCGGTGGCTCAGCAGTACGGCCACCATTGCGTCCGGCGGTTCGGCCGGGGCTGAAGGCCCCATCGTGACCATCGGCGGCGTGATCGGATCCAGAGTGGCGACCCTGCTGGGAACTCGCAGCCAGAACACCGCCACCCTCCTCGGCTGCGGCTCCGCCGCCGGGATTGCGGCGGTGTTCAACGCGCCGATCGCCGGCGTCTTCTTCGTGATGGAGATCCTGCTTCGGGACTTCTCGCTCAGGACCTTCACACCCATCGTCATCGCCGCGGTCGTCGCTTCGGCCTCGACCCAGGGGATCCTCCACGACAGCGCGATCTTCGACGTCGGCGAAGGATTCATGACCAACGACGAGTTCTTCAGCATCGGGCAGATACCGATCTACCTCGTACTCGGCCTGCTCAGTGGAATCCTGGCCGTCTTCTTCATCAGGACCATGAAGTTCTCCAACGACTTCTTCCATCGCATCCCGGTTCCGATGACCCTGCGTCCGGCCACGGGCGGCCTGATGCTCGGTGTACTGGGCCTGCTCACGATCATGGTGACCGGCAGCGTGGACGTGCCGTGGTTCTACGGCAACGGGTACCCGGTGATCACGAGCCTGCTCGATCCCGAGCTGTACCTTCCGCGTGGCGAAGGTGAATCCCTCGCAACACTCGCCCTGCTGATCGCGATCCTGCTGATCCTGAAGGTCGTGGGAACCAGCCTCACGCTCGGATCCGGCGGAGCGGGCGGCATGTTCGCACCATCGCTGCTGATCGGCGCAGCCCTCGGCGGTCTTCTCGGCGTCTGCCTCGAATCCCTGGGATGGCTCCCGCACGGTTCCCCCGCCCACCTCGCGCTCGTCGGCATGGCGGCGGTCCTGGCCGGCACCACCCACGCCCCGCTGACCGCGATTCTCATCGTCTACGAACTGACGCAGAGCTACCAGGTCATCCTCCCGCTGATGTTCGCAGCCGTGATCAGCACCATCCTGGCCAGGGCGATGAATCGCAACAGCATCTATACATCCCGCCTGCACGACATGGGGATTCGGGTCGGCGTGATGAGCGATCTGACCATCCTGAGACGACTCACCGTCAGCGACGTCCCGCTCAGCGAGCCCGTGATGCTGCACGAGAACGATCCGGCCCAGGACCTGCTGGATCTGAGCGAGCGTCATCGCACCAGCAACATCATCGTGATCGACGAACGAGGAAACTACGCCGGCATGGTCACATCCGACGACCTCAAGTCCGCATGGATGTACCGCGAAGCGATCCCCCTGCTCCAGGTCAACGAACTCGAACGCAGCAACCTGCCCACGGTCACGACCGACGACACGCTGGACATCGTCCTCGAGAAGTTCTCCCGGAACGACGTGGACGCCCTTCCGGTCTTCGATGCGCATGACGTCGAGCACGCCGTCGGACTCATCACCCGCAATCGGCTGATGCAGGCGTACCAGGCCGAACTGGATCGGGAGTGACCATGGATACGCCGCTCCGATTCCACTTCCCCCGACACCGGCGCCTGCTTCGTCCCGCCCAGTTCGAACTGGTCTACGGGGAGGGACGTTCGGTGCGGCGAGGCCCCCTCCTGATGCACGCCATGCCGAGTGAACACGACACCCGGATCGGATTCTCGGTCTCGCGCAAGGTCGGCAATGCGGTACGACGGAACCGCATCAAACGGAAACTGCGGGACGCATTCCGACGCATGCAGCACGATCTGCCCGGACGCTATGATCTGGTCGTGACCGTGCGACGACACGATCCCTTCACGCAGGACGAATACGATCGCATTCTCCGGGATGCCATGGAAGCACTCCACCAGCGATGGACACCCGACCAGACACCCCGAACGTGAACCCGACGCGACGCCGCGGTCCGATGGCCCACCTGCTCATCGGGTGCATCCGGGTCTACCAGGCCGTCGGCAGTCCCTTCTTCGGTCGGCATTGCCGCTTCCATCCGACCTGTTCGCACTACGCGGTCGAAGCCATCGAGGTCCACGGATCCATTCGAGGCAGCTGGCTCACCGTCAAACGACTTCTGCGATGCCAGCCCTTCGGTCCTTCGGGCTTCGATCCGGTTCCGTGTCGACACGATCACACGAACGATGAGGAGCATCCGTCGTGAACACCCCACCCGCAATCTGGTGCATCGGACGCAACTACGACGCCCACGCACGCGAGATGGGAGACACTCCCAGAGAGCGCCCGACGATCTTCTTCAAGAATCCGGCGTCCGTCATCGGCGACGGCGAGGACATCGTGCTTCCTCCCATCTGCGACGAACACGGGCCGCAGGTCGACTTCGAGGGCGAACTCGCCGTCATCCTCGGCCGTGATCTTCTGGATGCGGACGAGGACGAGGTGCTCGACGCGGTGAGCTATGCCCCGGGCAACGACGTCTCCGCCCGATGGTGGCAGCGCGAGGGAGGAAACGGACAATGGAATCGAGGCAAGAGCTTCGACACCTTCTGTCCCATCGGGCAGCCGATGCCGTCCTCGAAGGTTCCGGATCCGCAGAACCTGAAGCTGGTGTCCCGTCTCAACGGAAGAGTCCTTCAGGAGGCATCCACCGGGGACATGATCTTCCCGGTTGCCCGCCTGCTCGCCGAACTGTCGCGTGGAACGACGCTCCTCGCCGGAACCGTACTCATGACCGGAACCCCCGGAGGCGTCGGCTCCAAGAGGACTCCACCGGTCTGGCTGGAGGATGGGGATGTCTGCGAGGTCGAACTCGAGGGCGTCGGACTTCTTCGGAACCCCGTTCGACACGGGTGATCACCGACGCTCGACGTCCTCGGGACGGGCTTTTTCCGCTTCCTCGGCCTGACGTGCACGCTCGAGGGCCATCTGCTGACGGAACGCCTCGAGGCCGGGCGGCTCGGGGAACGCCTCCTCCATGGTGAGCGACCTTCCGAGCGGATGCAGCCCCAACTGACGCTCCAGTTCGCGTCGCATCTTGTCGTAGGTCCGAAGCCTGATCTGCGGCTCCAACTCGTCGACCTGGGCCCAGATGGTCAACCGCTCCTCCATGGGGATCGCCGGATCGATCATCAGCTGGAGGAATGCGATCTCGGCACTTCGATCCAGTTCACCAAGGATGTCCTTCATTCGATCCATCCCGAGCTTGGTCGAGTAGTCGATCAGCTTGTGGTTGCGGTAGTAGTCGGTGACCTCACCGGCGTACTTGACCGCCTCCTTGTAGACATCGGGACGATTCTGTCCGACGCCGACCCGGAATCCGTATCGGAGCGAGGCTGCGACATCGCTCGGAGCGAGGTGCGGCTGACGGTCGTATTCACCCCTGGTCTCGTTCGCCACGAAGATGTCCAGCGGAATCGCGTACTGGTTGTTGGGCGGGAATCCGCCTCGTCCGAAGAGCGCATCGAGACGATCCATCAGCTCCTGTGCCCGCTCGACCTCGCCCTGGCGATAGAGTTCTCGAATCGAGGAACTCAGGAAGTTCTTGATGAAGATGATGAACGTCTCGCCGCCGGCACCACGGGCTTCGAAGTACTTGGTGTACAGATCCTCGAACATGCCGTCGATCGTGTTGATGAAACGGGGCTCGGGGAATCGACCGGGAATCGACTGCTCGAACGGGTCGAAGTGGATGCGGCCGCTTCTGGCCAGCCCCTGCAGCGCCTGGATCTGAAGCCGGTCGTTGTTGATCAGGTGGTAGACGTCGTCCGGATTGGTCATCCGCTGCTCCGCCTCCTGGGTGCCCTTGCGGGCCCAGTAGAGCGAATGGGCCTGGGGGTGGCGCCAGTCGATGGGCCCCAGTTCACGCGTGTACTCGTACATGCGCTGCGGATCCATGTTGAAGTCGTCGATCAGGACTCGCTTCTGCACGAAACGGATGAGCGTATCCCAGGCCTTGGTGTACTTCGGATCCTTCCAGAGACTGTCCAGCAGAAGGAAGAGCCGATCGTTCCGCTCGCGAAGTTCGTCCGCGGCTCCCAGCGCTTCGGCGACGTAGGACTCCTCGTTGATCGCCTGCCACCAGGACATGGTGGCGAGGAACCGTCGATCCAGATCGAACGGTTCGACCGAATCGTAGAGCACGGACATGTCCGTCCGAAGTCGCTCGACGAGTTCCTTGACCTCGGGGGTCTCGAGTTCGGCCTGCTGCAGCGTGGCCGGCGCGTCGGCGATGGCCTTGATCCATGCGACCCGCTCCTCATCGCCGATGGGCGGTTCGCCGAGGAGGCTGTGCCAGATCCGGGCGAACTCAAGCTTGTAGTACAGGTGGGCGTCGTCGCTGACGCCATCGAGCTTGTGGGCATGCCAGAACGCGAGGTCCTTGTGCAGGATCAGATCCTGCGGATTGATGCGGAGTCCCTCGTCGCGAAGCAGCCTGATTCCCGCATTGACCCATTCCCATCGCTCCTCGGGAGTATTGGTCGCGACGGAGATGTTGTAGGCCATGTTGTGACCGTGAAACGACCAGACCGGCGCGAACCTGGGCTGGAGCTTCGTGATCAGATCGGCGTCGGCCATGACCTCGTAGTAGAGCCCCTGCTCCTTCATGAGGTTGATCTTGATCCAGAGGTAGTCGACGATCAGCCCTCGGAATGCACCGATCGCGGTTCCCAACGCGACGAACGGAGGCGCCCCCTCCACGGAGACGTTGGTGTACCTGAGACCGTGCTGCTCGGACTTGTCGAGGATCTTCGGAAGCAGCAGCCCGGACGCCACGAAGGCGGCGACCATGATCAGCAGTGCGACGAGTTGAGTGGTGCGGTCACGGGACATGAAGGAGGCTCAGGACTGCCCTCCGCTGTAGATGGCCAGCTGACGTTTCCGGAGGACGATGTAACCCAGTACGAGCGAAAGGCCCGACCAGATCACGGCAAGTCGGAGGAAACTGCCAAGAACTGTCCCCCAGGAGACGACAAGGCCGTTTACGAGGTCGTCCGTGGGTGTGTACTGGCCGAACGCCTCGAGCATGAACACCGTCAACTGGGCGATCTTCCGAATCGCCGATTCGAACAGCCACTGCACGACGAATCCGACATCGTTCCATTCGACACGGTTCGCGTCGACCGGGTCGTAGAACTCGAGCGAATACGCGAGATACGGCCCCATCGTCGCAGCCATGAAGATGGTGAACGACGACAGGCATGCGACAGGGAAGCTCAGGAACGTCGCACAGCAGATGGCGAGCCCCGCGAGGAATCCGAGCTTGATGAGCATCACGATCATGGCCCTGAGGAAGTTGGCCTCGAATCCACCCACGCGATAGAGGACCTCGAGATCCTCCTCGTCGAAGTAGATCTGCGCGGAACCCTCGAACGAGCTCATCTGGGTGAAGTTGACCACGGTGATGCTCACCGTACCGTCCGGCCGCACGAAGCCCGGAGGGAACATCACGAAGTGCGACATCGTCGGCACATACTCCTTCACCACCATCGTCTGCGGATCCTGATTGAAGACGAATCCGCAGGTGAAGACGTCGGACGTCTCGGAGCCTCCGATGAGGAACCGGTAGCGCAGGGTCAGCGGAGAACGCGAACCGACGCTTTCGTCGAGTCCGGTGAACACGAATGTCCGCAGTCCAGGCTCGCCATCCCGCCCGGGAGGGATCATCCTCCGGGTGAAATCGAGGTCGCGTTCGAATCGACGTCGCAGCCTGCGTTCCAGATACCCCGGAATCTCCTGCTGCTGCTCGTACAGCGGATCGTTCTCGTACGCATCCTGAATGTACTGATCCAGCAACTCGACGGGAATCGGATCGTAGAGAGGCAGTTGCGTCTTCCGGGCCGTCAGGACCTCTTCGGTCACCGCCATGCGGTCCATGTCGCCCTGGACGCCTTCGGCGACGTCCGTGGTCCTGAGGTACTGGATGTACAGGAAGGTCGAGATGCCTGCGATGAAGATGACGATCGCGTTCAGCAGGAGGATGCCGAACCACTTGCCGAGGATGTAGCGGAACTTGCCGACCGGCTTGCACATGATCTGCCAGATCTGACGATCACGGATTTCGAAGGAGATGGTCGCGCATCCGAGCACGATGGTCATGCACGCGCAGAACACGAAGGTCATCCCAACGCTTCTGCTGATGAAGGTCTGGATGCGGAACCGGAGCGGCGCATCCGGATCGAGCCAGAACGGAAGCATCGGAAGCAGGGCGAGCAGCAGAACGATGAAGATCAGCGAGATCCGGCTGCGGGACGCCTCCTTGATCACCGTGTGCGCGATCGCGAACACCTGATTGGGCGCCTGGATCAGCAGGGAGACGATGCGCACGAGCAGCACGAAGCTGAAGAGCAGCAGACCGAACCCTCCCGTCGCGAACATCAGGTCCCAGCTGCCGAACAGCCAGGAGATGAACACGGCCAGCCCGGTCCCCAGGCAGGTCAGCAGGAACGGATAGAGCAGGCTCATCCAGATGATCAGCATCAACCAGGCGAGCGTGACGAGATAGAAGACCCATGTCGTCGTCGGCTGCTGAAGCAGCCAGCCGGGCGCCCACTGGGGAACCGTGTCCTGGAGCATCAGCATGATGACGAAGCCGGGATCGATGATCGCCCCCTCTTCGTTGAAGAGGACGGGGAGGATCTGCGGATCCACCTCACGCACGACTCCGTCGATCTTGACGCTGCCGGAATCCCTGAGCGTGGTGGTGTACCGCTCGGCTTCGGGGCCCGTCAACGCGTTGACGATCTCCCGGGCGGAACTGTCGTACGAATAGCTGGTGTTCAGAAGCGGGACGAAGTACAGGGAGACGCCGACGACGGCGATGACGGAGAACAGCACGCGGATCCACATCCGGCGCTGGAGCAGTTGCAATGCATGATGGAGACGCCGAAGCAAGCTCATCCCTTGGACTCGTCCCGATCGTCGTCGCCACCGACGCCATCGATCAGATCGTCGATCATGGAATGATCGACCTTCGGCTTGGAATCACCCTCGTCGGAAATCTCGTGGCTTCGATGCTCCGGCGACTCGACCTCGGATGTGAGGTTCTCGACGACCGAGGTGGTGACCTTCTTCTGGACGTCCTCGACCGACTCCTCGGCGACCTCCGTGGCCCGGGCCGGGGCCTCCCTCGGCGTGTCGGAGGACAGCGAGTCGATCAGTTCGTCCCCCTCCCCCTGCGCCCTGAGGAACTCCGCGGTCTGACCGGTCTCGGTGGCCCCCGCCGTCTCGACGTGCTCGAGCCTGGCCTGCTCGACGATGTCGAGGAAGAGATCCTCAAGCCGCTGGCGAGGCTGACTCACCTTCTCGATGGCCAACCCTTCGCTTTCGCGGATGACCGCCTCGACCCGCTCGATCGTTTCCGGCTTGAGCCGCGGGACCTGGATGATGGTGCGACCGGTGTCCTCGAGCAGGTCCTCGACCGTGCCTTCGGCCCGGATGGTTCCGCCGTAGAGCATCACCATGCGATCGCAGACGTCCTGGACATCCGAGAGCAGATGGGAACTGAGAAGGATGGTCTTGTTCCTGCTCCGGAGATTCATGAGCAGGTCCTTGACCTGCTTGGTTCCGATGGGATCGAGACCGGAGGTCGGCTCGTCGAGTATCAGGAACTCCGGATCGTTGATCAGTGCCTGGGCGATGCCGATACGCCGGGCCATGCCCTTGGAGAACTCGCCGATGGCGCGATGCGCGACGTGGCTGAGTCCGACCATCTCGAGCAGTTCGTCGATGCGGCGACGCCTGGTGTTCCGATCGAGGCCGAACAGGCGGCCGTAGTAGTCGAGGGTCTCGCGGGGATTGAGGTACCGGTAGAGGTACGATTCCTCGGGCAGGAAGCCGATGTGACGCTTCACGGTCACGTCCGAGGGAGCACGTCCGAAGACGGTCAGACGCCCGGACGTCTTGTGGAGCAGACCGAGGATCATCTTGATGGTCGTGCTCTTGCCCGAACCGTTGGGGCCCAGCAGGCCGAAGATCTCTCCGGGATGGATCTCGAAGTCGATGTGATCCACGGCCAGAGCCTTGGTTCGCATCCAGAAGTCACGAAAGACCTTCGTGAGACCGACGGCTTCGACTATGGGATTCGAAGATTGCTTCACCATGGGAACTCCGGCACCACCACGCTGGGCGGGACTACTTCTTGTCCAACTCTTCCGAACGCAATCCCCGGATGTTCCCCGAATCGTCGAACTCGAGTTGACGGCCGGCTCGCCCGGCCTCCTTCATCTCGTCGACCCGCTTGAGGGTGGAACCCAGGAGATCCAGATCCTTGTAGGCGGCCTCCAGCTCGCGACGCTGCATCGTCGTGCGACGCCTGATGTCCTTGACGGCCTGCAGCCCCGACAGGTCGAGGGCCATCGAACCGAGCTGGCGAGGCACGTACATGACCTCGACGTCCTCGCGATCCATGACCGTGCCGTACACGTCGAGCCAGCGCTGCGCGACCACGAGCTGGGGATGGTCCCTGTAGGCCTCGAGCAGTCCTTCGAACCGACGAGCCTCCATGCCGATGCTGGTGTCGATGTTCGCGAGATAGCCGTTGGCCATGTTGATGTAGTTCGAGGCGATGCCCGCGACCTTCTTGCCGTCGAAGAAGTCGTTGATGCGGGCGAGGATCGCCGGTGCGTCGGGGGACTCGAGCTCCCAGGCGTTCTCGTACTGGTTGATGAGATCGATGAGATCCTCGTAGTACTCTCCGGCCGTCTTGATGAGCAGTTCGTCGGCCTGCTTCTGGGCGTTCTGCTTCTCCTGGTTCGCGAGCTGCCGGTTGACCGTGAGCTCCTCGAAGGATTTCTGGATGTACCTCGGAGGAAGGAACTTCTTCTCGAGGGAGACATCGATGATGCGCAGTCCGCTTGCCACGTCGTTGAGGGTGGTCTGGGCCTTCGCCTTCAGCAGCGACCTGATCTCCTCGGAGGACATGTCCTCGCGAAGCTGCTGCATCGTGTGCATCGAACCGACGTGGACGACGGCACGCTGGAGGGCCAGCTGCACCAGACGGGGCGGAGCCTCCGGATGATGCTCGACGTACTCGACGACATCGGCGACTTCGTACTGGGCGGCGACCTCGACGTGGGCCAGTTCCCCACCGTCGACGATCACGGAGCCGTCCCGGCCGGGGAGCAGGCCCTGACCGGCACTCGCGTTCTGGATGGCGTCCTCCTCGTTGATCGCACCACCCGTGGATGCGATGAACGCACGCCCGTCGGTGATGGTCTTGGGATCGGTCGGTACCACGACGAACGACCCGATCGGAGGAGGCCAGTTCATGTGGAATCCGGGCCCGAGCCCCTCGAGGTCGTCGACCCGACCCCAGGTCGTGGCGACGCCGCTCTCGTTGTTCCCGATCGTCTTGAATCCGGAGAACAGGAACAGGACCAGCAGCACGATGATGACGAACTGGAAGACCCGGAACGTCATGTGCAGCGCATCGGTCAGCGAACGGTTCGCGGGGTCCATCGCCTCGCGGAGCGCCGCATCGGATCCGATCTCGGCATCGACGTTGAAGTCGGCGGAGGCCGCTCTTCGCGGGGCCTCGACCTGCATCGGGACGGCCTCGATGGGAACGCCGTCGATCTGATTGGGATCGTCTTGTCGGTCGATCACGGGGTTGTCGCTCCGCTACGTGCCGTCTTGCCTTCGGCTCCGGATGTACCGGACTTGGCCCCACCCTCGTCCATCCTGTCGAGCGGCATCGGTATCGGATTCTCCGAATCCGGGGCCTGGATGTTCATCAGGTGCCAGGGGGCGAAATCGGTCTCGAGGATGACCGTCGTATTCTCGGCCAATGCCTTCTCGAGGGCGTCGAGCCAGATCAGGAAGATCGCCAACTCCTCATCCTGGGACATCTGCTGGAGGTACTTGGCGGCCTGTTCCTCGCCGCGGGTCCGGATCTCCTGGGCACGCTGCGATGCGAAGGCCAGCACCTTGTCGGCGGTGGTCTTGGCTTCGGAGGTGATCCGCTGGGCCTCCGCGACGCCGCGTGCGCGTTCGTTCTCGGCCAGCGTGTCGCGCCTGGCCTTCATGCGTCGAATGACGGCCTGGGAGGTCTTCTCCTTGAGGAGGATCCGACTGACGCCGGCGTACACGGGCTCCACGCCTTCGGCGCGGACGGCCTGCATGCGGGCGAGGATCTCGGACTCGGCCTGCTCGAGCTTGCTGTCGGCACCGAGCAGCTCATTGAAGTCGTACTGACTGAGCACGGAAACGGCGTCGCTGAACTTCGATTGGAGAATCGCATCCGCCTCCGAGAGTGTCGAATAGCTCTCGTAGAAACGGAGCGGACCGTCACCCTCGGAATCGATCTTCCAGAGCATGAACGCCTCGACGACGATCTGATTGCCGTCCTTGGTCTGCAGGTTGTCCATGGCAGGCTTCAGCAGCTGGGTACGGGTATCGAACGGCTGGACGCTGTCCGCGAAGAACGGAAGGCGGAAATGCAGCCCGGGTTCCCTGATGATGCTGTTCTCGTCGATCTTGCCGAATCGACTGCGGATCCCGACCTCGTTGTACGAGATGGAATACGTCATGCTGAACAGAAGCAGTACGGCAAGGATCACGAGACCGACGATGATCGCGACGAGTTTCTTCATGGGAGTTGTTCCTCTTCCGTCGAAATGCCTTCGAAGATCGTATTGGGCGATGCCAGATCTCTCAGCTCGACGTTGACGTTCATCCGCTCGGGGGAGATGCCGACGATGTACTTCCGTAGTTCCTGCAGTTTGCTGACGTAGGTCTGCATGATCGAACGTTGTCGATAGAGCTGCGGGGCCGCGTGGTATGCGGCGACCTGACCCTTGACCCGGTCGGCCTGGGCCCGCTTGTCCATGATCTCGACCCAGCGATCACGCTCGGCCGACTGGATCAGCGACACCGCGGTGCCCCCGCCCGCCTGAAGCAGCTGCTCGGCGAGCACGACCCGCTTCGTCAGCTCCTTCCTCGAGGCCTCGACCTGAGGCGACTTCAGGCCGTGCTCGGAAATGGCACGGTCGAGATCCAGCCTGGCGTCGTCGGCCTGATCGATGGCCGTCACGACATCGTCGATCTGATCGATGTCTCCGGCGATGGCGGTGTAGAGCGTGATTCGATTCCGTTCGGCATTGGCCACGAGCTGATCCCGCTGCTGGACGGCGAGCGGAAGATCCTGAAAGTCGATGGCCGCCTTGCCGGCGGGCCGGATCATGGGAATGTTCACCGACACGACCTCGACACCCGTGTTCAACTTGTCGTACAGGCTCTGGATGCGGCTCATGAGTTCGCCGGAGATCTCGGCCCGCTGATCGGAAAGCACGTCGTCCAGCGACCGCGATGCCATGAACTGCGTGGTGACGGACAGGGCGAGGTCGCGAAGGGCCCGCTCGCGATCCGTCATGGTCTGACGACGGGCGATGTCGTCCGTTCCGAACCGCAGATACCTGATGAGACCGGGCTCGTCGGCATCGGTGTCGGACTGGATCCTGTAGTTCATGAGCATGGACATGTCGACGAGCGCGTAGTCGTCGCCGAAGTCGTCGGCCTCGGGAACGGCATCGGTCGCGGCATCCGGATCGACCGCCAGTTCCGCGGAACCGAGGCGGGAACGACCCACGATGAAGGGATGCAGCTGCTCGCCGGGAGCAAGCTTGATCTCGTCCTCCCAGAGGAAGCCTTGGCGCCGACCCTTGTCGACCGGAGTCAGCTCGAGTCCCTGCACCTTCGTCACGTCGACGAGGTACGTCGTCTCGATCGGCCACGGAAGCTTCCAGAAGAATCCCGAGGTCTGCACGTCGGAATCCGAGGACTGGATGATCGCACCGGATCGGAGTCGAAGCCCCTGCTCGCGGCCGCCGACCACCGACAGCGTCGACAAGGCGACGAGTACGATCAGGCCGAGCACGATGAGCCAGGCGCTGCTGCGAAGCAGCAGCTGGTAGCCCCATGAGCTGGTGATGTCGAAGCCGAACTGGTAGTTGACGGCGTCGTTGATCGACCGGACGAAACTGTCCGGAGTCGCCAGAAGGCTCAAACCCTTGGAATCGTACGCCGCACGTGGCCAGTCCCCGCTCACGCGGGGGCGGTACATGTTCAGGATGAGGTTGAGGACGATTTCGATGGCCACGATGATCATCACCACCGGGATCAGCCATGCGACGACCAGAATGACCTGATCGATCTCGAAGAATCGGAAGATGGTTCCGACGACGACGGCCATCAGCACGATGACGTTGCCGACCATCACTCCGGCACCGGCCCTGAGGTTCTGCCAGACGCCGAGCGCCGACATTCCCGCGAGGTACCTGGAGAAGATGAAGCAGATCACCGAGAAGCCGAGGCCGATCGCGACCATCCAACCCTTGTTGTCCGTCAACCGCAGGTCGGCCCTCGTGGCCGGATCGCTCAGGGCGGAAAGCTGGGTGAACATGATCCAGCCCAACGCACCCAGAATCAGCACCACGAGGATGCTCGTTGCGGGCATGACCCATTTGTACATGAGTCGCAGACGCCTGGCCGCCGTACGGACCTCGTCTCCGGAACGATCGAATATGGACTCCGCTCCGCTTCCCGAAGCGACGAGCTCACCCTCCTCGAGGGCCTCGAGCCGCTCGAGCTTGTGCTGGTTGAAGATGATGATCATCCCGAGCCAGACCAGCAGCCCCACGTAGAGGTACCAGGAGGCGTATTCCGCCGTGGTGTCGCCCGATCGAAGGCCGAAGATGAGCAGAACGGTGGCGACGACGAGCTGGAGCAGAAACCCGAAGCCCGCGATGTTGGTCGCTCGCTGATATGCAAGGTGGTCGATCCGCATGATTGACGTGCTCTGCCCCTGTGTACAGGCCTGAAATCTCGTGACAAGGACCAACCCGCGAGCCATGAAGAGGACTCACGAAACCACTACGTACCCATCCCGCCCCGGAGTTCGCTATCAAGGGAGGCAATATAACAAAAAACATCAAATGACTCTCGAACGGACCACCCCCCTCCCGAGGCCCGGCGATTCGGGATGCTTTTTTTTGAACCATGAGCGGCCGTGGCGGGTACCATCACCAGCCCAATGTTCCAGCAAATATTCGCAATAGCCCGGAACACCTTCTTCGAAAGCATTCGCCAGCCGATCATGCTCGTGATCCTGGTGGCTGCGATCGTGATGATCATCCTGAGCAACCCGCTCTCGGCCTTCACCATGGACGAGAACCAGCGGATGCTCATCGATATCGGTCTTGCCACGGTCTTCCTTGCCGGAGCGGTGCTGGCCTCCTTCATCGCCACGAACGTGCTCGGCCGGGAGATCGAGAACCGGACCGCGTTGACGGTCATCAGCAAGCCGGTGAATCGACCGATCTTCGTGCTCGGCAAGTTCTTCGGCGTCACCACCGCGATGCTGATCGTCGCCCTCTGCATGACGTTCACCTTCATGCTCGTCGAACTGCACACCGTGATCGAGACCGTGCGGGATCCGATCCACCTCCCAGTGGTCTTCTTCGGAGTCGGCGCACTGCTGATCGGCATCGGCGCCGCGGTGTGGTGCAACTACTTCTACGGCACCGTGTTCGCGAGCAGCGTGATCTGCTTCGTGACGCCTCTGCTCTTCCTCGCCTACCTTCTCGCACTGAACTTCGGCCCCGACTTCGACTCCCGACCGTTCCTTCAGAACTTCAAGGATCAGATCTGGCTGGCCGTGGTCGGCATCATGGTTGCGATCGTCGTCCTGTGCGCAATCGCGGTCGCCGTCTCGACCCGACTGGGCCAGCTCATGACGCTGGTCGTCACCGTCGGACTGTTCGTCCTCGGCCTGCTGTCCGACTGGATCTTCGGACGCAACATCGCCAAGATCGAATCCAACTGGATGACGCTGGCCCGGAACCAGGGACTGACCACGCAGGAGGAAGTCACGAAGACGATGATCTGGACGACGGGCGAGATCGAGGAATCCACGAAACTGATCGACGTGCCGACCATCCCCCTGATGAATGTCCCCGGGGTGACCGGAGGCGAGATCACCGAATGGACCTTCTCGTGGATCGGCTACAGCGTGATGCCCAACTTCCAGGTGCTCTGGCTCTCGGACGCCTTGACGCAGAATCTCGTGATTCCCGGGAGCTACCTGCTGGAAACCATCATCTACGGCGGCCTCTATTCGATCGCGATCCTCGGGATCGGCATCTTCCTGTTCCAACGCCGCGAAATCGGCTGACGAACCCCGGCACCGGCCTGCCTATGATGGTCCTCGGACCACCGTGAAATCCCCATCCAAGCACATCACGATCCGCGGAGCGCGGGAACACAACCTCGATGGAGTCGATGTCGAGATTCCGCGCGATCGACTTGTCGTGATCACGGGAGTCTCCGGATCTGGCAAGAGCTCGCTGGCCTTCGACACGATCTTCGCCGAAGGACAGCGCAAGTACATGGAGTCGCTGAGCGCCTACGCCCGGCAGTTCCTGAACCAGATGAGCAAGCCGAACGTCGAGGCGATCGAAGGACTCCCCCCCACCATCGCCATCCAGCAGCGAAGCGGCGGACACAATCCCCGATCGACCGTGGCCACGACCACGGAGATCCACGACTACCTCCGACTGCTCATGGCGCGATGCGGAACACCGACGTGCTGGGCTCCCGTCGGCAAGGGAACCTGCGGCCGCCCCATCGACTCGACCTCGGCGAGCCAGATCGTCGATCGGCTGGCCGATTTCAAGACCGGTACCAAGATGATCCTCTGCGCACCGGTGATCCAGGGACGCAAGGGATACCACCGGGAAACCGTGGCCAAGCTCCAGAAGGACGGATTCGTCAGAGCCCGCGTCGACGGCGAGATCATCGACATCCGCAACGCCCTCTCGGAAGGCGGCGAGAATCCACTGTCGCTCGGCCGCTACGTCCGCCACGACATCGAGGCGGTCATCGACCGCGTCACGATCAAGAAGGACATCCGTCCGAGACTCGTGGATTCGATCGAGACCGCCCTGCGCGTGGGAGAAGGCCGGCTCCTGGTCATCGAGGGCGATCCGGAGGCCCCGACCGTGCACCGCTTCAGCGATCGCATGAGCTGCCCCGACCATCCCCAGTGCAACCTCGATGAACTCGAACCGAGACTCTTCTCCTTCAACTCGCCGGCCGGCGCCTGCAGGACGTGCGACGGGCTCGGAACGATCGACGAGTTCGACGTCGCCCTCGTGATCCCGGACGAATCGCTGCCGGTCGGCACCAAGGCGATCCCCGCGATGGTCGGACGAGGCCGGAGGATGAACGCATGGAACTCGCGGCAGCTCCGCAAGTTCTGCGAGGGCATGGATGTCTCCAAGACCCGGACGATCGCATCGCTCGACGAATCCGAACGTGCCGTACTGCTCCACGGCAGCGAAGGCCCCAAGAAGCGTGGGATCTTCCACTTCGAGGGCGTCATCCCCATGCTCGAGCGGAGGCTCAAGCAGACCGAGAGCGAGATGGTTCGTGAACGCCTTCGCGGCTTCATGACCACCACCACCTGCACCGCCTGTTCCGGCGCGAGACTCCGCCCGGCATCGCTCCACGTCATGCTGGAGACGAACGAAGGCCCGCGATCGATCGCGGACCTGTCCTCACTGACCATCGGCATCGCGTCGTCGCTGCTCAAGGATCCCCCGCTCACCGAATCACGTCGGCTCATCGCGGAACCCATCCTGCGGGAAATCAGGGCCCGGCTGGGATTCATGGAATCGGTCGGGCTCGACTACCTTTCGCTCAGCCGCGCGGCCAACACGCTGTCCGGCGGAGAAGCGCAGCGCATCCGACTTGCGACCCAGGTCGGTTCCGGACTCGTGGGCGTGTGCTACGTACTCGACGAACCGACCATCGGACTGCATCAACGCGACAACGACCGACTGGTGCAGACGCTCAGGAATCTCGCGGACATCGGCAACACGGTGGTGGTGGTCGAGCACGACGAGGGCATGATCCGGGCCGCGGACCACGTACTCGACATCGGCCCCGGCCCCGGCGTCCATGGCGGCAAGGTCGTCTCGCAGGGAACGGTGCACGACCTGGAGAACGACCCCGATTCACTGACCGGACAGTACCTCTCCGGCCGACGGCGGATCGAACCGAGGTCCGCTCCCAGAGTCTTCGATCCCGAACAGGCGATCGTCGTGCGCGGAGCGAGAGCGAACAACCTCAAGGGCATCGACGCGGAGTTTCCACTGGGAGCGCTGACGTGCGTCACCGGCGTATCCGGCTCCGGCAAGTCAACGCTCGTCAACCAGATCCTGCTCCGCGGCGTGGAACGGTCCATCAACGGCAGTCGGGACCTTCCCGGCGAGCACGACAGCATCGAGGGGCTCGAGCCGATCGATCGCGTGGTCGCCGTCGACCAGTCTCCGATCGGCCGCACCCCACGCTCCAATCCGGCCACCTACACCGGAATCTTCGACGGCATCAGGAAGTTGTTCACGGCGACGCGCGAAGCCAAGATCCGAGCGTACCAGCCGGGACGCTTCAGCTTCAACGTCAAGGGCGGACGATGCGAATCCTGCCAGGGACAGGGTGTCCAGAAGATCGAGATGCACTTCCTCCCCGACGTCTTCGTGACCTGCGACGACTGCCAGGGCGCACGCTACAACCCCGAGACCCTGCAGATCAGATGGAGGGACCGGACCATCGCCGACGTCCTCTCGATGACGGTCGAGGATGCCGTGGAGTTCTTCGAAGCGCATCAGAAGATCCATCGAATGCTTTCCTGCCTGCGCGACGTCGGCCTCGGCTACATCGAACTCGGCCAACCGTCGACCACCCTCTCGGGCGGCGAGGCGCAGCGGATCAAGCTCGCCCGCGAACTGGGAACCCGCCAGCAGGGAACGGTGCTGTACATCCTGGACGAACCGACGACCGGCCTGCACTTCTCCGATGTGGACCGGCTGCTGAAGGTGCTCGACCGTCTCGTGGATCGCGGACATCCGCTGGTGGTCATCGAACACAATGTGGACGTGATCAGACACGCCGACTGGATCATCGATCTCGGGCCCGAAGGCGGCGACGGCGGCGGTGAGATCGTCGCGATCGGAACGCCCGACACCATTTCGGAGCATGCGGACAGCCACACCGGCGTGTTTCTTGGAATGCCGACCGCTACTTCCCCTGCCTGAAGACCAGCCAGCGGTTGCAGAACCAGTTGAAGACCAGACCGAAGGCAGATCCGATGACCGATCCGACCAGCCCCGCCGTGGGCAGGCCGAACCCGCCCGTGTCTTCACCGGATCGGGCGAAGAAGTAGGTCGCGAAGTAGGTGACCAGCAGCGGGATCGCGCAGACCGCCACGAAGCCGAAGTACTGGCGCACGATCGATCCGCGTGCATCCCAGAACGCCAGACGTCGATCCCATGCGAAGTTCCAGGTCATCGTCAGAAGCACCGCGACCAGGATCCGGAGCCATGCCGTCTCGTCCGAGGACCAGAACGTACCAAGGACCGCGAGCAGCCCGACGTACACGGCGATACCCGACAACCCGACCAGGGCGAACGGAAGGAAGCTCGACAGCCGCGGATACTTGAAGCGGCACAGGCTGATGATGTGGAGCAGGTATTCCCACTGGACCTTGAGCGTGAGCTTGCTCTCACCTTCGCGCCGCGTGCTGAAGTGGATGGGAACCTCCACCACGTTCACGCAACGGCATTTCACGATCAGTTCGAGTCCGATCTTGTAGCCGATCGGATCCAACTCGGCGCCCGCCTTCCAGGTCGAGCGTGCGATGCAGAAGAAGCCGGACATCGGATCCCGCACCGAGGTGAACGGCCTCGCCATGACGGTGGCGATCTTGGAGTTCACCCATCTGAGGACGCCCCAGCCGTCCTCGGTGGAACCGCCGGGAACATACCTCGAGCCGACCGAGAAGTCGGCACCGTCACGCAGAGCCTGCGCCATGGCCGGGATCGCCTCGGGCGGATGGGATCCGTCGGCATCCATCACCAGCAGCACATCGTGGTTCGACTCGTCCATGCCCCGAAGCACGGCACTGGACAGGCCTCGCTCCGTGCGACGAACGATCAGTCGCTCCCACGGGTTGTTGCGCCGCTCGAACAGCTCCTCGGTGCCATCACGGGAATCGTCATCGACGACGATGACCTCGAGATCGCATCCGGAGTCCCGGATCGCGGCGATGCGATCGAGCAGCGTCGGCAGACTGCCGGCTTCCTGATACGTCGGAATGATCACTGAGACCGACTTCGATGAAATGGAACTGCCTTGGTGGGTCACGCTCTGGATCCTGACTTGGTCCCCCGGATCATCCCCGAAGACCGTTCTCCATCGGCCGATCCATGCAATCACCTGAACCGACCCGGGAATATAGGCTGATCAGCCGGCGAAGGGATCCGCTGCCGCCCTGGATGCCCGCTGGCGGGCCTTCAGCAAGGCCTCGCAGAGGTTGAGATCATCCTCGGTGGTGATCTTGATGTTGGCCGCATCACCGGGAACCACATGCACGGTTTCGCCGATCCGCTCGACGGCCTGGGCATCGTCGGTCACGCCTTCCCCTTCCCGCTCGTAGGCACGAACCAGAAGCGATCGGTTGAAGATCTGCGGAGTCTGGGCCGCGACCAGTTCACTTCGGTCCGCGGTCTCGAGAACCGGTCGAGCCTCGATCGCAAGCCTTCCCGCCTCGCCGAGGATGGAATCCGCCACGACATCCCCGGATTCTCCGACATCGAATCCCGCCGATGGATCGATCCGCTTGATCGTGGAGGTCATGTCGACGGCTGGAATCACCGCCGGAAGCCTGGAGGCCGCCTCGAACAGGCGATCGAGCAGCGGATCGTCGATCATCGGCCGGGCGGCATCATGGACCGCGACGTGCGTCGCATCCTCGGGAACGTGCGACAGGGCACGACGGACCGTTTCCCAGCGATCGGCCCTGCCGCCCTCGACGAGCGCCACCCCGTGGAATCCCAACGAGGCGCCGTACCGTTCCTTGAACGACTCGAAGTCGTCGGGCGGCCCGGCCACGATGACGCTCGCCACATCGTCCCGTCGCGTGAAGCACTCGATCGTACGCAGCAGCACGGCTCGTCCACCGAGTTCCCGGGCCAGCTTGTCGTCCTTGCCGAAACGGGTTCCGCGCCCTGCCGCGGGAATGATGACGCAGATGTTCATGATCCGGGCAGGTCCCTTGCGTATCCGACCAGTTTGAACGGAGCTTCCCATTTCGAGGACTTCAACATGATCCGCCCCGAGTAGATGCCACGGGTGGTGTCCGCCGGCGTGATCCGGATGAGAAGGTTCATCGCCTTGCCGTCGGACGCCGGACTCGATGAGATGAGATCGGCCCGGAAGGCGGGCGATTCCGACTCGACGAGGTAGATCGGATCCTTGTTCACACCGAGATTGCCGTTGACCGGAAGCACGAAATCGACGCTGCCCCCCGCTTCGGCCGGATCCACGACGGCGAACTGATCGATGGTGAACCAGGGCCGCTGGCCACGGGGAGGCAATCGATGCACTCGATGATTGAGCGGGATCGCAACGACGGGAGCATCTTCATGGGTGGTTTCCATCAACCAGAAATCCGGAATGAGGTTCCCCTCGGCATCGAGGCCCGTCACGCGGTCGTATCCATCGACGTTCCAACGGAGGCGATGCTGCTGCGACCAGTCGGACGAATCCACGATGGGATTGTGGAACACCGGCTCGTCGCCCCCGGAGCGGATCAGCTGAAACGGCTTCCCGTTGGCGCTGTTGAGTTCGACGACGCCGCTCGTTCGATAGGACTGCTCGTCGTACCCCTTCGGATGCACCCGAATGTCCGAAGGCGTGGCGGATACCGCATGGGAGATCATGCCGATGATTCCGATCGTCGTCGGCTTGTAGTCCGCGTACTGGAGTACGACCTTCACGCTGCTCTTGTCGGACTGACGGAACCCTGCGGTCATGGTCGCGGTCACGGGAATCTCCTGACCGGGCTGCAACACGGTCGGCTTGAGATCGACCTGGGTGCAGGAACAGGTCTTCTTGCTTCCCAGAACCCGAACGGGCTCGGTGCCGACGTTCCTGAGCTGGACGGTCCGTTCGGTGGCCGAACCGGGCTTCATCAATCCGAAGTCGAATCGCACCGGCGTGATCGTGACTGGCGCATCCTCGAGGGACGCCTCGTCGACCGGAGCCGGGGGCGTCGGGCTTGGCGCCGGAGGTGGCGTCACGGCCGGCGTGGAGGTGTTCATGACCACCGCACGGGGGGCGGGCTTTCGATTCATCGAGGTGCCGAGAAACACGATGATGAGAACAAGCACGGCGACGCCGCAGAGCATGAGGATCATTTTGGGAGCCAGGCCTCGCCTGGACGGAATGAACATGTTGGATTCAAGCATGGCGATAGTGTATCTCGTGACCAAGCCCCGGCTCTATGAGACATTGACGGAAGGCATCAGGACGACGAAGATGCCCTGCCATGAACGAGACATTCATGGAAATGCAGCCGAAGTGGCGGAATTGGCAGACGCGCCGGATTCAAAATCCGGTTCCCCTTGGGGAGTGTGGGTTCGAGTCCCACCTTCGGTATTCTCGTCATCTCACATGTGACACCCCTTTCATCCACTCAAACCGTGGGCAGACTCTCAAAGGGAGGCTTGAATGAGCAAGCCAAAACGAATAGCCAGGGGAATAGGCTGGGCAATGATGATTCTTGGCGGAATCCTCATTGCATTTGGCCTTATATATGTCAGCATTCAGTCTGGTAATGAAGCTCCGGGGATTTAAAGAGCTTAAAGTACGTTTCAGCAAGATTTATCGAAACAGTTCGCACCTTCTTTCGGCTGCCTGCGTAATGGTGGGGCTGGGATTGAAGGCCGCGTAACACCGGACTTCAGGAGTCCTCCCGGTGAACATAGCGCCTGCCCCTGAAGGGGTAAACCTCGCCTGTGGGGCCGGGGGCGCCAAGTGGGTCGTGCCACAACCAAAGGTGTCGTGCATCAACTCTGCACGCCGAACCCGCTGGAAGAATCGTCTTCCAGCCGGTGGAGGATTGTCATATGAACCTGTCAACACATCACAATCACCAGCAAGCCAATCCCAAGGACGGTAATCCCTTGCGAACCGACAAACTTCTAGCACTTCTTGGCGGCAATGTGAGATTCGAACTGATTCGGCATCTGGCCGAACAACCCCAGTCGGTCTCATGTCTCGCCGAGAAGCTCGATCAGAGCATCGGGCTGGTCAGCCACAACCTGAGGCTGCTTCGCCAGCACGAGCTGGTCGACGTGAAGCCGAATGCCAGACAACGCATCTACAGTCTTTCCAAGCAGATTCGTTGCGAGAAGGTCGACGAGCGGGTCAGGTTGGTCTTCACACTGCCCTCCAACGACAAGATCGCCCTGGAGATCCCGCTTCCCTCCAGCCAGACGACCAGCAGCCAGGTTCCCTCGATACAGGTTCCGACCAACAATCTGTCTCGATTCACGAACCCGGCATGATGGGTTCCAAAGCGGATTCTTCATGACACCGTAACGGGTGCTGAACAACTCATTTCCATCCTTGATTTTCAATGTTCGATGGTTGATTCCTTCGACGATCGGGTACCCTGAATCGGTCCGGCCGGTGTACTTGGAAGGTGCACCGGCCTCGGTTCGACCTCACGAGGATGGAGAGAAACAATGCATCGGATCACCTTCGCCGTCATGGCGACCCTCGCGGTCGCCGGAGCAACCTGCTCCCTCGCAGCATCTTCCCTTGCATCCAAATCGGGAGCAAAGGCGCAATTCAGTCCGCCGCGTTCCGCAAATGCTCCGGCAATCGACCAGCGTGGCTTCCCCGAATGCGAGCCTGCGGGCGGCATCCTGGTCACGGAGAACACCGACACCTCGATCGATGCAACCGGATCACTGAGCTGCAACTCCAATGACGGAACCTATGGTCACTCGTACGGTCGTTACCACGACATGTCCCCCTATGGAGATGGAACCGACTTCGAACTGATCTGCGCCAACTGGGGCATCCAGAACGCAACCCATCCCATCGCCATCGAGATCAACATCTACCGCGACGCCGATGGAATCGCGGTTCCAGACAGCACGTCCGGCGACCTCGTTCTCCTCGCCTCTTCATCCGGCACCCTGGATGTCGGCAGCACCTACTTCACCACAAGCACGTTCGACACGGAAACCGTGGTGATCCCGTCCGATGCGTTGATCTTCGTCGAACTGCTCGTCGCCGACGGCAGCGTGCCCAACGATTTCGGAAAGGCCGCCGACCACACCGTCGGCACCAACGGCGCCGGCCAGAACAGCTCAAGCTGGATCCGCACCACGGACGGATTCTGCGGCCTCGGCTCCTGGACCACCATGACCAACATCGGCTTCCCGGATCTTCACTTCGTGGAGTACCTGGAGGTCCGCCAGGCCGCTCCCAGCGACCCGTGCGAGGAACCCCTTCCCACGGTGTGTGCCGGTGACATCTGGGGCCCTCTTGACGGCCCAGACGGCGAAGTCAATGTCAGCGATCTCCTCAAGGTCATCGCCGACTGGAATCAGATCGGCGACGGGCTCACGCGTCCAGCGGCCGACTGCGCCCCCTTCCCCAACGGGGATTGCGTCGTCGACGTCTCGGACCTTCTCAAGATCATCGCGGACTGGGGCGGCGAATGCGGCCCCCCACCATCCGGAGCATGCTGCATCGCACCGGGCAACTGCATCGATGGCGTATTCTCCGACGATTGCCTGACCGGAAAGTGGACCCAGGACGCGACCTGCAGCGGACTCGGGTGCGATGTCGCCGATCTGGACCTCGCCCTCAGTGAAATCAGAACCAACCAGCCCGGCTCCGACACCGACGAATACGTCGAGATCGTCGGTGATCCCGGCGCATCCCTCGACGACTACACCTACCTGATCATCGGAGACAGCACCACCGCGGGCGATGTCGGGGTGATCGAGGAAGCCATCCTGCTGACCGGATTCACGATTCCCAGCAGCGGCATCTTCCTGATCGGCGAGGAGACGCTCTCACTGACGACCCCCGACCTGATCATTCCCCTGAACCACGAGAACAGCAGTGCGACCACGTACATGCTGGTGCGGGGATTCACCGGCTTCATCGACGACGATCTGGACACGGACGACGACGGCGTCCTCGACCTGGAGCCATGGCTCCTCGTCAAGGATTCGATCGGATTCGTCGGCCCCGCGGATCAGACCAACATCATCTACTCGGACAACCAGGTGGGACCGGACGGAATCTACGTTCCGGCCCATGCGATCCGATGCGGCGAATCCAACTGGAACGTCGGCTGCTTCGACCTGCTCGGTGACACCCCGGGCCTGCCGAACGACTGCGATGCAAGCGACTCCGATGCCGACGGCATCAGCAACACCTGCGACAACTGCCCCGAACTCGCCAACGAGGATCAGGGTGACTGCGACGGCGACGGCATCGGCGACGCCTGTGCGATCGCCGACGGACTGATCGACGACTGCAACGGCAACGACATTCCGGACAATTGCGAGACGGATTGCGATGGCAACGGGACGCCCGACGACTGCGACATCGCTGGCGGTGCCGGCGACTGCGACGGCAACGGCATCCTGGATGCCTGTGAAGAGGACTGCAACGGCATCAACGGAGCGGACATCTGCGAGATCCTCAATGACAACACGCTCGACGCCAACGACAACGGCGTGCTCGACGAGTGCGAAACGCCGGTCTTCGTGATCAACGAGATCAATGCAGATCCGTCGAACGCCAACGACTACCTCGACGGGGACGCCAATGGCGACGGAGTCGGCAGCTTCAGCGACGACGAGTTCCTCGAGTTCGTCAACTATTCCGGCAGCGCCATCGACCTCGGCAACTGGACCGTTTCCGACGGTGCCGGGCTCCGCCACGTCTTCCCGATCGGAACCGTGATCGACGACCAGTGCGCCCTGATCCTCTTCGGCGGCGGAACGCCGACCGGAGACTTCGGCGGCGGACTGACCCAGATCGCCTCCAGCGGAGCCCTGGGACTCAACAACGGCGGTGACGACATCACGGTCTCCGACGAGAACGGCGACGTCGTGCTGAGCGTGTCCTACGGCAGCGAAGCCGGATCCAACCAGTCCATCACGCTTTCACCGGATGTCTACGGCAGCAGTTACGAGCAGCACTCCACCCTTGCTCCCGACGGAAGCCTCTTCTCACCCGGCTATCGGGTGGACGGCTCGCCGCTCGGCAGCTGCGATGTGCCCCTGGACACGGATCTGGACGGTGTTCCGGACTCGGTCGACAACTGCTTCGACATTCCGAACACCAATCAGGCCGACTGCGATGACGACGGCATCGGTGACGTCTGCGAAATCGCCGACGGAACCCAGATCGACGACAACGGCAACGGCGTTCCGGACGACTGCGAGGGCAACGGCCCCACCACGGTGTGGATCAACGAGTTCCACTACGACAACACCTCGTCGGACGTCAACGAGTTCTGCGAGGTCGTGGTGCTCGACGGCGTGGATCCGAACCAGGTGACCGTATCGCTCTACAACGGCAACGGTGGAGTCGTCTACAACTCGAGGAACGTGGGAGCGGAGTTCGCCGCCGGCGAAACAGGCCCCGGCTACACGATCTACAGCCTCGTCTACCCCTCCAACGGGATCCAGAACGGCCCTGACGGCTTCTGCGTGGACATCGCAGGCGACGTCGCGATGTTCATCTCGTACGAAGGTGTCATCGAGGCTACGGACGGCCCTGCCGTGGGATTGACTTCAGTGGACGTACTCGTCAGCGAAGGCTCGACGACGATCAACTCGTCGATCGGGCTTACCGGCACAGGGAGTGTCGCGGCGGACTTCACATGGACCGAACTGATCGACCTTGCGACCGCCGGCAGTTCCAACGATGGCCAGACGATCGAGTAGACCCCGTCACGAAATGATGTTCGAAGTCTTCTTGCATCGTCAATGATCAAGCGTCGACTGACGTTCTCATGGCGAAATCACATCGCGTGTGGATTCACCTGACACACCGCCAACGCCTATATATCCAGTCGATCTTGCCTAAGTTCACAGGCAAGATCGACTGTCTTTGATGCATCAAATGCACTCGACATGCACTGAAGGGGCCGTAGGACGACATCTTTGATGGTCGCACCCTTCTTTGTGCAAAAAAGCCATTCCTGAGCAAGAATCACCTACAAATGCTTGACATGGTATGCCTTAGCATTCATTGTAGAAGTGTGCTGGACCGCATTTGAAACTCGTTTCATCGGGTCCAACCTGGAGAGGAGAGTGCCCGGCCCCAAGCCGAGCACGAGGAAGAAGAAGGAACTCCTCAAAATATGGATTCCACACAGATGTGAATCTGTGTGATTCGACCTTGTGTTGTGTGTGTATGTGGGGTCGAGATCCGCAATATCGTACCCGGCCTCTGTGCCGGGCTTACTGAAGAGATGTGTTCGCTAGGAGGGGAATACTCACTATGAAAACCCTACCGTCTTGTTTATGTATCCTTGGTTTCGCTACCGCCTCACTCGGCGGAGCGGGAACTGTTCTGCTCGATAACATTGGCGCCGCTGACGGCTCCGAAGTTGCTGGCGGCTACGGTGGTGCCAACCAAATCTTCGAAGTAGCGAATGCTGACTTCGACATCGGAAACCTCGCAACGTTCGAGAATCCCGATGCATCTGGTGTCACCTCCGTCGAAGCTGTTGTCAGTGGCTTTGCCGGCACGGCCTACTTGGGCCCTGATGGAATCGAAGGCTGGCAAGTCAGCTTCTTTTCCGGAACCGGCACGAGCGGTGCGTACTGCACCAGCCTCATCGGTGACATCCAGTCGTACACGTTGGCACCTTCTGAAGTCGCGTTGATCGCAGACTTCTCGGCCAACCCGACTGACCCTGCCATGGGCGCGTTCCTGGTCACTCCGAATCTGGGCGGTGGCAATGCGCTGCCTTCCGGCACCAACACCGTTGGCGTCATTCCGGTGAATCCGTTCGCAACCAACGGCCAGATGCTCATGACTCAGTCGCTGGTCACTGGTGCCGAGTTGGCCGTCGTGGCCAACCCGAATGATGGATTCGGTGGCGGAGCATGCTCCACTGCCGACTTCGCCGTCGCGCTTCGCGTCTTCGGCGGCACGCCTGATCCCTGCGGAACCGCACTTCCTGAAGTCTGCCCCGCAGACGTCAGTGGTCCGGATGACGAGCCCGATGGGTTCGTCAACGTCAGCGATCTCCTTGCTGTGATCGCCAACTGGAATGCAGTCGGCGACGGATCATTCCGTCCTGTCGGCGATTGCCGTCCGCTTCCCAACGGTGACTGTCAGGTCAACGTGTCCGATCTCCTCGGCGTCATCGCTGAATGGAACTCGGACTGCATCGCCAAGGGCGCCTGCTGCTTCGGCGACGGCTCCTGCAACGACGATGTGGCTGAAGCTGACTGCTCCGGCCAGTGGCTGGGCAACGGTTCGAATTGTGCTGACAACTGCCTGAGCGGTGCATGCTGTGCACCAGACGGCACCTGCGCCATCGCTACCGCAGACGGCTGCGTGAGTGGTACCTATGCAGGCGACGGCACGAACTGCCTTGACACCATCTGTGGGCAGGCCCCCGGCAACAACGACTGCGCTGATGCATTCGTCGCTGTCGATGGCTCCAACGACGTTGATACGAACAACGCAACGACCACCGGTCCTGCCGACTTCGATGTCTGTGACAACTTCAGTGTCCTGGACAACTTCAACGACGTCTACTACACCTACACCGCCACCTGCGAAGGCATCGTCACCGTCAGCCTGTGCGACACGGTCGACTTTGACTCCCGCATTCAGATCTACTCTGACTGCACCTTCGCCAACCAGCTGGCATGCAACGATGATGGCGCAGACTGCGGTGGCAACACCTCACTCGTCACCTTCAATGCAATCCTTGGTGAGCCGTACGTGATCCGCATCGGTGGATACGCTGACGGTGGTACCGGTTCCGGTACCTTCACCATCTCCTGCGAAGAATTCGCACCAGGTGCTTGCTGCCTCGGTACGGACCTTTGTCAGGAAGTCCCTTCGCAGCTCGACTGCGAAGGATTCGGTGGTACATGGCAGGGCAACGGCTCCGCTTGTGCAGATGTTGATTGTGACCCCACACCGGCCAATAACCTGTGTGCAGATGCAGAGCCCATGGCTCCGGGTTCCTTCCCCTTCTCAACCACCGATGCAACCGCTTCCGAGGCAGATCCGTCCGACGCACTGTGCGCCGACACCTACCTCGACTGGGCTGCTTCGCCTGACGTGTGGTTCTCATGGACCGCTACCGAAGACGGGCTCCTGACTCTTGATACGTGCGACGCCGCCAGCTACGACACCTCCATGGTGCTCTACGCCGGTGACTGCACCACCAAGGTCGAAGAGGCTTGCAACGGAGATGATGGAACTGGTTCATTCGATGGCTGCCAGCAGTACTACTCGGCAATCGTCAACGCTCCAGTCACCGCTGGTACCTCCTACCTGGTCCGCCTCGGCGGCTGGAACGGTGGCACCGGCTCAGGCGTCCTCACGGTCCAGTTCAGCTCAGCATCCGCCATTGGCGCGTGCTGTGTGAATGGCAGCTGTATCGGCGATGACATCACCTTCAGTGACTGCATCAACACTCTGGGCGGCCTCTGGGCCCAGGATGAGATTTGTGCAGACGTTGATTGCCCGCAGCCCTTCGCTGCGTGTGATAGCGGCATCGGCGAAGAGTCGCTGCTGTTCGGTAACAACGGTTACCAGTGCGTCTGCCAGACTGATGGCTTCGACACCGAAGTCGAAGACTGCAACGGTGGTATCAACCAGGCCGTCGCCAGCTACACCGAGTACATCTTCGGATCCTCGGTCTGTGGTGAAGCTTCGGTCTACGTTGACGGGCCTACTGGAGGCACCTACCGTGACCTCGACTGGTGGACCTGTGCAGACCTCGCCGCGGGTGGTGACTTCACCCTCTCGGTGGGATCGACTCAGCCGAAGATTGTCATCATCTACAACCTGGATGACGACAGCAACGGTGGCTACCAGAACGCTGTTGGATTCACCGCTGTGGCGGATCTGACCGTTGCCGCTGGCAACAACGTTGTCCTGACTGGTCCTTCCGAGTGGGAAACCACCTGGACGTGCGGCTCCGGCTTCACGCCTTACCAGTTCAGCGTCAGCAATGCGGCTCCGTAAGGAACTGCAATCCACGACGTGATTCTCGAGTCACGTCGAGGCAAAGTGCCTCATCCAGCCCCCCGGCCTCGGCCGGGGGGCTGTTCTTTTTGGCACTTGTGATTCCTGATATGTTTGGTGTCATGGTCGGCAGAACTCGCTTGAGAACCATCCTGATCAAGAGCCTGCTTGGCTCCCTGATCCTGAATGCGCTGCTGGGCATACTGGTGGTGATCGACGAGGGAGAGTCCGGGAGGCTGGCCCTGACATCCGTTGTCCTGTCGATTGGAATCGCCCTGATTCTGCTGGGGACATCGATGCTGCAGACCCCCCGGCGACTGTTCGCCGGCTACGGCATCTGCGCTTCAACACTGATCCAGATGTTGCTGGCGACGATTCTGATCTGGGGCGAGGAACTCGACCTTCGCGGGTCGCTGGCCGAACGCCTGCAGGGCACGTGGGGCACCGTCTTCTGGACAACGGTCCTTCTCATGCCTGCACTGCTGATGATCGGACGGCAGATGACTCGATGGATGGGTCTCATGGTGGCAGCAGGCACGGCCCTGTGCAGCGTGCTGGTGCTGTTGAACTTCTGGACATTCACATTCGACCTCGAGGAGAGCGTGGTCCTGTCGATCCTGATATGCAGCTGGGTCGGATCACCTTCACTGCTCCGAAGCGGGACTCGCCTTGCCGCCTGGCAGTATCTCGGGATCGCGGGAGCTGTCTTCACGGCAGCCGCCTGGATCGTCATTGCGTACATGGAGATTCACCGGGGCTTCGAGCTCCAGGGCTCGACTCCCCTGTCGGCCACCGTCGCCGTCGGCCTGTCGACGGCGACGGTCGGATTGATCGCACTGGGCCGGGTGTTGCCGCTCCCCGGCTCGATGTCGTGGCTGCGGTGGAGCACCATACTGGCCTTCGTCGCCGCATTCAGCGGGCAGGTCGTCACCATTGCGACCAACGCCGACTACCCATCCGATACGAGTACACGGATCACGCTGGCGCTCTACATCCTTGCGACCTGCAGCCTGCTGGCGCTTCTCGTCGTATCCAGCGTGCAGAGCGAAGACCGCTCCGCATCAACGGCCGCGAGAAGCATGCGCATCCATTGTCCCGCCTGCGGAAAGAAGCAGACACGAGAGATGGGTCGGTCCGAATGCGAGCAGTGCCGCCAACCGATCTGGCTTTGGTGCCGCATGGTCGACTGTCCCGAGTGCCGCTACGACCTGACCGGCACCACTTCGCCCAACTGCCCGGAGTGCGGCACGACGATCAGGATCCCGCTCACTCCGCCCGACTACTCGACGGTGAACGGATGATGGCATGCGGGCGGTCGACCTCGAGCCCGTCCACGCCGATGTCCTGGATCGCCCCGTCGGGCCAGACGACGCGCAGCGAGTCGATTCGGTCCATCACTCCCAGCCCGAACGTGATCGGAAGCTCCACCTGCGAAAGATAGCTTCGCGTAGGCATGACCTGACGGCGTTGCGTGACTCCGCCTGCGACGAGTTCGATCCATGCTCCGATCGCATCGCGGTTGCCACCGTCCTGATGCACGGCGATGCGAATCCAGTGATGATCGAGTTCCTGATCATTTCGAAGCAGCAGGGGCCTCGCTCCGACCTGCGTGACGAGCACATCCAGATCCCCGTCGCCGTCGATGTCGGCATACGCGGCGCCACGACCCACGATCGGCGACGAGAGATCGCCGGCCACGTCCGAAGGAACGAGCTCGAAACAGCCGCCGTCCAGATCGCCGGAGTTCCAGAACAGCTGCGCCGGCTGGCGATATCGCTGCGAAGGCTGGACCTGGCTGATCTCCTCCTCGAGATGTCCATTGGTCTGGAAGAGGTCGAGGCGACCATCGAGGTCGTAGTCGAAGAAGAACAGCCCGAATGACAGCAGCGGCCTCGTCGACGAACCGATCCCCTCGAGGATCGCCTCGTCGGTGAAGAGCATCGGATCGCGATCGGACACGTAGAAGCTCGTCATCTCGTTGGCGAAGTTGCCGATGCCGATTCCAAGCAGGGCATCGTTCCTGTAGTGGGCAGCGTCGATGCCCATGGCCCCGGTGGCAGACCCCCTGCCATCGAAGGCGATCCCGCTCTGCATCCCCACTTCCACGAACGTTCCGTCTCCCTGGTTGTGATAGAGGAAATTGCGGGTCGTGTCGTTTGCCACGACAAGATCCATGGCGCCATCACGATCGAGATCGATCGGGGCCACGGCCAGCGACTTCCCCACCGGAACACCAGTACTGGGGTTTCGAACGTGCATCCCGGAAGCCTCTGAGACATCCCTGAAGGCCCCGTCACCGAGATTCTCGTACAAATACGGGTGAGTGCCGCGATATTGAATGGGAGGGCCGTAGGCCCGATCACGGCCATTGAGCGTGAAATCGAGCTCACGATCCGTTTTCGAGGACCATTCGACGTAATTCGGAACAAAGAGATCCAGATCACCATCGCCATCGATGTCCAGAAAGGCCGGACTGGTGCTCCATGCCCCGGAATCACCCTGGACACCTGAAGACCCGCTGATGTCCTCGAATCGGCCATCACCGAGATTCCGGTAGAGCCGATTGAAACCGAGACCGGCCACGAAGAAGTCGAGAAGCCCGTCTGCATCGACGTCACCGACGGCAACCCCCGTTCCGTACATCTCGGAGTCGATTCCGGCTGAAGCAGTCACATCCGTGAACTGACCCCGTCCATCGTTCGCATAGAGCCTCATGACGCTGGGAGCGGCTGCGGCCTGCTTGGATTCCGGCCAGGCCATCGCGTTGATCAGAAGCAGGTCCTGATCGCCGTCCCGATCCATGTCCAGGAACGCCGCACCGGACCCCATGGTCTCGGGGAGGAACTTGTCACCTCTGGCTCCTGATTCATGGACGAATCCGATGCCGGACTCGAGGGTGACGTCGGTGAAGCGGACATCGGGAAGGACTTCGAGATCAGGCACCAGAGTCTCGGGAGCGCGGACCTGCTTGACGACGATCTCTTCACTCTTCTGGACAGGATCCATCAGAAGCAGCAACAGACCACCGCCGATCGCGGCCACGACGCCGATCGACAGCAGTGACCACCAGAAGGCCCGGCCGATGATCGCGTCGTCGGCGGGAACCAACTCCTCACGATGCTCCGTCTCGATGTCGGGAAGCCTGTCCATCATTCATCCGCTTCGTCGGATTCGTTCGTGTCCGCCGATTCCGTGCGCTGAAGATCGTAGATCACGACGGCCTCCGACGCCCGATTCGCAGCCGGATACCTCCTTCTGGCCTCCGCGATCGCATGATCCCGTGCGTTGTCGTCGATCTTGTATCGCGAATGCAGCCGGGCGTGCCGAGCGGAGGCCTCCGCATCGCCGAGTTCCGCATGGATTCGCTGCAGTGCGTAGTGGGCATTCGCATTCTCGGGATCAAGCTCCAGAACGCGATCGAAGACCGCAGCCGAATCGCCCAGCAACCGGACCCGTTCGGTTTCACGGGATGCACCACGCTCCTGACGAGCCCGGAGATACATCGTGTCTCCAAGCTCGTTCAACAGCCGATAGTCCTTCGAGAAGTCGAATCCTCTTCCACTCGCCTGCCGAAATCCGCCCTCGACGATCTGCTCGAACTTCTCGATCGCTTCATCCAGTCGACCGTTCTGCTTGTCGACGAGACCGCCGAACCAGAGCAGATGCCACTGGAGAGCGTCGTCCTCGAGTTCATCCGCTCTCAGCAACGCGGCCGGAGCATCCTGCGAGACCCGCCCTTCCCGGAGGTACGCTCTGGCGAGATTGATCGCCCCTTCACTTCGCCCAAGCTGTTCGACCTGCCGGAACGCCTCCTCGGCACCACGCAGTTCCCCCTGACCGCCCTTTCTGAGCAGACCGATGCCGTAGTCGTTCCATCGAACCCACTGTTCGACCCCCTCCTCCCGCACTGCGGCGGACGCATCCGGCACTCCTGCGACGGAAAATGTGACCTCGTCGCGGGCGAGCACCGTGATCGGAAGATCATTGACATGCACGGGGTCGTCCATGACGAACCGCATGTATTCGGCATCGAACTTGCGGTACTTCAACTCGGCCGTGATCGTGATCGGCGCGTCGAGCGAATCGGGAACCGTGAATCCGTAGTGGACCACATCGGCGGCGCCGGGCGGTATCTGGTTGTCGTACAGGGACGTGAACACGTCCTGCGCGTTGCGACGACTGATCCGCTCACCCTCGCGGTCGACCACGAACGAGTTGACGAAGTGCGACCAGGCATCGACTTCGCCGGACACTTCGTCCATCGCACCGCTTCGACCGATCACACGATCACCGCTGCGGACGACGACATCGACCCACACCTCGTTGGAATCCGCGGTCCCCTCGGTGAAGAGGTGCCCCATCTTCATCGTGCGGAGCACGACCTCGATCAGGCACCGCTCCCCGGGCCGCAGGACCGGGACCTCCGGACCGATCGGAGCCACCAGTTCCCCGTCGATCGTGCCCTCGCGGCGAAGTCCGAAGATGTCGAGCCGCATCACGCCCTCGAGGAACTCGCGATGCTTGGCGATGGCCTCCTCCGGCCGCGGCATGTCCACCATCGTGGGAATCGCGGTGTTTGCGGAGGGGAACATGTGATCGTGGACCGTCGGGGAATCCCAGCCCGGGCGCATGCGGGCCCCGAAATCGTCGGAGGCCATCAACGGCATGTGGCAGTCGTTGCAGTTCACCTGGGCGACGTCCGGATAGTAGAAGCTGGACACCCCGTGGCCGGACACGCCGCTGAGCAGGAAGGAGTCGTAGTGGTTCTGCCCACGCAGCCATCGGTAGCCGTTGAGCTCCTCTGGGAGGTGGACCTTGTGGCAGGTGCCGCAGAACTCCGAAGTGCGATGCAGCGGCTTGAGGAACGTCTTGCCGTGGAACTCCGGCTTCGCCTTGACCAGCTGTCGGTTGATCCAGCCGAGAACCGGATTGTCGCTGAAGGCGAACGGATAGTGGACCGGCTCGGAGATCGTGTAGTCCGCGTTGCCGTGCACCCCGTTGACATGGGTGATGCTGTGACAGGCGGTGCAGGTGATGCCGGCATGGGCCGTCGCATCGTTCAGCATGTCGTAGTCCGGATCGTTGAACTGCCCGCTGAAGAACGGCACGGGATCGTGGCATCCCGCACAGAACCGCGAGGCGTTCACATCACCGTCGCGTTCCATCGAGAACTCGCGGGTCTCCATGACCGAGGCGAGGTACGCCGGATTGTTGAAGGAACTGAACTTGTGGACACCGTGCATCCAGCTGTCGTGGATGTCCGCGTGGCATTCGAGACAGTACTCGTCGTTCTGCAGGACCTCGGCCCGTATGAAGTCTCCGGACATGGTCCTGGCCTGCGATGGATAGAAGTAGCGGTCTCCATCGGGATTGCCTTCCACGTTCCATCGCCTTGGATCCTCCGACTGCAGCACCACCATGACGACGGCGAAGCAGCCGGCGGCGGCGGCCCAGCCGACCCCGATCCTCCAGCGAATGCGGCGGCCCGCGAGCCGATGCAGCACGAACAGCCACATCACCACCAACGGCGTCAGCACGTGCAGCCACCAGCTGACGGAACGCACGACCTCGCTTCGAACGACGATGAGGCCGTCGACCCGCATCAGGAGCACGCCGGTCAGCAGCAGGACGATCGCGGTCCCGAACAACGCGTAACCGGCCCGCACTGCTCGACGGTTCGGACGATCGTGCGCATTGCGCATGTGGAACAGACCGAAGAGGATGATGGGCAGGCAGATCGCAAGGCCCAGCACGAGGTGGGCGATGAACATGTTCAGATAGAACCAGTTCTCATGGGACTCCCCGGTCGAGATCCCCAGGATCCTGATGCTCACCAGATAGACGGAGTTCACGACGAGCAGCGCGAACATGGCGAAGATCACCGCAAGCAGACGTCGAAGCACCGGCCCGATGACCGGAACGTAGCGACGCCGGCCCGCCGGAGTCGTCGTTGTTGATGCCTCCGGTCCGCTCACGAACTCGTTCTCCATGGAGGAATGAGACGAGGTCGCCCCGCCGCGCCCCGGCCACCACCATCATCGACTTCCCGCATTTGCAGGACAACAGGAAAAAACGAGATTCCTGTCGATCCGACCGGCGAACGTGATGAATCAGAAGCCTGAACGGTATCGGTTGTTGAAGATTCCCTGCAATGCCGGGGAGGTCTTGTCCGACTCGACCCCGGGGAGCGGATCGACCCGATCGCCTTCTCGAGTGGCGAGGTCCATGTCCTTGCACCAGCCTCGGACATCGAGCACGTGCCTGCGGGTCCATCCGTCACGTGGTGCTCCCGGCTCGATGTGCCAGGACAGATCGATGGCTTCGCCGGTGCCGAACACGGCCAGGTTTCCATCCACCGCATCGACCAGCGGGCCGGCCGAGCCGAAGGCCGTGTAGAGTCCCCGCTGGGCACGCATGTCCGCAAGGGGGATTCGATCGCTCCAGTCGTAGCCCGGCTGGAACAAGTCACCGGTCGAACGCCGGGGATAGCCCGGCGCCCAGACGTTCGCCGAGGCGAACGGCCGAATCGATCGAATGGCCGAGGGACACGCCTGTGACCATGCGACCTGAATTCGATCCCAGTAGATCTGAAGATTCGTGACCAGACGCAGACGCCGGCACCCTGCGGGAAGGCCATCCATCGGAACGACCATCTGACGGGGCATTCCCGCCGGATAGCCGAACGAAGGCAGCAGCGGAATCCACTCTCCATGCGCGTCTTCGGCAAGCAGCGTGGGAGGATCGTATGAAGCGGATGCCTGCCACGCGGCGAACATGGTCTGCGAGTACGGATATTCGACCCAGCCATCGACCAGAAGAAACGGGCGCCCGGACTTCGAATCGATCGGTCGGGGGAACTCCAGAAGCAGATCCATCGGCTCGGCCAGTCGCCCCAGAAATCTCCTGTCGAGTGGACCCGGGTCCGCCGGCACGAGGTCGGACTCGCCGAGGTCGGCCGTCACATCGACATCGGTCCGGACGGCCCGCTGCGGGACCATCGCTTCGCGGTAGAAGAACGCGTCACCGGTCGGATCGGGCCGGCCGGTCGCCATGCGATCGTCGATGGCCATCGACCATCCGGGAGGCAGATCCCACGTCTCGAGCGACGCCGCATCGAGATAGCAGAGCTCCTCCATGGGTTCGGCAAGAATCAACTCGTATCGCTCCGCCCGTGGGGCGAGCACGCCCTCGGGAAGCAGAATCCGCTCCCACGGCCTCGGCACCGAGACCGTATCCCTGCCGAGCGCGAAGCCGATGCCCGCGACGCCCAGACAGTCGGTGACGAACCGGAACTCGCGGCCATCCCACGCGAAGATGACCGGACAACTCGACAACTGCCGCTGCGTCTCGACGATGTCATGGACCCGATTCGATGACAAGTCCAGTTCCGTCTGGAACACGCCGTCGGACCAGTCCACCGCGATGAAATCCAGAGTGGACGCACCACCGAGGCCGATGGTCAACGGCTGCAGACTCTGCCCCGGACCGGAATCCATCCGAAGCGTGCCGGCGACCGTCCAACGACTTCCGACGCGGGCGGCCACCCGGGTCCCGATGCCTGAAGGATTCGAACGCATCGACGCGCCGGTGTCGGTACGGCCCGTGAAGCGAAGGGATGCGAAGTCGAACCGTCCCGGGCCGGGCGGATAGACGACGAGCCGTTCCCCCCGCGCCACGGCGAAGGACGGACCCCGCCGTGGATCCAGAACGAGCGGCGCGGACATGGGACCGGAGGCATCGGCCTTCATCTCGACCACCCCATCGACTCCGCTGCCTGCGAGGAACCAGCCCGAAGAACCCGATGCGACGAGATCCAGCCGGCCGTTTCCGGTCATGTCGGTCAGGGCAAGTCGCTCCGGAGCAATCCATTTGGTCTCGATGGAAGCCCGCTCCGGATTCCATCGTCCCGATCGGTCCGGCGACCACCAGACGATTCCGTCGCTCGACGAGGTGCAGATGGAGAGCATTCCGTCGGCATCGATGTCACCTGCGACCGCAGCCGACACCTCCGCCTGGACGAGTCCGGCGAACGCACTGCCGCCGGCACGCCATGCCCACAGACGATCGTTCACGTAGACGTCGTGCGGCGCCGTCTCGTTGAATACCAGGATGTCGACGTCCCGATCCCGATCCAGATCCGCGACCAGCACCTGCCTCGAAGCCGAAGAACTCCCGAGCAGTCCGGTCTCGGACGCGATGTCCCGGAAGCTTCCGTCGCGATTGTTGTTCAGCAGCGAGTTGAAACCGTTCGAGTTGACGCAGAACACGTCGAGGTCACCGTCATGGTCGGCGTCGAACATCGCGCCATCGACCGTCCTCAGGGCGGCTTCACCATCACCTTGGATGTCATGCAACCGCCATGTTCCGACCTCGAGCTGAAGCCAGAGCTGGTTCACGCCGTCACGACAGAGAAAGGCGTCCACACGCCCATCGTCATCGACGTCACCCCACAGCACCGCGAGCACGGCATCGACGGCGGCAAGAGGATGCTCCGGCTCCACGACGAGCTTGCCCGCCTCGTTGCGGAGAAACACGCTCCCGTCACGTCCACCGCTGAGCATGACGTCGACGTCCCCGTCGGCATCCACGTCGCAACCCGTGATCGACCCCTCCTGCAACGATTTCATCGGAAGCGGAATGCCCACGGGCGGGTCGAACACCACTCCTTCGGGACGTTGATTCGGAATCCGCGACGGTTCACCCACCACGACCGCCATGGCCTTCGGTCCCATCCTCGTGTACTTGATCTCGGCGAGATGTGCTCTCGGATTCGACTCGAGTCGAGTGAACAACTCCAGCAGCTCCGCCGATTCGTCGATCGCCCCCCGCCGCCGCAACACCTGACTCGCACCGTAGGCGGCGCTTCTCAGATACGGATCGAGTTCCATGGCTCGTCCGTATCGTTCGAGCGCGGCATCGTCGTCTCCTTCGATCGCGGAGCACTGGCCTGCGTAGTAGTGGGAGAACGCGTCCGTCGGATCGACTTCGAGAACAGCCTCGAATCGCTCCTTCGCAGACCGGGGGTCCTCCAGATAGAACCGGAGGATGCCCGAGGTGTACATCGCGCGAAGATGATCGGGATGCCGATCGATGATCGACTCCAGATTCTCAAGAGCGATCACCTCGTCCCCGGCCTCCTGACGATTCAACCTGGCGATTTCACGATTGACCGCAAGATCCGGTTCCCCGGGATTTCGATCCGACACCTCCGAGAAGAGCTCGAAGGCCGGGCCGTATTCGTACCGGCCCATCATCGCCACGCCACGGTTGTTGCGTGCGACGTCCTCGGCATCGAGCGGACCGGTGGCCCGATCCGCCCCGTCTCCACAGCCGGAAAGCAGCGCGAGCAGGACGAGCCAGAGCAAAGGGAGTTCAGTTCGCATCGGAACGCTCCGAATCCCGGGCAGCCTTGATGCGATCTCGAAGGGATTCCGAGGTGATCGGATGTCCGGATGCCGGCGACAGCATTGGTTCGTCGAGATATCCATAGGCCTCCGTCCTCAGATGGGAACGCATGTCATGCCCCAACCGCCGCTTCCGCTCCGCCCTCAACTGATCAAGTGAGATCGGTGCAACGACGACCCGTTCACCGGGACCGGCGTCGGCCTGAGCCAGGATGCGGCCGTCGTAGTCGACGACCATGCTCGAACCCGGCCAGCTGAACGGCGGAAAGTTGCTGCGAGCTGCGCCCTGGTTGCTGGCGACGACGTAGGCGGTGTTCTCGATCGCACGGGTGCGGTTGATCAGGGTCCACCAGTCCATCGGCGGCTGGCTCCCCCATGGATCCATGTACGCCGAAACACGATTGATGATCTCGGCTCCGTTCATGGCGAGTTGGCGTATCGCCTCGGGAAAGAGCCAGTCGTAGCAGATCGCCGCTCCGATCCGACCGATCTCGGTGTCCGCGACCGGAAAGTGATCCGCGTCGGGTCGAAGATCGTGCGGCGACGCATGGACCTCCCACGGTATCCACGGGTTGACCTTGCGGTACAGGAACTCGATCCCGTCGGGACCGATCAACGCCGTCGTGTTGAACACGACGTCGGGACCGTATTCCTTCGCACGCTCGAGAAACGTGCCCGTCTGGATCCAGCATCCATTCCGGGCGCAGAAGTCGGCGTAGGCATCCGTATGTTCATTGGGGAGTTCGACGGCGAGCTGCTCCTGCAGCTTCTCGACCGTCGAGTGGATCGGCGCAGCATGTGCGAACTCTGGAAAGACGAACAGTCTGATGTCGTGATTCGGCTCGTATGCCGACAGAGCCTGCTCGGCCATGAGAATCATCGAACGTGTTCTGGAGGCGATTTCCGAACGCCCCTGAGGGGCTGGAAAGTCGGTCTGGCAGGCCGCTGCGTAGTACAGATCAGGCATGTGGGACATTCTAGTCACAACAAGCGGCTGCGACCTGTATGATCGGATCCAGATGCGATTGACGCTGGTCATCACGACCTGCCTCTGCATGGCAATGGGAATGGGTTGGACGGGATGCGATTCACCCACCACCGAATCCACATTAACTCTTCAGCCTCCACCTGAACCGGACGTCGACGCAGGCCGACTGCATCCTCGCATTCTGACCGTGATCGAGGTCGCCATCGATGCGGTGAACGACACCCCCGGGGATCATTCCGCACGACTGGAACTTGCCCAGCTGTATCACGGAAACGAACTCCCTCGCCAGGCGGCCGTCACCTACCGACAGGCGATCGCCCTGGATCACGACGCTCCGCGCGCGTGGTACGGATTGTCGCTGCTTCTTGAATCGAACGGGCGCATCAACGAAGCGATCGATGCGATCGGCACCGTCATCGACATGGCCCCGGAGTACGCACCCGCAACGTGGCGCCACGGATACCTTCTGCTCGATCTGGGACAATTCGACGAAGCGAAGCGGGCCTTCGAGCGGACCCTTCGAATCGAACCACGAAATGCCGCGGCGATCGTCGGCCTCTCCAGAACCGCACTGGCGACCGGACGGCCGGCGCTGGCCGCCGAACACATCGAGACCGTTCGCGGGTACGCGAACAGCCCCTACCTGGACTTCCTCCTCGGCCAGGCCTATCGCAGGCTCGGTCGGGTCGACGACGCAGCCCTGCTGCTGGCCAATGTGCAGGGAGTGGCTCCGGATTTCGAGGACCCCTGGGAACTGGAGATCCTGGACCGGGGCGAAAGCACGCAGGCCCGCATCAACCGGATCGACAGACTGATCGACTCCGCCGAACTGCTGGAGTCGATGAACGCCACCCGAGCCGCCCTCAAGGACGAGCCGGACCACATGGTGCTGCTCAATCGACTCAGTCATATCCAGAACGCAATGGGAAACCACAAGGCATCGCTTCGGACGCTGAAGCGGGCCCTGCGCGTGGACGAACACTACGCCCCCACCCATCTCGGCCTTTCGTATCGATACCACGCTGGCGACGAGATCGCCAAGGCCAGAGCACACGCCGGGCGGGCCATCGCCATCAATCCGAATCTCGCCCGAGCCCATCTGCAACTGGGCCTCATGCTGATCCTCGAGAACGATCCGCATGCCGCCGTGGAATCGCTGGGCCGTGCCTTCGCACTGGGCGTGCAGGACGTGCCGTCGCGACACCAGTACGCCCACGCCCTCACCCGGATAGGTCGCTTCGATGATGCCACCAGGCAGTATCGCCTCGTGCTGCTTCTGAATCGAAACGACGGCAGGAGCTGGGCCGGCCTGGCCGATGTGCAGCTGCTCCTTAACAAGGTCGATGAAGCCCGTGAGTCACTGCTCATGGGGCTCGCCTGCGCCCCGGACTCCCCGCATCTCAAGTCGATCGCCGATGCCATCGACAAACGGCTGGGCACGGCGTCGAACCGGGCATCCGGACCATGAGTACGCGGCTCCTGATTTCGACGGGCTGCATGCTGCTGCTGGTCGGCTGCGACCGGGCGGCTCCGCCTGAGTCGGCACCTCCGGCCGCTCCCACCGAAACCGCAGCCGCTCCGTGGTTCACGGACGTGACGAAGGACAGCGGCATCGACTTCGTCTGGAACAGCGGACAGAGCGGGGACTACCTGCTTCCTGAAATCATCGGCGGCGGCGTGGCCCTGCTGGACATGGACGACGACGGCGATCTCGACGTCTACCTGGTTCAGGGGGGCGACCTGGTGCCGTCGCTGAACGCCTCCGAAG
>DEYK01000057.1:42740-55208 GCA_002364485.1 Phycisphaerales bacterium UBA3160
AGCGGAACAGGCGACTCGGGGTACGGACAGGGAGTCGCCACCGGAGACTACGACGGCGACGGGGACACCGACATCTACATCACCAACGTCGGCCCCAACACCATGCTCCGCAACGAGGGAAACGGCGTGTTCACGGACGCCTCGATCTCATCCGGCACGAATCATCCCGGCTGGGGGACGAGCTGCGCGTTCGCGGACTTCGATCACGACGGCGATCTCGACCTGTATGTCACGAACTACATCGGGTGGTCGCACGAGACGGAACTCGACTGCTCGCTGATGTCCACCGGACGCGACTACTGCTCTCCTCGCAACTACGATGCGCCGGCCAGGGACGTGCTGTACGAGAATCTCGGTGACGGACGGTTCGCGGACGCGACGAAGAAGTCCGGCATCGACGCCAGCATGGGCAACGGGCTGGGCGTCATCTGCGCGGACTTCAACGACGATGGCAGCATGGACATCTTCGTCGCCAACGACGGGAACCGCGATCTGCTGTGGAGCAACAACGGGAATGGAACGTTCCACGACATCGGACTGCTCTCCGGATGCGCACTGGACGACGAAGGACGCGCCAAGGCGGGCATGGGCGTCACTGCGAACGACATCGACGACGACGGCGACATGGATCTTCTCGTCTGCAATCTCGCCGGCGAATCCGATTCCCTGTTTCGCAACGAGGGCGACCACTTCATCGACATCACCTCGGCGTCCGAGCTCAAGACGACCACCAGGCCGTTCACTCGATTCGGAATCGGCTGGATCGATTTCGACAACGACGGCCACCTCGATCTCTACGAGGCCAACGGCCGGGTCCTGCGCCCCGCAACCTTCGATGGAGACGACCCCTATGCCCAGGAGAATCTCCTGCTTCGCGGAGACCCCGATGGAACCTTCACCGAAGTCCGGCCCCGCGGGGGCGTGACCTCGGCGATCTCCAGAACATCCAGGGCCGCCGCCTTCGGAGATCTCGACAACGACGGCGGGATGGACGTCATCATCGTCAACCGCGACGCTCCGATCACGATGCTCCACAACACCATGGAGGATCGCGGCAACTGGATTGGGATCAGGGCCATGGGCCCCCACGGCGACGATGCGATCGGCGCCGTCATTTCCGCGGAGATCCCCGGCCGGACCCTGACCCGACCGGTTCTCACCGGATACAGCTATCTGGCCGCAAACGACCCTCGAATCCATCTCGGCCTCGGAGCCGGTTCGAGTCTGAACAAGGTGCGGATCCGGTGGCCGGACGGCACCACGGAGTCGTTCGGCTCACTTCCGGGAGGAAGTGTCCATCTCCTGCGACAGGGATCGGGACACTGAGAACGGACGTCCGATAGTCCACGAGCGATCGCCCTCGGGAAGATCGTTTTTTTTCGATGCCCCAAGATGCTGTGGGTGCGGCCCGATCCCACCCCGGCCCCTCGTGTTCGAACCGACGATCCTGACGAAATCGCCAAGGTCCGGGCAATTATCAGTTGGACGGAGCCGGGGCTCCATGACGACATCATCATCCGTCAACACCAATGCATGGAAGGGTCATACATGTTGAGCAAGCAGCAACTGATGAATGGAATCACCGAACTGAACCCCACTGCCGATCTCGGGTGGCTCGACACCTTCGACGAACCGGCCCTCAGGCTCTACCTGGACCATCTGCAGGTCACGATCGAGCCTCGTGGCACCAGCTGGCTGCGAACGCACGAGACGACCGCCATCGTCTGCCGCAGACCTGCGGCCTGAGCAGCGAACAATCCGATTCAAGACATGCCCGGTGACATGGCCCTCGTGGTCCTGGTGGGACACCGGGCGTGTCGTTTTTTCGGGCGAAGATGTATCAGAACCTGGGAGCGCGGGGAGCGTCGCCGTCGAAGTCCTCGTCCTCGGGCGGTGGCAGGATGGTGTCACCCTCGTCGGTGAGCATCCTGAAATCGGGCTTCGGCACATGCTCCTTGAGCCCGAGTTGATCGTAGGTCCGCATCAACAGGCGGTGCTCCAGCAGTGAACGGACCTTCGTGAGCAGCTCGAGCTTGTTGACGGGCTTGGCGATGTAGTCGTCCGTCCCGCATTCGACGGCACGCTCGAAGTCGCCCACCTCGTTCAACGCCGTCACCATGATGACCACGATCTCACTCGTGCTCGGCTGGGCCTTGATCTTCTGACAGACCTCGAATCCCGACATGCGGGGCATCATCACATCGAGCAGGACCAGATCCGGAGTGGATCGATCGATGGCCTGGATGGCTTCCAGGCCGTCCGCCGCCGTGAGGATTCCACACCCGAGATCCTCCAGATACGCCTGCATCAGCTCCAGATTCTGGAGATTGTCGTCGACGATCAGAATCGATGCCGTCGAGAGGTCCGGAGGCTGGATTCCATCGGGAAGTTCGGAGGGAGTGGTCATGGTGGGCACCTGCAAGGCTGTGGACGCTGTACGGGGCCATTCTACCAATCCCAGCAGACGACACGGGCCGCCATCGAGAACGACGCCTCATCCCCCTTCTGCCAAGCATGTTCCTGATACACTGGTTGTTTCGCCACCCCAGCAACGAGAGACGGATGATGTCGAATTTCACACGTTCAAACTGGACCGATGAGTTCTCCACCCCGACCGTCGAGTCGCTTCGAAGCGACATCGAACAGCCGACTCAGGCGTTGTTCGATCAGGCCCGGTCGATGTTCCTCGACCTCGAGGAGATCGAGGAGGACTTCTCCTGGTACGGCGAATGCTGGCACTGGGCGATCACATTCTCGCTGACCGACCACGACGACGACACGCCTCTGGGCATCATCATCCCGTCGCCCGAGGATCTGCAGGTCGCGATGCCGATGGATCAGGAGTTCCACGTCTCCGTTCCCACGAAGCGGATGAAGCGGATGATCAAGGATGGATTCGAACTCGCAGCCGATCCCTTCCACACGTCCTGGGCGGTCTGGAGCATCTCCACCACGAGCATGCTGACCGACATCGGGCAACTCGCCAAGCAGAAGCTCCGCTGGATCCTCGACAATCACTGATCGACGACATCGCCCGCCGACGTCCCGTCATCGGGAACAGGCTGCCACCGATCGTTGATCCAGATCCGTCGTTCGAGATCCAATCCCAGCAACGAACCCAGATCATGCGATTCGAGACTCTGCATCGGTCGGCCGCGCCATGCCATGAGCGTCGCCGACCACGAGTCATCGCTTCCCCCGAGCAGACGCAGCTGCACCTGGAGCTGGGCCACCACTTCAGGCTCGGTCAGCCGCTGACGAAGCCCGTTGTCCGAGGACGAATCGATTCGATCGACCAGATGCTGCATTCCACCGGGAATCTCGTCCTGGAAGGAGAGCAGCCGCTCCCTGACCCCGGTGATGTTCCTGAGACGGCGACGAGCCTGGACCATGTCTCCCGCACGCGCGTACGACAGCACATCGAAGGCGGCGACCGTCGCCCGATCGGTTTCACCGAGCACGACACGCGATGAGGGCAGCAACCCCCCGGTGTGAAGTTGACGCATTTCGATCATCGAACGAAGCGAACGGATCGTCGACTCGTCTTCCAGAAGATCGATGATTCCCAGCAACCCGCTGGTCCCCCACTGATCGGGATCGAGCGTGGCCGCCAATGCGTAGAGGCGTACGGCCAGACGCCGCTCCTGCGGATTGTCGGCGACATCTGCGACCTCCTCGGCCAGCAGGAAGTAGCCCGACGGGTCGGTCGGGACGAGCCTGTCCAGGCCCCACCGATCGGCCGTGTCGACGAAGCCGGCTCCGCCTCCGGCCAGCAGCAGTATCAGAATCACCTGAACGATGGACTTCATGCACCACCTCCGCCGTCGATCTGCTCCAGCATCTCGATGAGATGTCGTATTCGCATGCTCCAGAGCTCGACCACGGCCGCTTCCGTCACCAGCATCTGCTCGAGCACGTGCACCGCCCGATCACGTCTGATGATCAGTTCGGACTGCAACTCGTCGATCAGGCTCGCCGAATCCGGCTGGAGCCTGGCGAACCAGTGGGCCAGGAGTTCCTCGAGAGCGATCTGCTCGATGAGATAGGCCTGCAGCGAATCGCTGGCAAGAAGGTGGCGTGCCGTCCTTCGATCCCGCCATGCCCCGGCCCATGCCCACTCGCTCGAATCACGGACCGCCTCGAGCCGGTCCTCCCATGCCGCGACCAGGGCACGAGCCGATTCCTCCGGCGTCGCCTCCTCGCGGACCGAACGCCCCAGACGCTGGGACTGCCTTCGAAGCGAACGCGACAGGGAATCCGAATAGGCGTCGATCTCGCCCGACTCGTCCAGCCGCAGGGCCATGGCGTGGTTCACGAGGGCAAGCCGCGCCTCGATCGGCCAGTTGGCCGAGGTCGGACGGGGAAGTTCCTCCCCCGACACGGATTCGATCAATCCCGTCACATCGGCCGTCTTCGAGGCCTCGGGAATGTTGTCGACGAGCGCCTGGGCGACGTTCGGACCGAGGCTGAACCTCGTTTCGATGAGATACTGCGCCGCCTCGCGAACTCCGAGACTTGACGACATCGCTTCGGACGCGAGCAGATCGGCGTCGATGGGCCCGAGATCATCGCCGCTCTGCAGTTCCAGTTCCCGGAACATGTCGATCTTGTCCGCACGACTCCGACCCCGAATCTCGTACAGCCTTGCCCATTGTCCGTCGATCCTTCCGGCCAGCGGAGAACCACGATTGGCCGAAGCCGCACTGCGGCCTTCGATCCGATCGAGATCCTCGATCATCTGCTCGAGGCGGTTCAGGATCGACAGGGTGTCGACGCCCTGGCCGTTCACCAGTTCATCGGCGGCTTCGACCAGCAGTCGCTCCATCACCAGACGGTGCAGCATCGGAAGCGATCCGCGGCCGCGATCGATGCTGCGTACGGATTCAAGAAGAAGGAGCCATGTGTCGGCAAGCTTCGGATCGAACCCCTCGGGGACACCGCGGCCGGCGAGCATCATCGAGGTTGATTGCGTCGGCCACTTCGAAGCGACCCGGGTCCGTATCCTCCGCCGAAGCGGCATGTCCGCGTCGGAGGGAACCACCATGTTCCGTCCGTACCAGGAGGCCTGCTCGATGGTGACGAGCGTGCTGGTGAGCACCCAGAGATCCGTGGAGCCGATGTCCGGTTCCGCGAACCAGCCGAGCACTCGATCACGCACGAGCGGCGATCCACCCCAGTCCATCTCGACAAGCAGTCTTCCGAGAACCATTTGAGGCAGTTCCGGCCGGGACAGATCGGACTGCGTACGAAGAAGGAGCTCCGCCGCTTCCAGAAGAACTGCATCACGCTGCTTGCCTTCGCTCACGGCATTGAGGCAGCGAAACCAGAGTTTCCACGATCGCCGGGCCGAGGTTCTGACATCGAGCCCCTCGACGAGTCCGGGAATCGATGCCGACAACCAGTCGACCGCCCCGGACTGGAAGGTCCCGAGGACGGCCTGCCTTCCAAGGGCGTCCCTGACGTGCTCCGTGGCGATCGAACGGACGACGGGAGACATCGCGTCGGCTCCGACCAGGGATCCGATCATTCCACATCGCCATGCACCACGAGGGATGTCGAGCGGATCCGCCGTCGAGCCGGGAGCAGCGGGCGAGATCGCGATCAACAACGGACCGACCAGGCGTGGATTCGATCCGGCCACCTGAAGCACACCGGTCACGGCCTTGCGCATGGACCGTGCGGTCGCCGGGTCCGCTGCGAACCAGCCGGTGGATCCGACCTCGATGGCGGCGTTCCACTCGAGCTCGAGACGTTCGTCCATCTCGTCGATTCCGATCGCATGTCGAGCCAGTGCGTCGAGCGAACGGATCGCGTTCGAACTGGCGTCGACCTCATCGAGAATCTCCCTGGCGAGCGGCTTCAGAGGCAGAACCAGCGAGGTCGTGAAGGTCGCGAGCGGGACATCGTCACCTGCGAGGCCGCCCGGTGCGTCCGATGCAGCGACTCCTGCTGCATTCGCATCGAGCCGGCCGGCAGACGTTCCCGTGGCAGCGGCATCGGGATTGATCCCCGAGATGAGCACACGAAGCATGAGCAGCAATGCGAGCAATCCCAGTCCACCGAACAGAAGGCACAGCTTCACCAGCGATTTCCGGTCGGACGAACGGAGCTCGGGGGCGTACTGATCGACCACTCGTTCCACGAACCCGGGTTCGAGCGCTCTCGCGGAAGCGGCACCGGATGGTCCGGAGCGGATGGACGGAAGCGAAACGAAACCGTCTCGGGCAATATCGGTCAGGGACTGCAGCTGTTCGACCATCTCAGCGGGCGACAGTCCATGCATCGCTCCAATCGAGGCCAGACGCGCTCTCGACATCGCGTTCCATCCCCCACAGGACGCGAGCACCTGCATCAACTGGATCTGCAACGGCGTCAGTTCGGCCTGCTTCGCTGCAGACCTCGACGGAGCAGCGGGACGCAGTTCCGGCTTGGCTTCGACGGCCGGGGCGACGTGGATCCGAGAAGCGAGTTCCGCCACCCGCTGCGGATCCTTCAACTCGGCCGCAGCATCGCGAAGTCTGGTGCGGACATCCTCGGCCATGTCTGATCGACCATCCGGGTGGCCGTAGATCCGGGCCAATCTGGAGACCAGGGCGGCATCGACCGCAGGCCCGCTGAGACGATCCGGATCGAGACCGAGCAGGACGAACGGATCGGCGTCGGAGGCGACACCGATGAAACGCATCATTGGATCGACACCGCTCATGGAGCCTCCCGATCCGGCGATTCGGAAAGCCTCTTTGAAACGTCGCGAAGACGCTCACCCCACGGTTCCGGCCCCCAGTCGGGAAAGAGCACGCGATGCTGACGAAGGACGTCGTCGGCACGAGCCGGGTCCGCCTCCGAGAGCAGTTCGATCAGATTCGTCCGCGCTTCGAACCACGGCACCGAGCCGGATGACGTTCCCACCATGAGGATGCGCCAGCAGCGCATCGCCTCATCGAGGTCGCCTTGCGATGGAGACAACAGACCTCGGCCACGAAGAAACTCCTGATTGCGGGGATGGGCCGCCAGCAGCTCGCCGTAGAGTCGCCAGGAATCAACGGCCATCTGGTCGTCGCGACTGGACAACCAGGACTCGAGTCCGGCCTTCGCGACGATCGATGCGACCGCGACCATTCCCGGTGCCTCGAGGGCTTCCGGAATCGATGCCGCTTCCTGCAGAAGGAGATTGCCGTAGTAGATCAACCTTGCCGCATCGGCACGACGATCGGCATCCGGACCGGATTCGATCCAGCGATCACGAGTCGCGCGGAAGATCGCCCTGACGGCAAGCCGGGTCCACAGTCCGCCGGGATCCGATTCGATCAGCGATCCGACGAGCTGCGTCGCTGCGTCGATGGATTTCCTCGACAGATTCAGCTGCACCGCACGATAGGCGATCTCCTCCATGTAGCCGTCGGGCGGCTCGATCGGAAATGAATCCATGACCTGCATCGTCGACAGCACCGAATCGGCGGCGACGAGACGCTGGAGATCATCGTCGAGTGCCACTTCGAGAATGCGCCGACTCCGCGCCAGGGCACGTCCCGCCGCGGCCTGGTCGTCCGGAGCACGCTCGACGTCCAGCATCAGGAGCGGAACGGATATCGTCAGGTAGCGGCTGCCGCTTTCGATGCGCTGCGATCCCTTCTCCCGACTGAAGAGCCGGTAGAGCATCCGCGACGCCCCCTGCTGCGCCTGGATCCAGACGGGATCGTCCTCGGTCACGGCCAGCAATCGCTCCACCGCCTCGAGACTCGCTTCCGATCTGGCCGATCGCCGTACGGTCAGTTCACCGGAACGGGCACCATCTGGAAACGTCTCGAGATAGCGGTCGACGAGTCCCTCGAGTTCCTGAACGGCCTCCGCGCGGTCGGTGAGCCGAACGAGATGATCCTGACTGACGATGGCCATCCAGAGCGATTCCTCGTATCGGTCGCGATCCTCCTCGCGATCGAGCAACTGGAGGAACTGGTCCCGCGCGTCCGCGTGATGTCCCTGGAGATAGAGCGACCACGCAAGGAGCGAACTGCATGCGACCTGGGCGCTTCCCCATCGCTCCCGATCGGACTGCTGCAGGGCCAGGGTCAGCTGCCTCTGGGCATCCTGATAGGCGACGCGGGCGGCTTCGGTCTGCGGCAGGCCGTCCGCATCGGACCTCGACTTCGCCTCCTGGAAGAGCAGGACCCCGCGTGCGTACGCCAGGGCGAATCCATCCCGATCCGACAGGATCTCGCCGTATCGCTCGACGAGATCGTAGAGATGATTCAACGCGTTCCGCGCCGCCAACTCCGCGATGGCCCGATCGGCGAGTTCCATCGCGAAATCGTCATCGGCTTCCAGCGCATGGACCGCGATCAGTCGCCACCACGTCGTGGGCACCAGCGTTCCTGATCGCTCGAGGCGATCGATGATCTGCGAGACGGATGCGGACGATCCGGTGTAGTCGCCGTTGTCGAGCAGCACGGCGAGTCGCCAGGCCGGCAGCATGGTCCGGATCGTCTCCGGTACGTTCGCCTCCTCCAGCAGATCGAACCACTGCATGGTGCTCACCGAACTGTGGGTGATCCCTCGACTCGCCGCCATGCCGAGGATCGACCACGCGATGACGTCTTCACTGCGAAGATCCCGCGAGACGAACTCCGGCTTGATGTCACCGGGCTGCAGTTCCAGCAGTTCCGCGAAGATGGCCTGGGCCTGCTCCGCCATCATCGCGTCACCGGACAGCCATGCCCGGTAGTAGGTCGCCCATCCCAGCAGATACCTGGTTCTCCGAAGCAGCTGCTCCTGCTTGGCGAGCCGCTCCCGACGCGAGGTCGAACGGAACGGCGTCCCCCGCTCGATCGATCTCGATGTGCCCTTCAGATCACGTTCGGTTCGAAGACGGATGCGTTCCAGCTGCTCGATCAGGTCGTCGAGCGTCTCGATCGCCTGCTGCGTCTCGCCGAGATCGTCCAGCCGCAGTCGATGTCGCTCCGCGACATCCTCCGCGACGAGATAGCGGCCGTTGATGAGTTCGACGCGGAGATCATCCGCTTCGCCGGAGGGGATTCCCTTGAGCAGTTGCAGCCCGCGCGTCTCCAGGTAGGCACGGTCACCACGATCGACCGCCTGCATGAGCAGACTCGCATAGAGCCTGGCCAGACGCTGGGCCGCGTCGGCTCGAGCCTCTCCGGACAACCCCTCCATCTCCTGTTCGAGGTGGATCGCAAGCAGGCGATCGAAGTCCCGGGTCTCGAGGAATGAAGCGACGTCGTCTCCTCGGACCGTCGTGCAGAACGACGCCACTGCGCACAGCATCATCGCCAGGATGTGCCTACTCCTCCGGCACATAGGTCACCTGCTGGAAGCCGGCGTCGCGACAGGCCTGAACCGCGGCCAGAGCGAACTCGACGGGAATGCCCGGCGACACCCGGACGAAGACACCGATCTCCTTCGGCAGCCCCCTGATCACTTCGGTCAACGAGCCCAGATCGTCGAGCATGCGGTCACCGAGCACGTAGGTGGGCCGGCCGTCGAGCCGAACGACTTCGATGACCTGGGGCTGGTAGTCGATCTGGGCCCCCGCCGAATCGGCATCACGCGTCTGGATCGCCGAGGTCAGTTGATCTTCCGGTCGGGCCATGACGGTGCTCACGATGAAGTAGACCAACAGCAGGAAGGTTACATCGATCATGCTGGCCAGGTTCAAGGTCAGCCGGTCCACCCGGGCACGCGACTTGCGGGGCTGGAATCTCATGGCCCACCACCCCGCCGAGCTCCGGAAGGAACCTCGGTTCCCATCCGTGCGGCACCGACGCCCACATCATGCAGCAGACGGACGACCTCGTTGAGCCTGGTGGTGGATGCCCGCGCATCGGCGCGGACCAGGACGCGGGCCTCCTTCGCCTGCTCGCCACTGAAGACCTCGAGGAGACGGGCTTCGAGCGATTCCAGATCGAGCGGTGCATCGGAGACGGACAGGATGATCGAACCGTCCTCCTGGATGTTGATGACGAGGCCGGCCTCCTCCGTCTGGTCGTTCTGTTCACCCTGAAGCTTCGGGAGCTCCAGCTCCGCACGCACGTCCCGGGCGAATTCGGAGGTGACCATGAAGAACACGATCAGCAGGAATACGACATCGATCATGGGAGTGAGCTCAACCATGAGCGATCGCGAACGTGCTTTCCGACCTGTGAATCTCACCGACCGGTTCCGCCCTGGCGGCTACCGGCGTCCTCGAGATGCAGCAGCATCCGCTCGACCTCTCTGGCCGCATCGGAGGCGAGGGCGTCGATGCGGTTGCGGAAGTAGGTGAAGAGTGCGACGCATGGGATCGCGAGGATCAGTCCCATCAGCGTCGTGACCAGGGCCAGACTGATGTTGGAAGCCAGTTCCTCGTAGTTCGAGCCCGCGCTTCTTGAAACCGAATCGAACGCACCGACCATGCCGATGACCGTTCCGAGCAGCCCCAGCAGCGGCGCGATGGTTCCGATCACCCCGAGGCCGTCCGTCGCCCGATAGAGCCTGGCCGTCTGGTCCTCCCCGGCCTCCTCCACCGCGTTCTTGATCTCGAAGATCCCGAACGAGGACCGCTGGTACCTGAGAAGCCCGGCCCCCATGATTCTCGTCAGGAACGAGTCATGCATCGGATCGAGACAGTACTCCGCCGCCCCGTCGATGTTTCCGCTCGAGAGACGCTCCTCGAGTTCCCGCAGCTGATGTTCGGGGAGCAGCGCACTGCGGCGGATCTGGATGAAGTGGTACACCACCAGTCCCAACGCGAGGATGCTCAGAATGATGATGATGAAGCCGACCGTCCCACCCTTGAGGATGGTGTCCCACCAGGTCTGGGGGACATCGGTACCCGCTGCTCCGAAGAACAGTGCGAATGGAATCGAGGTACTCATTGAGTCTCCTCCTCCGGAAATGAAAGTCGGGCTTCGACACCTCGTCGAAGAACCGGGTGGGCAGGATGCATTCGACGCAGGTCGGAACGAAGTCGCTTCGCGTCTTCCGGTCTTCCGTGCGCCCGGAACTGGTCGGCCATCATAGCCATGGCCACTCCCGAGAGATACGGTTGCGATCGGCCCCAGCGAGCGGGAAGGTGAGCGAGCGAGAGCAGGCCCCGGCGCTGTTGGCCCATCGCCGGCTCCATCAGCAGCGAACGCCCCAGCTGGAACCTGATCCAGCCCTCGACCCACGGAGGTGATCCGGAGAGCGACGTCTCGAGAACCGATCTCGCCGACTTACGGACATCGACGTCGTCGTGAAGCGAGTTGATCATCGCGGCCAGGAGCAGGCCTCCGAAGGAATCGGCGATGCGGGGTTCGGCCAACTCGACCGGATCGATCGACTCCCCCATCGATTGCCTGATGCTCATGGCGTAGAGTTCGGCCAGCAGCGACAGCGTGTCGTCGCCGCCGGAATCCCATGACTCGATGGCCGACAGCCGTGCCGCGAGATCAGGACCACTCAACCAGGCCGGTGGAATGTAGGGAACCAGTCCCGACTCGACATCGAGCATCTGGATCAGCTCCGGGGAATCGGATCGCACCGCGGGAGGAAGAAGATCGGCGTAGCTTCGCGTCTCGATTCCCTTCCGGCGAAGCCGTGCCACCTCCAGTGCCGGAAGCAGCGCCGCCGCCAGCTCGCCCCGATGAAGCCGGCAGCGCAGCAGTCCTTCGGCGACGACGAGAGCCGTCTCGCTTGTTCGACCGAGGGTCCCGGGGAACTGGACCTCGAAGATGGGCTCGGCAAGCGCGAAATCACCGCGTTCCAGCCGCGTACGGGCACGCCAGAGATCGACGCCCCGCGAGAGATGTTCTTCCAGCCGGGGAATCCGCTCCTCGGACAGGTTGACGCCGGAGATTCGATCCCACGGGATCACGACCGCCGGCTCGCCTTCGACGCCGATGCGCACGCCGTCGTCGTCGACTCTGGAGACGCTTCCACGCACCGAAGGATCTCCGCCTCGCAGCACGACCACGTCGGAGGAAAGCATCGACAGAAGCAGCAGCAGGACCGAAGGTGTCATGGACGCCCCCGGGATTTGACGAAACGATAGACCCCTCCGGATTCGATCGCGATGCGCGACAGCAGATCCTGACTGGTGTCGTTTCCGAACGCGATCGTATTGATCACCGTACGGAGGCCGCGGTTGTTCAAGGCGCTCACATTTTCAGCGGTCATGGACGTAATCACGCCGTCGGTCAGAAAGAAGATGACGTCCGGTCGCTCCTTCAGTCCGAACACGCGGTTGAATGCCGGCAAGGGGTCCGTTGCTCCGTCCGCATGGACGGACTGCACCCAGTTGGAGATGCTGCGGATCGTGGGAGCCCGCGCAAGCATCCACCCCTCCTGGGAGGGCGGCTCCTCGAGATGATCGCTGTAGAACACGATGAAGAACTTGGCGAAGTCGGGAAGCGCACGGATGGAACGGCGAAGCTCCGCCTTCGCCTGCTGCATGAGATCGCCTTCCATCGACCCCGACATGTCCACGATGTA
>DEYK01000057.1:55613-100860 GCA_002364485.1 Phycisphaerales bacterium UBA3160
GACATTGCTTCGAGACCCGGCTCCACCGAGCGTCGGGGTCGCCCCCACTCCGGTGATCTCGAGTTGCGCCGCACTGCTGTCGGCCGTCAGCTCCGTCTGCTGGCGCTCCTCGAGCAGTTGATCGAGACTCGCCAACGCCGCCTCGGTCGGCTGCGTCAGATCGGACTCGGGAAGATCGGTCAGTTCCTCGTCCGGAAGCAGCGTCGCAATCGAGACCTGGAACTCCTGAACCGCCTGAGCGGCCCGGGCGCGATCGATCAGGTGCAGGCAGACCATCAATCCAATGTGGAAGAGAATGGAGATGAGGATCGCCCAGAGCAGGAGCGTGCGGAGACGAGCCTTTCGGGCCTGACGCTGCTGCTCCCGCAGTTCCTGCACCTGAGTGGCCAGTGAGCCGGGCGGGGCCTGATCACTGCCTCTGAATGTGGTCCTGTCTTGCATCAAGTGGTCCTGAACGAAGCATATACCGGATCTGGGCGATGGTTTGACCGGGAGCAGATCCTGATCGACATTCCTCGATCACTCGATGTTCGCGAACCGCATCCACTCGAACACGGGGACGGGTTCATGGATGGCCAAATCCTTCAGACAGTCCTTCTTCCTCCTTGACCGTACCCCGCCCAGCGGGTCCAATGCCCTGCAAGGAAACGAGCCACCGCATGTCGAAACAACCCTTTTACAAGCGTGTGCTTCTGAAGATCAGCGGGGAGAGCTTCTCCAGCCCCGGTGGATTCGGAATCGACGCCAGCGAACTCAAGACCATCGCAGGCGAAATCGTCTCGGCCGCCGCATCCGGCACCCAGATCGCCGTCGTCGTCGGTGGCGGCAACATGATCCGCGGAGCCGACCTCTCCCGGCGGATCGAGATCGACCAGGCCACCGCCGACTACATGGGCATGCTGGGAACGATCATGAACGGGATGGCCCTCAAGGAGGCCATCGAGGGACTGGGGCATCCGGCGAGAGTGATGTCGGCGATCGACGTCCCCGCCATCGCCGAGCCGTTCATCCGCAAACGGGCCATGCGTCACTTCGAGAAGGGACGCGTCGTCATCCTCGTCGCGGGAACGGGCAATCCGTTCTTCACGACCGACACCTGCGCCTCGCTCCGCGCGACCGAACTCAACGTCGACATCCTGCTCAAGGCGACGAAGGTCGACGGCATCTACGACGACGATCCGATGACCAATCCGAACGCGACCCGCTACGACACGTTGAGCTACCAGGAGGCCGTGGAACGCCAGCTCGGCGTCATGGACCTCACCGCCCTGTCGATGTGCATGGAACGTGAACTGCCGGTGGTCGTCTTCGACTTCAAGTCCGACGGCAACATCCGTCGGGTGATCGAGGGCCAGCCGATCGGCACGCTGCTGACGAACACCGATCAGGCATCGAAACCCCGAACCGCATCGACCAACTGAACCAGAGACCGGATGACGCCCTCCACCGGAGGGCTCGGGATCAACCACCAAGCGTGTCGACGCGACACGCACGCTTCAGAGGAACAGACCATGAGCGACAACATCCTTCGCGACTGCCGATCGAAGATGAACAAGACCATCGAGCATTTCGAACTCGAACTGCGTGGCATCCGGACCGGACGAGCCAGCACCGCCCTGGTCGAGTTCCTCAAGGTCGACTGCTACGGCTCGCTGTGCGACCTGCGGGATGTCGCAGGAGTGAGCGTCCCCGAACCGACGCAGATCCTGATCAAGCCGTTCGATCCATCCACCAAGAACTCGATCGCCAAGGCGATGGAAGCGGCCGAACTCGGTCTGAATCCCCAGATCGAGGGGGATGCCATCAGGGTCCACCTGCCGCCGCCGTCCGCCGAACGTCGCAAGCAACTCGCCAACCAGGTGAAGAAGCTCTCCGAGGAATCGAAGATCTCGATCCGCAACGAACGCCGGGACGCCGTGAAGCAGGTCGACACGATGTCCAAGGACAAGTCCAACTCCTTCTCCGAGGACGATGCGAAGGCCTCCAAGTCGAACATCGACGATCTCACCAAGGAGATCTCGGGCAAGATCGAGAATCTGTGTTCGACCAAGACCAAGGAGATCGAGGAGGCATCCTGATCGGCGGTCGGAACGATCGGATCAGAACTGCTTTCTCAACCTTGCCGGCGGAATTCCAAGCTGCTGCCGGTACTTGACGACGGTCCTCCGGGCGATGTCGATCCCCCGTTCCTTGAGTGCCACCGCGAGCAGTTCATCGCTCAGGGGATGCTTTCGATCCTCCTTCTCGACGATCTCACGAAGGATCTCCTTGACCGCTTCCCAACTGACGTTGCGACCGGATTCGGTCTCGGTGCCGCCCGAGAAGAACCGGCGAAGCCGGATCATTCCTCTGGGAGTCTGCATCCACTTGTCCGCGACGGCCCGACTGACGGTCGCGACATGCACTCCAAGCTGGTCGGCGACGTCGACCATCGGCATGGGCTTCAGATGCTGCGGCCCCAGATCGAAGAACTCCCGCTGGCGGGAAAGAACGACCGTGACGACCCGAAGCAGCGAGTTCGATCGCTGGTTGATCGATTCGATCAGCCACTGTGCGTTGCTGACGTTTCGACTGATGAAGCCGCGCGTCTCCTTGTCGAGCGCCGAATCCTGAGCCATCTCCCGGTAGCGGGGCGACACACGCAGCGGCGGAAGCATTCCGTCGCACAACGCTGCGATGTAGGCATCCGCCTCCTGATCGAACTCGACGATCACGTCGGGAATGATCGGCGGAACATCGACCTGGACGAGTTCGAGGCCGGGTGAGAGATTCAGGCGGTGCATGAGATTCATGGCCGAACGCACCTGATCCAGACTCAGCCCGGTCTCCGAAGCGATCCGAGGGAGACGATTCTGGACGAGATCGTCCATGTGCTCCTCGATGAGTCGCCCGACGACCTCCCAATCCTCCGAATCGTCACTCTGCTGCTGGCAGGCCTCGACCTGCAGGAGCAGGCATTCCTTGGTGCTGCGGGCGGCCAGTCCCGAAGGCTCGAGCCATCGCTGCAGGATCGGCAGCGCCTCCTCCAGATGGACGAGCGTCATGCCCTGCTTGGCCGCCTCCGGGTTCTGCTCCAGAATCGTCTCGAGATCGGAACCCAGCAGACCTTCGTCCGTGATGTTCTGGATGATCAGAGCCCCCGCGGCCTCGATCGCGTCACCGACCTCCGCGAAGGTCCACTGGTGCTGCAGCTGATCCGCCAGCGGCTTGCCGCGCCCCTCCAGATTGGCCATCGCATCCATCTTCCAGTCGCGCTCTCCGGCCTGCCTCGAGGGCGAGAAGCTCGATGAGGAATATTCGTTGTCCATCGCTTCCGAATAGTTCGACTCGAGCGATTCGAGCCGTTGGAAATCGTCGGCGCCGTCGGTGCCTTCGCCGACGACCATCTCCTGGGAATCGATCGTGTCCTCGACCCGCTCCTCGGCCTCTTCGCCGCTGCCATCACCCTCTGCGATGTCCAGTGCGATGTTTGATTCGAGTTCCTGGTCGACGCGCTCCTGCAATGCCAGCAGCGGCATCTGCAGGATCTCCATGGACTGGATCATCCTCGGGCTCAGCTTCATCTGCTGACCCAGCTTCATCTGCTGATTTGTTTCGAACTGCATCGGATGGTTCCAGGGCGGGCGTTCGCCGACTCGATTCTACTTCGAGCCGTGCCCGGTGCGAAGAGGTTTCGAACCAATCAGCCGAAGGTTTCATCCCCGAGGACCTGACGGCCCTCGATCGCGTCGGCAAGCACCGCAGCGCTGGCGTATTCCAGCTGCGTACCGCTTGGAATGCCGCGGGCGAGGCGCGAGGTCCGAACGCCACGCCGGGCCAGTTCCTCGGCCAGGAAGAGCGACGTGCTGTCGCCTTCCAGCGTCGGGTTGAGTCCGAGGATGACTTCGTCGATCGCCACGCCCCGACTGTTGCGGGTGGGATCGCCGATGCGATCGAACAGCGGTCCGATCGTCAGATCGGTCGGTTCGACGCCGGCCAGGGGATCGATGCGTCCGGTCAGGACGTGGTAGACGCCGCGATAGATTCCGGTGCCCTCGATGCTCATGAGATCACTCGGCTGTTCGACGACCAGGACGATGGATGCATCCCGTCGTTCGTCGGCGCAGATCGGACATGGATCGGATTCGGTCAGCTGGTAGCAGACCGAACAGCACGCCACACGCTCCTTCGTGTCCTCGATCGCCCGACTGAACTCCTTCGCCTCGTCCTGGGAACCCTTCAGGACATGAAGAGCAAGACGTGTCGCGGTACGACGACCGATGCCGGGCAGACGGCCGAACGACTCGATGAGACGCTCGACGGGCTCGGGATATCCACTGCGAGCTTTCGCCATGGGACGAGGCCCCCCTTCTAGAGTCCGAGTCCACCGGGCGGGAGCGGCATGCCCATCTCGGCCGCGACCGACGAGAGTTTTTCCTGAACCGCCATGCGTGCCTTCTCGAGCGCATCGTTGACCGTGGTCCTGATCGTGTCCTGCAGCTGGACGACGTCGATCGAACCGGCCACGGACTCGGCGAGTTCGATCGACTCGACCTGCATCGCTCCGTTGACGACGACCCGAACCGAACCATCCACCGAATCGGATACGAGCTTCAGATCGGACAGATGAGCCTTCACCTCGGCCATCCTCGCCTGCATCTTCGGCAGATCCTTCATCATGCCGGCCAACGAGGCCATGCCTTTCAATCCATCAAACATCAGGACTCCTCCTTGTCTGCCGATCCGGAGGCATCCTGAACCTCGATGACCATCGCATCGAAACGCTTCAGGGCCGAACGGACCTTGGGATGATTTTCCATCGGCGACCCGTCACCGACGTGCTCTCGCCGGGACTGCACCGCATCGAACTCGATCGAGACCGCACGTCCGATCACCTTGCCGACAAGCCGCCCCAACGCGTCGATCCTGGCCGGCGAGACTCCGAACTTCGCATCCTCCTCGTTCTCGTGAGCGAGGTGGAGGACGCCATCGGCGAAGCGGCGTGGGCTGAGCCCGCCGATCGTCGCCTGCGCGCTGGACGTCGTGGCCTCCTCCAGCACCTGACGCCAGATGGCATCGGCCGTGATCGGTTGCGTCGACTCGCCATCCGGTGACTCGACACGCACCGGAGCGGATGCCCGCGACGGCGATGGAGGAGGAGGAGGAGGAGGAGGAGGCGAAGGCGCCCTGGGGGCCGGCGGAGGCGATGAAGCCACTGCGTCCGAAGATCCCCGCACCGCTTTCGACTTCAGCCGACTACCTTTTTTTTTTGAAACGGGCCCCGGGCCGCCCTTCAGGAGCTGGGGAATGCTCGCAAGGTGCTCGGCCATGCTGAGACGGACCAGCAACGCATCGAACAGGGCCCTGGAGGAGGCGGTGAATCTCGCATGACGAGCCGTCGCCTCGCACCGGGCGATCATGTGCAGCACGCCGGCGGCATCGAGCCCCTCGAGTCTGCTGCCGAGCAAGGCCCGGCCGTCGTCGGTGAGTGGAAGCAGCGGAGTGTCCACTCCGCAGGTCGCCGCGACCAGGAGCGTCCGCAGGGATTCGGTCAGACTGTCGAGGGCCTGATCGATCGTGATGCCCTCCTGCAAGAGCCCCTGACCGACGGACAGGGCTTCGGCCGCATCGCCGGCCAGAACGGCATCGAGCATCTGCTCGATCCGCGCCTGCGCGGGCAGTCCGAGCATCTCCTCGATGAGTTCCTTCGTGATTCGGGAAGGATCCGACGCCAGCAGTCGATCGAGAATGCTCAATGCGTCGCGCATCGAACCGGCACCGAGACGGCTGATTCTCGCCAGCGCGTCGGGGTCGGCTTCGACCCCCTCCTTGCCGAGAATATGTTCCAGGTGCTCCGCGATCAGATGATCCGGGATCGCACGGAAGTCGAATCGCTGACACCGGCTCTGGATCGTCTGAAGCACATCATTGGGCTCCGTGGTGCAGAGAATGAACTTCACATGCACCGGAGGCTCTTCCATCGTCTTCAACAGCGCATTGAAGGCATCGCGGGTCAGCATGTGGACCTCGTCGATGATGTAGATCCGATACGGACAGCGGGACGGCTTCAGTCCGGCGGATGCGATCAGATCACGGGCCTCCTGGACGCCGCGATTGGATGCACCGTCGATCTCGATCACATCGAGATCCTCGCCACGCATGATGGCGTCCGAGATGGCGTCGGCCTCGACAAGTTCGTCGGTCACGTTCAGGGCACGGGCCAGAAGACGCGCCATGGTCGTCTTTCCGACACCACGGGTTCCGCAGAAGAGGTAGGCATGGGCGATTCGATCGGAGGTGATCGCATTCGTCAGCGTCCGCGCAATCGGCTCCTGACCGACGACTTCGTCGAAGTCGCGTGATCTGTATCGCCTTGCGAGAACGGTGTAGCCCACGATCCTGCTTCCTTGCTGGAGCGGACTGGCCGCTCCGAATCAGACCCCTCGGGACGCCGAGGAAACCTACGCGAGGGACGGGAAGGGCGGCCAGGTTGACCCATGGCTCGATCGACGTCGCTTATGGCTGCTGCGGTCAGGCTCTGACCAGGTTCACAAGCCGAGCGTCCACAGGGCCCGACCGCCCTTCCAGTCCGTCACGATGTTCCATGGTAGCCGCCAAACCGCCTCTGGTACACTTGCGACCATGACGTCATCCGACCGCAACGACAGTCGAGGCCCAACCCTCGATTCGCCACCCAACTCGGCCCCGGAGAAGCCGCTGGTCCTGTTCACGGTGCGGATGATCTACATGGTGCTCATGATCACCGCGTCGATCCTGCCCTTCGCAGGCGTCGCCGGCGAGAATCCGCTCCAGATGCCGCTTCTGGATTCCCTGGCTCCCTTTCTGACCACCATTGCGGTGGCGACGGTCATCGTCCTGCTGGATCTCCGGACACCCCGGAAGCAGCTTTCCGTCGTGGTGGCGATGTACCTGGCGATTCTCGCCGGCCTGCTCGCCGCGATTGCGATCGCCGCCCTGATCGACCTGATCGCGAACGTCTGGCAGCTTCCGGAATCGAGCATCTCCCTGAAGTACCTCACGCTGCTGAAGCTCGCGACGGGCATCACCCTCTGCTACCTCGCGGTGTCGATCGTGCTGACCACCCGTGACGACATCCGGCTCGTGATCCCGTACGTCGAGTTCTCGAAGCAGACTCGCGGAATCCGACCGATGCTTCTGGACACGTCGATCCTGATCGACGGCCGATTCAACGCCTTCTGCAAGAGCGGGTTCCTGGATGCTCCCGTCGTCGTTCCGCGGTTCGTGATCGAGGAACTGCATCGATTGGCCGATTCGAGCGACCGCATCAAGCGGGAACGGGGACGACGAGGGCTGGACAATCTCCAACGACTGCAGGAAGCCCGTGAAATCAGCATGACGATCGAAGAGGCCGACTCCCCTGAAGGAATGGTCGACCAGGAACTGATCGCCTTCGCACAGAAGGAGCAGCTTCGGCTCGTCAGCACCGACTCCAATCTCGTCCGCGTGGCCGAGATCCGGAAGGTTCCGACCCTCAACCTCCATGATCTCGCGTCGGTGATGCAGGGGCAGGTGGCCCCCGGCGACACCATGACGCTCGAAATCCTCAGAGGCGGCGAGACCAAGGGACAGGGAATCTCGTACCTGCCCGACGGCACCATGGTCGTCGTGGAGGATGGCGGCTCCTTCATCGGCCAGACCCTCGAAGTGACCGTGAGCAACATGCTCCAGACGAGTGCGGGCCGCATGGTGTTCGCCAAGGCCCAGCCCCCCTCATCCGAGACCTGATCGGCCCGCCACCATCGGCCATCCGGGTATACTCGGTACTTTCCATCAGGAGTTGAACATGTCCGCAGATGCCGGGCCCGTCCGGTCCACCACCAAGGACGCCGAGACGATTCTGATCCTCGATTTCGGGAGCCAGTACGCTCAGCTGATCGCGCGCCGCGTGCGGGAAGCTGGCGCATTCAGCCTGCTCATGGCACCCGATACGCCACTCGAGGAGCTTGCCGCACACAACCCCAGGGGAATCATCCTTTCAGGCGGACCTGCGAGCATCCACGAGGAGGGCTCGCCTCGCTGCGACCCGAGACTCTTCGAACTCGGCGTACCGGTCCTCGGCATCTGCTACGGCATGCAGTTGGGATGCCACCTGCTCGGCTGTCCGGTGGACGCCGCCGAATCCCGCGAGTACGGACGCAGCCGCATCACGATCACCGACCACAGCGATCTTCTGGCGAGCATTCCTGGGTCGACCAACGTCTGGATGAGCCACGGCGATCAGGTCTCGGATCTTGCCGAGGACTTCGACTGCCTGGCCTCCACCGACACCTGTCCACACGCCGCGGTGCGACATCGCACGATGCCCTTCTACGGACTCCAGTTCCATCCAGAGGTCACGCACACCCCCCACGGCGTCGACGTGCTCCGGAACTTCCTGTATCAGATCTGCCGCTGCAAGGGCACATGGCGCATGGCGGACTTCCTCGAGTCCGAATGCGATCGTGTCCGGAAACAGATCGGCGACGGCCGCGTCATCTGCGGACTGTCGGGAGGCGTCGACTCCTCCGTCGTGGCCGCCCTGCTCGCTCGCGCCATCGGTGATCAGCTGACCTGCATCTTCGTCGACAACGGACTCCTTCGAAAGAACGAGCGGGAACTGGTCGAAACCACGTTCAAGGACCACTTCGACATCGATCTCCGCGTCGTCGACGCCTCGGAAGCGTTCCTGAGCGATCTCGAGGGGATCACCGATCCACAGGAGAAGCGAAGACGAATTGGACACCGGTTCATCGAAGTCTTCCGGACCGCCGCCGAGGACGTGGCGGCCGAAGGCGGAAAGGCGTTCCGATTCCTCGCCCAGGGGACGCTGTATCCGGACGTCATCGAGTCCGGCCACGGGTATGCCGGACAGGCCGCGAACATCAAGCTGCATCACAACGTCGGCGGACTCCCCGATGATCTCGAATTCGATCTCGTCGAACCGCTGCGGGACCTCTTCAAGGATGAAGTCCGCGCACTCGGCGAGGTCCTCGGACTTCCGCCGCACATCGTGTGGAGGCACCCGTTCCCCGGACCGGGCCTCGCCGTCCGCTGCCTGGGCGCGATCGAACGAGACAAGCTCGAACTGCTTCGCGAATCGGACGAGATCCTGCTGGAGGAGATCGTCTCGCACAATCTCTACCGCAGCACCGACCAGGTCTTCACGGTCCTTCTTCCGGTGCAGAGTGTGGGAGTGATGGGCGACGGCAGGACCTACGAATCCGTCGTGGCCGTCCGGGCGGTCGAAACCTCCGACTTCATGACCGCGGACTGGGCGAGGATCCCCTACGACGTGCTCGCCATCGTCAGCAACCGGATCATCAACGAGGTCCCCGGAGTCAACCGGGTCGTCTACGACATCTCCTCCAAACCACCCGCCACCATCGAGTGGGAGTGATTTCCACACTCGCAGCCTCCCGCGGCTACCATGAATGCGTGAGCTGCACCACGACCAACAGAAAGCCGGAACTCGAAATCGAGTTCTACAGCCGCCCGAGCTATCTCGCGATCATCAGACACATGATCGACACCCTGTGCGGGCGACTCGGCTACATGCCGGCCGAATCGAGCCAGATCTGCCTTGCCGTGGACGAAGCCCTCTGCAATGTGATCCGGCATGGATACGACTTGAGGGAAGACGGCAGGATCAGGGTGCAACTGCACGAACGCACGGATCTCGGGTTGCTTGAGGTCGTCATCGAGGACGATGCAAGGCAGGTCGAACTCCATACGATACGATCACGGGATCTCGAGGATGTCCGTCCCGGCGGACTTGGCGTGCACCTGATCAACGAGATCATGGACGACGCCGAATACGAACATCGCGACGGGGGCGGCATGCGTCTTCGAATGCGAAAGAAATTGCCGATGACCGAGTCGACGGACTCGGCCCGGCTTGAAGTGGATGCAGGGGATTCATGAATGGAAGTACACACTGAACAACGTGATGGAGCGACGATCGTCCGACCGCAAGGCGACATCGATCTCTCGTCATCATCGATCCTCAGGACAAGTCTGCAGGAATCGAGTCAATCGGCCGAGGGCAAGTTGATCATCGATCTCGCGAACGTCCAGTACATGGATTCATCCGGCGTCGCGACGCTGGTCGAGTGCCTCCAGCTGTGTCGCAGAGCCGGGACGACCCTCCTGCTCTGCCAGCTCCATGAGCGGGTGCTTTCGGTCTTCCAGATCGCACGGCTCGACGGCGTGTTCGAGATCATCCCGACCATGGACGAGGCACTGGCCCACTGAGCGGACGGCCAAAGAACGCACGATGAACAAAGCGATCACCGACACATCCCCTCCTTCGACGCTGATACGAGCCCTCGATCGCTGGGGTGGGATGTGGAATGCCGTGTTCGCCCTCTTCGGTGGCCTGTGGCTCCTGCTGATCGAGGTCTTCACGTGGATCACGCGTGGAATGGCCGATTCCGACGTACGCATCGGGCGTGCCGCGATCGTCAGCCAACTCGTCCGCGTCGGCGTCAAGTCGATCGGCATCATCCTGCTCGTCTCCGGATGCATCGGACTGATCCTCGCGATCTCCATGCAGCCCCCCCTCGCCGAACTGGGACAGCAGAACAAGATCGCGAACATCGTCGCCGTCGGAGTCTTCCGTGAGATGGGCCCCCTCATCGCGGCCATCGTCCTCACCGGATTCGCCGGTGCGGCCATCGCCGCCGAGATCGGAACCATGGTCGTCGGCGAGGAGATCGAGGCCCTCGAGACGCACGCGTTGAATCCGATCCGCTTCCTGGTCGTGCCTCGGGTGATCGCCACGATCATCAGCCTGTTCCTGCTGACGATCCTGGGCGACGTGATGGCCGTGTTCGCATCGGGACTGATCACCGTGAACTTCCTGGATGTCCCCCAGGAGGTCTACATCAGCAACACCATCGAACAGCTCAAGATGTCCGACTTCCTCACCGGCCTGCTCAAGGCCGCGACCTTCGGAACCCTTCTGAGTGCGATCGCCTGCTACAACGGGCTGAAGGTCACCGGCGGCGCAGCCGGGGTCGGCAAGGCCACCACCGACACCGTCGTGCAGACCGTCGTGCTGATCATCGTCGCCGACATGGTCTTCGGCGTCGTCTTCCTCAAGCTCGGTTGGACCTGAGCGGAACTCAGTCGTCGGATCCCGCGATTTCAAGCAGGCTTGCCTGCATGACCATGCCTTCGTCGGTGGACCACATCGCGAACGTGTAGCCGCCGAGCGTTTCCGCGAGCTCCTTGATCAGGCCGGCCTGGAGCGCACGCTCCTCCTTCATGTCGGCACGGATCTCCTCGGCCAGTTCGGGATCGTCCTCGGCGAGTTCCTTGAGCGACTGCTCCATCTGGAGCTCGTCGATCTCCAACGTGTCCTCCATGAGACGGAATGCCTCCTGCACGGACCAGGCGCTCAGCGGGCGATCCGGAAGCGAATCGAGTCCGGCCTTCAGATTGGGCGACAGTTCCATCTCGCCGCGCTTTCCGACGTTGCGAAGCGCCTCCTGGATTCCCGATCGGCTGCCCATCATGACGTAGTCTCCACCCATGGCGACCGCCATCTCCTGGACGCCCATGCCGGGCATCATCCTGCCCATGCCTCCACCGTCGAGGGTGTAGATCGTGTGCCCCTGGAAGTCGCCCTGCTCCATTCCCATGTCGCCGGCGAACATCGCGAACGAATCGTTGAACTTCTGCGTGTCGCTGGACTCCATGGCCATCACGCTGATGAAGCTGTCCTTGGCGATGGGTCGACTGATCGACTCCAGCATGAAGACGCTTCCCCCCATGCTGTCGAGCATCGCGGCAAGCGTGGGCTCGATCTGCTGCAGGGCCTGCATGCCCTGGGCCTGGATGAAGGGATTCGAACGAATGACGGTCTTGAGGAAGTCGATGACCTTCGCGAAGTCGAAGTTGTAGCGGGACATCCCGTAGATCTCGGTCTCGAGGAGAGCGGGAAGCGTCTCGCGATCCGAGTTCTTGGACATCAGCTCGACGAGACCGGACTTGCCTTCGGGCATGTAGAGCCCCATGTTCGCCGTCAGCATCTGCGGAGCATCACCGACCTCGATCACGGCGCCCATCGCGTTGATCTTTCCCGTGGCGGCCACCAGCGTTCCGCCCATGAATCCCATCATTCCCGAACTGTCGAAGCTCGAGACCATGTCGGACAGGTGGCTCGTCAGGAGCACGAATGAAGGACCACCGGTCCCGATCATCGAGCTGATGCCCTGCCAGTCCTCGTTGTCGGACAGCGGATTCTCGACGGACTCGCCGTCGCTCGCATCCATTGCACGCTCCATGCCGGAGACGGATGTCGACATCAGCATGATGCCCTGCTTCTCGTCGAGGTAGAGGTAGGCATCCATCTCCTCGAGCGCCGACATGTCGGGACCCATGCTGAAACCGCCCCGAGCCTCGTCGTCATCGTCGCCGCCACCACCGGGGAGCATGATGCACTCGCGACCTGAGATGTCGATCGTGTCGCCACCCTGCTTCATGGCTTCGGCGAACATCTCGTCGATCGGCTCCTTCACGGAATCGAGTTCGTCCTGGAAGTTCAGGTATCCCACCAGATGCGGATTCACCCCGCCGGTCTCTGCATCGGCCTCCGCGTAGATTGCGATTCCCATGCCGAACTTCGACATCATCTCCTTGATGTCGCCGTCGCCGCTCATCTTGTCCATCACCTCGCCCATACCCGGGGAGATCATCTGGGACATGTCGAACATGTCCTGCTGCTCCATCATCTTCATCAGCGAAGACGAATCGAGCCGCTCGACGATCGGGCCCAGCCCCTCGAGCGAGAACACCACGACGGATGTCTCCGGTGCGAACTGCTCGATGCGAAGATCGACCGCGGTGGCGGTCGAAGAGACGATTCCTGCGAAGACGATGCCGGTCAGACTTGATTTGAACACTGGGCTCTTCCTTCTGGTGCGATGGGTATGGAGATCAGGGACGAAGCTGCGGAGCAACGCCGTCCTCGAGTCTCGTCGGTGGCTTCTGGTAGTTGTGTCCCGCATTCGGATTCATGGCGTCGTAGGCGAATGCCTCTCGATTGCGGATGAAGTCCTTGACGTAGCGGGAGGGAATGGCGAATCCAAGGTTGTCTCCGGACGGGATTCCCATGTTCGTGATGCCGATGACCTCGCCCTTGGTGTTGAAGAGCGGGCCTCCGGAGTTGCCCGGATTGATCGGGGTGTCCGTCTGGATGTACGAAAGACCGTCGAAGTTCCGCTGGGTCGTGGAGATGACGCCTTCGGTCATCGTCTGCTCCATGTTCAGCGGATTGCCGATCGCGAAGACGGGCTGGCCGACCATGATTCCCTCGTAGGATTCGAGCGGGGTGTACGGGAACGAATCCCCGCGCGGGTGGTTCATCTTCAGCAGAGCGAGATCGAGGTGGTTGTTGACCGAGATGATCTCGACGTCCTCCACGGTGGTCCGCTTGCGGGTGCCGTCGGGCTGGGGGACCCAGATGACGGCCCGGAGATCCTGCTCACCCTGGATGACGTGGGCATTGGTCACCGCGTAGCCGTCCTCGTTGATGACGACACCGGAACCGAGGCCGCCGGGCGTCTGGACCTTGATGACGCTCGACATGACCCGTTCGGCCTGGAGCTTGGAACTCAACTCGCGGGGATTCTGAACCGTGTGATAGAGATCGTCGCGCACGACCTTGACCTCGTCGTCGCCGGTCTCCTCGACCTCCTTGACGTCGTTGTTGTCCAGTTCGATGACCATCGGTCCGATGTCGAGCCACAACGTCGTGTCGTTCTGCTTCAGAAGCGTGCCTTCGAGGCGCTTGCCGTCGTTGAGCACGACGACGTCGGCCGATCCGGACGTGGCCAGCAGGCACGATGTGACAAGGAAGAATGGGAGGATGCGGCGCATGGTGCGGTCTCCTTGAAGTCGGTGGTCTCTGAAGGAACCAGTATAGGCCCTCCGTATTGCATTGGTGACGGAGAACGCCCTCTGGCTCATGACGTGTCCGGCAATCAGACGTTTCCCACGATTCGGCGTATTTTCGACCTCCGAAGGAATGATTCCGATCGGATCAAACGAGCCACCGATGCCCAAAGATGGATACCATGGTCGTTCGGATTCGGCTGCCAATGCCTCCAAAGGAGATCGATACCATGCGTCGCCCGCTCATGCCCCACCTTCTTCTCGTACCGATCATCCCCCTGCTGATCGGATCCGCAGGATTCGCCCAGGATGCTTCGCTGCCCGACTACTTCGGCTTCAGCGACGCGGATGTCATCAAGATCGGCGACTCCCCGGGGCCGATGATCGCGGCCGACCTCAACGGGGACGGGCTCGATGACCTGATGGTGCTGAACAACAGCGACTCCCGGATCGAGGTGCTCTACCAGAAGAAGGATCCGGTGCGAGGCGACGTCGAAGAACCGACCCGGGCGAATGAAATTCCGGACCACTGGAGGTATCGCCGCGAAAACATCCCCCTTGCCGACTACGGCAATGCGATGCGAACGCTCGATGCCGACGGAGACGGGGACCTGGACATCCTCTACGCCAGCAGAGGCCGAATCGTCTTTCTGATGCAGGAGGCGCCTGAACAGTTCAAGAAGGGCCGAATCCACAAGATCCGACAACTGGAAGCCGGCCCTGCGTCGTTCGCGATCGCGAACGTCCTGTCGTCCGACGGAGCGGACCTGATCAGCATCGTCGACGGCAACGTCACCGTCTGGCCGCTCAAGGGCGACGACCTCGGCAAGGCGGTCACCCTCGCGGCCGGACAGAAGGTCAAGGGGCTGGTGCCTGCCGACTACGACGGCGACGGCACCGTCGACATCGCCGGGATCATTCCCGACGACCCGGCTCCCGTCCGGATCTGGTTCGGACAGCAGCGGGACGGATCACGAAACCTCGGTGCACAGGTCATCTTCGAGATGCCGCCGATCACCGTATTCGAAGCGGTCCAGCTTCCCGGCGAAGCCGCATCGCGCATCGCGGTCATCGAGCGGGCCTCGAAGCGGATCGTGCTCTACGACCTCGCCAGCGAGCAGGTCGAAGACACCGGAAACAGGGACGCATCGTTCGTCGTGCACAGTTTCGAGGACCCCGGAAACCGGAACCGCACCCAGACGGTGGTCGACATCAACGGCGATGGGCTCCATGACCTCATCGCCACGGACACCCGAGCCAATTCCGTCGTCGTGTATCGGCAGGAGCCCGGCCAGGGGCTGTCCACAGGCGAATCCTTCCCCACCCTCTCGGAAGTCGGCTATCTCGCCGCAGCGGACACCGACGGCGACTCCATGGCCGAGGTCTTCGTCCTGTCCGAGGACGAAGGAGTCGTGGGACGCTCACGCATGGACGAGACCGAGATCGCCTTCCCCAAGCCGATGTCGATCTCCGAAGGCCACACCCCGGTCTCCATGAACCTCGTCCAACTCGACGACGGGCCGAAACTGGCCGTCATCGCCGCCGACAAGAGGGATCACCTGATCGACCTGATCAGCATGGACGGAACCCGGGAGAGCATCGAACTCGGATCGATGAGCCGGGCCCCCGATACGATCATGGCCGTCGACCCCGATCAGGACGGCCACACCGATCTCCTTCTGTTCACCAGAGAGAAGCCGATGATCATGCTCCAGGCGACCCCTCCCGCCAAGGATGACGCAGAAGAAGGCGCGGAAGAAGGCACGGAGGAAGGCGTTGATTCGAAATGGACCTTCACCAAGCTCGAGAAGGAGGACATGGGTCAGTTCGGACTGGTCGCCAAGGCCGCATCCGACAACACCACGACCTTCGACATCGACGGCAGCGGTCATGCCGAACTCCTGATCGCGGACAAGAACTTCGTCCGGGCCGTCCGCTACGAAGCCGATCCGACCGACGGAAGCAGCCCCGGATGGCAGGTCGTCAAGCAGATCAACACCGACGATCCCCTGGCCAGCCTGGTCTCGCTGACGACCATCGATCGACGCATCGTCGCCGCCGACAAGACCAACAACCGACTCGTCGTCTTCGAAGCCGACGACGATGGACGCTGGCGCGAGTCCGAGGCGCTCACCGTCCGGGGGTTCCAGCTGGGCCCGATCTACGGTGGGAACTTCACCGGGGACGATCAGCAGAGCATCCTCGCCATCGGAGACGATGGATTCGCCGTGGTGCGACTCGGAGGCGAACGCCGATCCCTCGAGGAGGTCGCCGCCTGGCGGACCGACGAGGAACGACGACTCCACTACGACCTCGCGGTCGGCGACATCAATGCCGACGGCTACACCGACATGGTCTCGCTCGACGCCGGCGAACAGATGTTCGAGATCTTCACCTTCAACGCGGACGGCGACATGCTGCACGTGACGAACTTCAAGATCTACGAGTCGAAGCTGTTCAGCCGCGGCGAAGGACGCGAGTTCCAGCCGTCGCAGGTGCTGATCGCCGACCTCTCGGGAGACGGAGCCCACGACGTGGCGATGATCGTCCACGACCGGGTCCTGATCTACACGCAGTAGGTCCGGTCGCTCAACGCTCTTCGATGGGCACGTAGTCCGAGCCGTGCGGGCCGGTGTACTGGCAACGGGGCCGGATCAACCGGTTGTCCTGATGCTGCTCGAGGACGTGGGCGGCCCAGCCGGCATTGCGGCTCAATGCGAACACGGGCGTGAAGAGATCGATCTCCAGGCCGAGCGAGAAGTAGGTCGTCGCGGAGTAGAAGTCGACGTTGGGGTAGATCCCCTTGTCTCCGACCTCACGCTCCATGATGTCCTGGATCCGGGTGCTCATCGCGTACAGATCGTGGTTTCCCGTCTCATCCGCGATCTTCTCGGCGAACGTGCGAAGGTACTTCGCCCGGGGATCGAGGGCCTTGTACACACGATGACCGAACCCCATGATCTTGCTCTTGCTGGCCAGCGATTCGGCCACGAATCCGTCGACCTTGTCGATCGATCCGATGTCCTGAAGCATGTGCATGACCCGCTCGTTGGCTCCACCGTGCAGCGGTCCTCGAAGGGTGCCGATCGCGGACGTCAGGGCCGAGTACATGTCGCTCTGGGTTGCGATGGTCACCATGGCGGAGAAGGTCGAGGCGTTGATGCCGTGATCGGCGTGCAGCACCAGACAGACGTCGATCGCACGGGCGCTGGCCTCACCCGGCATTTCGCCGTTGAGCATCCAGAGGAAGTTCGTGGCGACGTTGAGATCGGGCTTGGGAGCGACCGGCTCCTCGCCCTTGCGCAGTCGGGAGAAGGCGGCGATGATCGCAGGCGTCTTGGCAAGCACCTTCATCGCCTTGGCACGCTCGGATTCGAACGACTGGTCGTTGCAATCCGGATCCGTGGTTCCCATGGCGGAGACCATGGTCCTGAGGACGTGCATCGGGGACGCGTCGCGAGGCACCAGACGGAGCATGTCGAGAAGTTCTGGACCGAGCTCGTATTCCGAGCGGATCTCCGCTTCGAACGCGGCAAGTTCGTCTGCATTGGGAAGCCGGTCGTTCCAGAGGAGGAACGTGACCTCCTCGAAGGTGGAATGGCGAGCCAGGGCATCGATGTCGATGCCGTTGAACTCGAGAATCCCCTTCTGCCCATCGATGAACGACTTGGTCGACTCACCGATGATGGTGTGATCGAGTCCCTTGTCCATATGCATCGTCGCTGTTGCCTCGGCCATCTGTACATCCCCGCAGCGTCGATGCCGCTGCGTGCTCCGTGTTGAAGTTCTGTCCGCCCCGGTTTCCGTCTGGAAACTCGTCCCGTTCGTCCAACGAACGGGACTCGGACCCACCTCGGGGCGAGACCAGTCATTCTAGGGCACTCGCCACGGGGTTTCAACGGCCCGGAAAGACTGATACGCCCACCTTGGCAGGGCCTACACTGTCCCGGCGTGTTCATACCCATCGGAACAGATCGACCGAATCGCAGGCGACCCCGCGTCGTGGAGACGCTCATCGTCCTGAATATGCTGGTCTACCTCGCCGGACTGGCCGGAAACGTCTTCGGCGGCATCTCATTCGAACAACTGACCAACTGGATGATGCTGTCCAGAGGCGACTTCCATTTCTGGAATCTGATCACGTACCAGTTCGCCCACAGCCCCTCCGACATCTTCCACCTGCTCTTCAACATGGTCGGCCTCTGGATCTTCGGGACCTCCCTGGAGGATCGTCTCGGGCATGCCAGCATGCTCGCCTTCTATCTCATCGGCGGAAGCGTCGCCGGGGTCGCCCACATGCTGGAGACCTCCGCCCCGGTCATCGGGGCGAGCGGCTCGGTCTGCGCGCTGATCGGCGGCTTCATCGCTCTCTTCCCGCGGAGCCGCATCCGCATCCTCCTGCTGTTCCTGATCATCGGCGTCTTCGAAGTGGGAAGCCTCTGGGTCGTCGGCTTCTACGTGCTCATCGACTTCGTGGGCTGGGTCGCACCGAGCGGCTCGTCCACGGCCTACGTCGCGCACATCTCCGGCTACCTCTACGGATTCATCCTCGCCATGCTCATGCTCTCCATCGGCATGCTGAAATCCGATGATTTCGACATGCTCTTCCTCCTGAGACAGGCTCGGCGTCGAGCCGCGTTCAGATCGACGATGAGAGGAAGCACCGCAACCGCGTGGGACACCCCCAACACCGCCGCCTCCAAGAAGCCGGCCGTCAAGCGGGTCGATCCGAAGGAGGTCATCCGACTCCAGAAAATCGCCGAACTCCGGGGTTCGATCATGCGGATGATCAGGGAGACACGTTTCAAGGAAGCGGGGAGGATCTACAGGGAACTGCTCGCGTTGGATCCGCTCGCAACCCTGAACGAGACGGCGCAACTCGATCTCGCCAACCGCCTCTATGCCGACGGCGAACGGAACATCGCGGCCGCTGCCTACGAGCGGTTTCTCGAGAGCTACCCTCGGTCCAGCCAGGCCGACGAGATCAGATTGATGCTCGCACTGATGTTCACCCGGGAGCTCGACCGCCCCGAGGAGGCCAGGACGCTGCTTGCGGATGCACTGCCTTCGATCAAGAGCGATTCCCACAGGACGCTGGCCAGGACACTGCTCGATGAACTCGGCCACCCCGACACGGAGTCCCGGCCATGACATGGTGGACGAATGCCGAACCGGGCGGACCCACTCGGATCAAGATCTGCGGCATTCGTGATCACGAGACGGCTGCAGCGGCGATCGAGGCCGGTGCCCACGCCATCGGCTGCGTCATGGCCCCCGGATCGCCGCGGACCGTGACCCCTTCGATGGCGGTGGAACTGGGTGAGCGGCTTTCCGCTCCGGCGACGATCGTCGGCGTCTTCGTCGACGCCGACGTCGAGCGGACGCTGCTTCCCTGGCAACCCCGATGGACTCAACTTCACGGCCGGGAGGACGCCTCGATCGCGCGCATGCTCGAGGGCCCGGTGATCCGCGCCATCCCCTTCGATCCCGACGCGATCCGGATCTGGGACGGGCACCCCCGGGTCGATCGACTGCTGATCGACAGCGATCGACCGGGCAGCGGCATCCCCTTCGATCACGATGCGTTCCATGAACTCCGAGGCACCCTGAGGACGCCGCTGATTCTCGCGGGCGGACTCTCGCCCGAGACCGTCGGCGATGCGATCGAACGTTTCGCCCCCTGGGGCGTCGATGTCAGCAGCGCCGTGGAATCCAGTCCCGGCGTCAAGGATACGGGGCTGATCCGCGCCTTCTGCGAAGCGGTTCGGGATGCGGACGGATGAGCGACCTGCACCTGACGAACGCTCGGATATGGACCGCGGATCCTGCCCGCCCCACGGCATCGGCCATCACGATCCGCTCGGGACGAATCACGGCCATCGACGAAGCTCCCAATGGCGAACCCGTCATCGACTGCGGCGGCGACGTCGTGACCCCCGGACTCATCGACGCGCACCTGCATCTGCTTCTGGGAGGAGATTCCCTCGAAACGCTCGATCTGTCGAATGCGACCAGCCGGGACGAGTTCGAGGCTCTGATCGCGGAAGCCGACCGCACCGCGGCCCCGGACGCATGGATCATCGGAAACGGCTGGACCCAGGACAACTGGGCGGAAAATCACCTTCCCGACATGGATTGGCTGCGGGCCGCCGGCAGCCGCCCCGTGGTGTGCTGGAGAACCGACTGGCACGCCGCCCTGGTCAACCAACCCGTGCTCGATCGGTGCCGACTGCCCGACGACGCCCCGTTGCAGGCGGAAGGTGGACGGCAGGTACGACATCCGGACGGTCGCCCGACGGGACTGCTCCTCGAGGCGGCGGCATGGAACCACCTTCAGCCGGTGATTCCGAAGCCGTCCACATCACGCCGTCGAACCCATCTGCTGAACGCCCAACGCCACGCCCATCGCTTCGGAATCACCGCGGTCCGGACCATGGAGTACGCCGCCGACATCCTGGACGTCTACCAACCGATGCGTGACCAGCTGACGATGCGATGCTCGCTGGTGGTCCTCGATCGTGAACTTCCCCTGCAACTGGACTGGATCGACGACTTCGTCCAGGACGACCGACTGTTCATCAGCGGATGCAAGACGTTCATCGACGGCACCATCGGATCCCGCTCCGCACGGATGCTCGAGGACTGGGCGGATCGGCCGGGGGATCGCGGGATGCTCGTCGAACTGGCCCTTGAGGGTCAACTCGATCGATGGATCGCATCCGTGCACGCCGCGGGACTCGACGCCGCGGCCCATGCCATCGGGGACGAAGCCACCCGCATCGCGCTGAACCTCTCCGATCAGGCCGTCGACGATCGGCGGCTGACGATCGAGCATGCCGAAGTCGTGCATCCGGACGACGTGGCTCGAGTCGAAGGAACGTGGCTCAGCATGCAGCCGCTGCACCGAGCCGACGATGCTCGCAACGCCCCGACGGCACTCGGGCCGGATCGGACGGATCGGCTGGCCCCGTTCCGCCGCCTGCAGGAAGCGGGAGCCCATCTCGCATTCGGATCCGACTGGCCGATCGTCTCCTGCGACCCGATGCTTGGGATGCATGCCGCGACCACCGGCCACACGATCGACCACGTCCCGTTCCATCCCGAGCAGGCCATCGACGCGGAGGCGGCGCTCGTCGCATACACCCGGGACGCCGCGGCCTGCTGCCGGCTGGCCGACTGCGGAGTCCTCAGGGTCGGAGCCCACGGTGATTGCGTCAGATGGAACGGCGATCCGATGCAAGTGGCGGAGGAATCTCGACGCCCCAGCCCCCAGTCGACGATTTCTTCCGGCAATGTCGTCTACGATGATGGAACGAGGAGTGCATGATGGATTCACCACTGACTCATATCGACGACCGCGGACAGGCCTCCATGGTCGATGTCTCCGGCAAGCCGCCGATACGACGCGAGGCGGTGGCCGAAGGAAGATTCATCGCGAAGAAGGAAACCATCGACCGGCTGCTCCGGGGAGACCTCCCCAAGGGAGAGGCGATGGCGGTCGCACGAATCGCCGGCATCCAGGCGGCGAAGGACTGCTCCCGTACGATTCCACTCTGTCATCCGCTCCCATTGGAACACGTGTCGGTCGAGTTCCATCGAGCCGACGCCACATCGATACGAATCAGGACATCGACGGTGGTCGTCGCCCGAACCGGCATCGAGATGGAGGCCCTGTCCGCCGTCGCAGGTGCCGCCCTCTGCCTGTGGGACATGACCAAGGCGATCGATGACACACTGTCCATCGACTCCATCCACCTCGTCGAGAAACGCAAGGCTGCAAACTGATGAACACCAGGCCCCGAATCATGATCGTCCTCACCACCATCCTTCTGGCCATGGTCGCCGGCGGATGCGAGAAACCACCGGTTCCGGAACAGACGGAATCGAGTTCCGTCGCCGAGTCGCGGACCACGAACGGCTCGCTGCTCGATTCACTCGACGTGTCGGGCGACATCGACACCTCGGCCAGCACCAGCCCTCCCGACGATCCGACGACCGCCGTCTTCCTCGGGCTCAGGACATCGAAGCCGGCGACCTGGCTCTGGCAGCCTCCCAAGCGAAGCATGCGCAAGGCGAACTACCTCATTCCCGGTCGCAACGGCAGCGAACCGGCGGAACTGATCGTGACGCACTTCCCCGAAGCGCCCGGCAACACTCCAGAGGCCAACATCCAGCGATGGACGTCGCAGTTCCGTTCCGTCGACGGTGGACCGGCAAAGGCGCAGGTGGAACGAATGACCGTCGAAAGCATGCCCGTGACCCTCATGGAGATCCATGGGGAGTACATGGGGATGGGCGGAGCCTGGCACAAGGCCGATCAGCGAATGGTCGTCGCCATGGTCCAGGCGCCGGCGGGTTCGATCTTCATCAAGATGCTCGGCCCCGACGACACCGTGCTGGTCAACCGGGACGACTTCATGGATTTCATCCGCGGGCTCGCGCCGACCAGGTGATTCGCATCACTTGGACGGTGTGAAGGTCGCACCCGAACGCACGTGGCAGTTGATGAATCGCCCCTCGTCGCAGATCTCGAGATCCGACTTGCGCGTGAGACGAAGCGTCATCGGAACCACGGAACCAAGCACGACCAGTCCCGCTTCGGGATCGACGCTCAGGACGCGACCGGCGACGATCCGCGGCTGCCCCGCGAGGGGTTCGATGAAGATGCCTCCGGCTTCCGCCGGATGGATCTTCAGGGCGTCGGCTTCGATCCGCCCCGAGATGCGCTGACCGGGTTCCGCATCGATTGATTCGGTTGGAACCAGCGTCAGTTCGTAGGAGTTCCCGCCGGGAGCGAGGACAAGCCGCTCCTGGTCGACTTCGCGGATCATCGCACGTGTTGTGGCTGAGTCAGGCATGGTCGAGGCATCCTACCTCGGCGACATCGCCTCCGGGGACTCCGAGGAAATTCGCAAGGAGCTCCGGACCGTGCGTCGACAGGAAGCTCTCCGGATGGAATTGGACCCCGTCCATGGGCGCCTCCCCCCGTCCGCTTCTGCGTCTGAGCCCCATGACGTCGCCCTCGGCGGTCCAGGCGCTGATTTCGAAGCCGTCCGTCACCGTCTCGCGGTCGACGATCAGCGAGTGGTAGCGGGTGGCCGTGAACGGCTCGGGCAGTCCCGCAAAGATCCCCCTGCCGTCGTGATGGATGGGCGATGTCTTGCCGTGCATCGGGGTGTCGTGACGCCGGACGGTCATTCCATGCATGGCGGCGATGGTCTGGTGCCCGAGGCAGACTCCGAGAATCGGAATCCTGCCGCAGAAGGCCTCGAGAAGATCCGGGCAGACGCCCGTTTCGGTGGGCGTGCACGGCCCGGGGGAGATGACCAGATGGGTGGGCGAAAGTTCCATCGCCCGCTCGACGTCGATCCGGTCGTTGCGCACGACCTCGATGCGCTTCCCGGGAAGAAGCACACCCATGCACTGGACCAGATTCCAGGTGAATGAATCGTAGTTGTCGATCAGGAGAATCATTGCAACGAAGCCACAGGGTATCGAAACCTCCGGCGACCGTCGTCGGCTCAGGCCGCGCTCTTGGTGCCGGCGACTCCATCCCGGGTGACCACGAACAGATCGGTCGTGATCGGGTACGGCAGCCGCTTGAAGTCCCGCTTGACCTTCTTGCAGACGCGGTCGACGAATCCGTTCGGACCATAGGACATCGCGACGAACATGTCCCGCGCGGGAGCGGCGACGTAGAAGTCGCCCTTGAGTTCGGGTGCGAGCCTGCCGTGCAGCGAGCCCATGAGCAGGCGGGCCGCGTCGTATCCATCCTGGGCGGCGAAGAACGCGGCACGGCCGCCATCCTCGGAATCCACGATCTGGATCTTCAGGTCGGGAGAGTATCGGGCCAGATTCTCGCGCGCGTAGTCGTCGAGGTCGTTGAGGGAGATGTTCCACTTCATGATCTGCTCGATCGTGATGCTGACGGTCAGCCTCGGCATGTCGATGACGTAGACGATGACGGTGTCGTTCACGAAGGGAAGATACGCAACCTGCTCCCGATCCAGATGATCGAAGATCGATTCGGGCTGGATGCGAGGCATGATCCTGGTGCGGGCCAGCGAGAGAGGCAGCGGAGCCTGGGCGATCGAATCACCCTCGAGCAGACGGCCGAGGAAGTCCTCGACGATCTGCACACCGAGGTCCGGATCGCAACTGACCATCCTGTAGAGGTTGCTCAGATCGAGATGACGACCACCGATGCAGAGATCCATGGGACCGAGCAGTTCGACTTCACGATCATTGACCTGCTTGCGGATGATCCGCAGGACATGTTCACAGAACGCTTCCGGTTCACGCGGCAGATGTGCCATGACGACCTCCGATCAAGTACCCATTTTCGGCTCGCGTGTGCTGGCTGAGCCTCGTCCACACCTCCCCATCGACCGAACACAGGTCGACCTGAAGGCGAAGATCCAATGATCCATACGCAGATTGGGCCCGGATGGATCTACTGGAGAGACGATTCCATGATCATCGGAGCAAATCGCCGTTTTCAATGCTCTCAGGAGGCGTTACCCTATGGTTCATGGATGCTTCACTTCGTATCGGCGACATCGAAATCGGTCCTGGCAAGCCGCTGGCCGTCCTGGCGGGGCCCTGCGTCCTCGAGGACGACGATACGAACCGTCGCATCGCGTCCCACCTCAAGCAGACCTGCGAGGAACTCGGTCTTCCCCTGATCCTCAAGGGAAGCTTCGACAAGGCCAACCGGACGAGCATGCGATCCCATCGCGGCCCCGGAATCGAAGCCGGCCTCGAAACCATGGCGGCATTGAAGGAGGAGTTCGACCTCCCGATGACCACGGACATCCATGCACCAGATCAGGCGGCGGCCGCCGCCGACGTCGTGGATCTCCTCCAGGTCCCTGCGTTCCTGTGCCGCCAGACGGATCTGCTCAGCGCGTGTGCCGAAACAGGCCGGCCGGTCAACGTCAAGAAAGGCCAGTTCATCTCCCCCGACGAGATGAAGCATGTGCTCGAAAAGCTCGAATCATGCGATGCCAAGGGCTGCATGCTCACCGAACGGGGAACCTTCTTCGGCTACCACCGTCTGGTGAACGACTTCGTCGGACTCGGCGATCTGATGCAGTTGGGAGCCCCCGTCTGCTTCGACGTGACCCATTCCACCCAGCTTCCGGGAGCCGGCGCGGACCAGACCGCCGGGCGTCCCGACAGGGCCGATCTGCTGGCCCGAGCCGCGGTCGCTGCCGGAGTTCACGCCATCTTCATCGAATGCCACCCCGAACCGGCCCGAGGCCGCAGCGACGCCAGCACGATGCAGACGCTCGAACAGACCAGTCGCATTCTCCAGGAAGCCGCGGCCATTCGTGCCGCACTGCAGGGCAGCCATGCCTCGGCATGACCACCCATGGCGACATGAAGCGCCTAGGATGTATTGATGAAGTGCGATCTGTGCAACAAACCGGCCGTCGTGCATGAGGTGACCATCTCGGGTGGCACCAAGAAGGAGGTGCACCTGTGCCTCGAACACGCCCAGGCCGCCGGCATCGCCATTCCCGGCCAGCAGCCCGTCAACAAGATGCTGTCGAAGTTCGTGATCGGGAAGAAGGAGGGAATGGAGAGCAGTCAGCGCCGATGCGGCGGCTGCGGTTCGACCTTCGGCCAGATCAAGCAGGCGAATCTCATCGGGTGTCCGGAGTGCTACCGGGCCTTCGAGGACCAGCTCTCTATGCTGATCGAACAGTCGCAGTTCGGAAACAGCGAGCACGTCGGCCGCATCCCCAGGAAGATGCATACGCCGAGTCACAACGAGATCAGGGCACGCAAGTTGATGCGTGAACTCGACGCCGCCGTCACGGCCGAGCAGTACGAGCGGGCCGCCGAACTCCGGGACCGGCTCGACGAACTGACCACGAACGTGGAACACGAGGACGAAGCCGACGGAGGCGCGCCGGACGCATGACGGACCAGACGCCCTCCACCGAATCGATCGACCGCGACGTGGTGCTCAGCAGCCGGGTCCGCCTGGCCCGCAACCTGTCGGGACAACCGTTCCTGAACCGGGCTTCGGAAACCCAGTGCGCCCAGATCGTCCGGACGACCCAGAACGTGCTGCTCAACGCGTCGATCGCCGAAAAGATCATCTGGATCGACCTCGACGAGATCAACGCCCACGACCGAAACCTCCTCGTGGAACGACATCTGATCTCCCGCAACCTCGCGGAGAGCACGCTGCATCGCGGCGTGGCGATCTCCGGAGACGAGCAGTTGAGCGTGATGGTCAACGAGGAGGACCACCTGCGGATCCAGGCCCTTCGCCGGGGGTCGAACATCGAGGCCGCCTTCCAGCAGGTCAAGTCGACCGACATCCAGTTGGAACACCAGCTCGATTTCGCGTTCAACGAACGCCTGGGCTATCTCGCGGTCTGCCCCACGAACGTCGGGACCGGCATCCGCTTCTCGATCATGGTCCACCTGCCGGGCCTGCGCATCACCAATGAACTGGGCAAGGTGCGTCGCGCCGCCAAGGAACTGCACCTGGCGGTCCGAGGCTACTACGGTGAGGGGTCCGAATCATCGGGCAACATCTTCCAGATCAGCAATCAGGTCACGCTCGGCTCCACCGAGGAGGATCTCCGCGACGTGTTCACCGAGCGGATCGTGCCGTCCCTGATCGACTACGAACGATCCGCCCGTCAGGTCCTGCTGAAACGCAATCCGACGCTGCTGGACGATCGTGTCCACCGCGCGCTGAACATCCTCAGGTCGGCGAGACTCCTGAAGGTCGAGGAGGCGATGAAGCTGGTCAGTCGCGTCCGGCTCGGAGTCTGCCTCGAACGCCTCGAGGTTCCGATCCAGCTGCTCGACGATCTCTTCATCCAGGTCCAGCCGGCCCATCTCAGGCAGCATGTCAACTGCGCACTGAACGCTGACGAGGAACTCGAGATCAGAGCCTCCCTCGTCCGCGAGGTCCTCAAGGACACCGTGTGATGATCGGCTGCCGCCTCAGGCTGCGGCCGCGTCGATGGCTCTCGCCAACTCGAAATCCAGGCCGGTCAGCCCTCCCGCATCATGGGTGGTCATCGTCAGCGTGACCTTGTTCCATCGAATGAGGATGTCGGGATGATGCGACGACGCTTCGGCAATCGCGGCGACCTTCTCCACGAAGGCCATCGAACCCACGAAATCCTCGTGGGCGAAGGTCCGCTGAATCGACTCCCCGTTGAGAGTCCACTCCCCGACGGTGAGCAGATGCTCCTGAACGCTCTCTGGATCCAACTTGTCCATGCCTAGATGCCTCCTGACACGGGGGCCTCATGCCGGCCCGTGTTGCCATACCATCCGACGAAACAGGCCCTCTGTCAATCGCCCCCCCCAATGCCCAAGAATCAACCCGCCAGTTCGAAGCCGGTCACCCGCCTCGCCCCCTCTCCCACCGGTGCGTTGCATCTCGGCAATGCAAGGACGTTCATCGTCAACTGGGCGATGGCTCGAACCAGAGGCTGGCAGGTGCGGTTGCGAATGGAAGACCTCGACGGACCACGGATCAAGGCCGGTTCCGCCGAACGCACCATCGAACTGCTCTCCTGGATGGGACTGGATTGGGACGGCGACACCATCGTCCAGTCGTCGGACCTTTCGCCCTATCACGAGGCGATGAAAGGACTCTGCGCGGCGGGCGACGTCTTTCCGTGCAATCTCAGTCGCGGTGAGATCCAGGCTGCATCCAGTGCGCCGCAGGAAGGCGCTTCGGAGAAGGCGTATCCCCGCTCGCTTCGGCCGACGAACGCCGGCGAACCAGTGGAGTTCGTCGAGGAGACGCACAACTACCGGTTTCTCGTGGAGGAATCATCGACCACGATCGAGGATCTCGTGGCGGGCAGCAGGACGTTCCGGCTCCCCCGCGAAACGGGAGACTTCGTCGCGTGGACACGACGAGGAACCCCGGCCTACCAGCTGAGCGTCGTCGTGGACGACATCCGCCAGGGCGTCACGGACGTCGTGCGTGGAGACGACCTGCTGGAAAGCGCAGCCCGCCAGACGCTTCTGTACAAGGCGCTCGATCGCCCCAGCCCCCGGTGGTGGCACCTTCCGCTGGTCCTCGGGCCCGACGGGCACCGTCTCGCCAAGCGGCATGGAGACACCCGGGTCGACACCTACCGCGCCCAGGGAATGACCGCCGGAAAGCTCATCGGCCTGATGGCCACCTGGTGCGGCTTGCGTCCATCGCTCGAAGAGATGACGATGGAACAGTTCCTCGATGATTTCAACCTCGATCTCATGTCTCGGGAACCGATCACCTTCACGGAACAGGAGCACGCATGGCTCGCTTCATGACAATGATCCTCATCACCATGTGGTTCGCCGGGTGCGGAGATTCCGCGTCGATGCGGACCCACGAGGAGATCCGACTCGGTGATGGCACGTGGAGAATGGAACTCGCCATGACGGACGAATCCATCGCACGGGGGCTGATGGGACGCGAGTCGCTCCCGAAAGGCGAAGGCATGCTCTTCATCTTTCCCGACAACACCGAACGTTCGTTCTGGATGGCCAACTGCCTGATCAACATCGAACTGCTGTATCTGGACGGCCGAGGCGTCATCACCTCGATGCACCGCATGAAGGCGGAGCCGCCCCGGGACGAGGGAGAGTCGGAACTGGCCTATCAGACCCGCATGAGGCACTACAGAAGTGGAATTCCGGTTCGATTCGCGATCGAGGTGCCCGAGGGCACCATCGACGAACTCTCGCTTGCTCCCAATCAGAAAGTGGATCTGGACGTGGAAGGGCTCAAGGAGCTCCGAAGTCGGGCCGATAGCCTCAGGGGCCCATGATCCAAGCGGGCCCGGGAGCCCGTTCTGCACCACGACATTCACATCTCGATGCTCGTCCCCGAAGCGGATCTCGAACGCGGCCGATCCATCGCCAGGTCCCTGGCCATGGCATGGCCAGGGGCGTCCCCACCCCGATTCACCGTTGATTCCGATCGACGACTCAACGCACGGCTGATCGAACACGCCGACGTGCTGGTCATCGACACCAGTCGCCACGCCCCGCCTCCCGAGACGATGCTCGAGTTGATCGCCCTGCACGAGATGGGCCTGCCGATGATGAGCCTCGGGACCAAGGGCGGATTCGACCGCTACGGACTCGATCTGCTTCAACTCGATCTCGAGAACTCTCCGGAACTGATCGCGGGCGCGCTGATCGGCATGACGAACCGCCAGGGCGAGGTCGCGACGCTGCTCCATGAAACCGGACGATCCCATCAGAAGATCGATCGACTCGATCGACAACTGGATCGACTGAACATGGAGCTCGAGGATGCCTCCAGACTGCAACGAGACAACCTTCCCAACGCCATCGAGGACGTGGCCGGCGGCACCGTCGGGACGCTCTGGAAACCGGCGGGCGCCGTGTCGGGCGATCTCGTGACGATCCTCGACATCGGTCAGCAACGAACCGCCATGCTGGTGGCCGATGCGATCGGCCACGGAGTCCCCGCCGCCATCCTGTCGATGATGATCCAGAAGACGGTCCTCGAGGCCCATCACGAGGACAGGAATCTGCTGGAATCCCCTTCGGAGATGCTGGGACGACTGAACGAGTCGCTGCTCCGCCAGGCGGGAACGGACACCCGGTTCGCCACCGCCATCTACGGGGTGTTCGATGCCGCCACCAGTCGGATCACGCTGGGAGCCGCCGGCCATCCCGCACCGATCGTCTCCGGGCGAGACGGGACGCTCCGTCGCCTCACCGCCCAGGGGCCGCTGCTCGGAATCTTCTCCGATGAAACCTACGGCGAGTCCACCTTCCAACTGGAGGCGGGCGACCGGATGGTGTTCTATTCGGATGGAGTGGAACAGGCGTCGCAGTGCATGTCGCAGGACATGTCCATCTCCGGTGCGGTCGCCATCGAACGACTCGTCGACCATGCCGCGAAGAAGGAGTCTCCGTCGACCTTCATCGACTGCATTCGAAGTTCGCTCGGCATCGAGACGTCACGACGCGGGGCCGACGACATGGACGACCTGACGATGCTGTGTCTCTATGTGGACGACCGCACGACCTCCGCCGCCACGGCAGCCTGAGCCTCTAGCCGGGCATCCTCGACTCGAGCATTCTGGCGACCACGCGTGCAAGCATGTCGCACTCGATGTTGACCCGATCACCGACCGCAAGGCTTCCCAGCGTCGTGTCCTCGAGCGTGACCGGAATCAGTGCGATGCAGAACCGCTCTCCATCCGTCTCGGTCACCGTCAGCGAGACGCCGTTGACGGTGATCGATCCGCGATCGACGACCAGCGGCCGCAACGGCTCGGGAAGCCGGCACCAGATCCGGACATCGTCTCCGTCGCGGGAGACGGAATCGACGATGGCGACACCATCGACGTGCCCCTGGACGATGTGCCCTCCCAACTGATCTCCCACCCGGAGAGCCGGCTCGAGATTGACTGCGCTGCCCACCTCGAGCTCTCCGAGCATCGTGAGTTCAAGGGTGCGAGGAATGACGTCGAACCTGACCAGAATCGCCCCTTCGTCCACCTCGGGCTCCGAGGCCACCGTGAGGCAGCAGCCGTTGACCGCCACCGAATCCCCCACGGCCGGTTGGTCCATCCCGACGGCCCGAACGGCCAATGAGATCGCCTCGGCCTCCGAAGAGGCTTCTGGACCCCCTCGACGCGGCGTCAGGTCCTCGATTCGTCCTAGATGCTGGATCAACCCGGTGAACATGGTATTCCTCGGCCCTCAGGATATCGATTTCTTGACGCACTCACAGCGAGGGCGGATACTGCCTCTCTTTCCGTGGCTCCCGATCCGGGACCCTGACGCTCCCAACAATCCCCCATTTGAAGCGCACCATACCCATGTCACACGGACCACGTCCCACCCGTTCAGGCAGCTTCGCACGCAGATCCGCCGTGCTGATGGCCAGCTTCACACTTCTGCTTGTCTCCACCGGATGCCAGACATCCGACAATGATGCCGGCAAGAGTCAAACCCAGAAGGATGCCGAGCGACTCGCCAGACAGCAGTCCGTCCGGGATCACCTCGAACGAACCTACGCGATCGGCCCCGTGACCTCCGCCAGCTTCGGATACGACGTCCGATGGCAGTTCCCGATCCCCGGCGAGCGGATCAAGTTCATGACCCCCCACGACGACCGTCTCTTCATCGTGACGGCCAAGAACGACCTGCTCTGCCTGCAGGCCGACAACGGACGCCGGATCTGGACCGTCTCGGTCGCACGGGAACTCCAGGACGTCCACTCGGTCACCTACATCCCCGAAAGCGAGCTGGTGCTCGTGCTCGCCGACAGCATCCTGCTGACGCTCGATGCCAACACCGGAATGACCAAGACCGCGGTGCTCGGCAAGGCACACCAGAACCTGGATTGGATCGCAAGCACTCCGGGCGTCCTCAGCGGCGAACACCTGATCTACGGATCACGCAACGGCCAACTCATCTGGCAGGCGTGGGAGATCGGATTCGGCTGGAAGGCCTATCAGGTCGCACATTCCATTCGAATCTCTCCAGTGCTGCGAAGCGGCATCGTCTGCTGCGTCAGTCCCGACGGCATCGTCTCGGCCTTCGCGGCACGCGATGCGACGCAACTCTGGAACACGAAGCTGCTCGACAGCATCGTGTCGAAACCCGCCGCCAGCGATCATGCCATCTACGTCTCAGGCGTCGATCAGCACCTCAGGGCGTTCGACATCCACAGCGGCCGCACCCTCTGGCGCGTCCTGACGGAGAATGCGCTGGTCGACGACCCCATTCTCATCGGAGACCACGTCTACCAGCAGATTCCCGGAAAGGGACTCGCATCGTTCACCGCACTTCCCGTCAACAAGCTCGACGGCGAACTCAACTGGACATGCGATTCGAACTCCGGCACGGTGCTCACCCGGAACGGCGACACGCTCGTCACATGGGATCCGGACGCACGCGTCCTGGCGACGATCTCCGCCACCCAGGGAACCCCCGTGTTCTCGAAGGAATTCCCGAAGATCGTGCAGGTCATCTCCGACGATGTCCGCAATGGGACGTTGCTTGCGATCAACGAAGACGGCCAGCTCGTCTGCCTGAACCCACTTCGCTGACCCAGCCTCCCTCACCCCCACGCAGGCCACACACACCATGGACCGCACTCCAATCTCACGCGCCCTGCTGTCCGTCAGCGACAAGACGGATCTGATTCCGTTCGCCAGATCGCTGACGAATCTGGGAATCGAACTGATCTCCACCGGCGGCACCGCCCGCGCACTGGCCGAGGCCGGACTCGAGGTCACTCCCGTCCAGGACATCACCGGATTTCCGGAGATGCTCGACGGGCGGGTCAAGACCCTCCATCCCCTGGTCCACGGCGCACTGCTGGGCCGGCCGGACATCGAGGAGCACGTCGATTCCATGTCGGAGCACGGCATCGTGCCGATCCAGCTGGTGTGCATCAACCTCTACCCCTTCGAACAGACCATTCGTCGAGAAGGCGTGAGTCAGGACGAGGCGATCGAGCAGATCGACATCGGTGGCCCCGCCATGATCCGATCGTCCGCCAAGAACCATGAGTTCGTCAGCATCGTCACCTCGCCGCAGCAGTACGACGAGGTCATCGACGACATCCGCCGAAACGACGGAACCTCGTCGACGCAGATGCGACGAAAGCTCGCCTCCGACGCGTTCACCCGCACCGCCACATACGACATCGCGATCAGCGACTGGATGAGCCGCAAGGGCGACGACCCGTTCCCCCCCGTGCTGCAGGTCACCGCCCTGCGGTCACGCATCCTGCGCTACGGAGAGAACCCCCATCAACGCAGCGCCCTCTACGTGACCCCCGGCGACGGCGCGGTGCAGCTCGCATCGGCGCATGTCCGTTCCGGAAAGCCGCTGAGCTTCAACAACCTCAATGATGCCGCGGGAGCGGTGGCTCTGGTGAACGATCTCGCGATCGTCTCGCCCGACCGCAGCGCCGCCACCGTCGTCAAGCACACCAATGCCTGCGGGGCATCCGTCGCGGACGATCCGAAGGCCGCCTTCCTGGCCGCATGGGAGGGCGATCCCCGGGCCGGATTCGGCGGCATCGTGGCCATGAGCGATCCGGTCGATGCCGAACTCGCACGCACCATCTCCGACGGCTCGAGGTTCCTCGAGGTGATCATCGCCCCGAACTTCGATGACGAAGCCGTTGGAATCCTCGCGGAGCGATGGAAGAACGCCAGGCTGCTGGAGGTTCCCGGCATGGGATCGATCCAGCCCCAGGCCGCGACCCTTCGCAGCATTCCCGGCGGCCTGCTCGTTCAGGAGCAGGATTCGATCATCGCCGATCCGAACAAATGGATGCATGCCGCCGGGCCTCCGGCGGACGATGCCCTGATCGAAGACGCACGCCTGATGTGGATCGTCTGCAAGCACCTGTCCTCGAATGCGATCGCGGTCGGCGGCGACGGCCGGCTCGTCGGAGCCGGGATGGGTCAGGTCGATCGGGTGGGAGCCTGCGCCCTGGCCATCGAACGCGCCGGTGATGAACTCGGAAAGCTGTCCAGGAAGGTCGCCGCATCCGATGCGTTCTTCCCGTTCGCCGACGGCCCGGAACTGCTCGCCGAGGCGGGCATCCGATGCATCATCCAGCCCGGTGGATCAAAGCGGGACGACGAGACGATCCAGCTGTGCAACGACCGCGACATCACCCTGCTGATGACAGGGATTCGTCACTTCAGACATTGAACGTCGATCAGCCCGTTGCGCCGATGCTCACATCGACCGGCTGAGCGGTCGGCTGGTGCGTCGGCTCGAGTGCGATCTCAAGCGGGAGACGCCGCCCCTGGCCGTCGTAGGGAATGTTGTCCTGATCGATGATCCGCTGGATCGCCATGATGCCCTCGATGAGCATCTCCGGCCGCGGCGGACATCCGGGCACGTAGACATCGACCGGAACGTACTGATCGATGCCCTGCACGACCGCGTAGGTATCGAATACACCACCGGTGGACGCGCAGGCGCCCATCGAGATGACCCACTTGGGCTCCGTCATCTGCATGTAGATGTGCTGAAGAACGGGGAGCATCTTGACGCTCACCCGTCCGGCCACGATGAGGAGATCGGCCTGACGCGGGCTGAAGCGGAACACCTCCGCCCCGAATCTGGACAGGTCGAATCGACTCGATGCGGTGGCCATGAGCTCGATGCCGCAGCACGCCGTCGCGAACGGCATCGGCCACAGGCTCGAACGGCGTGCCCAATTGATCACGCGATTGAGCTGAGTGGTGAGGATTCCGTCGACGGGAAGGGCGGCTTCAAGACCCATGAGCGTGCTCCAAGGCCGGCAGGAAATGCCGGCTGCCCCTCATGGTAGGTCCGATGTTGGCCCGATGCCACCGGGAATCCTCAAGCAGCGGCCGCCTGCTCGTATTCGAAGCCCATTTCGTGATCGGGCTCCAGACCGAACAACCGATCGATCTTCAGCATGGTGAAGAGCTGGGCCAGGCGTCCTCGCAGCCCGCGAAGGGTGGTCTGCACTCCGAAGGCTTCCGCGGTATTGCGGATGTCGATGCACATTCCAAGGCCCACGCTCTGCATCATCTGAACGCTTGAGACGTCCAGCACCATTTTCGTCAGTGATCCGCCGTGCTGGCGGAGCGTGCGGTGAACCGATGCGGCGATGATCGCAGCCTCGTGATCACCCACCCGGGGTGCCGCGAGGCACACGTGAAAAACGCCGTCCTTCATCGAAGTACTGACGTACGGATTGAACGTATTCTGATTCATGGATCTGTCTCTCCCTATGCTCCAAGGTGAACTCTCTCACTGGATGCATCGAACGGATCCCCCCATGCCATGAGCCCCGGTCCGGCCACGGACGGGCCGCCGGCCGCCGAAAGCCCGCTGAACCGGCACAGCCTTCCCAGATGAACTCCAAAAACGATTATCGGCCCCTGCCGAAGGCCGGTAGGATCTTGGAATGGAAACAGGCCTTCGAACGCTTCTCCTGATGCATCCGAGCATCCCGGGATCCTCCTTCGACATGAAATCGCTCCTCTGCAGCATCCTGACGATCCTCATGCTGTCCACCGGCGTCTCCGCCGAGGAGCCGGGCGGGCAGCCGCAGCCTCCTCGAGACGAGCAGCCGGGGACGGAAACGGCCCCGCCACCGCCGGAATTCGTCCTCGTCCAGAAGCCGATCCAGGAACTCGTCGAACAAGCCAGGGCATGCCTCGACGACACGTTCAGAATCCACGAGGATCGATTCTGGATCATCCTGACCGACGCGGACTACAAGAGCATCGAACACATCGGGCGTGACCTCAAGGCCGCCCGCCACCAGTTCAACCGACTGTGCCAGGTCCTTGGATCGGTACGACCGATGCCCCGGGAGAAGATGCTCTGCATCGTCTTCCACGATCAGAAGGCGTTCCTCGACTTCTTCACCCGCTGCGAATCGTCCACGGAGGCCCTTCCTCCCACCGCGGGAGGGTACTTCTCCCCCGCCAAGCAGTGGATCGTCTTCTACGAACCTCGTGGATTCCCGGTGGTCCGCGAAGCACAGGACAACCTGGCGGAATCGGAGGATCAACTTGCCGAGTTCGAAGCCGAGCAGCATCGGGATCCGAAGAAGGCGGCCCGCCAGCGGGAGATCGCCGAATCATGGTCGAAGCAGCTCGACCGGCATCACGAAGGCATCCAGGCGTTCGAGCGCGAGTTGAGAACCTCCGTCACCGTGCACGAGGCGTTCCATCAACTGAGCTCGATCACCGGATTCGTCGACAGCCGCGGCGGCTGGACGCTCTGGCTGCACGAGGGGTTCGCCACCTGCTTCGAGACGGACGACACCGCCTACGCCTTCGGCCCCAGCCATGAATCGGAACTCCGGCGCAATGTGTTCAGAAGCATGCTGGCCAAGAACGAGCTGCTTCCCCTCCGGAAGCTCGTCGCACTGCGCACATACTCGGCCCTGCCGCAGCATCGCCTGCCCGTCTTCTACCACCAGTCCTACGCGCTGGTTCGCTGGTTGTACCGATTTCGACGTACGCAGCTCAACAGCTACATCCGGGCGCTGAGGGAACGTCCCGATCTGGAGTTCCCGCGTGACGACATCAAGGTGTTCGAGGAATACTTCGGCCCGATCGAACGGCTCGAGCGACGCTGGATGAGGGACGAACTCGACGACTGGGCCGTCAGTCAGACGCAGCCTTGAATCGTTCACGCTGCCGCAGATCGCCGACACGCTGGGTGACCATGGTGATCTCCAGGCCGTAGAGCACCGACAACCACATCATGTACATCCAGAACATGAACACGGGAACGAAGCCGAGGCTTCCCCCGAGCGGGCTCGAACGCACCGCCCCATCGATGTACAGGGTGAGCAGCCACTGGCCGACCAGCAGCAGCAGCGTGGCCGAGGCGGCGCCCAGTGCCGCGGGGCGTCTTCGGATCGCACGTGCGGGAACGAGCCTGTAGCAGAGCTGCAGGAGCCACCACAGCGAGACGATGGAGATCACCGTCTGCAGCAGAGAGGTGACCCAGGTCCAGAATCCGAAGACGACGGACACCTGCTCGATCGCCCGATCCAGCATCCAGACGACGGTCACCGTCAGGAGCGGAGCCAGCAGGATGATGCCCAGATAGATCCAGATGCGGCGTTTGATCCAACCCGACGGCGTCGAGCGGCTGATGATGTTGAAGGTTGCATCGACCTCCTCGACGAGCCTGAACGCCGAGTACAACACGACCCCGATTCCGATCCACGTCAGTCCCGTGAGATCGAGCGCCATCGCCTGCTGGGCGAGGTCCTGCATCCACTCGACGAGATCCTTCGTGCTGGAGCCGTCGCCCGAAGCCATCGTGATCTTGATGTCCTCGAGATGGAACCACTCCGCCAGATCATTGATGCTGTCGTAGAAGGTCTTCGGGGAGATCGTGGCCTTCGCCAACGACGCGGCCAGAACGAGAAGAGGCAGGATCGAGAACAGCGTCCGGAACGTCAGCGCAGCCGCGTTGGACCCGGCGCGATCCCGACGCATCTGCCGGTATGCGGCAATCCACATCTGCCACAGGAAGCGGATGATCCGCTGCCCCCGGGTCAGTTCGGCGTAGGGAATCCCCTCGATGGAGCGAATGACCTCTCGAAATCGCTTGAGCAGATCACGCACCGCATCAACCTCGTGTCGTCACCGGAATGACGCAGGTCATGAACCGTACTGGGACATGAAGCAGATCATGACCGCGACCCAGGCCACACCGTTGAGCATGGCGCCGATGATGGCCGACTCATGGCTTTGACCGCTGGTGGTGGTGCCGATCAGCCCCATGATGAATCCGACGATCGCGGCGAAACCACCCAGTGCCATGATGACGGCGACCACGAAGGTCCCCCACGTCACTCCGGAGGAGGGATCCATGACCTGATGCGGAGCATCGTTGAATGGGATTCCGAGGACCCCGAAACCGATGATCGGAGTGAAGATCTCGACGCACCAGACCAGTACCCCGATGGCGAGCGAGGCCGGACCGAGCGGAGAAACGCGTTCTGATGCCGAAACAGCATGAGCCATGGAAAAATCTCCTTGTACTGCCGCCCTGTATCGGCAGATGATCTGAAAGCCCGCCATTCCGTCGCTGGCACAGCCCGGTGAGCCCCTGTAGCCTACTCGATTCGAAACAGGTGGATCCCCATGCTTCCCGAAGACGATTTCCAACTCCCTCCCCCCCCTCCTCCTCCCGCCGATCCCGGCGCAGGATGGAGCAGCACCCCCATCGAGGATCCCGATGCCGAGGACGGCAGCGTGTTCCGCGACGATTCGCGTGGCCAGCGCCTTCAGAAGGTGATGGCGGCGGCCGGAGTGGCTTCTCGTCGCGACTGCGAGGATCTCATCACCTCGGGTGAGGTGCGGATCAACGGAATCCTCGTCGACTGGCTCCCGGCATGGGTGGACCCGCAGAAGGATCGCATCGTCGTGTCCGGAAACGGAATCCGGACCAACATCCCGCTGGTGCACGTCCTGCTCTTCAAGCCGCGCGGTGTGGTGTGCACCAACGACGACCCGGGAGAGCGGAGGCGGGCGATCGATCTCGTGAAGCACCCCTCCAAGGCGCGACTCTTTCCGGTCGGCCGGCTCGACATCGACTCCTCCGGTCTTCTCATTCTCACGAACGACGGAGAACTCACTTCTCGACTGACGCATCCCAGGCACGGCATCCGCAAGGAGTACGAAGTCAGCGTGCAGGGTGAACTCACCGATCGCGAGATCGAACGTCTGCAGCGCGGCATCCTCCTGACCACCCGACGCCGTTCCCGACGCCGCCCATCGGGCCGCGAGGATGTCCGTCGTCACGCGGCATCCTCGATCGACCTGATTCATCGCGATCGAGAACGGACCAAGCTGAAGATCGTTCTCGCCGAAGGCCGGAATCGCCAGATCCGACGCATGATGGCGAAACTGGAGCATCCGGTGAAGAAACTTCGCCGAACCAAACTGGGGCATCTGACGCTCAAGGGACTTCAGCCGGGATTCTGGCGCGAACTCACTCCGGACGAAGTCGAAGTGCTTCGCCGCATCGGCACCGACTGATCATTCCGTCTCGGATGGATCGACTTCCGGTTCGTCGTCGAAGCCGGCGTGTTCGATCCAGTCGGCTTCGCTGCGAAGTTCCAGCATGATCGGCCTGCCCCAATCCTCCTGCTGACAGGAGACCCGGTGCGTGCGCACCAGTTCGAGCAGGCCCAGGAAGAGTCCGAGCCGCTGGGCCGGCGTCCGACCGGAGAACGTCTCCTGCAGGGAGAGCACGTTTCCACCACGCCGCTGCAGCCGATCCATGAGATCCTGCTGGTACAGCTCGATGGGCACCTCGTCCATCGCAACGTGGTGATCACCGATTCGATTGAAATCGATCGCCGACGCGATGCTGTCGTAGGCATCGGTGAGATCCATGACATGGACGTCCTCGAGATCGAATCCGTCGGAACTGTCGACGCGACTCGCCTCGTCCGATGGCCGAATCCGGATCTTGAACTTCCGCCGATGGGCGACCCGACGATCGTCGAGCTCCTCGGTGGCGGTTCGTATCCGCTGGTATGCGAGCAGCTGCTGGACGAGATCCTGTCGAGGATCGGTCAACGGATCCCCGGTCGCCTCGTCGATCTGTTCGATGCCCGGCTCGATCGGGACCAGCGTGCGGGACTTCAGCTCCATCAGGGTCGCCGCCATGACGAGAAAATCGCCTGCGAGTTCGACGTCCACCGAGTCCACCTGCCTCAGGACCAGGAGGTACTGATCGGTGATGTTCGCGATCGGGATGTCCTGGATGTCGACTTCCGCCCGTCGGATCAGATACAGCAGCAGATCCAGAGGCCCCTCGAAGGAGTCCAGATGGACGGTGTAATCTTCCTGAATCGAGGGCATGGACGTCCGTCTCCTGGTGGATGGGGAGCAAGGGACCGGTTCCCGGTACAATGCGGACCGGGGAGCCGTGCTCCCATCATACCGGACGATGACAGCTTCCCAGTCCAATTCGAACAGTCAGGACGATCTCTCCGTGAAACGAGAAGAAGCCATATCCGCAATCACCGACGTGCTGAGGTGCGAAGCCGAAGCCATTGAACGAATCGCCGATTCCATCGCGGCCGATTCCTCGGGTATCGAAGCCGGCCGATGGCAGGATGCGGTCGATCTCATCGCCTCCTGCACCGGCCACGTCGTGGTCAGCGGCATGGGCAAGTCGGGCCTGATCGGGGCCAAGATCTCCGCAACGTTCAGCAGCCTCGGAATACCCTCCAACGTCCTGCATCCGGCCGAAGCGGTCCACGGCGATCTCGGGAGGATCCGCAAGGACGACGTCGTCATCCTGATGTCCTACTCCGGAACCACCGCGGAAGTGCTCAGCCTCGCTGCGATCCTCAAGGCGGACGGTGTCCCCCGGATCGGCATCTCGGGTCAACATGATTCGCATCTCGCGAAGCTCTGCGACGTCCACCTCGCCCTCGGCGACCTCGAGGAGGCCGGCACCCTCAACCTGGCTCCGACCACATCCACGACCGCATCGCTCGCCTGCGGCGACGCTCTCGCGATGGCCGCGGCCGGACAGCGGCGGCTGACCGAAGACGAGTTCCATCGACACCATCCCGCCGGACGCCTCGGCAGCAATCTCCGCAGCGTCGAGGAAGTCATGCGGCTGCGGGTCGGCGAGAACCTTCCCGTCGTCTCCCAGGATCACACGGTCCAGGAGGCTCTGACGGATGCGTGGAGCGACGGCGGCGGACGCCGGGCCGGAGCGATCGTGCTCGTCGACGACGAGGGACGGCTCAGCGGCATCTTCACCGACGGAGATCTCCGGCGACTCATGATGGAGGATCCGACAGGACTCACCAGACCGATCATGGAGGTCATGACGAGTCACCCCCGCAGTCTTCGGCTCGATGACCGGGTCCGGGACGCCCGTCAGTTGATCGCGGAACATCGCATCGACGAGATTCCCGTCGTCGACGCGGAAGGCAAGCCTCGTGGACTGATCGATGTCCAGGACCTGATCACGATGAAGATCGTGCAGGAGTGAGCACCCACAGGGCATCGACGCCCTACAATGCCCCCAACGCAGGAGGACCTGGGATGGATCCTGAAACAGCCGGTGGAATCCGGCTCCTCTGCCTCGACGTGGACGGCGTCCTGACCGACGGCCGTCTGGTCTTCGACAATCATGGCAACGAACACAAGCGTTTCAACGTCCGTGACGGGCTCGGCATCAAGCTGTGGCTCGATGCCGGCCATCAGGCCGCGATCATCTCCAGCCGGAGCAGCGAAGCCGTCGCACGGCGTGCCGCCGAGTTGGGGATCGTGCACGTCCACCAGGGATGCAAGGACAAGCTCGTCGCACTGAAATCAGTCTGCGAAGCGACCGGATGCACTCCGGATCAGGCCGCGGCGGTCGGCGATGATCTGCCGGACCTCCCGGTCCTGCATTCGGTCGCCCTCCCGGTGGCCGTCTCCGATGCGGCGGCCGAAGTCCGTGAAGCCGCATCGCTTGTCACGGAGACTGCGGGAGGACACGGCGCGGTCCGGGAAGTCATAGAGCGGATTCTCAAGGCTCAGGGTTGCTGGGACGGACTGCTGGCTCGATGGCAGACCGTTCGGCAGGGAAGGTGATTCATGGAAGATCAGAGCGACCTCAGACACGTCCTCCTCAAGGGCAACAAGAAGCCGGCCACCGGCCTGACCCCGTGGCGACTGACCATGCTCGGCACCGGCGCCGCGGTGGTGCTGCTCGGCATCGTGCTGCTTCTCGATGCGGGGAGCTCCGGCCCGAATCCCGAGCGGACCGCCGACGAGGAGATCGTCGAACTCGTCGGCCCCGGACGTCTCGATGAATCGGAAACCGCCGGCGGCGGCATGCTGGATCCCGACATCGGACTCGATCTTCCCGCCGGAGGATGGGTCCAGATCGCCGACAGCGACGGCAATCTTGCACAGCAGTACAGGTGCGAGCACCTCGATCCGAATCCCTCGGAATATCCGGCCCACTGGATCGACATGGTCAAGCCGCAGGTGGAGATGTATCTCAGCGACAATCGCCTGCTGACGATCACCGGCGACCGGGCGGTGGCCTACGCGCCGAGCCGCGCCCTGGAGACGGGTCGCATCACCGGCAACGTCCGCATCAACCTCTATGAACCGGTCGACGGCAAGATCGCCCAGCCGTCGATGCATCCGCCGGACATGACGATGCGCACCTCCCGCGCCGAGTTCGACAACTTCCTCGGCAAGATCCTGTGCGACGACCGGATCGATCTGAACACGAAAACAGAATCGATGGTGGGCCACGATCTGAAGGTCCTCTTGAACAGCCAGGCCGATCGGATCGAGTACCTCACGCTCGCGCAGCTCGACTACCTTCTCATGCAGCCGGAAGAGGATTCGGTCGCCCTTCAGACGGATCCGACGTGGCCGCTTCGCGGCGACCGGACGGCACCACGACTGACCCGAACCACCGGCGACCGGTCGATCAGACCGGTCCGCGGACTCGCCCAGCCCGCCCCGGCCGCGACCTCGGACACGATCTTCTACAAGATGACCCTCCACGAGAACATCAGGATCCTCCAGGGCGACATCCGCGACGGAAAGGTCGTCACCGGGGACGATCTGCATCTCACCTTCTCGATGGAATCGGATTCCTTCTCCGCCGACCAGGCCCGCCAGGGCATGCCCGACCACGGTCCGATGGCCAGATCGCTTCCGTGGTCGCACTGGCTCACCTGGATGACCGTCGCCGTCAACAACGTGCCGGTCCCGGGTCCCAAGGACATCCTGCTGACCTGCGACGGCGGTGTCACCATGGTTCCGATCGACGAACCCGACCAACGACTCGATTCCGAAGAGGACACCAGAGCGGAACTCGTCGGATCGCCGGTCTACATCCTCGACTCGGAAAGAAGGACCGAGATCACCTGCGAACGGGTCGTCTACCACTCCCTGACCGACCGATTCGATCTGCTCGCGGCCGAGGACGGAGAGGTCCTTCTCAAGGACGATCGACTCATCGCCCGTGGATCGCACCTCTGGGTCAGCCCGGAGAACGGACGGGGCGGATTCGTCGACCGCGGCAGCGCGAGCGTGATCGACCGGGACATCGCCGTCGCCGGACTGCCCGATCCCGCGTTGGCCCCGAAGATCCCCTCCGTGGTTCTCGCGGCGGCCAACGAGCCGATCGCACTGGCCGACGAGCCCGGGGACGAAGCAACTCCACGCACCGAACTCGACATCACCTGGACCGGCGGGGTCGACCTCTCCTTCGAGCCGAACTCGAGCAGTGACCAGCCGGTCCTGCAGCAGATCGTCTTCAACGGTGACGTCGACGTCCAGTCGAACGACGGCGTGATCTCATGCCAGCAGCTGAAGATGGCGTTCGACAAGAACGACCAGGGCAAGGCCGTGCCGGCACGCATGACCGCCGTGCAGGATGTCATCGCACGCAACGACGACCAGACGATCTGGGCCGACGACCTGGATGTCACCTTCGCCCAGGCCACCGAGCAGACCGATCAGCCCGAGACGGGCGGATCCGACTCGTTGATCGGAGCGGACACCCGTGTCCAGGACGTCTACGCCAAGGGCGATGTTCAGGTCCTGCTTGCCGATGGTGCGCGGGCATTCGCCGACAACCTCCAGGCGGACGCCGCCCAGGAGACGGTCGAACTGACCGGCGAGGACGTGGTCATCGCCCGGGACGACATGCTGATCGATCACGGACGACAGGTCACCCTTCGGCGGAAGGAAGGAACGGCACACTGGGAAGGCCCCGGTCAGGCCCGGTTGCTGACGAAGCCGCTTGACCTGCAGTCGGATACGAGAATCGATCGCCCCCAGCCACCGTCGCGTCGCAAGGGCGATCCGCCCACCGTCACCATGCGGGCACGATGGAACGACGCCATGGACTACGACGGCAAGTTCAACGATGGTGCAGGCGAGATCAAGCTCATCGGCGAGGTCTCGGTCGTCGCGCAACCGAAGCCGGAGGAGCGAAACCAGCTCAACGGCAAGACCCTCACCCTGCAGTTCGCAAACACCTCCGAAGACGCAGTCGAATCGACGCCCGGCTCGAGCCCGTTCGATACTTCGGCGTCCTCAAGCCGCGTGCTCGAACGGCTCATCGCCAAGGGCGACGCCAAACTCGAGCAACGGACATGGGCGACCCCCCTGCGCGATGGCGAGCCGCGGATCTTCTACGTATCCGCCATGCACCTGACATGGAACGATCTCGCCGAGTCGGCCGAAGTCATCGGCGACGGCGAACTCGTGATCCGGGACCCCGTCGTCGCGGATGCATCCGATGCCGAAGTCGGCAAGGGACTCTTCAAGGGTCCCGGCACATCCCGCTTCGTCTGGACCCGACGGCTCGACATGGCCAGGGACACCGAAGGCGGATTCGACATGTCCATGGAGGGCGATGTCGAGGGGCTGTACAAGGGGGCGACCAGTGAGGACGTGGCGACCATCACCGCCGAGCGGATCAACGCTCGAACCGTCCCCGCGGCCCTCGCTCCCTCCACCGCATCGCCTGCAGACGACGGCATCCTCGATCTGGGGGATGACATGGACATCGATCGCCTGATGGCCGAGGGGCAGGTCTACATCGCCACGCCCAGAAGACGGGTGGATTGCGATCTCTTCGACTACGACGTCGGCACCGGACTCGCCAAGGTCTCGGCAGCCGAAGGGCGAACCGTCTCGATCGTGACCGAGGGATCGCCGACCCCGGTACGGGCTGGGGGCGTCCTGTGGAACATGGATCCGACGATCGACACGATCACCATCACCGGAGCCAGGGGCGGGGCCATAAATCCCTGAACATCCCCCGCTTCGACTCCCTACAATGAAGCCATGCCGTCCAACATCGATCATCCAGCTCTCAAGCGAATCCGCGAGGCCTTCCCGGATTCGAAGTTCCAGGCGTCGGAATTCCGCGGCCAGACCTCTCTGATCGTCGAACCCGACGATGCCCACGAGGTACTCCGCCTCCTGCGGGAACACCCGGAGTGCGACTACGCACTCCTGAGCGATGTCACCGCCGTGGACTACCTCGACTACCCGGTCGAGATGCCCGGGCGATTCGCGGTGGTCTGGGTGCTCCGCAGCTTCAGCTGCAACGACATGCTGGTCGTCAAGGCATTCCTGGATCCCGTGGGCGACACCACCGGAAACGACATGGATCCCGGCCTGCGGATCGCGTCGGTCTGCGATCTCTGGCCCGGTGCCGAATGGCGCGAGCGTGAAGCATTCGACATGTTCGGAATCGAGTTCACCGGGCATCCGGACCTTCGCAGGATCCTGACCTGGGGCGACTTCCCCGCCTATCCGCTTCGCAAGGATTATCCGCTGCGTGGTCGGGGCGAACGGGAAAACCACGATGTCATCGATCGCAACTCCAGCTGATCGGTCCCCCACCAGCCCGCGGCATTCCGATCAGACCCCCCGAGTCGAAGGGTCCCAGATCGCCTTGTGCAGTTGAGGCTGCATGCGTACGCCGAGTCCGTCGGCAAGCATCCACTCGGCGAGCGTCCGCATCGAAAGCGCTTCGCAACCGGCGATCTCACGACCCGGCGCCTGATGATTGACCGGCGATGCGAGGATGTGATCCACGCGGGATTCCAGACCGTATCGTTCGATCACATCGCGCATCCAGTCGTAGTCGACTCGATCGACGATCACGAACTTGACTTCGTCACGGGGCCGAAGCTGCTCGAGATTGGCCCAGTGATTGCGTTCGGATTCTCCGCTTCCGGGCGTCTTGACATCCACGATCCTGATGACCCGTTCGTCGCACGGAGCGATGTCGCAGGCCCCCGACGTCTCGATCAGAACGGTCCAGCCGAGATCGCACAGTCTTTCCATCA
>DEYK01000057.1:101267-124482 GCA_002364485.1 Phycisphaerales bacterium UBA3160
ATCGACTCGATGATCTCGTCGATCTCCATGCCCTCGCCCTCGCTGAAGGCATATTCCGTATCACAGTACCGGCACCTCAGATGGCACCCCCTGAGGCGTACGAAGACGCAGGGAAGGCCGATCCGGGAGGATTCTCCCTGAATCGAGAAGAAGAGTTCGTTGATCAGCAGTCTTGCCATGCCCGGAAAGCCTATCAGGAGACAAGCCCGGAGACACGCCCCCCTTTCCTCCTCGGCCAATCACATGTATCCTGCCCCATTCACGCGACTTCAGCGCGAGTGGCGGAATTGGCAGACGCGCCAGCTTGAGGTGCTGGTGGGAGTAAAATCCCGTGGAGGTTCGAGTCCTCTCTCGCGCATTGACCGGCCCCGCAGGACCCCCTGCGGGGCCGTTTCGTCGATAGCATGAAGGCACGATGGCCAAGAAGAAGACCAGCAAGGGAACCAACGAGCCGGTGATCGAGAACCGCAAGGCGTCGCACGACTACACGATCACCGACACGCTGGAGTGCGGAATCAAGCTCAAGGGTTCGGAGATCAAGTCGATCCGGGCCGGGCAGGTCTCGCTGGCCGAAGGGTACGTCAGGGCGACGGAACATCCACTCGAGATGGCACTGCTCGCCGCCCACATCGCCGAGTACCCCCCCGCGGGAACGCATCGCCAGCATCAGCCGACACGAGCCCGCATCCTGCTCGCCCATCGAAGGGAGATCCGTCGATGGGCCGTGGCCGCCCGATCGAAGGGCTGCACCATCGTGCCGCTCAAGATGTATTTCGTGGATGGAAGAGCCAAGCTGCTGATCGGCCTGGGCACCGGCAAGAAGACCCGCGACAAGCGGGAGGATCTCAAGGCCAAGGAAGCCAAACGCGACATGGATCGGGCCATGAAGCGATTCTGATCACGCGGCCGCGGACAGCATCGCTCCACCCCGGGCTCGAACGAACACGCGACGCTCCAGTTCCGTGGAGGCCTTGGCCGCGTACATCGCCTCGTCGGCGTGTCGCACAAGGTCCTCGGCGGTGCGCGGCCCCGAGAGATCGCGGTGACCGACTCCGATCGACAGGCCGATCTGCACCGAAGCAAGATCCATCCCGGCGACGCGTGAAGTGAACGCATCCGAGATCCGGCGGGCGACATGCATCGCAGCATCGAGATCGGTGTGCGGCATGAGGATGCAGAACTCGTCCCCACCGTACCTCGCGGCGATGTCGATCTCCCTGCAGTTGGCATCGATGACCTCACCGACCACTCGAAGCAGTTCATCGCCACGCTGGTGACCCAGTTGATCGTTGAGCTGCTTGAACCCATCGAGATCCAGCATCAGGAAGGCCATGGACAACTGGTGTCGCTGGGCCTCGGCCCAACGTCCCTCCAGCATCAGATTCAGCCATCGCCGATTGCTCAGACCGGTCAGTTCGTCGGTCCGCGCCGTCACCTCCAACTGTCGGATCGTCTTCTCCAGCTTCCGGTTCAGCACGGCGAGATCGGCCATGGATCGACCGAGATCCTCCTGGAGGTTCTCGTTCTCGTCGCGGAGCTGACGATGGACGAACGCCTTCTCGACGGCCAAGGGAACCGTGGTGCTCTCATGACCGGTGAGCAGGATGAACTCCGCCGCTCCGCCGCGGATGGCATCCACGGCCAGCGCAGCATCCGCTTCTCCACCGGTCATGATCACCGGCGTATCGGGCGAGGTGCCCTGCATGAAGACCAGCACCTCGAGTCCACACGCGTCCGGAAGGACCGATGCGGTCAGGACGACGTCGAAGGACTTCATGTCCAGGGCATGGATCGATTCCAGGGATTCGACGCGTTCGCAGTGCATCGCGGCGGATCGATATCGATATTCGAACAGGGACTGTTCGAGGCGATCGGCGGATGCATCGTCGGATTCGATCAACAACACCCGAATCGCGTTCGGCCGGGCATTGGCTGCGTTTGGATCTTGAATCATCGGACCATCCCCCCCGGGAGTGCTTGAAGAACCCCTGCTCATCTATGGTCGTAAAGGGGGGAGCTCCATTCAAGCAGGATCGGGCAGCCGAAGCGCTTCGTCGGAGGATCCCGCCGAAAAGACCGCATGACCGGTACAGATGGAACTCAGCCGCCCCAGAGATCCTGGAGAGCGGCCTTGGTATCGGCGACGTCCCTCGAGAAGTGCCCCTCGCGGGCCACGAAGATGGTCTGCCCGTCGAAGTCGTCGTGGACGCCCTGCACGCAGTCCATGACGTGCCCGACGAACTCGTCCATGGGAATCTCCGCTCCGTCGGGAAGTTCGATGCCGTCGAGGGCGGAACGCAGCATCGGAGTGTCGATGCACCCCGGAGCGAGGGCGAACGAACGGATCCCGGCTCCGGAAGCGGCCGACTCGACATGGATGGAACGCATGAGCCCCTCGATGGCCGACTTGCTCATGCCGTACGCTCCTCCGCCGGGCAGTGGGTCGATCGAAGCCAGCGAGGAGATGTTGATCACCACGCCGCGCGGCGCCTTGACCAGGGCCGGCCACGCCTCCCGCACCAGCAGCGCGGGCGCGATGGTGTTGACGACCAGGGTGCGTTGCAGCGATCCCAGGGACATCTCGTGCAGCGGCGTCATGTCCGCGACGCCCGCGACGTTCAGCAGAGCGTCCAGGCGTCCGAACCGCTCAAGAACTTCGGGGACGATGCGGACCGTCTCCTCGTGATCATGAAGATCGACGCCGCGGACCATCACCTGACAGTCGTGATCACCGGCGATGGACTCGGCCAGCGATTCCAGATCATCGGTGCGTCTGGCCGCGATGGCGACGTCGAATCCGTTGCGGGCGCACTCGGCGGCACAGGCCCGGCCGATGCCGGATGAGGCTCCGGTGATCATGGCGACTGGTCTTGACATGGCGGTCTTCTCCGTCGAATCGATCGGCTGGTCAACCGATGATACGCATGATGTCGTTGTAGAACGTCACGACGAACGCAGTGGCGATCAGAAGCAGCCCGAGAATGGCCGCGCCGTTCTGGAAGCCGATCGAGGGCGGACGTCCCTTCAACGCCTCGTAGATCAGATAGAGGAACAGCCCCCCATCGACGATCGGAAGCGGGAGGAAGTTGATCACCGCGAGATTGACGCTGATCAGCCCGAGGAAGAACAGCAGGTAGCTGAAGCCCCTGTCGGCGACCTTCGAACCGATGTGCACGATCCCCACCGGTCCCTGAAGATGCTCGACCTTGACGGTCCCGCGGAACAGACGATCGATCGTGAGATAGGTCAGCACCGCGAAGGACGCGGTCTCCTCCATGCCCATCAGGAGCGCCTTCACCGGATTTCCATCGGCATGCTTGAGGACGAACAGGGGTTCGAAGAGGTAGTACGGCAGCGAGGGCTCCCATCCGAGGGCGGCGAGCTGCGAGGCCCAGTCCGCGTCGAGCGGAACATCGACGGTGCGGGACGCACCGTCCGGAGTGGGAGGCTTGACCACCATCGAGACGGTGGCGGCGGATGCCGATGCGGCGGCATGCAGCTGCTTCCAGAGATCACGCCACGATGCGACGGCGACGCCGTCGACGGACACGATGCGGGAACCTCCCAGCAGCCCCAGATCCGCGACGGGAGTCGATACGACGGACGGATCGTCCGATCCTTCACTCGTGACTTCGATCGACCGCATCGGTTGGGCGATCAGCGGAGCATCCCAGGCGTACACCGGTGAGACGCCGAGCACGGGTCGCGGATCGAAGACGCCCGTCTCGCCGATGCGGGCATCGAGCTCGACCCGCTGGTCGCCGCGAAGCACCGTCATCGAGATCGTGTCGGATCCACCATGCTCCAGAATCGTCTCGCGGAACGTCAGCATCCTGGGTGCCTGGTGGTTGCCGATGCGGAGAATGATGTCACCGGCTTCGAGCAGCCCCCGGTTGGGACTGTCCGGCGGGACCGACGCGAGCTGGACCAGCGGAGTCAGACCGAGCAGGCCATCCGCCCAGCTGGAGGCGCCGGGCGACACGAGCTGCTGCCATTGGGGCGATGCCTCGAGCGTGGCCGTCCTGGTCTGATCGGTACCGCGGCCCTCTTCGTCGAACTCGACCCAGACGGTCTCCATCGGACGACCGTCGCTCGATCGGCTGAGCTGCTTGTAGGACTCGTAGTTCCACACCTTCGCTCCGCCGATCGTCGACAGGGTCATCCCGGAAACGATTCCCTGGTCGGTGAGCCCCGCTCGGCCCAGTATCGACGGAAGCATGGGGAAATCGTCCGCCGACAGAAGTCTGGTGGACGATGCGGGCATGATGCCGATCCCCATCAATCGCGAGACGGGCTCCCTTCGAGGTCGCATGACGAACTCGAGCGGGTCCTTGATGCCTTCGCGTTCGACCTTGAGATGCAGGTCGACGTCGGGACGCCCCATCGCCGTCTCGATCTGGAGATCGCCGAACGTCGTGATGGTCGTGCCGTCGACGTCGAGCACCCGGTCTCCCGGCTGCAGGCCGATGACATCGATGCCGAGGCTGGATGCGTTGGTCGCCTTCGCGGTCGCGGCCGGAGAGCCCGGCTCGACCTGACCGATGATGGGCGACTCGAAGCGGACTCCGATCGAGAACGCGACGAGAAACAGCAGGCCGGCGAAGATCATGTTCATGACCACTCCGGCGCTGATCACGACCATGCGCTTGGCGATCGGACGTCGATTGAAGCTTCGCCTGTTCTCGCTCGTGGCCGCCGGATTGACGTCGTCCTGGCCGAGCATGCGGACGAAGCCTCCCAGCGGGAGCCAGCGCAGCGCGTATTCCGTCTCGCCGAGACCGGCCTCGCGGAGTTCATCATCGGTCAGCTCGCCGGGAAGCCTGCCGGTCAGCCGGCGGACATCCTCGTAGGTCGAACCGATCCGGAAGCCGATGCCCTTTCGCCACGAGCAGATGGATGGACCGAATCCGATGGAGAATCCCTCCGTCCTGATTCCAGCCCATTTCGCCGCGAGAAAGTGGCCGAGCTCATGAACGAAGACCAGCATTCCAAAGCCGATCAGGATGATCACGATGTTCAGTCCGGAGTTGAGGATGTCCATTTCGATTCCCGTTCGGCTGAGTGCCGCAGTGCCGGCCGCATGCGGCCGTTCAACCCTTCATGGTGGAGACGGAGGTCGAACTTCTCGATCGAAGCACCTCCCGAATGCACCGCCTGGTGCGAGCGTCGTCCTCGAGCACGTCTTCGAGACACGAGACCGGACGCGATTCGATTTCACGCAGCCCGGTGGCCACGAGTTCGAAGATGTCGCCGAAGTCGATCCGTTCATCGAGAAACGCCTCGACCGCGACCTCGTTGGCCGCGTTGTAGATCGCACCGGCGGTTCCCCCCGCCCGAATGACCTCCAGCGCCATCCGAACCGACGGAAAGACGTCGTGATCGAGCTGCTGGAAGTCCAACTTCGTCAACTGCTGCCAGTCGAGTCGCGGGCCGCACCCCTCCACCCGATCGGGCGAGGTCAGGGCGTACTGGATCGGCGTCTTCATGTCGGGTGGCCCGCACTGGGCGATCACGGAACCGTCCACGTACTCCACGAAGCTGTGGACGATCGACTGCGGATGCACGATGACGTCGATCTGGTCGGCAGGCAGATCGAACAGCCAGTGGGCCTCGATCACTTCCAACCCCTTGTTCATGAGCGATGCGGAATCGATGGTGATCTTTCGGCCCATCGTCCAGGTCGGATGGGCGAGCGCCTCGTCGACCCGTGCAGCCCGGATCCGATCCGGTTCCCAGGTCCGGAACGGACCGCCCGAGGCCGTGATGACCAGGCGGCGCACCTCCTCGATCGAACGGCTGCTGCGGAGGCACTGGGCGATCGCGGAGTGCTCGGAATCCACCGGAAGCAGTTGGACACCATGCTCCTTGACGAGCGGCATCACCAGTTCGCCGCCGGAGACCAGTGTCTCCTTGTTCGCGAGTGCGATGTCGCATCCGATGCGGATGGCCTCGACGACCGCTTCGAGTCCCGCGGCTCCGACGATCGCGGCGACCAGCAGGTCGCCGGGTCGAGCCACTTCGGCGACCAGACGCCGGGCGGCGTCGGCTCCGGAGAAGACGGTGCGATCGGTGATCCCCTCGGCGGCGGATTCGTCGCAGACCGAGACGTGCTCGACCTGGAACTCCCTCGCCTGCTCGAGCAGCGTGTCCGCACTGCGGGCGACGGCGAGGCCGACGATCTCGAACGCCTGCTCGTCACGATTGAGGTGCCTGATGACCTCGAGAGTGCTGACTCCGATGGATCCGGTCGATCCAAGCAGAATGACCCGTCGAACCGAACTCATGCTCCGAGATCCTTGGCGGCATTCACCTCGGACTTGCTCACACCTCGGCGACTCGATCCGTAGAGCGTGCGACGACGCGGCTTGGGCTTCTCACCCGACTCCGATGCGACCGGCTCCTTGGGAGCGGTCGAGCCTTCCGAAGAGGACTCGCCATCGGCCTGGGATCCCTGACGCCCTCGGCCACGACCGCGGGAGCCGCGACGCGTGCGCTTCTTGGAATCATCGGAATCCCCGGAGGACGAATCCCCCTCCTCGGACGAGTGCTCGGTACCGCCCTCGGGGCTGCCGGAATCCGTGGACTTCTTGCGCCGCGATCTGCGACGCCGCTTCTTTCGGGGCTGCTCGGATTCGCCATCCCCGTCCTCGGAGGATTCCTGCGTGGACTCCGAGGATTCCCCGGAATCCGAAGCGGTTCCCTCATGTTCACCCGATCCTCGCGAACCGCGACGACGACGACGACGGCGGCGGCGGCGTGGAGCCTCCTCCTCGTCCGAGTCTTCCGAGGCGGCCACGGCCTCCTCCTCGACGGGAGCGGGCGGCTCCACGAACCATCCGGCGATGACGACGGCCTGCTCCGGCGTCACCATCGACATGTGGTTCTTGACCGCCCATTCTCCGACCGCTTCGTCGGTGGATTCGGAGATCCTGCGGAGGATCTCCTTGGAATCGGTTTCGATCTTCTTTGCGAGCACGTACAACCTGGATGGCGAGTCGATCGGCGGCTCCACGACGACGGGCGCCGCTGCCTCCTTGCGACCTCGACCGCGACGACCTCGTGATCGACGACGACGACGACGAGGCGTGCCTTCGCCGCCCTCCTCCTGATCGTTCGAACCATCGGACTCGGCGGCCTCCTGACTCTCGAGTTCGGCCTCCTGACTCTCCAGTTCGGCCTCCTCGTCGAGTTCCTCGAGTTCCTTCATGAGTTCGCCGGAGAGTGCGATCGCAGCGGCATCGGCCGGTGGTGCCGTCCGCCGGCGACGGCGACGGCGTCCGCCGCTTCGAGCGGCGGATTCCTGACCGATCTCCTCCTCGGGGGCATCGTGTTCGGCCGCAAGTTCCTCGATGGTCGGCTTGCCGGGCTTGGTGAGCTTCTCGACTTCGAGGTCCGTGTTGGTGGAATCGTAGGCATAGAAGTTCACTCGATCGGCGGCGATCGTCTCGCTGACGCGGACGTCGACCTGCTTCTCGAGCTGCTCCTCGAGAATCGTCAGGTGCCTGCGACGCGTCGACAACAGCACCGATGCGACCTTGGAGGAGACGACCACCTCGACCCGGGCCACGTCGCGATGCTGCAGCAGATATCCGATGTTTCGACACACGTCGGTGGCCACGGAATCGGGCGACTGGATCTCCCCCTGGCCATCGCAACCGGGACAGGCGATGAAGTGACTCATCCGCATGCTCGGCCGCATTCGCTGGCGGGTCATCTCCATGATTCCGAACTCGCTGATCTTGAGCACCGTCGTGCGGGCCCGGTCACGTTCGAGATTGTGGTTGAAGCGATCCTCGACCTGGCGACGGTGTCGCATGTGCCGCATGTCGATGAGGTCGTTGATCACCAGGCCGCCGAGATCGCGAAGACGCAGCTGTCGGCAGATCTCGTCCGCCGCCTCCATGTTCGTGTTGAACGCGTTGGTCTCGCTGTCCTTGGCCGAACGACTGCGTCCGGAGTTGACGTCGACGGCGACCAGCGCCTCGGTCTGATCGATCACCAGACGGCCACCCGAGGGGAGGTGGACCTCCCGCTGATGGATGATGTCGATCTGGCGTTCGATGTCGAACGCATGGAAGAGCGGAAGACCACGGCGGTACCGGATGATCTGCGGCGCCGAACGCGGAGCGATCACGCGAAGGAACGCGTTGCACCGTTCGAGGGCGGAATCGGAATCGACGACGACCGCCTTGATCGACGGGCGGAGCACGTCTCGGATGGTGCGGATCAGCAGATCGGACTCGGTGTACAACTCGCAGGGAGCCCCCACCTTCTCCTCCCGCTTCTCCATGACCTTCCAGAGTCGGGTGAGGTACGCGACGTCGCGCTTCAGTTCGAGCTTGGTCCGGCCCATCCCGGCGGTTCGGAGGATGAATCCGAAGTTCTCCGGCAGGTCGAGTTTGTCGAGGACGTCCCGCATCGAACGGCGTTCATCATCGTCCTCCACCTTTCGAGTCACGCCGACCCGGCCCATGTTGGGCATCATGACCATCATGCGGCCCGGAATCGACAGATAGCTGGTGAGCGTCGGTCCCTTGGTCCCGATCCCCTCCTTCAGCACCTGGACGATGATCTCCTGGCCACGCTGAAGACAGTTCTGCATGAGCGGGCGATCGCGTCGTGCCGTCTTGCGGCCGACCTTCTCGGTCTTGCCCCCTCCGGGGAAGTACTTCGGATGAAGATCGGAGATGTGCAGGAAACCTCGTTGCGCATGCCCGAAGTCCACGAAGGCCGCCTGGATGGCGGACTCCACGTTGGTCACACGTCCCTTGTAGATGTTTCCCACACTGCTCGCCGTAGCGACGCGTTCAGTGTAGAGCTCTTCCAGATGCCCATCCTGCAGGATGGCGATGCGACATTCCTCTCCGGGAACATCGTTCACCACCATGATTTCGTCTGGCTGTATCGGTTTCTTGGTTGCCACGTCGTGGTCCTTCCTGGGGTGGACCGACGATCCAGTGGACCTGACAAGCGTGTACCGGCAGCATGGTTACCCCCGCCAAATGGCGTACTGGACCCGGAGCTTTGCCAACACCGGTTCGCCCTGTGGGCGGACACGGCTGCTCGTTGGCGAGCGTCTCGAGATGTCCCTGCAATGGTGTGGCCTGCGTCACGTCGTGGTTCGTCGGTTGGCCGATCGAGAGAGGGGAGCCGTGAGGCGTTCGAACCCTGTCGTCCGGCTGGTTTATCGTTCAAACTTCCCTTGGGATCGGCACGGGGCCGGAGGCGTCAGTCGCCATCCAGTTCGGGAAGCACGGTCTTGAGTTCATCTTGGAGACATTTAAGCGTCCTGCGCTCCGAATCAAATGAGCCGACCCTCCTGGCCAGCCGTTCGCACTGTTTCACGTCGACCCGACGAATGACCTGCTTGACGCGGGGCACCTGAGCGGGGACGAGCGAGAGGGTCCTGAGACCCAGTCCTATCAGCAACATAGTGTAGGTGATATCACCGGCGATTTCACCACAAAGGCTCGTCTCGATGTTTCTACGCTTTCCAGCCCTCAGGACCGCCTTCACCAGCCTCAGCACCGCTGGATTGGTTGCCGTGTAGAGGCTGGCCACCCGCTGATTCGATCGATCGACCGCCACGGTGTACTGGATGAGGTCATTCGTCCCGATCGAGAAGAAATCGACGTCCCGAGCGAAGCTGGAGGCCATCAAGGCCGCACTGGGCACCTCGATCATCATGCCGACCGGCAATTCGGATCCCAGTGAAACCCCCTCCTCCTCGAGTTCCTCCCTGGCATCTCCGAGGATCAGCTTCGCCTGCTTGAGCTCGGTCATCGTCGTGATCAGGGGAAACATGACCTTCAGCGGGCCATGGACCGACGCACGGAGGATCGCCCGCAACTGCCTCTTGAACTGCGGCAGATGCTGGAGGCTGTACCGGATGCTGCGAAGACCGAGAAACGGATTGCGTTCCGGTTCGATGGCCTGCTGCTGGGTGAACTTGTCGGCCCCGAGATCGAGCGTCCTGATCGTGAGCGGTCGTCCATCGAGCAGCTTGATGCAGTGGGCGTACTGCTCGTAGAGTTCGTCTTCGGTCGGCTCGGTGTTCTGCGAGAGGTAGAGGAACTCGGTTCGATAGAGACCGACGCCTTCCCCCCCGTACTTCAGAAGCGAATTGATCTCTCTGGGGAACTCGATGTTGCACATCAACTGGATGTGGGTGCCGTCGAGCGTGACCGATTCGAGGTCGGATGCCGCGGTGATGCTCGCGAGCGACTCCTCCTGTCGCCGGATTCGACGGCGGTACAACTCGATCGTCTCATCGTCCGGCTGTACGACGACGGCCCCCGTGTTGCCGTCGAGAATCACCAGATCGCCTTCATCGACGTGCTCGGTGAGGATCTGACAACCGACCACGACAGGCATGCCAAGGGCCGCGGCGACGATCGAGGTGTGGTCGGTTCGTCCACCGAAGTCGGATGCGAGACCGACGACCTGCGCTTCGCCGAGCGAGGCGGCCTGCATGGGCGTCATCTCATGGGTCACGATGACGACGGGCTCGTCGATCTCGGCCAGGCGATCCTGCGACTCACCGAGCAGGTGGTCGATCACCCTCCGCTCGAGATCGAGCACGTCCCGGGTCTTGTCCCGAAAGACGGGCGAGCCCATGGCCCGGAACCGGTCCGCCAGATTGCTGAACGCCTCTGAGACGGCGAAGGCCGCCGAAACGGACTCGTCGCGGATGCGGTCCCGCACGGGATCCATCAGGGACGGATCGGCCAGGAGTCCGAGGTGGAATTCGAAGATCTTGGCCGGCTCCGGCCCCAGGTCGGCGGCGGCCCGATCACGATCCGCCTCCAGCGAGGATCTCGCATCGAGCAGCGACTGGTCCAGCATCGCGAGTTCGCGCGGAACGATCTCTTCCGCCACCTCGTGGTGTGGAATCCGTTCCCGGAACTGCTCCAGCAGAAACGCCTTTGCAATGATGACCCCGGGTGATACCGCAATGCCTTGGAAGGTCTTCATGGTGTTGTCGTCGAGAACGCCGCCCTCACCCCCGGTCAGAGCTGATTCCCAAGAGGCATCAGTATAGAGAGTTGCCGGCGAGCCCCCTTTGAAATGGCCTCGACCAGCATTTCTAGGGCGTCTGCGGCGTTGCTTCGGGTGATTTCAACCCACCGCCTGAATCCTCAGTCTGTTCCGGGCCGGGACGGGGGAAACCGTTCCAGAAGTAGAATGTCCCACGCTTGATGTCGTCCAGGATGAGAATCAGGCATGGCAGCAGAAGCAGAATCAACACCGTCGCGCTCATGAGGCCGAACGCGATGGCGATCGCCATGGGAATCAGGAATCGGGCCTGAAACGACTGCTCGAGCATCAGTGGAGTCAGTCCGAGCACGGTGGTGAGCGTGGTCAGGAAGATGGGGCGAAGCCGCTCCCCGCCGGCACGGAGCAGCGCGGTCCGGACCGGGGTGCCGGCATCGCATTCGTCCTGGTAGAAGTGGACGAGAATGAGCGAATCATTCACCACGATGCCGCTGAGCGCGACGAACCCGATGATGCTCAGGAAGGTCAGTTCGTACCCGAGCAGGATGTGTCCCCAGATGACGCCGATGATGGCGAACGGAATGCCGAGCATCACCGTCAGCGGGAGCGTGTAGCTCTTGAACAGCCAGGCGAGAATTCCGTAGATCATCCCCAGGGCCGCGAGGTATCCCAACGGCAGCGAGGCGAACGCCCTGGCCTGCGATTCCTGCCGCCCCCCCAGGGTGATGTCCATGTCCGGATAGTCGCTTCGCCAACCCTCCAGCGGCAGGGACGACATCACCAGTTCCGGACTGAGTCCTTCGGCGGTCTCCGCGGTGACAGTCACCAGACGCGACCGGTTGCGTCGCCTGATCCCCGCGTACCCCGAACCGTCGCTCAACTCGACCACTTCGGCCAACGGCATGGAGCGGCCGTCGGGAGCGATGATCCACATCGACTCGATCGCGGACAGATCCGCTCTCGAGAGCCCCTCTGCACTGACCCGGACATCGATGTCCTCGCCGTCGGCGGCGAAGACGTGCGCCTCGTCCCCGTAGACCGAGCTGCGCACCTGACGTGCGATGTCCGCGACCGTGACACCCAGTGCCGCGCCCGACGGACGCAGGCGGATCTGCAGTTCATGCTGACCGTCGAAGAGATCGTCGGAGATGTCGAAGACCCCCTCGAAGATGGAGAGATCCTCCTTCATCTGCTCGGCGAGCGACATCATGCGGTCCATGTCCTGGCCGCTGATGTACATCGTGATGTCCTTGCCGCCGGGACCTCCGCTGAGCTCCTTGACGGTGAAGGACTCGACGCCGGGCAGCCTGTCTTTCAGCGACGCTCGCACATCGGTCATGATCGTGGCCGCGTTGCGATCGCGAAGTTCCGCGGGAACCAGTTCCACGAACATCTGGCCGATGTTGGTGGAGAACGACGAACCGCGGCCGGTCTCGACGTCCGAAGACGCGCCGACGATCGTGTTGACGACCTTCACCTCGGGTTGCATGTAGATGGCGTTCTCGACCCGCATCGCCATCGACTCGGTGTGCTCGAGCGGCGTCCCGATCGGCATCTCGAACTGCACCATCACGCTCTCGGCATCGTCGCTGGGAAGGAAGTTGTATCCAACCCGGCCTCCCACGAGAAACGACATCGAGAAGAGCAGCGTCGCGACGGCCACCGTGAGCGTGAGGTATCGGAATCGAAGCATCATGCCCAGGACACCGACGTAGCGGGGAACGATCTCGTTGAAGATGACGTGGTCTCGCCGCTGTTCGAACCGCCGCATGCGTCCCGTCGAACGAACCGCACGATCACTTCGATCCCGCCTGGCGAGACCGTGCCCCATGTGGCCCGGGAGCATCATGAGGCATTCGATCAGGCTCATGAAGAGCGCCAGCGTCACCACGATGGGCAGCGCTCCCATCAAGTCGCCGATCCGTCCCTTGATGAACGTCAGCGGCAGGAACGCCACGATGCTGGTGAGCACGGTCGCGACGACCGGCCACTGCACGCGGCGCGCGCCGTCGATGGCCGCCTCGAGACCGCCCATGCCCTTGTCGTGCCTGGCCTGGATGCTTTCACATACAACGATCGCGTCGTCCACCAGCAGTCCGATGACGACGATCAGTCCGAACATCGTCAGCAGGTTGAGCGTGGCCCCGACCCATTCCATGAGCACCAGCGTTCCGGCGAATGCGATCAGCAGCCCCATGCCGACCCAGAACGCGGCCCGCCAGTTGAGGAACACCATCAAGGTGAGGAAGACGAGCACCGCTCCGTAGATCGCGTTCTCCGCCAGAAGACTCAATCGCCCCTCGACGAATCTCGCCAGATCGGTGAACGTCGTCATCTGGACGCCGTCGGGAAGCACGTGCGAGGAGTTCATCCCCAGTTCCCACGCCTTCTTCACATCCGGATTGATCATGATGTCGACGGCGGACATCTGAAGCGGCTCGGCGTTGCGACCGTCCACGTAGGCGCGCACCATCCTCGCCATCTTCACGATGTCCTGCTTTCCGGCGCGCAGCGCGGTGAGACTCACCGAGGGCGCACGGTTGAACCGGACGTTCACCGGCTGATCGACGAACGAGCGGTACACGCGGGCGATGTCGCCCAGGCGGACGATGTCGCCGTCGGCTTCGGCCGTCACGACGATCTCGCGGATGGATTCGCTCTCCTCGGCGACGCCCATCGTCCGGATTCCGATCGTGCCGCCGCTGGTCTGGATCGAACCCCCGGGGATCTCCCGCATCCAGCGGGAAACGGCGGCGGAGACCTTCGGCAGATCGATCCCGTACCGCACCATCGCGTCGCGATCGACCTCCACCCGGATCTCGTAGTTGCGGATGCCCCCTCCGAAGGCCAGCTGCCCCATGCCGGACAGGGTGCGGAGTTCGTCGCGGGCGGCGCGGGCGGCCTGCTTGAGAACCTCCTCGTCCGTTTCACCGTAGATCTCGAGCATGATCACCGGAAGCTGGTTGTCGATCTTGGTGACCTGGAGCCGCTCGGCGTCCTCGGGAAGATCCTGCAGCGCCATGACGGCACGCTCGACCTCGTCGACCGCGGCATCGATGTCCTTGATCTCCTCGCGGAAGGTCACGGTGATGCTGCCCCCGCCCTCGACGAGGTTGGTGCGCACCTCGTCGACTTCCTTCAACTCGAAAACCGCATCCTCGACCTTCCGGGCCAGCGACTCCTCGACCTCCTCCGGGGAGGCCCCCGGGTAGGGAAGACTGATCGCGGCGCGATCGGGCGCGATGTCCGGAAAGAACTCGCGGCGGAGGGTCAGCGCCGACCAGGCTCCGAAGAGCAGGATCGCCACCATGATGATGTTCACGGGGACGGGATTCTTGACGCTGAACCGCGGAAGACTCACTGCGACACGTCCTGATCTTGTTCAAGCGATGCCATCGCTTCGCTGCTGAGCACCGGCAGTACGGGAAGCCCGTCCGTGAGCGAGCGGGTGGGCGAGACCACGATCAGATCATCGGGCTGGACCTCCGATTCGATGACGAGCCAGTCGCGATCCGGCAGACCGGTCTTCTCGACGGACATGTTGACCGCATGGACGACCTGCACGGGAGTGCTCTTGATGCTTCCGTCACGGACCATCAACAGGCGATCGTTCAGCACCGATCGACGGGGCACGATCCACTGCCTGCTCCCTCGGGAGGTCTCGACCTCGCCCCGGACGAACATGCCCGGAGCCAGATACCTCGGGTCGCCGATGACCTGCTGGAGTTCGACGTAGACGGTCGTCGTTCTGGTGGTCGGGTCGTCTTCGGGGGCGATTCGGCTGACACGGCCCTGCCAGACGTTCTTGTTGGTACCGGTCGCATGGAGGTTCACGGTGTCGCCGATTCCCAACTCGCTGCGGACGGCGGCCGAGAGCCGGAGCGGAACCTCGATGGACGTCGGATCGACGACGCGAGCGACCCGCGCACCGCTCATCAGACTTTCACCCATCTTCACATCCACGGACTCGATGAAGCCGTCCAGCGGACTGGTGATCCGACAGCGGTCGATCTGCTGCTGGGCGAGCCGGAGACTCGCCTCCTCGCTCGCCTGACGGGCGAGCAGTTGCGAACGCCTGGTCTGGAGCTGGTCGGACTGCTGCCGCGCGGTGATCAGGGCGGACTGCTTTGCAATCAGCGACTGACGCATCTGATCGACTTCACGCGGCGGAGCCGCATCACGCTTGGCCGCCTCCTGGATCCGCTCGAAGTCCCGATTCGCGATCTCGACCTCCTCGCGGGAAAGCTCCAGACGGTCGTCGGATGCGCGCTGCTCGAGCATGAGCGAGGCGAGTTGCGATTCGATGTCCGCGATCTGCTGATTCGTGATCGTCCGCTGATGAAGGAAGTCGGAATCATCGAGCTGGACGATCAGCTGCCCTGCCGCGATCGGATTTCCCGCACGGGACGTGGCCGGCAGTTCCGTCACGGTGGAGGTGACCCGGGCGGGTACATCGGCATGATGCAGCGCGTCGGCGACTCCGTAGCCATCGAACTGACGCCGAACCTCCTCGAAGGTCGATTCGATGACGATGACCGATCGAGGGGCACGGCCGTCCTCCGAGGTCTCCGCCTGGGGGGCCGTGCTGACCAGCATGATCATGAAGAGGATGGACAAGGTGACGAGCAGCACCCCCGCGATCGTGCGGGCCGCCCACCTCAGTGGCTTATTCACCTTGGCTTCCATCGACACATACCCCTAGAAAGCGGCCTGGGCCGCCCGAAAAATGGAATCCGGACCCATGCCCGATGGAATCATTCTAGCAGTCCCTCCACTGAAACCCACCCCGACACCCAATCTCATTGCTCGTTGCAACTGGGACGTTCGAACCGCTAGGATCCTGAAATGACCACGCATGATGAACACCGGGATTCAGGCTCTTCCTCGATTTCGATCGAGGAGGTCCGACACGTCGCGGAACTGGCCCGATTGGCCATGTCCGACGAGGAACTGGCGGCATGCCAGAATCAACTGGGCTCCATCCTGAACCACATCGCGACCATCGACGGCATCGACGTCCAGGGCGTGCAGCCGCTGGCCCATGCGATCGACATGTCGAATCGACTCTCGGACGACATTGCCGGAGATTCGCTGTCGATCGAGGACGTCCTTGCGAACGCACCGGCGATCGAGGATCGATTCATCGCGGTCCCCAAGGTCCTCGACACGGGTGACGGCGAATGAACGACCACCACACCATGAGCGGACTCGCGGCACGGATTCGCAGCGGAGAGACGACGGCCGCGGCCACCCTCGATGCCTGCCTCGAATCGATCGAACGCGGCGACGGAACGATCCGGAGCTTCCAGTGCACCGGTGCCGAGGCCGCCCGCACGAGGGCCACGGAGATCGACCGTCGGATCCAGGCCGGCGAGGATGTCGGCCCGCTCGCCGGCGTCCCCATCGCGATCAAGGACAACATCGTCACCCGAGGTGAACCCACCACGTGCGGCTCGCGTCTGCTCGAACACTTCAGGAGTCCCTACGACGCGACCGTCGTCGCACGACTGACCGAATCGGGAGCCGTTCCGTTCGGAAAGACCCGATGCGACGAGTTCGCGATGGGCTCGGGCACCGAATACTGCGCATTCGGACCGGTCCACAATCCATGGGACACGTCTCGTGTTCCGGGAGGCTCCTCCGGCGGCAGCGCCGCCGCGGTCGCCGCGGGATTCTGCCATGCCGCACTGGGCAGCGACACCGGCGGATCGATCCGGCAACCGGCATCGCTGTGCGGGGTCGTGGGCATCAAGCCGACCTACGGGAGAGTCAGCCGATACGGACTGGTGAGCTTCGGCCCCAGCCTCGACCAGATCGGCCCGTTCGCCCGGACCGTCGAGGACGCCGCACTCGTGCTCCAGGCCATCTCCGGCGAGGACGTGCACGACTCCACCACCATCGACGCGCCGTGCGAGGACCTCCTCGCCGATCTCCACACTCCCATCGAGGGACTGCGGGTCGGACTGCCGCGCGAATACCTCGACGCCGGCAACGACGATGCCGTGAACGAGATGGTCCAGTCCGCCGTGCAGACCTACCGCGAACTCGGGGCGGAGATCGTGGACGTCGAACTGCCGCTGACCGACGTGGGCATCGCCACCTACTACGTGATCGGCCCGGCCGAGGCCTCGAGCAACCTGGCCCGCTTCGACGGCATCCGCTACGGCGAACGAGTGGCGCCCGGCCCCGGCGAATCACTCTTCGACCTGTACGCCCGAAGCAGAGGCGAGGGATTCGGCCCCGAAGTGCGGCGACGCATCATGCTGGGAACCTACGTGCTCAGCGCCGGCTACTACGACGCGTACTACAAGCGGGCCCTCCAGGTCCGCCGGCTGATCCGCGACGAATTCGAGGGCGTGTTCAAGCAGTGCGACATCCTGCTGGGTCCGACCACTCCTTCTCCCGCGTTCCGGATCGGATCGATCTCGGACCCCCTCTCGATGTACCTCTGCGACCGCTACACCGTCAATGCGAACATCGCCGGCATCTGCGGCATCTCGCTGCCGGGCGGGTTCACCGAGGTGGACGGCCGCACCCTGCCGCTGGGACTGCAACTGCAGGCCCCGGCGCTCGGCGAACGGACGCTGCTGAGGGCGGCCAGGATGTTCGAGCAGGCCACCGATCACCACACCCGCGTGCCGGATTCCGGCTCGTCGACGGTGGACGCCTGATGACACGCGCGCAGGCAGTCGTCGGCATCGATCTGGGAGGCACCAACACGCTCGCCTGCGTCATGGACGAATCGGGCGAAATCCGCTCCCGCACGCACCGGAAGACGGACGCCCACCTGGGAACCGATGCCGTCGTCGACGGACTGGCCGAGGCGGTTCGCGAAGTCTGCGACACCGCAGGCATCGAACTCGATGCGGTCGATGGTGTCGGAGTCGCCGTCTGCGGCGCCGTGGACCACGGCGCCGGAGTCGTACTCGCGACCGGCGCCCTGGACTGGACGGACGTTCCGCTGTCGGCCATGCTGAAGGACAGACTCGGCCGACGGGTCATCCTCGAAAACGATGTCAACGCGGCCGCATGGGGTGAATACCGCGCCGGCGCCGGCCGCGGAGCCGCCGGAATGCTCGCCGCCTGGGTCGGAACGGGAATCGGCGGCGGGATCGTGCTCGATGACCGCCTCTACCACGGCCCCCGCGGAACCGCCGGCGAACTCGGTCAGACGAAGGTCGACAACACGGGCCGCGAGCCGAGGATCCTCGAAGCGATCGCATCCCGGACCGGCATGCGCACGCTGGCATCCGAACTCGCCGGCGACTTCTCCCGATCGATGCTTCTGGAATCAGTGGGCGGCGACTTCGATGCGATCGGCACCGACCAGATCGCCGCGGCGCACGCGGCGGGCGACCCGCTTGCGGAACGCGTCGTCTCCATTGCGGCGGAGGTGCTGGGCTCCTCGCTGGCCAATGCGGTGACGCTGCTCTCGATCGACACCATCGTGCTCGGCGGAGGCATGATCGAATCGCTCGGCGACGCCTTCGTCGATCAGATCAGAACCGGATTCGAGGCCGATGTCTTTCCACCGCAGGCCGCGTCGTGGTGCCGGATCGTGCCGACGATGCTTCGATCGGACGCCGGACTGGTCGGCGCCGCGATGATCGCCGCGGAAGACTCGCGCTCCCGCTGATCACTCCCGCTCCCGACTCCATGGTTCGACCCGCTTCATGGCGCCGAACTTCCTCATCCATTGCATGAACGAGGACTCGAGTCTGCCTGCGCGTTCGTCGCGGCCATTCGATTCCGGCCACGGACCCACGATCGCGATCGCAGAGACCCATGGTTCGGCATCGAGACGCCGAACCGTGACCTTGGCCGGCCATCCCTGGACGGAGGTCAATCTGAAGTCCATCGTGTCGCCGTCGACCGTGGTGCGACTGAGCACGGCCATCTTCAGTTCATCGGCCGCCTTGTCCATGGCAAGCGGAGCATCGGACCACCGAATGCCGTTTTCGGGGAGCAACTGCATCTGCCGACCGGAGGAGGGAGTCCCTTCGGCCGCTTCGACCAGGACGGCCGTCATGCTCCGTTCCTGCTCGACGCTGAGCCGATGACTCGACGGCGGCTCCATTTCGACATGCGAGTTCCCGCTGCAGCCTGAGAGCACCGCAAGGCAGGGAACGACTGAAATGACGATTGAAACGACGATTTCACGCCCGCAGGAGCCCTTTTTTGGCATCACAATGCTCGTACTCATGGTCCAGACCATACCATGATCACCTGACAGCCGAGGAAGGCTGTCTGGAACGGAACCTCCCTTCAGACCGATAGAACTGGAACCCCGTCGAGCCCCCGGGGAAGAGGTACGAACGCCATGGCCAAGACAGGAAAGCACAAGTCGGGTCATGGCCAGCGCAGGCAGGAGATCCGCCGGAACCTGCCGAAGCCCACCACCACCCTGAAGTCGGCCCTGATGCGACCCGAGTTCCTCCGGTCGGGGCTGATCATCTTCTGCTTTCTCGTGCTGACCAGCCTCCTTGTGATCTGGTCGAGCGAGCAGGTCCTCGTACGCGACGGGCAGCTCATGAGCGAGACCCGCGTGAAGCGGCTCGACTACGTCGTGGTCGATCAGGTGGCCACCGAGAATCGTCGGGAGGAGGCCCTGCGATCCTCGCCGCGGATCTACGAGATCAATCGCAATGCGATGAGCCGGCTGCAGTCGGAACTCGAAGGCCTCCCCACCGCCGTGGCCGGCCGGACCACGCTCGACGAACTCGCCGAGGAGATCCGCACCAAGTTCCACCTCGATGAAGGCGCACTCAAGCTGCTGCAGACCATGTCGGTCGATGGCGAACCCACGCCGCAGTGGCTCGGATGGGTCCAGCAGCTCGTCCATCCCGTGGTGCTGTCGCGCACGCCGATCCTGGACGAACAGGAATTCCAGCTGTACTCGATCACTCCGATCCCGAATCGACTGCTGCTGCAGGACGATGGACGACGCGACACGCTTCGGGCCGAAGCCGTTTCACTGCAGAAACTCGAAGAGGAGCCGGACGACCGACTCGTCGTCGACATGATCCTCTCGGCGGGATTCCCCGCCTCGCTGGCCTCGACCATCGCGGGACGGATCGCCTCCGAAGGACTGCCGACGATCATCCTCGACGGCAAGCTCACCGAAACGACCTCGCTGCAGCGCGCATCCAACATCGAACCGGTGCTCGTTGAACACGAGAAGGGACAGGTGCTCTTCAGGCGAGGCGACATCCTCACCCCCGCCCAGTACGAATCCGTGCTGCTCGAGACCCAGCAATTCGGAGCACTGGGCGGATTCCCCGACCGGTGGCTCGCACGACTGGGACTCATCGGACTGCTCGCCGGGCTGTCGATCTTCTTCGCGGCCTACGCGACGACCTCCTGGCCCAAGATCTCCAGGAACCCGCTTCGCCTGATCGCACTGGCCGTCCTGATGACCGTCATGCTCGGCGTCTCGGTATTCGTCAGCGCCGAAGCGGTGGTCTTCCTGTGGGCCGCCACCCTCGCCCCCATTCTGTTCGTCGCGATGGTGGTTCGACTCGCCTACGACCAGCGACTGGCCATCTTCCTGGGCGGCGTGCAGGCGGCGATGACCGCCCTGTCGCTGCAACTGGGCATCGGCTGGTTCATTCTCGCCATGGTCGGATGCGGCGCCGTCGTGGGCCAGCTCAGCGAAGTCCGCGATCGACACAGCCTGCTGCATTCCGCCCTGCTGGGAGCCGTCGTGCTGTCGATCGGCACGATCGTCCTCGGACTCGTGGAACTGCCGATGGTGCCTGCCGTATGGCCCCAGCTCCTCGGTCAGGCGCTCCTCGCCGCGGCGTCGAGCATCGGCGTCGGCTTCCTCGTTCTGGGAATCCTCCCGAGCATCGAACGCGCCTTCAGCATCACCACCGGAATGACGCTCGCCGAACTGCGCGATCCGCGCCGTCCCCTGCTCCAGCAGCTTCAGCAGCGGGCCCCGGGAACCTACAACCACTCGCTGCAGGTGGCGAACATCGCCGAGGCGGCAGCCGACGCCATCGGCGCCGACAGCCTGCTCGTCTACGTCGGCGCGCTGTACCACGACATCGGCAAGATGAACAAGCCCGAGTACTTCGTGGAGAACCGCGGAGAAGGCCCCAACAAGCACGAGAACCTGAGCCCCGCGATGAGCCTGCTGGTGATCATCGGACACGTCAAGGACGGCATCGAACTCGCCCGCGAATACCACATTCCCCGTCAGATCATCCATTTCATCGAAGCCCACCACGGCACCACGCTCGTCGAGTACTTCTATCACGCCGCCAAGCAGCAGGCCCAGGAGGACGAGAACGTGACGGTCGAGGAGATCGAGTACCGCTATCCGGGCCCGCGACCACGTACCAAGGAAGCCGCGATCCTCATGCTCTCGGACTGCGTGGAGTCGGCGGCCCGGGCCATGACCGAGCGCAAGCCCAGCCAGATCGAACAGCTCGTCCGCGACCTCTCCATGAAGCGGTTGATGGACGGCCAGTTCGACGAGTGCAACCTGACGTTCACGGAACTGGCCCAGATCCAGGCCGCCATCGTCTCCCGCGTCAACGCGATCTACCACGGACGCGTCAGCTATCCCGAAGAGGAAGCGGACGAACAGGAACCGGTCGCCAACACCGCCTAGGTCCGGGCGACTTCCAGGATCCGCACGACCGCGTTGCTGACCGGAAGCCGTTCCATCTGCGAAGACGTGCACCAGGTTCCGACGCCGGCCCTGACCCCCGCGGCGATCGAGCCTCTGAAGACGTGCACGTGGATGCGTCGATGCGAGAGCACGTGGGTGAACGAGCCGAGGCGATCGATGCCCGCCAGTTCGATGCCGCATCGACGTTGGACCTGCGAAGGGACCAGTTTCCGTTTCGATTCAACGGTTGGGACCTGCCAGAGTCCAGCCCAGATGCCATCGTCACCACGTTGTTCCATCAGCAGGCGGCCCTTGCGCTTGATCACGACCGCGTGGTGATGCACCTCGATCTTGATCGCAGCCCGCTTTGGCGGCGGAATGCGCCCCTGCCGCCCGGATCGTTTCGCACTGCACCCGGACGCCACCGGGCAGGTGCCGCAATCGGGTACGCCCGGCGTGCACACCAAGGCACCGAGTTCCATGAGGCCCTCGTTGAGATGATCAGGACGATCGCAGGCCTCGACGAGTGCACCGGCCCGCTGCCAGGCACGATCGATCGCGTCCCGGGAAGACGGGTCGGCATCGTCCGCGTGGAGGCGGGCCAGGACCCGCTGCACGTTCCCATCGACGATGGGCACGCGACGACGACCCGCGATCGAAGCGACGGCTCCCGCCGTGTACCGGCCGACGCCGGGCAGCTGGAGCAGGTCGTCGACATCGAGAGGAGTGCGTCCACCGAAATGCTGCACGATGTATTCCGCGGAGCGTTTCAGGTTCCTCGCCCGGCGGTAGTAGCCGAGCCCCTGCCACATCGCGAGCACCTCCTGCTCGTCGGCCGCGGCCAGCGAGGCCGGATCGGGAAAGCGTTCCATGAACGGAATGAACTTCTCGACGACCCGGGCCACCTGCGTCTGCTGCAGCATCAACTCGGAGACGAGCGATCGCCACGCGCTGCGCCGGGTGCGCCACGGCAGCGTCCTCCGGTTCTCCAGGAACCAGGCCTCGATGCGCTGCGACTGCTGCCCGGGACTCGCCATGGCTGCATGCTAGCGGAATCGAAAAACGGAACGGCCCCCGGTCGAGGGACCGGAGGCCGTCCGCGATTCTCTTTTTCCAGCGTCGTGGCTGGACGAGCGTCTACCACCCGCACCCTGATTCATCGCATCCCAATCCCGGGGTGAACGTTCCACCCCCGGCGATGCATTCGGCCTCGTCGATCGCGATGTAGCAGCCGGGGATGCCCCCGGTTGCGACGCAGCAGGCACCGGAGGGATCACCGGTTCCACCGCATTCACCGGTGTCGTACACGTATTCGCACGTGACCTTCGAACTGAACTCCCCCCCCGACGCGGCGCAGTCCTCGGCCGTCACCTGATCCATGCAGCTGGGGGTGTCGCCGGCATCGACGCAGCAGGCACCGAGCTGTTCGCACTCGACCGTCTCGCAGGTCTCGCCGGGATGGAACACGCCGTCGGTGCCGATGACGCACAGTTCCACATCGAGATCGTCGACGCACGTCTGCGAACCGTCGGGCAGCTCGATGCAGCAGACGCCGCCACCGATCCCGCACTCGACGTCGATGCAGGCGGTGTCCGCATGGAA
>DEYK01000067.1 GCA_002364485.1 Phycisphaerales bacterium UBA3160
GAAAGCTGGTCGGCCTGCTCCATGGCCTGTTCGAGCGCTTCGGCGTCGTCGGCAAGCTGTGGTTCGAGTCCGGCCTGCCGGAGAGCCTCCTTCATTTCGGTCGAATCGTCGGCCTGCTGCTGCAGCTGCTGCGAGAGCGAGTCCAGTTCATCGGACAGTTCCTTTCGCTGCTGCGGATCGAGGGCTCCGGAAGCGAGTTCCTCCTCGATCGACTGCAGGGCCTCGGCGGCTGCCTCGAAGTCGCCTTCGGAAAGCGCGTCGAGCATCTCGGACGCGGGGCCTTCCTGCGGAACGTCGATGTCCTTGAGCGACTTTCGCAGCGAATCCATCGACTGCGCGACTTCGCCCGAGGTCAGTTCCTCGAGATGACGCTGCAGTTCGGTCATTCGCTTGAGCGCCTCCAACTGCTGCTCCTGACGGGTCTGTTCCGGATCGAACGCCTGTTCGGCCTCGAGTTCGTCGAGTACGTCGGCAAGCTGCTCCTTCAACAGAGGCTGATCCTCGATCGAAGCGAGCACCTCCTCCATTCCATCGTCGGCCATCGCCACGTCGCCGGAGGGACGCACGCCTTCGTCGTCGCCCCCCGCGAAGACGTCCGCCTGTCCCATGAATCCGGCGAGGATCGCAACCAGCACGATGGCGGGAATCACGAGCCACGACGCCGGAGTCCGCACCTGCCAGGTTCGCCGCAGTCGTTCACCGGTCCGCGGATCGCTGGCGATCGCGACGCCATCGGCCATCGCCGCCCTGGAGATCGGATCGTCGCGTCCACTGCAGTGCAGCGCGGTCGAGATCCGGTCGTCGAGCCCGAGGCGCCCGTCGATGTCCGCGGCGATCGGAAGATCGCCGGCCCGGTGCATCCACCACGCTATCGCGATGTCGATCAGGAAGATGACCACGAACGCTGGCGCGAGCCACCACCAGTCGAAGATCGGAGCGGCCGGCAGACGATCGAGGACCACCAGCAGCAATGCGACCGAGGCCAGCACGATGCCGATGGAGACTCCCCGTCGAATCGCGGCGTTCCAACGGCTTCTCCGGCGGGCCACGGCAATCAATCGTTCAATGGCATCCATCGATTCACCTTGTGTCGAATGGGATCCGAACCACCTTCAGTGTATTCCAGGACGAGGCATGCGATGTGAAAAAGGCCGTTCCGGCTCACCCGGACTCCGTCGACAGCGTCTCGCCGGCCCGATGAGCCTTGAAACGCATCCACAGGACGAGGCCCCACGTTCCCAGCCCCAACGCGAAGAGTGCGACGGCGATGGAGCCGCCGATGAGGATCGGCATCAAGGCGGTCTCGACCGGATTCGGCCCGAAGGCGTAGCGGAACGGACCGCTTTGCGTCGATTCGCCATCCGGCCAACGACCCGAGATGGTCCAGGTGCCGTACCGATCGATCCGAACCATGCCGATGTTCTGGCCGGCGGTCGATCCCATGATGTAGAACAGATCCATGCTCGAAGCCGTGAGGTCGACGGGCGTGCCGTCAGGCGACGTGAACTGGATGTCGAGCCCGGGGTTCTTCGGAACGCCGGGTCCGTCCCCTTCGATGAAGACCACCCAGTCTCCGGCCGAATGTTCGACATCGAACTGCATGGATCCGGGAAGCTGGGCCCGCCTGAGCTGCACCGAGTTGATCGACCAGATCGTGGCGATGCCGGCGACCGACGCCGCCGCGAGCACGAGGATCGCTGCGAGCACGTACCACGCCCGCGATGGCGCGACCCCGTCACCCATCGTCGATCACGGAACACAGTGCGGCGAGCACGGCTTCCTGCGCGGCATCGAGGTCGCCCTCGAAGCGGGCACCGCTTGCGTGCACGTGCCCACCCCCGCCCATGACCCGGCCCGCGGCGCTGACGTCGAAGAACGGATCACCGGAACTCCGGGGCGGCTTGGATCTCAGGCTGATCTTGGTCGCGCCGGACTCCTCCTCGTACATCAGGATCGAGGCCTCGACGCTTGCAACCCGGAGCGGCTCGTTGACCAGACCCTCCATCTGCTGGCGACCGGTGCCGGCATCATCGAAATCCCGACCCGTCAGACGCATGATCGCGCATCGTCCATCAAGCTCCCAGCGGATCGAGGCGAGCGCCCTGCCCAGCAGGACGAGTTTGCCCGGAGATGCATTGAGTTCGAGGATGCGATGCAGACGGATGCGATCGACGCCCTGCTGCAGCAGGTCCGAAGCCACCGCGTAGCACCGGGCATCCGCATTTGAATGCTGGAACCAACCGGTGTCGGTGGCGAGGCCCGCGAAGATGGCTTCGCCGACTCCGTCGCGTCCCCCGTCGATGTCGTGTCCGAGTTCCATGAGCAGTTCGCGGACCATGAGCGTGCAGGATGCCGCGGTGGTCTCGATCACGCGCTCGTTGGCGATCTCGTCGCCGACCGGATGGTGGTCGAGACCGATGACACGGCCCGCGGCCCGCTGCGTCTTGAGCCAGGTGGACATCGGCCCGACCTGCGCCCACGAGCCGGTGTCGACGAGCATCACCAGATCCGGTTCGCCGGTCGGCGGTTCATCGGAGATCGTCACGGGCGTGCCGCCCGCGAGCTCCATCAGCGAACGTCCCACCGGCCCGACGAGATGGATGTCGACCTGCTTCGCCGGAGTCAGAGCGCGGAAGATCGCCAGCGCCGATCCGATCGCGTCGCCGTCTGGTTTTCGATGCGTGAGCACCACGATGTGCGACGCCGCGCGGATTCGCTCGGCCAGACCTGCCATCGTGGACGTTGATGTGTACTCGTTCATGGGAGGGACTCTACTCCCCCCGGCTCGGGAGTTCCACGCGTCGGCGGGTTTCATCCAGATCATGCTTCAACTGTTCGAGGAGCGGCTCGATGCCGTCGTAGGCGATCTGCTCGCGGAGGCGATGCTGGAACTCGACCGCCAACGACCATCCGTATTCGTCGACCGGGCCCGCGTGGTCGACCAGATGGACCTCGCAGACACGCGGCGTCTCCTCGAACGTCGGCTTGGTGCCGACGCTGATGGCGGCCCGGTGCACTCGACCTTCGGGATCGTTCGCCGTCCCGGCGTAGATGCCGTCGGCCGGCAGCAGCAGCTCGCCATGGTCGAGGTTGGCGGTGGGAATCCCGAGTTCGCGTCCTCGACGGTCGCCGGAGACCACCGTTCCCGTCAACACGTACCGACGGCCGAGCATGCTCGCCGCGGCGGAGACGTCACCGGCCTGCAGCCGTCGCCTGATCTCACCGCTGTGGATCGCGACATCGACGCCCCCGATCCGGAGATTGACTTCGGGAACCACGATCACTTCGAATCCGTGCGCAGCGCCGCGATCACGAAGCAGATCGAGATCGCCTTCGCGGTCGCGACCGAATCTGAAATCGGCGCCTTCGAGAATCCAACGCGGCCGGAACTCCCCGACGATCCAGTCGATGAACTCATCAGGTGTCTGGGAGAGGAACGCCGGCGTGGGTTCGATGAACCGGACCTCGTCGCATCCCGCCTCCAGGAGCGCCGTCTCCCGGGATCGCCGCGTGCTCAATCGTGGCGGTTCGGCTCCGGGCCGCAGAACCGTCGCCGGATGCGGATCGAGTGCCAGAGCCACCACCGCCTCCCCCGATGTCGCCGCGCGGGCGGCTTCCACCAACGCGCGGTGCCCGAGGTGCACGCCGTCGAAATTTCCAATCGTCATGGCTGAGTACCGTTCCATGGGGCTGAAAATACGGTTTGTTGGCCGTCTCGCCAAGTTCCTTCCATCTTTGGCTTGATCCTCTCCGTTCCAGCCGGTACTGATACCCCGATGCAGGGCACTCCAGAACCATCGACGCCGCAGCGACCGACCGACCCAAACCACGTGATCGATCAGGTCACCGGGAGCCTCAGGGCAACCACCGAGGACGTGGTTCCGTGGTTCATCGATCAGATGCCGCTCATGTACTTCCAGGACACGAACCCCGAGGATCAACTGGTCCATCTGCGGGCCATTATCGCGGCCCGTGCCTCGGGAAGGCCCATCGAACTGACCCTCCGAAGCGAGGACGGCTCCGAATGGACCTCCATGAGACCACTGGACTACCCCGGAGTGCTCGCCGAACTGGTGTCGGAACTCCCTGAGGACCAACCACTTCGTGCCGCGAAGATCCACACCGCCAACGACGGTTCGCTGGTGATCGACACCTTCGAGTTCGGCGAGACGCCGGCATTCGACAGCCAGGTGGCGTCGCAGCAGGAACAGCTCAACAGCACGGTCGAATATGCGGCCACCCACCTGCCCGAATGGGATGCGGAGGAAGTTCGCGACTACTTCCATCGCTGCAGCGGCGACTACGTGATGACCCTCACACCGCTTCGGATGTGCAGCCACTGGCGACTGTTCCAGGAGGTCACCGGGACCGACGGCACCGCCGTCGCCATCGAGAAGGAGACCGCCGACGTCAACCTCAGCCGCATCGTCGTCGCGGTGAGCAACGCCAGCCGTCGATCGATGCTCGAGCGGATCGCTCGACTCCTCAGTCGCGCTTCGATCAACATCCACCGCGCGTATCTGGACACCGTGGACGACGGAGACAACGGCTCGATCTCGATTCTCGGATTCGTGGTGCAGACCGAAAGCGGACATGCGATCGATCCCGAGGGGGAACTGTGGCAGCAGGTCCGACGCGATCTCATGCGCATCAAGTGGGTCGACGCCAGCGCCATCGATCTGGATCGTCGCCATCCGGAACTGAACCTCACCTGCGCCGAACTGCTCATCGCCCTGGGATGCCTTTCCCATCAGGTTCTCGTGAAGCAGAATCCCTACGCGTTCACCGTCGACCGGATCCGACGTCTCGTCGAGGCCAACATCGAGGTGGCGGCGTCGATCACCGATCTGATGAAGCATCGGTTCGATCCCGCCGACCCGATGCCCGACAGCGACTTCTGGACCGCGGTCCGCCGCCTCCAGCGTCGGATCGAGGATCAGATCGATCTCGAGGATGCCCGCACCGTGCTCCACTGCATGCTCGATGCGGTCACAGCCACCTACAAGACCAACCTCTACCTCGAGGACCGCTACGCCCTCTCGATGCGGATCGACCCGCAGTTCATGCACAACGACCAGCGCCCCGCCGTGCCGTTCGGCGTGTTCTTCGTGCACGGGCGCGGCTTCAACGGATTCCACGTCCGGTTCCGGGACATCGCCCGAGGCGGCGTCCGGGTCGTCGTCACGCGTGGCCTGGCCCAGTTCAACACCGAGTCGGAACGCCTCTACGACGAGGCCTACGGACTGGCCTTCGCCCAGCAGCTGAAGAACAAGGACATCCCGGAGGGTGGCTCCAAGGCCGCCGTGCTGCTGCATCCACGGGCCACCGTGGATCGCTCCGCCAAGGCGTTCATCGACTCCATCCTCGATCTGATCACACCCGACCCCGCGACGCAGAATCGAATCGTGGACCGACTCGGCCACGAGGAGCTCCTGTACTTCGGACCCGACGAGAACGTCACGCCGAAGCTGATCGACTGGGTCGTGGATCGAGCCGAATACCGCGGCTATCGAATGCCGACGGCGCTGATGAGTTCGAAGCCCGGCGCCGGCATCAACCACAAGGAATACGGCGTCACCAGCGAAGGCGTCTGCGTCTTCATGGACGTCGGGCTGAAGGCCATCGGCATCGATCCCGCAACGGAATCCTTCAGCGTCAAGATGACCGGTGGTCCCGACGGTGATGTCGGCGGAAACGCCATCAGGATCCTGATCCGGGAATACGGAGATCGGGTGCGGTTCGTCGGCATCGCCGACGGAAGCGGCTGCGCGGAATGCACCGAAGGCCTGGAGCACGGCGAACTGCTGAGATTGATGGAGGAAAGTCGACCCATCGTCGAGTTCGATCCTTCCCGCCTCGGCCCCGGCGGCAGTGTCTCCAGCGTCGAGGAAGCCGATGGAATCCGGGCCCGCAACACGATGCACAACCGGATCGTCGCGGACGCATTCCTGCCCTGCGGCGGAAGGCCCAGCACGATGCACGCCGGAAACTGGAGCGAGTTCCTCCTCGAGGACGAACGCCCCAGCAGCCGACTGATCGTCGAGGGCGCGAACCTCTTCCTCACACCGGAGGCCCGCACCTCGCTGGGCGAGGCCGGCACGCTGATCTTCAAGGACAGTTCCGCCAACAAGTGCGGCGTGATCTGCTCCAGCTTCGAGATCGCCGCGAGCATGCTGCTCTCGACCGAGGAATTCCTCCGGATCAAGCCCGTCTTCGTCGAGGAGGTGCTGACCAAGCTGCGTCATCTCGCACGCCTCGAGGCGGAACTGCTCGTGGGGACCTGGCAGCGACAGAAGACCAAATCGATGACCTCGCTCTGCCTTCGCGTCAGCGAGGTCATGATCCGGGCCGCCGATGCGATCGAATCGTCCATCGACGACCTCGGTTCCGACGACTGGGATCGACTGACGCAGGTCGTGATCGACCACCTGCCCCCGACGCTCGTGAAGACCGCGGGAGACCGGCTCCTGTCGGAGACGCCCCGCCCCTACCTTCGATGGATCATGTCCAAGTCGCTGGCTGCCCGCATGGTGTACCGCGAAGGATGCGCATCGCTCGAAGCCGTATCGGAAGACGTCATCGCCCCGCTCGCGCTGCGCTACCTCCAGCTCGAGGAGGAACGCAGGCTTCTGGCCGACGAGGTCGAATCCTCGTCGCTCGATCACAAGAACCGGGTGGCCAACCTGCTGCGGAACACCGGCATTCTCACCACCATGCACCGCACGACAGACTCCAGCGAGCCGGACTCGTGATTCCACTCCTGCTTCTTCTCGCCGCGATGCCGTGGACGAATGCGGACGCAACGCCCGCCGAGGATCCGCGACAGCGTGTCATCGTGTTCGTCAATCGCTAC
>DEYK01000062.1 GCA_002364485.1 Phycisphaerales bacterium UBA3160
TCGTCCCGCACCAGCACGACGGCACCGGCGGCATCTCCGAAGAGGATCGAAACGGTCCGCTCCTCGTAGTCGATGAACGGACTCAAGGCATCACAGCCGATGACACCGACGACCCGGTGGCGCCCCGACCGGATGAGCGACTCGCCGACATTGAGCGAGTAGAGGAATCCACAGCAGGCCGCATTGAGATCGAATGCGCCGGCAGGCTGTGCGCCGATCTCCGCCAGAAGGCGACACGCATTCGACGGGCATCGCATTTCGGATGTCAGCGAACCGACGATGAGAAGGTCGAGGTCCGAAGGCTCGAGGCCCGCCGCATCCAGAGCATTCAGGATTGCGCGACGCTCCAGTTCAAGGGCGCTCTCGCCCTTGTCGCGGTCGAGAATGCGTCGTTCCTTGATACCGGTCCGCTTGACGATCCATTCGGAGGTCGTATCGACCATGCCTTCAAGATCTTGGTTCGTGAGAATCTTGGACGGCACGGCGGATCCCGTACCGGCGAGTCGGACCCCGAAGGGAGTGGTATCTGACATCAGGACTCCACTTCGACGGCACCGACAAGGTCGGAGATGGATTCGTTCACCCGTGCATTCACGTACATGTGGGCCCTGCGAATCGCGTTGGTGATGGTTCGAGCCTGGCTCGAGCCGTGGCAGATCAGACAAAGGCCGTTGACCCCGAGAAGCGGAGCGCCTCCGTACTCGTGGTAGTCGTACGCCGCGTAGAGGTTCCGAACGATCGGCTCGAACTGGCCGGCCAGAGAGGGGTCCGTCCCGTCGATCTCCCGCTTGATCATCCGGAAGATGCCGCTGGAAAGCCCTTCACTGAGCTTGATGACCACATTTCCGGTCACACCGTCGGTGATCACCACGTCGGCGGCGCCGTCGAAGACCGCACGGCCTTCGACGTATCCGATGAAGTTGATCTGATCGGTGTCACGCAGCAGGTCGCGGGCCGCCTTGAGCTGCTCGGTCCCCTTGGCCTCCTCGCCTCCGACGTTCATCAGAGCGACGCGGGGATTCTCGATGCCCAGGAGATCACGGGCGTAGATCGAACCCATGATGCCGTATTGATGCAGATGCGACGGCTTGGGATCGATGTTCGCTCCGACGTCCATGAAGACCACCGGCCCGCCGAATGTCGGCATCACGGCGGCGATGCCGGGCCGGGCCACGTTGGGCAGGCGACGCATGTGCATCTGGGCGGCCGCCACGAAGGCTCCGGTGTTGCCGGCGGAGATCACGGCATCCAACCGTTTGTCCTCGGCCTTCCGGGATGCCATGCGGCAGAGCTGCACCATGGAGCTGCCGTCCTTGGATCGAACGGCTTCGACCGGAGACTCGTCCATGGCGATGCAGTCGGTGGTGTACACGAACTCGATGCGGTCGTCGTCGATCCCGATCGAGTTCAGTACCGCCTCGTCTCCGAAGAGGACCAGGCGGTCATCGGGATCAAGCAATGGCAGAGCGTCGATACCACCCTGAAGGATGGGATCGGGCGCCAGATCGCCACCCATGACGTCCAGACCGATTCGCATGGATTACTCGATTCCAGATGCGCGGATCGACAATCCGGGCCGCACGAACCCGCACTCGCGACAGGCGCGATGGGGATGCTTCTTGCTGCCACAGGATGGGCAGTTCGACATGAGCGACCGCTGCAGCGCGTGGTGTGAACGACGCTTTCGCTTGCGGCTCGGTGATGTCCTGAATGCTGGTACGGCCATTGGTTCGATTCCTACGTATTTGGCTCCCACTTCCCGTATCGACGGGCATCAGGAGGACTCGACACTGTATTAAACGCCCTCGCAGGTGTCAATTCACCGAACGCCCTGAACCCGCCTTACGGCACCAAGAGGGCCGATCGGCCCTTCTTAAACGGGGGGGAGCTCCCGCTGAGGAGCGAACTCCCGCTACATCAGGTGGAGCCATTCCTTGAAGAGGAAGTCGAATCGCTCGGTGAGCAATGTGATTCGACCCATGACGGTCAGGCCGAATGCCGCACCGAACGTGATCATCAGGACGAAGATGCCCCCGCGGGCGGCCTTCCCCACCGCTCCCTTGTGTTCAAGGGAGAAGAAGAAGTACACCAGGCACAGAAGAACGCCGACCAGAATCACGACGGCGCCCGTGGAGCCCCAGAAGTCGAACTGACCATTCGCATTCTCGGCCCAGAGCGTCGTGATGGTCTGCTTGATCTGCAGCAGGAAGTCGGACTCGAGGTGCGACGTCAGACGGAAGCCGGCGGTCGCTCCGATGATGAACGCCAGAGGCCAGCGTGCGATCCAGCCACCCTTGGGCAGGAGACGACAGACCAGCATGACCGCCAGAATCGCGGGGATCACGTAGACCCAATCCCATTCGAACGACCACGGAAGCCCCGGGGACGTCCACTCGCGAACCAGGTTCGGGAACAGATTGACCATCAACTGGTCGACGATGCCGGTGTAGAAGGCATACGCCATGGCGTATCCGGCGGAGGAACCGACGAGGATCGCCTCGGCGGTCTTGTAGAACACGTTGTCGCCGAAGAGGAACGACATGATCGCCAGCGTCAGGATGGCGGCCAGCCAGATGCCGATGGTTCGACTCGTGGACAGGGACCCGCCCTCCGCCTTCCGCTGCTCGGCGGTGAGGTGGTTCGGCAGTTCCTTGGTGACCTCCCACGTCGAGACCTCGCCGGTCGCGGTCCACTGGAGGGTCCCCAGCGACATCCCGAGTGCCGGCAGTTCGGAGTCGGCGGCATCCTCTCCCGTCGGAAGCCACGTCGTTCGGGTGGCCGTCCCCGTCAGACGCACCATCTTGATGCTCTTCCCCTTGGAAAGCTCCTTGCCGATTTCGGCACGGATCGCCGCGGGGCATGATGCCTCGGAAGCGTTGTCGACCAGAGACTTCAGATCCGCATCGGTGGAGATGATCTGGTGTTCGTCGACGATCGCACCTTCGTGGATCAGTTGACGAGTCTGCTCGAGATCGGCGGGAAGCCAGATGTCCATCGAAGCCAGGTCCGATTCATACTCGGTGTAGCTCTGCTCGGAGGAGACGACGTAGACCTTGCCCGCATTGAGCAGGAAGAAGGCCACGACCATCCCGATCACCATGAGGATCACGACGGCCGTCCATCCGATCATTGCTCCCGATCCCGACTTGGGGACCGGCGTGTGTGCTTGGTCGGTCATCATGATGCTCCTCGCTTGCGATCAAGCAGGAAGATGAAGTTGCCCAGGAGGATCAGAACCAGCATGAGCAGGTGGGCGACGAACTGGGGCCCCATTCGCTGGAAGGCCGCGGTCGTCGAGAACCGTGCGTTCTTCATCTCGCTCGTTCCCAGCTCGGGATACCGTTCGATCAGAATCTGTTCGTACCCGGCGGCACCCTTGATCGCGGCCAGCAGTCCGGCCATCGGATCGGGGATGTAGGGATACAGCAGCGGAGCCTGCACCCCG
>DEYK01000037.1 GCA_002364485.1 Phycisphaerales bacterium UBA3160
CCTGGAGATGCGCTACGACCGTCCCGATGCCTGAAGACCGGAAGATGGGCTACCTGAAGCCGATCACCGCGACCATCGCGTCGTGATCCGAGCCGGCGACCGGGCGCAGCCTGAAGTCGAATCCCTGCAGTTCCGATCCCACAAGGCAGTGGTCGATCGGTATGGCGGACAGCCATGGCACCAGGCTGTGCCAGGAGGGGAGGATCCCGATTCCCTGCCTGAGGTTCGAGAGCCGGTTGGCCTCGACGAAGTCGATGTAGGTCTTCGACCACATGGTGGTGTTGAGGTCGCCGATGACGATCAGGTTGTCCGTGTCGTCGCCTGCGAGATCCCCGAGTCGCTCCAGTTCACCCGCCAGCAGCCTCGATCCGTGCCGCAGTCCGGGACGAAACGGATGGGCGGCGATGATCCGCATCGATCGCCCGTCGACGTCGATGGTGGCCGAGAGCGTGCAGTGTCGGGTGACCGGATCGATGGTCACCGCGGTGTCCTGAAGCGGACGCCGGCTCATCAGCAGCATGCCCCGTGGCCCCGGCGTCGGATGCGAGATCAGATGGGGCCATCCGGTCGAGAGCACAGTGAGGGCGTCGGCCCACCGGGACGTCGCCTCCTGGACCACCACGATGTCGGCGTCGACGTGCTCGATGAGTTCGATCAGTTGCCGATGCTCGGGGTTGGAGAACTTCACGTTGCACGACAGCAGTTCGATGACCGGCCCGGCGACCGGTGGCGGGGCATCCAGGTACCAGGGTGCGATTCTGGCCGCAGGCAGGACGAGCAGGGCAGTCGCCGCGATCGCCCATCCCCATCGTCTGGTACAGAGAAGGAGCAGGAGGATCAGCAGAAGAACCCATGCATACTGCACCTGGAAGTGAACGAGCAGATCCAGTTGCGGAACCACCGACGCCGCGTACCCGGCAAGGCAGGCGGCGGCGATGAGGAGGACCATGGAGGGCAGGATCCATCCGGAGGGGAATCGGTGCGAGGGCGGTGAATCGGCTGAGGTCATTCACATGGATATTCGACACTCCTCGACTTGAGGCATGAGGAAAGTGACGTTTCGGCCCCGGATTGAGGAGGGGGTGGGTATTCTTGAGGCAGCCATCGGAGGACTCGAGTCATGAAAAAGAGATCACTGCTGCTGAAGTTCATCGCGGCGAACCTGTGCATCTTCGTTCTGGCCTGGATCCTGATCCCATCCGACCCGGACGAGAGCAGGTGGTCCACGCCCCCCCTGATCGTGCTGGTGGTGACGATCCTCTGCTCGGTCACGATCTGGAACTTCACATTCACCAACGATCGGGCCGTTGAGCAGTAGGCTCGCCGCAGCGTCGACGGGTCCGGTTGCTGGATGGGAACTTCGCAGGTGGGTATGCTTCAGGCATCCACCTGAGGAGTCGATTCATGAAACGAAGATCACTGCTGCTGATACTCATTGCGGCCAACCTGTGCATCTTCGTTCTGGCATGGATCCTGATTCCATCCGACCCGAACGACGGCAGCTGGTTCACCCCGCTGGTCAACGCCTTCAGCGCCGATATCAGCTACTGGTACGTCCCGTGGGTCGTGCTGGTGGTGACGATCCTGGGCTCGATCGCGATCTGGAACTACACCTTTCCCAACGACGGGACCGGCGAGCAGTAGGCTCGCCGCAGCGTCGCTGGATCAGACCGAAAGACAGCCCCCTGGAACCGATGGTTCCAGGGGGCTGGTTCGTACCTTGGTTGTGGCTGAAGATCAGCCTTCGCAGCCCCAGTCGGCGATGACGCCCAGGAGGTCGGCCACGTCGTACGGATCGCCCCAGCCGGCGATGACGCCCAGGAGGTCGGCCACGTCGACCGAACCGTCCTGATTGAAGTCGCCGTCGCAGAACGTGCCGTTGCAGTTGTCGCTGACGATGCTGATCGATCCGGGCGACTGCCAGGTGATGCCATTGGCATCCTTGCCCTGGAACACGGCCTCGACGTAGACGCTCGCAGACAGGTCTCGGACCGTCAGGCGGGCGATGAGCACGCCGTTGCCGGCTTCGCACGACTCGTTCTGGAGGTTGCCGGAATCACCCTGTGCATCCTCCGGAGTGCAGAACCACGAGCCGTCCGATGCGTCGATGGCACCGCCGTTCTGGAAGTCCGAGTAGTCGATGCCGATGTCCGACAGGTTGTTGTCACCCTGGTCGTACCGTCCGATCGTCATGAAGCTGTCGTACCGCAGATCCGGGAAGGCGGCGAACAGGGCGGGGTTGATGGCCGCCGATGTGTTGCCTCCGTACTGGTTCTGGTAGAAGCTCGAAGTGGTCGAGACCATCTTCGAGGTGGTCGTGTCGCCGGCCACGGCGTCGAGTCGGCAGTCTTCGCCGAGCACGACGTAGACATCGACGGTCCAGGTCGGATCGTCATCATCCACGAGGTTGCTTCCGACGATGCTGTAGGCGAGTCCGAGGAAGGAATCCTCACTGCTGTCGCACGGATTGCCGGCACAGTCGGAGTCGTTTCCCTGATAGGAGCCGCTGCATCCTGCCTCCGTCGAAACGAAGCATGAACCGTTCCCGAGGCAGCAGGCGCCGGTCGGATCCGGAGCACAGGGGTCGCCCGAGCAGTTGGATCCGTCGCCGAGGTAGGTGCCGCCGCAGTCGGCCTGGGTGCCCACCGAGCAGGTGGTGCCGGTGCAGCAGCCGCCGATCGGATCCGGGTCTTCGCAGTCGACCGAACCGCAGGTGCTGCCGAGTCCGTTGAAGTAGCCGCCGACGTTGTTGCAGTAGACCTCTTCGACCTGATAGCAGCTGTCGAACACGCAGCAGGCGCCGGTGTCGAGGTTGCCCGGGTTCAGGGTGTTCACCGAGGTGGCGTTCGTTCCCTGCGGATCAAGGTGCGGCGACAGGCCGCTCCAGTGACCGATGAAGGCCCGTCCGTAGTAGTCGTTCTGGTCGTTCGAGCAGAACGAGGAGCCGCAGCAGAGCATGCCGATGATCTGGTGCTGGGCGTTGAACAGCGGCGAGCCGGATGAACCGTAGTCGGTGCGTCCGTCGTCGTAGTTCACGTTCCAGTACTGGCCTGAGGACTGGACGTAGTCGAGGCTGCTGCATCGCTTCTCGGCGGTCTGCGGATGGTGGATGACCCGTCCGCCCGTATGGGACGTCCCGCGGGACCATCCGGCGTAGGTGATGCCGTAGCTCTCGGGAGGCGTGCTGTTGAGTTCGACCAGGCAGACGTCGTAGGTGCTGTTGGTGGTCAGGAACAGGCTTCCCGAGGTGTTCTGGTTGTAGTTGCCGTTGCCGTTGCCGCCGCTGTCGCTGCTGCCGGGGGTCCGGCAGTAGGTGTTCTCGTGGTTCCAGTACACCACGACCGTCTGGTCGTTGTTGGTCCGGAGTCCGCAGTGATCGGCGGTCATGAACAGGGGACGTTCGTCCTGGGCGGTGTTGTTCACCATCGAGCCGCTGCAGGTCAGCGAACCGTTGATGGTGTACATGGCGATGGCGGGGACCTCGTCGGTCCATTCGTCGCACAGGGGGCACGCCACGTCGTGGTTGCACGATTCGGAGGTGCCTCGGTCGGCGTTGGGGTCGTCGAACCCGCGGTAGCCGACGTTGATCTTGGTGAGGATGATGTCCTGCTCGACGGCGAATCGATCGGCATCGTCGCAGGTGATCGTGATGAACAGATCGTCGCCCATCACCAGGGGCAGCCAGAGCTGGCCTTCGTTGGCGTCGGCGTTGGTGTAGGGGCCCATCAGCGTCCACTTGTCGGCCGATTCGACCATCATCTCGGCGCTGTCTGGAAGATTCCAGTGTTCGAAGCCCAGGTTGATGTGGGGAGCGGCCTTGCTGTTGATCCGCATGCGCCAGCGGAGTCTTCCGTCGGCGTCGCGGTCCCAGATGCCGTCGTTGCCGGGAGTGATGAAGGACTCGTGGGGAAGTGCGAAGCGGAACGGCTCGCCTTCACTCTCACGAACCAGATCCTCCTCGAACAGGAAGTCGAGATCCAGCGGAGCGATCCGATGGACCGGGACAAGTTCGTCGGTCGGGTTGAAGTCTGCAAGGGCCGAGGTGCCCAGACAGGTTGTGGTGATCATCATCGCCGCCATGGCGGTTTTCGTGGCGTATCGCATGGTTTTACTCTCTCCACTGATCTTGAATAAGCTTAAAAAGGCCTTATTCAACATAGTTCGAATCCGAACAAGTGGTATCAAAGACTCGGATTTCGGCCATGAAAGTGCCCATTGGCGGCAGATTGGCAGCAGATCCGCTTCTCTTAGCATTGCTAAGGGAAGGTGGCCGAGAATGGCCGTTTGCAGGTGCTTCAGGGCTGTGTATCAGCCCTGGCAGTTCCAATCGCCGATCACCAGCAGCAGATCCTGGACGTTGACCGTGCCGTCTTCGTTGATGTCCGCCAGGCACGACTCGGGGGCGGTGCAGCCCCAATCGGCGATCACGTTCAGGAGGTCCTGGACGTTCACGATGCCGTCTCCGTTGATGTCCGCCGGGCAGGCCTCGCTGCACGGGTCGTCCTCGCAGGTGGCATCGATCGTGAACTCGCCGCCCAGCAGCTCGCACGTCAGCCCGTACATCGCATCGAAGGCCGCATCGTCGCTGCAGATGCCGTCGTCGAGGCAGCAGGCCCCGGTCACGCAGTCGTCGGAGATCTCGTTGTTGAAGTTCTCCGCCGGCTCGTGCCCACCGAGCTGCGGCAGGCTGTTGCCGCAGAGCACGCTGTTTCTGATTCTCGCCCAGGCCGGGTCGTCACCGATGTAGATCGCCCCGGCCGTGTTGGCCGTGTTGGATCGGATCACGCTGCCGGTCACCAGCAGGTTCGCCTTGTTGCTGAAGATCGCTCCGCCCGAACTCGCATCGTTGCCCTCGAACAGGCAGTCCTGCAGCACGGGGCTGATCGACGAGGCGGAGCTGCGGAAGAAGTAGATGCCGCCGCCCAGAGTGGCTTCGTTGTCGATGAACCGCACGTTGCGGAACGTCGGCTCGGAATCGCGTGCGTACACGCCGCCGCCCTGGAGCCCGGCTTCGCATTCGCGGATGATGCAGTCGATCACCGTCGGACTCGAGTTCGTCAGTCGCATGCCGCCGCCGGAGCGTTCCGTCGATTCGGCCTTGCAGCCGATGATCGTGAAGCCTTCGATCCTCGTCTCGGCCGGAGCGTCGTCGCATCGGATGCCCACGTGCGTGCGGTAGCCCGAACCGTTGCGTCCGTCGATGAACGTGACCTCGGGTCCGTCGTTGGAGACGAGCGTGACCCGCTTGCCGTCGAGGTTCACCACCGGCGTCGAGGAGCCGCCCGAGGTCGTGTACGTACCGGGGTGCACCAGAATCGTGTCGCCGTCCGCAGCCGCGTCCACCGCATCCTGGATGTTCGAGAACTGGGCGTCCGGCCAGTCGAGACCGTCGTCGTCCACGTTGATCTCGCTGCAGAAGTTGAGGAACTCGTTGCCGCCGCCGTCGGTCCAGTTGCCCGAGATGTCCTGGTCGTCCGGGTTCCCGCCCGGCTCGTCGCAGGCGGTGCAGCGGTTTTCGCAGAACAGGGTGTCGGAGACGGTGAAGCTGGATGAACCGTTGGTGTAGAGTGCGCCGCCCTGAAGCAGGGCCAGGTTGTTCCTGAACTCGCACGATTCGACCGTGATCTCGCAGGAATCACCCACGCCGTTGTCGTAGGCGCCGATGCCGGCCCCCGTGCTGCTCTCGTTCGCCTCGAAGACGCACGATCGGAAGATCATGTCGCTGTCGCCGAAGCCGTAGACGGTGCCTCTCTGGATGGACGCGTTGCCGGTCACGATGACCGATTCGATCAGCGGGGAGGCGTCGTTCGCCCTGATGGCGCTGCCGCCACTGCTGGTGCCGCCTCCGCGAGTGAGCGTCAGATGCGCGATGTGCAGCATGCCCGGAGCCACGTCGGCGATCTTCGCGCACCGCCGCTGGTTCTCGCCGTCGACGATCGTCTGCTCGGCCTGACCGGGCAGGCCGTGGAGGTGAAGTTCCTTGCCGTCGAGGTTCATGACGCAGTCGCCGGTGGCGGTGTACGTGCCCGGATACACGACGATCTCCCAGCCCGCCCCCGCGAAGTCCACCGCCGCCTGGATGCTGTCGAAGTCGGCGTCGGGAAGATCCAGCCCGTCGTCGTCGACGGTGATCACCGTGCACGGATTCGGGCTGCACGACTCGACTCCCGCGTACCACTCGCCGTTGTTGTTCAGGCAGTCGGCCTCGGTCTGCAGCGTGCAGTTGAAGTCGACGCAGCATGCCGCGTAGGGAGCCGGCTGCGGGCAGTCGGCCTCCTGGCACGTCAGGGCCTCGTTCCACGATCCGCCGCCACCGAGGCACTCGGTCTGCTCCAGATTCTCGTTGCAGCTGCCGTCGTCGTAGCAGCAGGCGCCCGTCGGCTGCGGGCACTGGTTGGGATCGCAGTCGGTGCCTTCGCCGAGGAAGTCGCCGCCGGCATCAAGGCAGTCCGTCTCCAGACTCAGGGAGCAGGCGCCGTTGCCGAAGCAGCAGGCGCCCGGCTGCGGGCAGTCGACCTCGCTGCAGGTCTGGCCCTCGTTCCAGGTGCCGCCGAAGGTGTCGCATTCGATCTGCAGGGTCTCGTCCGCGCAGTTGCCGTTGTAGAGGCAGCAGGCGCCGGTGATGGTCT